>NZ_JCADBM010000004.1:0-524302 GCF_059359075.1 Phytohabitans sp. LZ39 | reverse complement strand
GTACATCGCCCGCGAGCTCTACCAAATCATCACAACAAACGACCCTGACCCCGCCGCTTGACAACCATAGGAGCATCGTCGCGGTAGCTCGAGGCTGCTTTTTGGATCGAGCTTTCGAGACCGCGGCGACCTCGACTCCGAAAGGTCTCCAGAACGCGAAGCTGCGCCGCGGACGCCGTCGTGGTGGTTACTCGTAGCGATCAGGCGCTGTTGCGGCCGACGACCGCGGTGGCGTCCAGGTCCTCGTCCGTCACCACGCGGGGGGTGAGCCCGGCCGCCGCGAAGGCATCCGCCGCCGGGCCCGACTGGCGGAGGCTGGTCTCGATCAGCAGGTGGCCACCGACCGCCAGCCATCCCGGCGCGGCCGCGGCCACCCGGCGGAGGATCGCCAGGCCGTCCGCGCCGCCGTCCAGCGCGACCCTCGGCTCGTGGTCGCGGGCCTCGGGCGGCATCAGCGGGAGCTCGGCGGTGGGCACGTAGGGGACGTTCGCGACCAGCACGTCGACCCGCCCGCGCAGCTCGGCGGGGAGCGGCGCGTCAAGGTCGCCCTGGTAGACCCGCCCGCCCACGGCCGACAGGTTGCGGCGCGCGCACCGTACCGCGGCGGGATCGACGTCCGTCGCGACGAGGGTGACCGGCCGGACGGCCGCGGCCACCGCGGCGGCCACGGCGCCCGAGCCGCAGCACAGGTCGACGACGGTGGGTGGCGACGGCCGGCCGGCCAGCAGCGTCACCGCCTCGCGGACCAGCAGCTCGGTGCGGCGGCGGGGTACGAAGACGCCCGGGTCGACCGCGATCCGCAGCCCGCGGAACTCGGCCCACCCCAGCAGGTGCTCCAGCGGCTCGCCGGCCACCCGCCGCTCGACCAGCGCGGCTAGGGCGGTGGGCGTGTCGGCGGCGCCGGCGAGCAGGCGCGCCTCGTCTTCGGCGAACACGCATCCGGCCGCGCGCAACCGCGCCACGATCGACACGCGACAAGATGCTACGCGGGCCCGCCCGGCCGCCCCACCGCGTTTCCGGCCACCGGCGGCGTCACCGCCGCGCTGCCGTCACGGCCTCCAGGAGGCGCTCCAGGGTGGAGCGGGTGGCCAGGTGGGTGAGCACGTGACCCACGCTCCGGTCGGCGTAGCGACGGTCGTCACCGGCCGGCAGCTCCAGCGCCGTGCCGACCTGGCCGGCGACGTAGTTGGCCAGGCTGGTGATCGTCCCGCGGAAGCTCGACAGGTCGAGCGCGGGCACGCCGCCGGCACGAGCCCGGTAACCGTCGACGAGCGCGCGGGCGCCGGCCGCGTTCACCCCGCCGCCGGGCTCGACCGCCCAGTCGAAGAGGGCGTTGGCGAGCTCCCAGGCCGGCGGCTGCCCGCCGGCGTGCTCCCAGCCGACGACCACGAGGCGGCCGTCGCCGGCGCGGCGGGCGTTGGCCGGGCCGAGCGAGTTGTGGCACAGCACCGGCGCCTCGGCCGGCGGGGCAGTGGCGTCGCGGAGCGCCTCGAGGTCGGTGAGGACCGGTGCGGCCGTGGCCATCGCGGGCGCCCAGCCGGCACCGGCCGCCGCCGCCCGCGCGGCCCACTCGGCCCAGCTCACGCCGGAGAAGCGCTGGACGTGCCACGGGCTGATCCGGTCGACCGGCAGGGCCAGCCCGTGCACGGTGGCGAGCACCTCGCCGACCGCGCGCGTGACGTGGGCACCGGCGGGCGCGGCGAGCGGCGGGCCGGAACGCACCGACGCGTACACCCGCCACGCGTGCCCGGCGACCGACTCGACGATCGCGCCGGCGCGGCTGCGTACCGGCCGGGGGAGCAGTACCCCGGCGGCGGCCGCGGCCTCCTGTAGCGCCGTGTCGGTCTCGGCGTCGACGATCGGCCACCAGGTGTCGAGCCCGCGCAGGGCCCAGCGGCCGCGGTCGGTCTCCAGCGTCCAGCGGCGGCCCATGTCGTCGGGACGGGCGACCGGGCGCATCGGGCCGGTGACCTCACCCAGGTCGTAGCACTCGGCGATCGCGCGGGCCACCGCCGGGTCCGCGTCGGCCGCCTGGCCGCGCACCCGCTCGACCTCGGCCTTGAGGTCGGTCCACGTGCGGAAGCCGTACTGCGAAGCGAGCGACGCCTGCGCGGCGGCCAGCGTGGCGGCGGGGTCGCTGTCGCGCAGGCCGGCGAGGAGGTCTTTGGCCTGCTGGCGCAGGTGGTCGAGATTGGGGTTGTCGGGCAGCGTCTTCACGGAAAAGCACCTCGCTCCTGGGCCCGGACTCGCACGGGCGGCTCAGAGCATCGGCGTCCGTAAGGCGGCATCCGAAGCGCGGGGGTGGCTTCAAGCCTTCCGGCGAGTCGCGGCGCGATCCCCAGCGCGCTGACCCCGAGACTAGCCGCAACCGGCGGTGGGCTGTCAACCCGGCGCCCGGCGCGGCGGCCCGATTATTTCCAGCAGATTACATATCTTTGATCAGATTCATTTTCCATTTCCGGGTACCACGGGAATTGTGATCTAGTTCTATTCTCGACCCGTGCGCAGGTTGGCGGGGAGGCGATAGTGGATCTCGTGATGGCGGGCTTGACGGGCGCGTCCACAGCGGGTGGCACGGCTTTGGTGGCGATACTTTTAGAGGATCTTTATCGGAGGTTGAGCCGCCGCCGGCGGCGGATCAGATCTCGCCACGCGGCGATCGGAGCTCCGAAAGGAGGGCCGCCTATAGCGGCCATCCACGTGGGTCAGGTGCGGGCACTCCAGGTGGGCAATGGCAACACCCAGCACAACATCCTGCACTGAGCCGTCAGCGACACCCGTTTCCGGAGGTCAGAGCGATGGGTGAGGTCGCGGTGCGGCACGGCGACGCACCTCCGCCGGGGCCGTACGCGGTGGCTGTCGGCGCCGCCGGAGCCGCGCAGGTCGGCCACGGCAATGTCCAGCACAACTACATTCAGGGGCGGCGCCCGGTCGCCTGGCCACATCGAGTCGGTGCGGTGCCGCTTCTCGCCGATTGTTATCAGGCGCGCTCCGTTTCATCCCTTCTCACCGCCGCATTCCCGAGCCCGCATTCGACCCCGCGCCAGGTGTTATGCGGTCTGGGCGGAGTGGGAAAGACGCAACTCGCCGCCGCCTTCGCCGAGCAGATGTGGGCCGCCGGGCGGGTCGATCTGCTTTTGTGGATCACGGCGGTCGACCGCGAGGCCGTCGAGGCGGCATACGCGCAAGCCGCCGCCGATCTCACCGGGATCGAAGACGCGCGGGTCGACCGGGCGGTGGCACGGTTTCTCGCCTGGCTGTCCACGAGCGGCCGGCCCTGGCTTGTCGTGCTCGACGACGTGACGTCTCCCGGGCATCTGGCCGACCTGTGGCCGCCGTCGGTGCCGGGCGGCGTCACGGTCGTGACCACCCGCCGGCGCGACGCGGCCCTCGCCGGCCACGGGCGGCTGGTCGACGTCGACGTGTTCAGCCACGACGAGGCACACACCTACCTGATGTCGAAGCTCGGCGACCGGCGCCACCTCGCCGACGACGTGGCGGGCCTCGCCGCCGACCTCGGGCACCTGCCCCTTGCCCTGGCGCAGGCGGCGGCCTACCTCGCCGACCGCGACCTGCCCGCGAGCGGCTACCGGCGGCGGCTCGCCGACGCGCGCCAGCGGCTCAGCGACCTGCTGCCCGAGCCCGACGCGCTCCCCGACGCCCACCGTGCCACGCTGGCCAGCACCTGGCGGCTCTCGATCGGCCTCGCCGACCAGCTGACGCCGCGCGGCCTGGCGTGGCCGTTGCTGGTGCTCGCCTCGATGCTGGATCCCAACGGCATCCCGGAGGCGGTGTTCACCACCGCGGCGGCGCGGCGATACCTGGCGAGGGCCCGCCAAGAGGGCGCCGGCCCCGGTGAGACGGTCTCGGCCGACGAGGCGCGCGAGGGGCTGCGCTGCCTCCACCGCCTCAGCCTCGTCACGATCAACCCGGGGAGTGCCAGCCGTAGCGTGCGGATCCACGCCCTGGTCCAGCGCGCCACCCGCGACCAGCTGGCCGGCCGTGACATCCGCGTGGCCGGCCGGGCCGCCGCGGACGCGCTCCTTGAGGCATGGCCTCCGGTCGACCACGACCGCGGCCTCGGCCAGTCCCTGCGGGCCAACACCGCGATCCTCGCCGCGGAGCGTCCCGACCTCGTCTGGTCCCCGGCCTGCCACCCGGTGCTGCTGCGCGCCGGCCGGAGTCTCGGCGACGCGGGGCAGCTGCCGGCCGCCGTCGCGTACTGGCGGCGGATGGACACCGAGGTGCGCGCCCGGCTGGGCGCCGACCACGCCGACGCGCTGGCGATCCGCCACGACCTCGCGCGGTGGCAGGGCGAGGCCGGCGCGGCGCCCACCGCCGTCCAGGCCCTCGAGCGGCTGCTGGTAGATGTCCGCCGGGTCCGCGGCCCCGACCATCCGGACGCCCTGGCCACCCGTGGCACGCTCGCGTACTGGCGGGGCAAGTCCGGAGACGTGGCCGGCGCGGCGGCGGAGCTGGCGGATCTCGTGGCCGACCGGCGGCGGCTGCTCGGCGCCGACCACCAGCACACGCTCGCCACCCGCTGCTTCCTCGCGTACTGGCGGGGCCGCGCCGGCGAGGCCCCCGCCGCCGTGGCAGACCTGGAGGAGCTGCTCGCCGACCGGCTGCGGGTGTTCGGCCCCGATCACCCCGACGTGCTGTCGACCCGCCACAACCTCGCCTACTGGCGGGGCCAGGCCGGTGACGCCGCCGGTGCGGTGGCCGCGCTGGAAGAGGTGCGTAGCGACGTGGTGCGGGTGCTCGGCCACGACCATCCCGACGCGCTCGCGGCCCGGCACAACCTCGCCCACTGGCGCGGCGGTGCGGGTGACGCCGGCGGTGCGGTGGCCGCGCTCGAGGAGCTGGTCGCCGACCGCCTGCGCGTGGTGGGCGCCGATCATCCGGACGTCCTCGCCGCCCGGCACAATCTGGCCTACTGGCGGGGCCGCGCCGGCGACCCCGCCGCGGCGGCCGCGGCGCTAGAAGCGCTGTGCGGCCATGTCGCGCGGGTTCTCGGCGCCGATCATCCGGACTCCCTCGCGACCCGCCACGACCTCGCACACTGGCGCGGCCGCGCCGGTGACCCCGCCGGCGCCGCGGGTCTGCTGGCGGGGCTCGTCAGCGACCGCCGGCGGGTGCTGGGCCACGACCATCCGGACACCCTGGTGACCCGTCTGTCCCTCGCACACTGGCGCGGCGCGGCGGGCGATCCCGCGGCCGCCGTGCGGGCGCTGGAGGAGGCGCTGCCCGACGCCGCCCGGGTCTTCGGCGCCGACCACCGGCACACGCGGGCGGGCCGGCAGGCGCTCGGCTACTGGCGCGACGGGGTCGGCGACGCGGCGAAGGTCGTGGCCGCGCTCGACGAGCTGCTTTCGGACCGGCTACACGCGCTGGGCACCGACCACCCCGCCGACGGCCTCGCCAACCGGCACAACCTCGCCTACTGGCGGCAGACCTCGCCCGAGGTGTAGCCGGTCAGCGTTCGAGGATGCCCTCCGCGGCGAGGCGCTCGGCGATGTTGGCCAGCGCGAGCCGCAGCCGCGACTTGGCCGTGCCCTCCGGGATGTTGAGCGCGCGGGCGACCTGGCGGTAGGTGTGCCCCCGGTAGTAGGCCAGGTGCACCGCCTGCCGCTGGAGGTCGGGCAGCGCCTGCACGGCCTCACGCACCACCTTCGTCTCGGTGTGCCAGATGACCGCCTCGTCTATGTCCGCGAACGCCGGCGCGGCCGCCGCGGTCGCGCCGGCCACCGCGTGGTATCGCGCCCGCGCCTCCCGCCGCCGGGTCCAGTCGAGCGCGCGGCTGCGGGCGAGCATGCACAGCCAGGTGCGCAGCGCGCCGCGCTCCGGGTCGTACGCCTCCGGTCGTTGCCACAACCCGACGAACACGTCCTGCGTGATGTCTTCCGCCGACGCGGCGTCGTCGGTGATCCGCATCGCGAGCGTGTGGATCAGCCCGGACCACCTGTCGTACACCTCGGCGAGCGCATCGCCGTCACCGGCGACGAGCCGCTCCCGCAGCCGCGCGTCGCTCTCGTCCGGTGGCACGCTCAGTCACATCCCAGCGTCGCGGCGACGTGGAGCACGCGCGTCGACACCGCCGGGCTGCCGGTGGCGGAGTGGGTGAGCGAGTGCGCGCCGCGCCGGTTGGCGACGAGGCGGGTGAACTCGACCGCGTCCGCGTAGATGGTCGTATCGTCGCCCGGTCCACAGGGGAGTGTCCACTCACCACCGCCGGTGCCCTCGAGGACGAGCCGCACGGTGCCCACCTCGGCGCCGCTGAGCGCGCCGGGCAGGAGCGCGGCGGCCAGGTCGACGATGCGGCGCACCTGCTCCGGCGGTGGCGTGGTGGTGCCGCGGCCCACCACGGCGCCGATGTCGTCGAGGTGGGTCCACGTCTCGAAGGCCCGCTGCACCAACGCCTCGCGCAGCGGCCGCAGCGGCGGCGGGCCGGTGTGCGCGAGCCGCACCCGCTGCTCGAGGCCGTCGTCGCGGCGGGCCAGGCCCTCGACGATCACGCGGCTCTGCTCGCGCCAGGCGGCGTGCACCTCCTCGGCCGGCCCGTCGGGCAGCGGCACCACGGCGAGGCCGAGGTCGGCGGCGAGCATCGCGTCGTTGCCCGCCAGATGGGCCACGACCCCGCCGACGGTCTCGTGGCGCGGGTCGGGACGCGCCCAGTCGTCGGCCCGCACCGCGCCGAGCAGCCGGTCGAGAAGGTCGGCCTGCCCCGCGTACGCCCCCACGAGCGTGCGCATCAGCGCGGCCGGGCGGGCCGCCTGCGCGGTGGCCAGGACGCGGTGGCGCAGGGCGGGCGGCGCCGGCATCACCCGGTCGGCGGCCAGCCAGCCCGCGGCCGCGCGCAGCCGGCGAGCCTCCGCGGCACAGGTCGCGCACCCGCTCAGATGCGCGTCGACCCCGGCCGCCTCATCCGGGTCACAGGCGTCCAGAGCCCACGCACCGATCAGGTCGAGCACCTCGTCATGTACATCCATCGCGGTCACCGCCCTCGACGGTACCGCCCGTCAGCCGGACCGGTCGAGCAGTGGATCGCTCGCGCTGGCCAGACCCGCGAGTTCGCCGATCGGCTCGACGAACGCGTACGGCGGGACGGGGCCGGCGGCGCGGATGTGGCCGCGGCCCGCCTGCGCGCGGTCGAGCGTCGCCACCCGGAAGAGAAACGTGTCCACTGTGTCCTCTTCGACCAAGAAAGAACAGCGGCCATCCTCGACCCGGAACCGCCCGCCCAACGTGCGCACGGCGAGTGGCCGCAGCGCCTCGAACACGCCACCGGCCCCGGCCACCGGGTGGACCCCCACATCTATCTCCACCCGGCCGGCCACCTGGGCGAGTGCCTCCAAGTGGCGCAGGGCCAACCGCCGCAGTCCGGCGCGGAGCGTCTCCTCGTCCGGCGCGACGATCCCGTACCGTGCCGGCAGCACCGGCCCGCCCTGCCAGAGGCAGTCGAGCACGAGCTGGTGCGCGAGCAGGTCGCGCGGCCGGGCCCGGAGCCAGCCGGGCGCGGCGGCGACCACGCCGGACGTAGCTCCCGCGGGCACCCGCCACACGGCGGCGTCGGGCCCGCCAAGGCCGACCAGGTCGGCCGCGTGACCGGGGTGGTCTGCCGATACCACCCCGAAGACGTACACGGCTGCGCCGTTCACGCGATCAGTACGCGCGCCGGCGTACCCCGGATCACTTGACATCGCGACGAGGTGGCGGTAGAAAACCAGAAGGTTATGAAACCAAGAGGTTATCAATGGCGACTGATCTGCTGGACGCGACGTTCGCGGCCCTGGCCGACCCGACCCGGCGGGCGATCCTGACCCGGCTCGCGGCGGGCGAGGCGACGGTCACCGAGCTGGCCGCGCCGTTCCACATGAGCCAGCCGGCGATCTCCAAGCACCTCAAGGTGCTGGAGCGGGCCGGTCTTGTCTCCCGCGGGCGCGACGCGCAGCGCCGCCCGTGCCGGCTGGAGGCGCGCCCGCTCAAGGCGGCGGTCGACTGGCTGGAGGCCTACCGCGACTACTGGGAGGAGAGCTACCAGCGGCTCGACGCGCTGCTGGCCGAGCTGGGGGAGGACGGATGAGCGGGAGTCCGACCGTCGTCGTATCCACCCCGTCCGACCGGGCGATCGTGATGACCCGCTCGTTCGACGCGCCGCCGCGGCTCGTCTTCGCCGCGTTCACCCGGCCGGAGCTGCTCACCCGGTGGTACGGCGCGCGCGGCTGGCATCTCGTCTCCTGCGACGTCGACCTGCGCGTGGGCGGCGCCTACCGGTTCGTCTCGGCGGGGCCGGGCGGCGAGCGGATGGCGCAGGCCGGCGTCTACCGGGCGGTCGAGCCGCACGCCCGGCTGGTGCTCACCGAGATGTTCGACGACCAGTCGTATCCCGGCGAGACCGTGATAACCCACGAGTTCGCGGAGCGGTCCGGTCGCACCGAGCTGACCACCACCTTGCTGTACGCGACGGCGGAGGGGCGCGACCGCGTGCTCCGCTATCCCATGACCCGCGGCGTCGGAGAGAGCTTCGACCGCCTCGATGTGCTACTCACGGAGGAAATGAGCGATGAACTGGACTCTTGAGGTCGTCGTCGTGCCGGTGTCCGATGTGGACCGGTCGAAGGCGTTCTACGCCGACAAGCTCGGTTTCCACGTCGACCACGACACGGTCATCGGCGACGACGTACGCATCGTGCAGCTGACCCCGCCCGGCTCCGGCTGCTCGGTCGTCATCGGCAAGGGCGCGGTGCCCGACATGCCGCCCGGCTCGCTGAAGGGCCTCCAGCTCGTCGTCGCCGACCTGCACAAGGCCCGTGCCCAGCTCGTCGAGCGGGGTGTCGAGGTGAGCGAGATCCAGGTGGTGGGCGAAAACCCGCGGCCCCAACCCGATCCGCTCGACAACGTCGGCTTCGTCTTCTTCAGCGACCCGGACGGCAACGCCTGGGGAGTGCAGCAGATGTCCGTGCGGGCCTGACCCGGGTAAGCCCTCCTCAATACTCATTTACGAGTATTAGAGGAGGGCTTACGGCGTCCCTGAGTGTTTGCGGGTTATCTCAGGTTGACCCATATCTTACGCGTACATTCGCTTATTGTTTGCGACGCGGCCGCCGGTCGAAATTTGTTCTCGACATTATTGCGGGAATTTCTGCCGGTAAGGGTCCCTAACCATTTCCGTTGGTGGATCGCCCCGCCCGCTCACGCCCGTAGCGTCGCGGTCGGCGCGGCGCCGGGAAGCCGGTCCGGCACCCGGGCCGCCTTCGGGATGGCCAGCAGGAGCAGGGCGAGGTTGGCGACCGCGGCGGCCCCGGCGATCGTCGTCAGCAGCGCGAGCAGGTCGGCCGCCGCGGCGAACCCGAGCGCCGCGCCGAGCAGCGAGCCGGCGAGCGCCACCGCGAAGCCAAGCCGTCGCGGGCGGTCGCGGCGCACCCAGGCCAGGTAGGTGCCGACGCCGACGGCCAGGCCGACCGAGGGGATCGCCACAAGCGCGTCGCCGACGAACACGCGGGGCCACAGCGCCCAGATGCCGAGGACCGCCAGGCACCAGCCGCCGAAGCCGAGTGGCAGCGGGGTGAGGAACCGGAGCCAGACGCCGGCCCGGGGCCCGAAGCCGCCGCGGCCGCGTACCCGCAGCGCCATCCCGGCGAGCAGCAGCAGGGCGAGCAGCGCGCCGGCCAGGACGGCGCCGAGCAGGATCCGGGCGATCGCCGGCATCGTGACGGCACCCACCTCGAAGTCGACCGGCCGCCGCTGGAACAGGGAGTCGTCCACCTCGCCCCGGTCGAAGAACGCGGTCAGTAGCCGCTGGCTCGCCTCGGTCCGGGCCCAGACGTCGCCGGTGTGGCCGAGCTCGGCGAGCGTGACGTGGCGCCCGTTGGACAGCGACGGGAGCAGCTCGTCGGCCAGCTCCGCCGGCGTGGTGAAGTCGACCGTGCCGCTGACCAGGAGGGTCTCGACCGCCGAGGGCCGCACGGTCTGGTACTCGCCGGTGTCCGGCGCCGCGGGCCACACGGTGTGGAAGCCGTCCGGTCCGCCCCACAGCAGGTCGGCGGCGGTGTTGCGCAGGATCGAGCCGTGGTCGCCGCCGGCGGCGTAGTAGCGCCGGGCGGCATCGGCGTCGATCATGCCGAACGAGGCGAACTCGCCCCATACGAACGAACCCGGTATGACGAGATCGGCCAATGTGGACATCGCCCACAGGCCGGCGGCGTCACCGCCGTCGGCGGCGAGGAACGCGTCCACGATGGCCGGTCCGTAGAGCGGCGCGGAGGCGCCGGTGCTGTGGAACATGCCGTACATCCCGGCGATCCGGACGTTGCCCTCCTTGACCACCAGCGGACCCCACCGGCCGGGCACGCCGTCGGCGGTCTTCCGGATCGTGGCGGCCAGGTCGCCGGTCCGGGCCGCGCACCCGGCGTCCTGCCGGCACAGCTCGGTGTACCGGCCGAACTGCCGATCGGTGATCTCCGGATCCCAGAGGAAGTGGCCCGGCGGGTTCACCCCGATCATCGCCGAGCGGTGCAGCGACGCGGGATGCCGCCAGGAGTAGATCATCGCGGTGCGGGTGCCGGCGCTCGTGCTGAGCAGGTTGATCCTCCGGTAGCCGAGCGCGACGCGGGCCGCCTCCAGGTCGTCGACCCGCTGCGGGATCGAGTAGCCGGTCACGTCGATCCCGTCGCCGGTCAACCGCGTGGCGCACGCGGCGAACGCGTCGACACCCGCCCGCCGCGCGCCCGTACCGCCCAGGTCGGCCGTGCGGCGCAACGCCGAGGCCACCTCCGGGCAGTCCAGCCGCCGCGACCCGTCGACGCCCCGGTAGCCGACCAGTACCACGTCGTGGCCCGCGGTCAGCCGGCTCGCCTGCGGAAACTCCAGGTTGGTCGCGCCCGGCCCGCCGTTGAGCCGGAAGATCGGCTCGCCCGCGGCACCGCCGCCGGTGGCCCGGATCCGCACCACCGGCAGCGCGATCAGGTCCGAAGCCGGGTCGCGCCGGTTTTCCAGCACCACGAGCGTGCCGCAGTCGGCGGCGAGCCCACCGGCCTCGGTGTCGTACGTGCACGGCTCCGCCGTCCACCCGCCGGCCCGCGCCCCGGCCGGCACCTCGAATGTCCCCTCAGGACGGACGGCCAGAAACCCGAGCGCGAGCGCCAGCCCGCCAGCGATCACGAACCCGACGACGCGATAGACGGTGGTCATGACGCGAAGGCTAGGAACCGCGCCGCCCCGGCACGTCGCTCCCACGGGGTCAGCCCCCGTACCCCCGCGGGGGTACCGCTGTTCTCGGGCGGCCGAGGTCGAGTCGGGGTTTCCTCGGACCGGGTCTCCCGGACTCGCGTCAGCGGCGGACCGTCGCTCCCGCCGGAGACCGCTGCGGCCGGCGGCTCGCAGCGCTCGCCGAGATCCCCGGCCTCCGCTGCCAGGTCCGCGCCACAAGCCCCGAGGGGTCTTCGCGAGCAGGCACAACCCCCACCTCCGCCACCCTGACGCAGCGTAACCAGCCCCGGGGGTCAGGACTTGAGATCTAGGAGTCTCTCGATCGGGTGAACGCCTTTGTCGGGGACGGCGCCGCGGCGATTGCCTTGATCGGCGGGAGATCGGTCGCCGCGCGAACGGATCGTGGTACTTTCCTGCCGCTGGAGGGGCTGTTCGATACCACGATCTGTTAACGGGCGGGCGAGTCGGATATCGATCAAGGGATGCCACGATCTTTTCGGGCGCAGTACCGGGGTGAGCGCCACCAACGGCGGACGGGTGCGGCCGCGGGAGCGACGGTCTGGACCACGGCGGACGCCGCGGTAGCTCAAATCTCTATCTGGAATCCGGGTCGTCAGCGGCCGAAGCCGACCGTCAGTCCACTGAGGAGTTGGCGGCGGCCCAGGGCGTAGAGGACGACGATCGGGAGGGTGGCCAGGACCACGGAGGCGAGGACGGCGGGGACGTTCACGCCGTACTCGCCCTGGAAGGTCCAGAGGGCCAGCGGCAGCGTGCGCTGGTCCGGGCTCTGGGTGAGGATCAGCGGCAGCAGGAAGCCGTTCCAGATGGACAGTCCGTTGTAGATGGAGACGGTGACCAGCGCGGGCCTGGTCAGCGGGAAGGCGAGCGACCACAGCGTGCGCCACTCGGTGGCGCCGTCCATGCGCATCGACTCGAAGAGCTCCTTGGGTACGTCGCGGATGAAGTTGGCCAGGACCAGCACCGACAAGGGCACGGCGAACGCGATGGACGGCAGGATGATGGCGAGCAGGCTGTCGTACATGTGCAGCCGGATGATGATGAGGTAGACCGGGATGATGGTGGCTTGCAGCGGGATGGCCAGCCCCATCAGGAAGAGCACGTTGACCGAGCGGAGAAAGCGGTTGGCGGCGGAGCCGCGGACGATGGCGTACGCGGCCATGAACGAGACGAGCACGGCGGGCACCACCGAGCCGAGCGTGACCACGACGCTGTTGAAGAAGTAGCGGGCGAAGTCCGACTCGATGACCGAGCGGTAGTTTTCCAGCGTGGGGTCGGTCGGTGGGGCCAGCGGGTTCTGGGCGTAGTAGGTGGTGCGCGACTTGAGGCTGGTGATGACGATCCAGTAGATCGGCACCACCACGACGACGAGCCAGAACCAGCCGGCGGCACCGCCCAGCCAGTTGCGGCGCCAGGCGCCGCCGGCGCGGGTCGGTGGCTGCTCGGGCGGCGCGTCGACGCCCGCGCCGCGCTCGGTCGACAGTGTCGTCGACATGTCACATACCTTCCATCTGGCTGGTGCTGGCGTCGCGGCCGCCGAGCCGGCGCAGCAGCAGCGCCAGCGCGAGGCCGACGAGCACGAGGATCACCGCGATCGCGCTGGCCGGGCCCATGAGGTTGGCCTGGAAACCCCGTTTGTACATGTCGAGGGCGAGCACGCGGGTGGCGTCGCCGGGGCCGCCCTCGGTGAGCACGAAGATGAGGTCGAAGAAGGTCAGCGACCCGACGACCATCAGCGTCGACGAGGTGATGATCGTGTACTTGAGCTGGGGGAGTGTGATGCTGAAGAACTGCCGCAGGCGGCCGGCCCCGTCGATCTGCGCCGCCTCGTAGAGGGTGACCGGGATCTGCCGCACGCCGCCCTGGTAGATCAGCGCGTGAAACGGGATGAACTGCCACGACACCACGAACACCACGACGCCGAGCGCGAGGTTGCCGCGGCCCAGCCAGTCTTGCGCGAGGAGCGGGACGCCGAGCCCGGCGCCGAGGCCGAAGTTGGGGTCGAGCAGCGCCTTGTATGTGATGGCGAGCGCCGCCGAGCTGAGCAGCAGCGGGATGAAGTAGAGCACGGCGAGGAGCTCGCGGTAGCGCTGGCGACCGGCGAGGAACACGCCGATCAGCAGGCTCGCCGGCGTCTGGAACGCCCAGGAGAGCGCCATCACCAGGAACGTCACCCAGAGCGCGTGCGGCAGCCCCGGATCGGTGAGCACCGCGCGCCAGCTGTCGAAGCCGGCGGGGTGGATCGCGCCGATGCCGTCCCACTCGGTGAAGCTGAGCACCAGCACGCCGACCAGCGGGACGATGCCGAACGCGACGAAGATGGCCAGCGCCGGCAGCGCCATCCACCAGAGTGACCCGCCACGCCCGCCGGCCGGGCTTGGTGCCGCCCGCACCCGGACGGCAGGCGGAGCGAGTCCGGTCATTTGCCGATGGCCTGGTTCATGTTGTCGACGTACTGCTGCGGGGAGATCGACAGCTGGAAGAGCTTGGCGATGTTGTCGAGCAGCGTCTCCGCGGCGGTCGGGCTCAGCGCCTGGTCCCAGGACTGCCCGAAGACCTTCGCGTTGCTCGCCGTGTCGTAGATGAACTTGAGGAACTCGGGGTCCTTCGCACCGGACATCTTGGTTTCTGCGCCCTTGACGATCGGCACGCCACCGGTGTCGAGCCACTCGGTCTGCTCCTCGTCGGAGAGCACCGCCGTGGAGAAGAACTTCTTGGCGGTCTCCTTCTGCTCGGCCGTGGCCTTCGAGGAGATCGACAGGTACTGCGCGGGGTTGCCGACCGTGTTGCTCGGGTCGCCCTTGCCGCCCTCGACCGGCGGGAAGTTCATGTACCCGAGGTTGCCGCCGGAGACGAAGTCGCCACCCTCCTCGGCCATCGAGCCGTACGTCCAGGTGCCGTGCACCATCATCGCGGCCTTGCCGGTGGTGAGCAGCGCCTGGTCGGCGTTGGCGTCGGCGACGACGGAGGAGAAGCCCTTGATGAACCCGTTGGCCTTGACCAGCTCCTGCACCTTCGTGAGCGCGTCCAGGGCGGCCGGGTGGGACCAGGCGTCCTTCTGGCCGTCGAAGACCGCCTGGAACACCTCGGGGCCGCCGATGCGGTCGAAGAGGAACTCCAGCCACATCATGTTGGTCCACCGGGACTGCCCGGCGAGCGAGAACGGCGCGATCCCCGCGGCGTTGAACTTGGGCACGAGGGCCATGATGTCGCCCCACGACTGCGGCGGCTCGGCTTTGATCTTGTCGAACGCCCGCTTGTCGTAGAACAGCACGATCGGCTCGACCGTCTCGCACGGCATGGCGTAGATCTTGCCGTTGACCGTCGCGGCGCCGAAAGAGGAGGGGAACAGCCGGTCCTTCACCGCCGCGTTCTGGCCGAACCAGTCGGTCAGGTCGTCGACCGCGCCGGCCTCCACCCAGCTCTTCAGGCCGCCGCCGCCCCAGCCCCAGATGATGGTCGGCGCCTGGCCGGCGCCGATCGCGGTGCGGATCTTCGTCTTGTACGCGTCGTTTTCGAACGCGTTGTGCTTGATCTGGGAGTCGGGGTTCGCCTTGTTGAAGCGCTCGACGGCGCGGGTGCGGATCTGCTCGCCGGGCGCGGCCGTGAGGAACCAGTAGCTGGCCTCGCCGCCGCCACTCCCGCTCGTACCCGGTCCCGAGCTGCCGCACGCGGCTAGCGCCATCCCCGCGCCGGCGCCCGCCGCCAGGTTGAGGAAGTGCCGCCGGGACATCGAACTGTTTGCCACGCTTACCTCCGTGGTCGTCGCGCGGATGCCCGCGGGAAATCGATACCTCTGAGGTGTGCGGACCGGCGCGCGACGAATGCACGAGCGGTCGGCCGCACGTCTTCCGGAGCGGCTATCGGAAACTTTGCGTTAAATATCTAGGTCAACGTATGTACCCGAAGAGGGCATGTCAACCACCGGTACGGCAACGGATGCGCGTCAGTCTATGCGCCCGATCGGCTCGCGCTTCTCCGCCTGGAAGACGTCTTCGGTGCGGCCCCGGGCCCAGTAGCCGGAGATCGAGATCGATTCGCGCGGTACGTCCCGGTCGCGCAGCACGGCGCGCATGGCCTTGACGCTCTCGCGCTCGCCGTGGACGAAGACCTGCGCCCCGCCGGCCCAGTCGGCGCCGTCGAGCGCGCGGGCCAGGAAGGCGACGTCGCCCTCGTCGGTGTTGACGAGCCAGTGGACCGCGACCTGGTCGGGGTGCTTCAGCTCCAGGGCGTCGCCCGGGTCGGCGACCTCGAGGTACGCCACGCCGCGGGCGTCCGCCGGCAGCGCCTCCAGGGCCGCCGCGATGGCCGGCACCGCGGACAGGTCGCCGGCAAACAGGTGCCAGGCGGCGGCCGGGTCGGGCGCGTACCCGCCGCCGGGGCCGGACAGCACGAGGCGGTCGCCGGGCCCGGCCTGGGCGGCCCAGACCGCCGCCACGCCGGTGTCGCCGTGCGTCACGAAGTCGATCGCGAGCCGGCGGGCGGCCCGGTCGACCCAGCGCACGGTGTAGGTGCGCACGACCGGCGCGTGCCCGGCGGCCCGGAGCGCGGCCACGTCGTAGGGCGGCTCGACGCCGAGCGCGGGGTCGACGAAGAGCAGCTTCACGTACGCGTCGGTGTGCCCGTTGTCGGTGAACCCGGCGAGCGACTCACCCCCGGCGACCACCCGGACCAGGTGGGGTGTCAGCCACTCGGTGCGCTCCACCGTGAGCACGTGCTGGGCCGGTGGCTGCCGCCGGGGTGTCGTCATGCGCCCAATCTATCCGCGCTCGGCCGCGACCAACTCGCGCGTTGCTGGTGCGACCTCCGCGGCGAAGGTCTCGATCGTGTACGCGTCGTCGCTCGCCACGACGAAGCCGGTGACGCCGTACTCCAGGGTGAGCCCGGCCAGGTCTTCGGCCCACTGCTCGGCGGGGCCGTTGAGGAAGCTTTTGCCGGTCGGCGCGAACTGGCCGCCGACGTTCACCAGCCGCCGGATCAGTGCCGGGTCGCGGCCGGCGGCGACCGCGGCGCCGTCGATGTGCTTGTTCATCTCGGCGAGGTCGGCCGGCCCGCCGGACAGGTAGCCGAGCGAGGGCAGCCACCCGTCCGCCGAGCGGCCGATCAGCCGCAGCATCCGCGGCTTGTACGCGCCGACCCAGATCCCGATGTCGTGCGCCGGCTTGGGGCCGCGCTTGGCGCCGTGAACCCGGTAGTACTCGCCGTCGACCTTCACCGGGCCGGGCCGGTCGGGGTCCCAGATCTCGCGGATGATCGCGATCGCCTCGCCGAGAGCGTCCACCGCCTGGCCGGGGGTCAGCCGGCGGCCGCCCATCGCCTCGATCGCGTCCCAGAAGCCGCCCGCGCCGATGCCGAGCTCCACCCGCCCGCCGCTGAGCAGGTCGAGGCTGGCGGCGCTGCGCGCGAGCACGGCCGGCTGCCGCAGCGGCAGGTTGAGGACGTTGCCGGTGATCCGGATCCGGCTGGTGCGGGAGGCCACATAGGACATCAGCGTCCACGTGTCGTGGAAGCGCGGCTGGTACGGGTGGTCCTGGAACGTCACGAGGTCGAGGCCGGCCCGGTCGCTGACGACCGCCAGGTCGACGGCCCGCGTCGGCGGCTGGTTGGTCGGCGTGACGAACGTGCCGAAGAGCAGGTCCTGGCTCATGATGCCTCCCCGTCCCGGAGCGGGCGGATGTTGAAGTTGTCGCGGAAGACGTTGTCGGGGTCGTAGCGCCCCTTCAGCTCCCGGAGGCGGCGCAGCGTCCGGGGCGGGAACGCGTCGGCGAGGCGCTCCGGCCGGGGGTCGGTCTCGAAGCTCAGGTAGAGGCCGTCGAAGTGCTCGCCTAGCCCGTCCCACAGCTTGTCGAGGCGCTGCCGGTCGACGCCCATCGCGATCACCGAGAAGCCGGCGTCGCGGTGCGCGTACGCGGTCGCCTCCGGGTCGACGTCGGCGACCGCGCCGCCGACGGTGCGCAGCTGGAAGAAGTACACGACGCCGCTCCGCAGCAGCCGCTCCGCCGCCGCGGCGAACGCCGGCGTCACCTCGCGGATGAACGCGGACCGGGAGACCGGCTCACCCTGCCCGTGGTGCTCGGCGTCGGGGGCCATGCCCATCACCGCGGCGTAGGGCGCGATCACCACCTGCTGCTGGAACATGGGAGCCATCCGCGCGAACGGCTGGAGCTGGTCGAGCACGGTGTCGGGATCGGCGGAGTCGACCACACCGTACAGCTGGCCGGTGGCCGGCTGGCCGCGCCGCGGCGGGCCCACCACCAGGAACGCGGTCGTGTCGCGCGGTGCGGTGGAGGCCGCCTCGCCGAAGCTGCGCAGGAAGCCCGCGATGTCGGCGGCGACGAAGCCGAGCTGGGCGAAGCCGACGTCGCCTACCTCGTCGACCTCGAACTCGAACGCGGTGACGATGCCGAAGTTGGCGCCGGCGCCACGGACGGCCCAGAACAGGTCGGGGTTTTCCGGGTCGCTGGCCCGGACGACCGAGCCGTCGGCGAGCACCATCTCGACCGCGCGCAGATGGTCGATGGTCAGGCCGTGCTTGCGGCCGAGGAAGCCGATGCCGCCGGCCGTGGCGAGGCCGCCCACGCCGACGCCGCCGTAGTCGCCGGAGCTGAGCGCCCACCCGTACGGCTCCAGGGCGGCGGCCACCCGCTTCCACCGCGCGCCCGGCCCGACCCGCACCCGCCGGGTGGCCTCGTCGAGCACCTCGATCGCGTCGAGGGCGCCGAGGTCGACGACGATGCCGCCGTCGTTGGTGGAGCGGCCGCTGATGCCGTGACCGCCGCTGCGTACGCCCATCGGCAGGTCGGGGTGGCGCCGGGCGTACGCGAGCGCGTCGGCGACCTCGGCGGTGCTCCGCGGGCGCAGCACGATGCCGGGGGCGCCGCCGCGCATGTAGTTGGACCGCACCCGGCCGTAGTCGATGTCGCCCGGCTCGACGGCCGTCTCGGCCAGCGACCGTGGCACGCCGTCGTAGTCGATGCCGGCACGCCGCTTGGCGCGCACCGCGCCGCTCCGGGCCGCGCCGGTGGGAAGGGGCGCCGGCAGCTCCCGGTCGACCGCCTCGCGCAGCGCCGGCGCGACCTCGCGCGCGAAGCGCTCCATGGTGCCGGCGTCGTCGGACATGAGGATGAACGTGCCGACGCCGTCTTCGACCGCGAGCGGGAGCAGGTCGTCGACCCAGGCGTGCGGCGGCCCCTGGAGGAAGGACTCGCGCCGGTCGGTGAACCGGCCGGCGATGTTGACCAGGCGGCGGATCTCCGCCGGGTCGCGGCCCGCCTCGGCCGCCGCCTCGTCGATGATCTTGTTACCGGCGCGGAACTCGCCGGGCTTCAGGTAGCCGAGCGAGGGCAGCCAGCCGTCCGCCTTGCGGCCGATCAGCCGCAGCATCCGCCGCCGGCGGGCGCCCAGCCAGATCGGGATGTGGTGGCGGGGCAGCGGCCCGCGCTCGGCACCGAGGAGGCGGTAGTGCGCGCCGGCGTAGCGCAGCGGGCCGGGCTCGCCGGCGTCGAGGATGCCGCGGACGACGTCGATCGCCTCTTCGAGCGCCTCGACCGCCGCGCCGGGCGCGAGCCGCCGGCCGCCCATCGCCTCGATCGCGTCCCAGAACGCTCCCGCGCCGAGCGCGAGGTCGAGCCGGCCGCCGGAGAGCAGGTCGAGGCTGGCGGCGGCGCGCGCGAGCACGGCCGGCTGCCGCAGCGGCACGTTGAGGACGTTGGCCGCGATGTGGATCCGCTCGGTGCGGCCGGCGACCCACGACATCAGCGTCCAGGTGTCGAGGAAGGCCGGCTGGTAGGGGTGGTCCTGGAACGTCACGAGGTCGTAGCCGAGAGCCTCGCCGCGCTGGGCGAGCGCCACCGCGCCCGCGCCGGTGGGGGTGACGAAGGTGCCGAACTCGAGCGGATGTCCGTAGTTCATCGGTAGGGGCTCCCGCTAGGGCAAATGAGTGGTGACGCAGATCGTATTCGTAACAGATGATAGTGGCAACCGCGTGTTGGCCGGTATGATTCCCGTCATGACGAGCGCGCGACCGGCCTACCACGGCGACTTCGGGTGGCACCTGGGAGTGCTGCTCAGCGCCTACCAGAGCTCGGTCGTCACGGTGCTCGGCGAGGTTCCGCACGGTCCGCGCGGCTACCAGACGCTCGCCGCCGTGGTGCACGGAGACCAGCCGAGCCAGCTCGCGCTCGCCACCCATCTGGGCATCGACCGCACCGTGATGACCTACCTGATCGACGACCTCGTCGCGGCCGGCCTCGTCGAGCGGCGGCTCAACCCCGCCGACCGCCGCCAGCGCAAGATCGTCGCGACCGACGCGGGTGTCGGCCTGTACACCGATCTGGAGCGGCGGGTCCGCGCGGCGGAGGACACCCTGCTGGCCGGGCTGGAGCCGACCGAGCGGCAGGCGCTCCGCCACCTGCTGCGGCGGGTGGCGTGCGACCTTCGCGACATCGAGCCCAGGCCGGACCCGTGCGACGCGGTGGACACGTTGCCGCGGTCAGAGGCAGGGGCTGCCGTTCACCGAGCAGGCTGACGGTTTGACGCCGGAGCCGTCGCGGTCGAGCTGAAACCGCAGTTGGGCCGCCTTGCCGGCGGCGATCGGCGCCCCGCTGGTGAAGGTGAGCAGGTCGCCGGAGCGCTCGAGCGTGGGCCGTGGCGCCCGCTCGACCCAGAACGTGCGCAGGCCACCGACGCTCGACCCGAAGCGCAGCCGGACGGTCCAGCCGCGCGCGGTCTTCGAGGTGTTGGTCACCCGCACCTCACCGATGAACGAGTCCTTGAACGTGTCGACGACCACGAACCGCCCGACCAGCGGCGGTGGCGGCGGCGCCTGGGTGGTCGTCGGCGGCGAGGGTGACGGCGACGGCCGTGGCGTCTGGGCGGTCGCCGCCCCGCCGTTGGGGGGCGGCTCCGGCTCGGCCGGACCGGCGAGGAACGGCGGTGTGGAGGACGGCGGCGGAGCCGCGGGCGTGGCGGCCAGGTCGCCGCCGGACGGGCGGAGGTTGACCACGGCGAAGCCGAGCAGCCCGAGCATGACGAGCACACCGAGCACCGACGGCACCCACGGCAGCAGTTCGAACGCCCCGGGCCGCCCGCGTTCCTCGCTCATCCACATCCCCGCCCCTGTTCCTGACGGTGGGTACGCGGAGAAGCGGCGAAAAGATCAACCGGGCGGGATGTTGTGGTTGATCCGGAACACGTTGTCCGGGTCGTAGACGGCCTTGGCCTTCGCGAGGCGCGTGTAGTCGGCGGGCGTGAAGGCCCGCCTGACCCGCTCCGGGGCGGCGTCGTGGACGCCGGCGAAGTTGAACGTCGAGCCGCCGGTGGCCCACGGGCTCAGCGCCTCGTGCAGCGCGTCGTGCGCGCCGCGTACCGCGTCCTCCTGCCCGGGCCGCAGCAGCGCCGCGGCGAAGAGCGCGTACGCGGCGTCGCGGCCGCCCACCGCGCTCGGGATCGCCGGCGCGCGGGTGTACGCGCCGCCGAGCTGGCGCAGCTCCATGACCAGCGGGGAGCCGGCCTCCGGGCCCACCTGGGACAGGATCGCGTCGACGGCGGCCTCGTCGAGGGTGTGCAGGGAGCTGTTCGAGTCGTACGCCGGCGCCGGCTCGGTGGGGTCGTTGTAGATCGTCCCGACCTGGGCGTAGGGCAGCTCGCCCAGCGTGTCCAGGATCGGCCGCCCGGCGTCGCGCAGGGGCCGCACCAGGCGTTCGCCCTCCTCGGCGGTGCCGGTGTGGGCGAACCGCACGCAGGCGATGTACCGGCCGCGGATCGGCTCGGGGATCTGGGGGAGCGGCGGGAACTGGAGCATCAGCACCGAGGAGGACATCTCCTCCGGCACGGTCGGCGCCCACCGGGCCCAGGCGTGCAGCACGTCCGCCGCCGCCTCGGCCGGGAAGAAGAGGGCGCCGCCGTACAGCCGGGCGACGGGCACCAGCTCGAACTCCAGGCCGACGACCACGCCGAAGTTGCCCTTGCCGCCGCGTACCGCCCAGAACAGCTCCGGCTCGCTGTCGGCCGTGACCTGGCGCAGCCGGCCGTCGGCGGTGACCATGTCGACCCGCCGCACCCGGTCGGCGGCGTAGCCGTACGACCGGCCGAGCGGTCCGACGCCGCCGCCGAGGGTGTAGCCGACCACGCCGACGTTCGGGCTGGAGCCGTTGAGCGGGGCCAGGCCGTGCGGTGCCGTGCGCGGTAGGACCTGCTGCCAGCGCACCCCGCCGCCAACGTGGGCCGTGCGGGCCGCCGGGTCGACGCGGACCTCGTCCATGCGGCGGGTGTTGACCAGCACCTGGCCGTCGGCGGGCAGCGCGGGCCCGTGCCCGGTCGTCAGCACGGCCACCGCCAGGCCGCGCGTCGTGGCGTAGTCGACCGCGGCGATCACGTCGTCCGGGCCGGTCGCGCCCACGACAAGCTCCGGATGGTGGTCGACGGTCAGGTTGAAACCCGCCCGCTCGTCGTCGTATCCGTCGTCTCCCGGCCTGAAGACCGGCCCCGTGAAAGCTGTCACGCCGGCCAGCCTAGGCGGCGCCGGCTTCAAAGACGTGTCAAGAGCTGGGGCTGCGTTACGAACTGGGGGCCAGGAACGCGGGGTTGGCCATCAGGAACTCGGGCAGCGTGCCGTCGCGGACCGCGGCGAACATGCGCATGGTCTCCGGGGTCAGCGTCTCGTAGGCCTGCCCACCGATCGTCTCCGAGGCGAACTTGCCGCCGTTGGTCTTGACGAGGGCGAGGTCGTTGGCGGAGAGGCTACGGAACGTGAACAGGAAGTCCTCGACGGGCACACCCTGGGTGTCCAGGACGAACGCCTTGCCGGCGGCCTCGAGCACCCGGTTGAGCTTGAGGGGGTCGGTCAGCACGCCGGTGCTGGTGGCCTCCTTCGCGATCGCCTTGAGCAGCTGCTGCTGGTGGCGCTGCCGGCCGTAGTCGCCGTCGGGCAGGCTCTTGCGGATGCGGGCGTAGTCGAGCGCCTCGATCGCGTTCATCCGGCGGCAGCCCTTTTCGTAGACCATCGGCTTGGCACCGGGCGGGAGGCCCTGGATGCCGACGCCCTCCTTGTACCAGCCGCGGACCAGCTTGCCGTCCTTCGTCACGCCGATGTGGATCGACTCGGCGCGGGTGTCGACGCACATGTCGACGCCGCCCAGCTCGTCGACCACGGCCTCGAAGCCGGTGAAGTCGATGATCGCCGCGCCGTTGAACGTGATGCCGGTGAGCGAGTTGATCGTCTTGGCGAGCAGGTCGAAGCCGCGGGCGCGCTTTTCCAGCTCGGTGCCAGGACCCTCGTATCCGGCGTCGAACGCGGCGTTGATCTTGGCCGTGCCGCCGGGGTAGCCGCTCTTCGCGTACGGCGGGATCCGCACCCGGGTGTCGCGGGGGATCGAGACGAGGTAGGCCTGGTCGTGGCTCTCCGGGATGTGCAGGATGATGATCGTGTCCGACCGGGCACCCTCCTCGTCGCCGCCCTCACGCTCGTCGAGGCCGACGAGCAGCAGGTTGACCGGGCCCTTGATGTCGTTGCCCTTCGCGGCGGCGGCGGCACCGGCCGCGCCGTCGATGAGCGTCGTCTGGGCGATGTCGCCGGTGACGTGGGAGATCAGCAGGCGGGCGCCGACGACCACCGCGCCGCTCGTCACCATGAGCACCGCGCCGACGATGACGGTCAGCCTGGCCCAGAGCGGGGCTTTTCGCCGTTTATGGGCGCCGGCGACCTTCGGGGTGGACACGCCAGCGAAGCTACGTCCGGTCTCTGGACGTTTCCTGGGAGGCGGCGCGGCGGATGGCGAGCAGGGCGATGTCGTCGCCGGGGCGCTCCTCGGCCAGGCTGGCCATAACGGTGGCGCACACCACCTCCGCCGGGCCGGGCAGGACGGCGGCGCGCAGACGCTCGATGCCCTTGTCGATCACCTCGTCACGGCGCTCGACGAGCCCGTCCGTGTAGCAGACCAGGACCGACCCGGGCGGCAGCGGCACCTCGGTGTACCGGCGCCGGGCGCGGCGGCCGCCGAGGCCGAGCGGCAGGTCGACCGGCACCTCCGCGACCACCGCCGGCTCGCCCGGTGTCGCGAGGATCGGGCGCAGGTGGCCGGCGAGCGAGATCCGGACCGTCTCGTGGTCCGGCGAGACCATCGCGTACAGCACGGTGGCGAGGCTGCCGGCCTCGAAGTGGTGCACCTTGCGGTCGAGCAGGGTGAGCGCCTCGCCCGGGTCGTCGCAGACCAGGCTGTACGCCCGCAGCGCGCTGCGCAGCCGCCCCATCACCACCGCCGAGGCGAGGCCGTGCCCGGAGACGTCGCCGATGACCACGCCGAGCCACCCGTTGGGCAGCGTGAACACGTCGTACCAGTCGCCGCCCACGCCCGCGTCGTGACCCGGCACGTACCGGGCGGCGGTCTCGATGCCGGGCACCTCGACCGGGCGGGTGGGCAGGAGGCTGCGCTGGAGGGCGAGCGCGGCGGTGCGGTCGATGGTGCTCGCCCGCACCTGGGCGGCCGCGCTGGCTCGGTCGGCGGCGAGCTGGAGCAGCCGCACGTCGTCCTGGCTGAACTCGCGCGGCGCGCGGCACCCGACGTGCAGCACGCCGATCACCTCGCCGGCCGCGAACATCGGCACGCCCAGCAGCGACCGGAGCCCCGCCTCGAACAACAGGGGGTTGACGACCTCGCCCGGCTGGAAGTCGATCAGCGCCACCACGCGCTTTTCGGCGGCGACCCGGCCGGCGAAGCCACGCCCGACCGAGACCCGGAAGCCCTCCCGGACCTCCTTCTCCAGCCCCTTGGCCGCCGTCGCGACAAGCTGCTGGGCGTGCGGGTCGAGGAGCAGCAGCGCGGCGGTGTCGGTGCGCAGCACCTCGCGCACCCGGTCGAGCAGCTCGTCCAGCAGGTCGTCGGGGTCGAGCTGGGACAGGGACGTGTCGGTCAGCGCCTCGATCCGGCGCAGCCGCTCGTCGCTGCCACTCCCCAACCCTTCGATCACGGCGTGAAGCGTAGTACGTGGGACGGGTGCGACGCCCGGTCACCACACCGCCGGCCGAACGGACGGGGTTCAGTCGGACAGAGCTGGGTACATTCCTCCACGCAGTGATCGATGTCGCAGGAAGGACAGCCCGGAGGGGGAGGCCACGGTGGTGGGGCGCTCGCCGGATCGCCATCTGGCCCCCACGCGGTCGCTTCTCGCCGTCGCGATCGTCCCGGGGCGGCTCCCGGCCATCCGCATGCTGGTGGAGACCCTCGCGCACGACTGCGGCCTGCCGCCCGAGCAGGCCAGCGACTGGGTCACCGCGGTCAACGAGCTGATGGCGAACGTCGTGCGGCACGGCGGCGGCGCCGGCGAGCTGCGGGTCTGGGCGGACGGCGACCTCTTCTGCGAGGTACGGGACAGCGGTCCCGGTTTCGCCGCCGACCCCTACATCGGGCGCCGCGACCGGCCCGTCCCGTCCGGCGACGGCGGGATGGGGCTGTGGATCGCCGGTCAGATGACCGACGGCATGGAGATCCACAGCGGCCCCTCGGGCACGGTGGTGCGGATCCGTACCCGCATGCGACACAGCGCATAAATCGCCCCCGGCCGGGGAAACGACACCCCATGGCTGTGGTGGAACGGACCGTGGCGGCGACTCCCGACCGGGTCTGGGCCGTCCTGGCCGACGGGTGGTCGTACAGCGACTGGGTGGTGGGCACCGCCCATATCCGCGACGTCGACGCCGGTTGGCCCACCCCCGGAGCCGAGATCCACCACAAGGCCGGTCCCTGGCCGGTCTCGGTACACGACAGCACCAGCGTCATCGCGAGCGACGAGCCGCGCCTGCTGCACCTGCGGCCCAGGATGTGGCCTCTCGGCGAGGCCGAGGTCGTGATCACGCTGACCGAGCTGGACCGGGGACACACCACGGTGCGGCTGGCGGAGGACTTTCGCGCCGGTCCGCTGCGGTGGGCCCGGACGAAGGTGAACGACCTGGTCATGCACCGCCGCAACAGGGAGTCGCTGCGCCGCCTGGCCGACCTGGCCGAGCGGCGCGCCGAAAATCTGTAAGGAGGAACAGTGCAGACACGCGTGCGAGCCCTCGGGCACCCGGTGCATCAGATGCTGGTGGTGTTTCCGCTCGGGCTCTTCGTCACCGGCACGATCTTCGACCTCATCCACCTGATCAGCGACAACGGCACGTTCGCCGAGGTCGGGTTCTGGATGATCTCGGCCGGCATCATCGGCGCGGTGCTCGCCGCGCTCACCGGCTTCGCCGACTGGACCAGCATCCCGTCCGGCACCCGCGCCAAGCGTGTCGGCCGGATACACGGCGCGCTCAACTCGGCCGTGCTCGTGCTGTTCGCCATCTCGTGGCTGGTCCGGGTGGACAACACCAACCACGCGCCCGGCGGCGGCGCCTTCACCCTCGAGGTGATCGCGGTCGCGCTCGGCGGCGCCGCCGCCTGGTTCGGCGGCGAGCTCGTCGACCGGCTCGGCATCGGCGTGCACGAGGGCGCGAACCCGGACGCACCCAGCTCGCTGGCCGACACCGGCTCCACGCGCCCGGCGACCGGGAGGCCGCGTGCCTCTCATCCGTGACCTGGCGGACTCCGTCGTGGTCGTCACCGGCGGGTCGGGCGGGATCGGCGCGGCCACCGCGCTGCGCCTGGCCCGCCGCGGCGCGGCCGTCGTCGTTGGGGCCCGACGCCCGCGCGCCACGGCCCACGTCGTCAGCGCCTGCCAGGCGCGGGGCGGCCGGGCGATCGGGGTGGCGGTGGACGTCGCCGACCCGGCGGCCGTGGAGGCGCTGGGCCGGCGGGCGGTCGAGGAGTTCGGCCGGCTCGACGCCTGGGTCAACAACGCCTCGGTCGCCGCGTACGGCACGTTCACCGACGAACCGATCGACGAGTTCCGCCGGGTGATCGAGACCGACCTGCTCGGCGTCGCGTACGGCACCCGCACCGCGATCACCCACCTGCGGGCCACCGGCGGCGGCGTCATCGTCAACGTCGCGTCGGTACTCGGCGAGGTGACCGTGCCGTACCTGAGCGGCTACACCACGGCCAAGCACGGCGTGCGCGCGCTGTCCGGCGCGGTCCGGCAGGAGCTGCGGCTCGCCGGCGACCGCCAGATCTCGGTGTGCGTGCTGCTGCCCTCGTCGATCGACACCCCGATGTACCGGCACGCCGCCAACCACACCGGCGTGCGGGTCGGGCCGATCCCGCCGGTGTACGCGCCCGACGTGGCCGCCCGGCGGCTCGTGCGGCTGCTCGAACACCCGCGCCGCGAGGCGCACGCGGGCCGGGCGGGCGCGCTGCTCGCCCAGCAGTGGAAGCTCGCGCCCGGCCTGCTCGAACGGGTCATGGGCGGATACGCCGGCCGGACCACCTTCCGGGACGAGCCGGCCGCGCCGACCTCCGGCGCGGTCTTCGCGCCGGGCGACGACGAGTCCGCTCTGGACGGTGGCTGGCACCACCGGCGGTGGACCGCCGCCCGGCTCGCCGCGCTGGGCGTGGCCGGGCTCGGGGTGGCGTTCGCCGGCTGGCGCCGGGCCCACCGCTAACGGGGCGGGCCATCGCCGGGCACGCCGGTAGTGAGGCGGGCACAGCCGCGCCATCCGGGCGCCGGCATGATTGAGCGCATGACGATATACGACATCCCCGTCCGCACGCTGGCCGGGGAGCCCGCCTCGCTGGCGGACTACCGGGGCCGGGCGCTGCTGATCGTGAACGTCGCCTCCAAGTGCGGCCTCACCCCGCAGTACGCCGCCCTGGAACAGCTGCACGAGACCTACGCCGCGCGCGGGTTCAGCGTGCTGGGCGTGCCGTGCAACCAGTTCGGCGGCCAGGAGCCGGGCACCGCCGACGAGATCGCCGAGTTCTGCTCCACCACCTACGGCGTGACCTTCCCGCTGCTGGAGAAGTCCGAGGTGAACGGGCCGGGCCGGCATCCGCTCTACGGCGTATTGACCGCCGTGGCGGACGGCGACGGCGAGGCCGGCGACATCCAGTGGAACTTCGAGAAGTTCCTGGTCTCCGCGGAGGGTGAGGTCGTGCGGCGCTTCCGCCCCGGCACCACCCCCGACGACCCCGAGGTGGTCAAGGCCGTGGAGTCCGAGCTGCCCTGACGGCGACAACGCACGGGCCGGCGGTGGCGGCCGCCGGCCCGTGCGTACCCCCCGAGTGGGTCGTCTAGTCCCGTTGCGCGCGGCCACCGCCGGCGGTGATCGCGAACCACTGGTCCTTCACGCCGTGCCCGGCGATCTGGCCGAGGCTCAGGTCCTTGTGGAAGTAGTACAGCGGCCAGCCCTTGAGCGTCAGCTGCTTGCTGCCGTCCGGCCGGGTGATGGCGCCGACCAGGTCCTCGTCGATGCCGTCGTCGACCTGCACGCCGTTGGGGGCGAGCACCGGCTGCCAGGTCTTGAGGCAGTCGCCGGCGCAGGCGGTACGCGGCGGGTTGTTGTCGTCCTTCTGGAACCGGTAGATCGTGCGGCCCTTGGCGTTGACCACGACGGCCGGGGTGAGGCCGTCGACCTCGGCGACCCGCAGCACCTGCGGCTTGTTGGCCGGGGCCGGCCCGTCGGCGGACTTCTCCGCGCGGCCGCCGCTTGGCGAGATCGCGAACCAGGCGTTGCCGGTGCCGTGCCCGGCGGTCTGGCCGAGCTTGAGGTCCTCGTGGAAGTAGTACATCGGCCAGCCGTTGAGCGTGAGCTGCTCGTCGCCGTCCGGGCGGGTCACGGTGCCGACGAGGTCCTCCTCGAGGCCGGCGTCCACCTCGACGCCGTTCGGGGCTAGGACCGGCTGCCACGTCTTCAGGCAGGCCTCGACACAGGTGGTGGTCGGCGGGTCGTTCGAGTCGTTGTCGAAGCGGTAGATCGTGCGGCCCTTGCCGTTCACGAGGAGCGGCGAGAAGCCGTCGACCTGGGCGATGCGCAGCACCTGCGGGCCGCCGATGCCGGCCGGTGCCTCGCCGCCCGCGGCGGCACCCGCGCCGGCGCTGGCGGTGGGTTCGGTGGGGGCCTGGAAGACCGGCTCGGCCTTCGGCGCGGACAGGGCGCAGGCGGAGAGGCTGGCGGCGGCGACCAGGCCGCCGAGCATGGCGAAGACACGGGGGGCTCTCATGTGGACTGTCTCCTCAGGCGGGATACGACGGCCGAGATACGGCGGCATTGCGGTGGGTCGCCACGCCTGGCATAGTCAGCGGAAGCGACGCGGTGTGGTGATTCATTTGGTTGGCTCCAATACGACGGGTGGAGCCGGCCGGTTCACGTGGTTTTTCCTCGCCCTGGCTGTGGGGCTCGTGTTCGTGGCCGCCGCGCTAGTCGTTCCACAGTGGATGTCCCCTCGCCCCGGCGCCGACTACGTCGAGATCGCCGACGCGCCTTACGCACCCGCCCTGCCGGCCGCCCGCGCGTACACGTGGTCCTGCGGGCGAAACGAGGAAGGGCACCGCAACACCGCGAACCTGGTGGTCGCGCCGCGTGTTGTCGGGCCGTCCCACCACGTACACGAATATGTCGGTAACCTGTCGACCGATGTGGACTCGACGGACGACACACTCGCGCGCGCGGCGACCAGCTGCGCCAACGGCGACCGGTCCACGTACTACTGGCCGGTCCTGCGCACCGGCGCGCGGGCCGGGGAGAGCGCCCACGGCGAGATCGCGGAGCCGGTCGCGGTGACACTCACCGCGTTCGGCAGCCCGGCCGGTCCGGTCGTCGCCATGCCGCGGCGCCTGCGCGGCGCGGTCGGCGACGCCAACACCGCCACCACGCCCGCCGGCCAGGCCACCCGGGCCTGGACCTGCTCCGGCACCCCGGAGCGGCGCACCGACCGCTACCCGCTCTGCGGCCGCGGCCAGCGGGTGGTGCGGGTCTTCGACTTTCCGAGCTGCTGGGACGGGCGGCGGCTCGACAGCGACAACCACCGCGCCCACCTCGTCTTCCCGGCCGCCGACGGCGCCTGCGCGGCGGGCACCTTCGCCGTCCCGCGGCTGCGGATCTCGGTCGAGTACCCGCGGCCCGACGGCGACCGCTTCGCGATCGACGCGTTCCCGCCGCAGCGCAACTCGCCGCGCACCGACCACGCGTTCTTCGTCAACCTCATGCCCGAGCCGCTGATGGCGCAGGTCGTGCGCTGTCTCAACACAGGAGATGGATGCCCGTGAACCGGTCCGGTCCGGTGCCCGTAGTGGTGTTGACTCTCTGACGAAGGGCGGGACGGCGGATGGCAAGGCGACGGCCACCGACATCCAGCGACGAGGCGCTGGTCCGGTCGCTCTACGAGCAGCACGGCGCGGCGATCCTCGCGTACATCACCAGGATCACGGGGGACCGCGCCCTCGCGGAAGACGTGCTCCAGGAGACCCTCATCCGGGCCTGGCGGCACGCCGAGACCCTGTCCGAGCAGACCGGGTCGATCAGGGGTTGGATGTTCACCGTCGCGCGTAACGTCATGACGGACAAGGCCCGCGCCCGGGCCATCCGCCCGATCGAGGTGGCCGAGTCCGCCTCGACCGGGCCAGTGGAGCGGGACCACGCCGACCGGGTGGTCGACTCGATGGTGGCCATGCAAGCGTTGGAGCATCTTTCCGAAGACCACCGCCGCGTCCTGGTGGAGATCTACTTCCAGGGGCGCAGCGTCGCCGAGACCGCCGAGCAGCTCGGCATCCCGGCCGGAACGGTCAAGTCCCGTTCCCATAACGCGTTGAAGAACCTACGAGAGCTGCTCGCCGGGCGGTCGGCCGCCCTGAAAGGGGCCGCATGATGACTGCCGAGGCGCATGACGCGCAGATGCTCGGCGCGTACGTCCTGGAGACGCTGGACCCCGACGAGCGGCGCGATGTCGATGCCCACCTGGCCGAGTGCGAGATCTGCCGGGCCGACCTGGTGGAGCTTGAGGCGGTGAAGGACGTGCTCCAGGACATCCCGCCAGAGGCGCTGATGCACGGCCCGCCCGACGCCGACCTCGTGCTCCAGCGCACGCTGCGCCAGGTCCGCGAAGAGGTCACGTCATCCGCGCGGCGCCGCTGGGTGCCCGCCGTGGCCGCGGCCGCGGTGCTGCTGGCCGGCGCGATCGGCGGTGGCGTGGCACTGGGCCGCGGCACCGCCCCCGAGCAGGTCGCCCAGCTGCCCCCGAGCCCCGCGCCGACCGTCTCGCCCGACCCTCCGGGCACCCGGGTCCAGTCCACGGTCCAGGGCGACGTGCGGATGACCGCGAAGGTGGTGCCGGCGCTCGGCTGGGTGCGGATCAGCGCCTCCGTGGGCGGCATCCCCGCCGGCGAAAACTGCCGGCTCATCGTGGTCGGCAGCGACGGCAAGCGCGAGATCGCGTCCGGCTGGGTCGTCTCCCCGCAGGGCGAGCAGGCCGGCACCAACCTCAGCGGCAGCGCCGCGGTGGCACCGGACAAGGTGGTGGCGGTCGAAGTCCAGAACACGGCCGGCAAGACCTTCGTCACCCTCGACCTCTAGCGTCTGGCCGCCTAGGGGTTGGTCCAGAGGCAGAAGGGGTGGCCGGCCGGGTCCAGGTGGACGCGCACGTCCTCCTGGGGCTGGAAGTCGGCCAGCTTGGCGCCGCACGCGACCGCGTGGGAGCTGGCCGCCGCCAGGTCGTCGACCTCGATGTCCAGGTGGAGCATCATCTGCTGGTCGCCGGGGCCGTGCGGCCACACCGGGGGTTCGTAGCCGGGCTCGGTCTGGAACGACAGGCCGGTCCCGCCGCCGGGCGGGACCAGTTTGACCCAGTCGGGTTCGTCCTGCTCGCGGTGCCAGCCGAGCAGGCGCTCGTAGAAGGCGGCCAGCTCCTGGGCGTCCGGCGCGCCGAGCACCGCGGCCGTCAGCGAAAACCGTGTCATGCCGAGACCTTGTCGCGGACCGCGGACGTCACGTCGGGGGTGTCCACCTGGCGGTACCGGGCCTGCACGGCGCAGAACGTGGCGAACGCGGCGATGCCCAGCGCCATGACGACCAGCAGCACCGTGCCGTACGCCTGCTCGCGCAGGGTCTCCAGGGTCGCGTCCAAGCCGCGGGCCTTCTCCTTGTCGTAGGTGACCGCGGCGACGGTGAACAGGATGCCGGCGATGCCGTAGGCGGTGCCCTTGGCGGTGTAGCCGACCATGCCCAGCCGCCGCGCGACCATGCGCGCGCGGTGGCTCATCTGGCCGGTGAGCAGGTGCTTCTCGAAGCGCTTGACGACGCCGTACCAGATGAGGCCGGCGCCGAGCGCGGCCAGGGCGATGCCGGCGAGGGCCACCAGCCAGCGGCCGCCGGTGGAGCTCATCAGGTCGCTGCTCAGCTTCTGCTGCTTGTCGGCGCTGGACGAGCCGGCGGCCTGGTACACCTTGAAGGCCGTCCAGGCGAAGTAGAGGTAGGCGATGGTGCGGCCGGCGGAGGCGAGCCGCTCGGCGGTGCGCTCCTTACCGCGGTCGGCGCGGTGGCCGGCGACCGCCTCGTACGCCTGCCAGATGGCCATCGCGAGCAGGCCGACCGCGGTCGCGATGACGAGGAATTTCCCTAGTGGCTGCTCGGCCAGAGTGCGGAGTGCGCCGGACTGGTCGCCTTCCTCGGTGGGCTTGCCGAACGCGATCTGGAGGATCAGCCAGGCGAAGAGAAGGTGCACGAGGCCGTATCCGATGAAGCCGATGCGAGTTAACACAGCGAGGGGGGAGCGGGACATGTCCCAGACATTGACCCCCGCGTCGATTTCGCAAACATCCGCGTACACGCTGGAGTGCGACGACTGCGAAGAGTAGTCGAATCTTAGTGAAAACTTTCCTCTCGGTAACGTTCCACCGAATGGCGGTGGCAACCAGCCGTCCGGCTCAGCAGGATGGAGCCCGTGCCTGGCCGTCATCGCATGCGAGAACGTTTTCCCGCGGCGGGCGCCATCGCGGCGGCGGTGGCGCTCATTGTTGTCGTGGGCGGTTCGTACTTCGGATATCAGGAGCTTTCGGGCGATAAGTGCAGCGGTCAGGTCAAACTGACCGTCGCCGCGCCCCAGGAGCTCGTGGCCGACGTGCGGGCCACCGCCGACGCCTGGGTGTCCGAAGGGGCATCCGCCAACGGCGTCTGTGTCGGCGTGGAGGTGAGCGAGACCAGTCCCGTCGACCTGGCGGCCGCGCTCGCGGCCAAGCACGGCGTGGCGCTGACCGGCGTCGGCGGGGCGAGCGGCAGCACCACGATCCCCGACGTGTGGATCTCCGACTCCTCGATCTGGCTACACCGGCTCCGGGCCGCGGCGCCGGGGTTCACGCCGACCGACGGCGCGTCGCTCGCGCTCAGCCCGGTCGTGCTCGCGATGCCCGAGCCGGTCGCGAAGGGCGTCGGCTGGCCCGCCAAGAAGGTCGACCTGCCCGCGCTGCTCCAGCAGATCCTCACCGGCAGCGGGCTGCGGGCCGGCCTCGTCGAGCCGACCCGCGACGCGGCCGGCATGTCCGGCCTGCTCGCGCTCGGCGCGGCCGCGGGCCAGACCGGCGGCAACGCCAGGGAGACGCAGACCGCGGCCCTCCGCCTGCTCGCCGGCGGCCGCTCGGCGGTGCGCGACGACTTGACGGCGAAGTTTCCGCAGGCGGCCGACCAGGCCTCCATCACGCAGGGCCTCGGCGTCGCGGCACTGTCCGAAGAGGACGTGATCCGGTACAACGCGAAGAAGCCGCCGGTGCCGCTGGCCGCGATCTACCTCGACCCGGCGCCGCTGCCGCTCGACTACCCGTACGCGGTGATGCCCGGCACCGACCCGGACAAGGCCGCGGCGGCCGACTCGCTGCACAAGGCGCTCAACGCGGCCTCGTTCCGCGACCGGCTCGGCGCGCTCGGGCTGCGCGGGCCGGACGGCTCCGGCGGATCCGGCTTCACGACGCCCTCCGGCGCGCCGCCGAAGACGGCACCGCCGTCCGCCGCGGGCAAGGGCGGGGCGCCCGACACGCAGGTGGTCGACGCCGCGCTGTCCACCTGGACGGCCGTGACCGCGCCGTCCCGGATGCTCGCCGTCTTCGACATCTCCGGCACGATGCGCGGCCCGGTGCCGACGGCCGGCGGCGCCAGCCGCATGGAGGTCACCAAGGAGGCCGCCCGCCGGGGGCTGGGGCTCTTCGGCGACGACTGGGCGGTCGGCGTGTGGGTCTTCTCCACCAACCTCGGCGGCGGCAGAGACTGGCGTGAGATCGCGCCGATCGGCCCGCTCGCCAGCACCCGCGGCGAGCTGCTCCAGAAGATCTCGGGGATCCAGCCGAAGCAGAACGGCGACACCGGCCTGTACGACACGCTGGCCGCCGCGTACGAGACGGTGCAGGACGGCTGGCAGGCGGGCCGGGTCAACTCGGTGCTCATCCTCACCGACGGCATCGGCAACGACGACCCGGAGGGCGGCCTCTCGCTGCCCGCCCTGCTCAACCGGCTCGAGGAGCTCAAGGACCCGAAGCGGCCGATCCAGGTGATCATCCTGGGCCTGGGCGACGCGGTGAACCGCGGCGCGCTCGACCAGATCACCCGGACCACCGGCGGTGGCGTGCTGGTGGCCAAGGACCCGGCCCAGATCGGGCAGGTGTTCCTCAAGGGCATCTCGCTCCGCCCCACCGGCGGCTGACGGGCTGGAGACGGCTCAGCAGGCCCAGGGCGCGCTCTCGTCGAGCGTCGTCCTGGGCTGGGTGAGGCTGTACCAGTTGCCGGAGTCGTCGCGGAAGATCGCCTCGATGCCGTAGGGGCGCTCCTGCGGCTCCTGCACGAACGACACGCCGCGCTCCACCAGCGCCGTGTACTCGGCGTGGCAGTCGTCGGTGTTGAACGCCCCGGCGCCCAGCACGCCCTTGGCGATCAGCGCCTTGAGCTGCGCGGCCGACTCCGGGTCGAGCGACGGCGGGCCGGGCACCATGAGCGTGAGCTGGAGCTCCGGCTGGTCCTTGGTGCCGACCGTCACCCACCGCATGCCGCCCTCGCCGAGCGTCATGTCGGTGCGCTCCTCGAGGCCGAGCTTGTCGACGAAGAACGCCTTCGCCGAATCCTGGTCGAGCACCCATATCGTGGCGATACCAAGTCCCGTGATCATGTCTCACTCCTGGTCAGAAGGGCCGTCACCGCTGACGCTAGGGCCGCGGCGGTCCGCCGGGCTTCTCGAATGTTGCGAAGCCGCCGGCCCAGAACATCACGAAACATCCGGGTATCGGCGCGGCCGCCCCCTGGCGCGCCTCGCGCCGGAACTCGGTCGGCGTCACCCCGACGATCTGCTTGAACCGCGTGCAGAACGTGCCCAGGCTGGTGAACCCGACCAGCATGCACACCTCGGTCACGGTGAGGTTGGCCGAACGGAGCAGCTCCTGGGCCCGCTCGATGCGGCGCCGGCTGAGGTACTGGCCGGGCGTCTCGCCGTACGCGGCGCGGAAGAGGCGCACGAAGTGGTAGCGCGAGTAGCCGGCGTGCGCGGCCACCGTGTCCAGGTCGATGGGGCTGGACCAGTCGCGGTCCATGGCGTCCTTGGCCATCCGCAGCAGCCGCAGCTGGGGTAGCGCGATCATCGCCCCCACGCGGTTCATCCTGGCACAGTGGGCTCCTCGCGGGGTGTCCTGCGGAGCGCGAGCACCCCGATCGCGACCCAGACCAGGTTGAGCGCGGCCGAGGGCCACGCGCCGTGCGCCGCGCCGTTGAGCAGCAGGCCGGCCGAGCCGGCGAGGTTGAGCAGCTGGAAGGTCACGCCGGCGGCGATCCGGCCGGCGGACAGCAGCGCGTACGCGAGCAGCAGGCAGCCGGCCCCGCCCCACCCGACGACCTCGGTGAGCACGTCCATACGCGCATGGTGGCCCCGTTCCGGTGTTCAGCGGTATCGAATGTTTGTGGATGCGGCCTGTAGCGTTGCCGAATGCCGATCGATCCGCGGCGGCTGGCCGTCCTGCGCGCGGTGGCAGACGCGGGCGGCGTCCTCGCCGCCGCGTCCGCGCTGCACCTCACGCCCTCGGCCGTCTCGCAGCACATCGCGCGCCTGGAGGCGGAGACCGGGGTGACGCTGCTCGACCGTTCGCGGCTGGGTGGCCGCCGCTCGGCCGGGCTCACCACCGCGGGCCGGCTGCTCGCCGGTCACGCCGGCCGGCTCTCCGAAGTGCTGGCCGCCGCCGAGCGCGACCTCGCGGCGCTGACCGGCCAGGTGAGCGGGCCGGTCACGGTGGGCGCGATCCCCACGGCGGTCCGGCATCTCGTCGCGCCGGCGGCCGCCGCGGTGGCCACGACCGCTCCCGGGGTACAGGTACGCGTGCGCCAGCTCGAGCCCGGGCGCGAGGCGGTGCGGGCGGGCGAGCTCGACCTGTTCGTCGGCGAAGGGGACACCGGCACCGGGCCGGCCGGGCTCCGGGTCACCCGGCTGGTCGACGAGCCGTACCGGGTGGTCGTGCCCGCTGCCTGGGGCCCGCTCGCCGGCCTGGACGCCGTGCTCGGGCGGCCGTGGGTCGACGGCCCACCCGGCTCGGCGATGCGCCGGGCGCTCGACCGGCTGGCCGCCCGCCACGACGCGGTGCTCGACCGGCCGCACGAGTGCCTGGAGTTTCCGGCCGTGCTGGCGATCGTGGCGGCGGGCCTGGCCGCGGGCGTCGTGCCGGCCCTCGCCCTCCCCGCCGACCAGCCCGGCGTGCGCGTGCTTCCGGCCACCGCGGCCGGCACCCGCCGCCTGGAGCTCGTGCACCGCCGCGGCCGCTACGAGCCGAGCCCCGCCGCCCAGCTGGTGGTCGACGCGCTCCGCTCAGTCGCCGCCACCCTGGGTGGCTAGGTCGTGTTTCACAAGGGTCCGCCGCGGGCCGGCCATGCCCTTATGAAACACCCCCCAGCACCGCGTCGCTCACCGCGGCCTGGTGGCGGGCGCCGTCGTGGCCGGGCAGGAGCAGGTTGGTCAGGTACGCGAAGGCGAGCCGCCGGGTCGGGTCGGCCCAGGCCAGGCAGCAGTTGCTGCCGTTGTGCCCGAACGTGAGCGGGCTGCTCAGCCGCCCCATCGGCCGGCTCGTCGCCGGGTCGTCCGCGGGCCCGCCCAGCTGAAACCCCTCCGACCAGCGGATCGCCAGGCGCAGGAAGCGGTCGACCTCACCCTCGCTGGAGGGCCGGCGGGCGGCCTCGATCGTCTCCGGCGCGAGTACCCGAACCCCGTCGAGCGTGCCGCCGCCGACGAGCATCTGGTAGAAGCGCGCCACGTCCCGGGCGGTGGCCGAGACGCCCGCGGCCGGCACGACCGCCCCGCGCGTGGCGCGGCGGTTGAAGTAGGCGGCGCTGACCCGCGCGCCGCTCAGCCCGCGTACCGGCACGTGCCGCCGCCACAGCCGGCCGGGCAGGCCGAGGTGGGTGTCGCCGAGCCCGAGCGGGTCGAGCAGCTCGCCGCGCAGCAGCGCGTCGACCGGCGCGCCGCCCACCCGGCGGGCCGTCTCGCCGAGCAGGAAGCCGTAGCTGAGCAGGTGGTAGGCGGGCACCTGGCCGGGCGCGTACCGCGGGCGGGCCCGTTCGAGCGCGCGGACCGAGCGGCGCCAGTCGGTCATGGCGAGGGCGTCGCCTACCACGCTCCGCGCCACCGGCAGGCCGGCCCGGTGCTGGAGCACGTGCCGCACGGTGATGCCGCCCTTGTCCCGCTGGGCGAACTCCGGCCAGTACCTGGCCACCGGCTCGTCCAGCGACAGGGCGCCCCGCTCGGCGAGCAGGTGGACGAGCAACGCCACGTATGGCTTGCTGGTCGAGAAGATCCAGAAGAGCGAGTCCGGCGCGCAGCCGACCGCCTCGTCGAGGACGACGCGCCCGTCCCGGATGACGCACAGCTGGGCCGCGGCACCCCGCCGCCGGACGAGCTCCAGGGGATCGTCCATCGCCGCCTACCGTACCGGCGGTGGGATCCACGCGGCGCTGAAAGCGCGGTGAAACCGCCGCCCCATACGATTCCAGCCATGGGACGGACGCATTCGTACGAGGTCGCCGTGACGTGGACCGGCAACCGTGGCGGCGGCACCAGCGGATACCGCGACTACGGCCGCGACCACGACGTCGAGACCGACGGCCGGCCGGGCATCGCGGGCAGCGCCGACCCGGCCTTCCGCGGCGACAAGGCGCGGTGGAACCCCGAGCTGCTGCTGGTCGCCGCCCTCGCCGAGTGCCACATGCTGTCGTACCTGCACCACTGCGCGGTGGCCGGCGTCGTGGTGACCGGCTACATCGACCGGGCGCTCGGCGCGATGGAGCAGGAGGGCAACGGCGGGCACTTCACCGAGGTCGTGCTCCGGCCCGAGGTCACGGTCGCCGCGCCCGACATGGTCGACGCCGCGACGCGGCTGCACGAAGACGCGCACCGGGACTGCTTCATCGCGAGCTCCGTCAATTTCCCGGTGCGTCACGAGCCCGCCGTCCAGGCGGAGGCGGTAGCGTAGCCGGCCGTGCTCCTGGAGGCCATCGCGGCGATCGCCCATCACGAGGTGACGCTGGCGCCCGGCGATCCGCACGCCGAGGCCGGCAACAGCCACTGGCTCGACGCCCCGTCGGTCGAGCGCGCCATCCTGACCGTCCCCGAGGTGGTCCGCGCCTTCCACGCCACCGTGGCCACGCTCCGCGAGCGGGTGCGCGGCCCGGCCGTCTTCTACGTCTGGCACGAGGAGCGGGCCGGCCAGCTGCGCTGCGGGATCACCTCCCGCCCGGCGCACGACCTCCCGTTCGGGAGCGACTACCGGGCGACCGGCGACCTGGCCTCGATCGTGGCGGCCTACCTGCTCGCCGACCCGAAGGCCGCGGTCCCGGTCGAGATCGAGCTGACCGTGGACGACGCGGCCCCGGGCGACGAACCACCGCTGCTGGTCTGGGTCCATCCTCTGTAGACGGACGACCGCTCAGCGGAGCGACCGGAAGCCGGCGCGTACCTCCTCGGCGAGGAGCTCGGGCTGCTCCCAGGCCGCGAAGTGCCCGCCGCGGTCCAGCTGGTTGTAATGGATCAGGTTCGGATACGCCTGCTCCGTCCAGCTGCGCGGCGCCTGGTAGAGCTCGTCCGGGAAGACGCTCACCGCCGCCGGTACGGTCACGCCCTTGGTGGCGAGGAACGAGTTGTCGTTCTCCGCGTAGAGGCGGGCCGCCGAGACGGCCGTGTTCGTCAGCCAGAAGAGCGTGATGTTGTCGAGGACGTCGTCGCGCGACAGGCCCTCCTTCCGCCCGGCGAACGCGCGGGAGATCATCTCCAGGCTGGCCGCGTCGTGGTCGAGCATGAACGAGGCCAGCCCCACCGGCGAGTCGGCCAGGCCGGTCAGCGTCTGCGGCCGGGTCTGCATGATCAGCGCGTACGCGACGTGCTTGAAGAAGAACGCCATCTGCTCGAACGCGCGCTTCTCGTCGTCGGACAGCCCCTCCGGCATCGGCGCGCCGGTCTGCACCGCCTTGTCGATGTCCGGCGGCACCGTGCCCGGCATGTTGGTGTGGATGCCGAGCAGCTCAGGCGGCGCCTGCACGCCCATGAAGTCGGTGACGAGCGCGCCCCAGTCGCCGCCCTGCGCCACGAACCGGTTGTACCCGAGGCGCTTCATCAGCTCGGTCCAGGCGGTGGCGATGTGCTCGGGGCCCCAGCCCTTCGCGGTCGGCTTGCCGGAGAAGCCGTAGCCCGGCATCGACGGCACCACCACGTCGAACGCGTCCGACGCGCTCCCGCCGTGTGCCGTCGGGTTGGCCAGCAGGTCGATGATCTTCATCTGTTCGATGATCGAGCCCGGCCAGCCGTGCGTGATGACGATCGGCAACGCGTTCTCGTGCGGTGAGCGGACGTGGACGAAGTGGATGTCCAGCCCGTCGATGTTGGTGATGAACTGCGGTAGGGCGTTCAGCCTCTCCTCGACGTCGCGCCAGTCGTAGTCGGACGCCCAGTAGCGCGCCAGCTCCTGGATCGTCTGGAGTTGTACGCCCTGCGACTGGTCGGGGACGGTTTCCCTTTCCGGCCAGCGTGCGGCCTTCACCCGCACGCGTAGCTCGTCGAGCTCCTCCTGGGGGACTTCGATCCTGAACGGCCGGATCCCCGAGGATGTGGTCGTGGCGGACACGAGTTCTCCTTCCCGTTTTCTGCCGTGACAACGGGGGTGCCCACCACGATGATCGGCACGCGTCGCCGCGAGGAGTCCGCACCGCACCATTTACGAACCCGGCCACCACGGCCACGCGGGGGCTTACTCCGTGCGGAGGCCGTCGGGACGCATGAGGCGCCACAGCGGAGGCAGGCTCGACAGCGTGACCACCGCCATCACCGCCGCCGCGAGGCCGACCGACAGGCCCACCACCGGCCAGCTGATCGAGATCGTGACGCGCACCATGCGCAGCAGCGCCACGCCCAGCGCCAGCCCGAACACGACCGCCAGCGCGAGGCCGAGCACCACGGGCACGACCGTCTGCCAGACCACCGACAAGACGAGGGTGCCGCGGCGGGTGCCCACCGCGACGAGCATGGCCAGCAGGCGGCGGCGCTCGCGCAGGTGCTCCAGCACGCCCACCAGCAGGCTGGCGCCGACGAGCAGGAGCGTGACGACCGTGCCGATGTAGAGCCCGCGCCGGATGTTGGTGAAGCGGCGCGCCTCCTCGGTGTTCGACAGCGTGTCGACGGAGGCGAGCGGGCTGACGGCGGCGGCCGCGTTGCGGACGTGCTCGGCGGCGTCGGGGTCGTCGCGGTCGGTTTGCAGGTAGGCGCCGACGACCAACGTGCCGAGGCGGCCCGCGTCGAGCGCGGCGGGCGTGGCGAGCACGCCGCTCCGGGTCCAGCCCATCGGGTCGGGGCGGACCTGGACCCGGCGGGCGGCCACCGGCACCGTCCACTGTGGGCCCTCGTCGAACCTCAGGCGGTCGCCGCGCGCCACCTCGCCGTCGGTCATGAACACGTCGCCGTCGGTGCAGCCGTCCACATAGGCCATCTCGGCGAGGGACGCACAGTCTCCGATGTGGACGACGGCCAACCGGTCCGGCGCGCCCGCGTGGGAGGCACCCACCTGGAGGGTACCGGTGACCTTCGTGACGCCCGGGGAGGCGGCGAGCCTGGCGAGCGCGCCGGCACCGTCGCCGGTCGACAGCTGCACGAACGCCTGCGCGCGGCTCGTGTCCTGCCCGGTGGGGGTCGTGTACTCGTGCTGCGCGGCGGCGAAGAGCATCTGGAGCCCGATCGTGCCGGCGACCGCGACCGCGATGCCGTTGACCAGCCGGGCGGACGTGCCGCTGTCGACCTGGAGCCGGCGGACGGCGAGCTGCCAGGGCACGGCGCCGCCGCGCATCCGGCGTACCACAAGGTCGATCAGCCACGGCAGGAGGGTGACCGCGCCGATCAGCAGGAGGACGGCGCCGACCGCGACCTGATACTGGGTGTCGCCCCTGGCGGTGCGGACGTCGCCGGCGAGCGGGTAGAGCAGCACGACGCCGAGCAGCGGCAGGATCAGCCGCCACCACAGCCGGCGGCGCACGCCGGTGGCGCGGCGGACCACGCCGAGCGGCTCGATCACCACGCCGCGCAGCGCGACCATGCTGACCACGACGGCGAGAGCGGGCACCGCGAACGTGACGACCAGCGCCGCGGCGAGGCCGGGCCGGATGTCGTCGGCGAAGACGCTGAGGTCCCAGAGCGTGAACAGCGGCACGAGCTGGCGGCCCAGGACGAAGAGCACCCCGCCGACCGCGACGCCGAGCAGCGCGCCCGCGGCCGCCTCGCCGGCGGCGAGGCGCCGGGTCATCCGCCGGTCGGCGCCGACCAGGCGGAAGGCGGCCATCCGCCGGTCGCGGCGCTCGCCACCGAACCGCACGGCCGCGCCGAGGAACACCACGATGGGCAGCAGCAGCACCACGAAGATGATCACGATGAGCAGCACGAGCAGCGTCCCGAAGGGCTCGCCCGCCGCCGTGGTCCCGAACCCGTCGACGCGGGACGCCCGGTCCGTGCCCAGCGTGTCGCTGCCGAGGTAGTAGGCCAGCTCGCCTGGGCCGGCCAGCCCCTCGTCGCCGATCGTGCCGACCACCCGCGCGCCGCCGAGCCGGGGTGCGAAGAGCGCGCCGTCGCCGGACTCCAGCAGGTCGCGCAGCGCGGGGGAGACGACCACCTCGCCGGCCCCGGGGAAGGCGGCGACACCCGGCGGCGCCGGTGCCCGCGGGCCCTCCGGCCGCACGATCGTGCCGCGCACCGGTGTGCCGCGAAACTCGGTGTCGACCCGGGCGACCAGCAGCGTGGCCGGGCCCGCCGCGAGCGCCTGCCCGACCTGGATGTCACGGGCGTCGCCGCGCGCCTCCCGCGCGCCGAGTGCGCCCGGCACCGAGGCGGCGAGCAGCAGCATCGACACCCCGATGCCCACGCCGAGCGCGGTCAGCACGGCCCGGGTCCACCCGTCACGCCCGCCGGCGAACGCCAGCCGCGCGCCCATCAGCAGATCCCTCATCACGCCGTCCGGGCCAGGTCGCGGGTGCGGCCGTCGCGGACGACGACCTCCCGGTCCGAGTACGCCGCGACGCGCGCCTCGTGGGTCACCAGCACCACCGCGGCGCGCGCCTCCCGGGCGGCCGTGGTGAGCAGGCGCATGACCCGCTCGCCGTTGAGCGAGTCGAGCGCACCCGTGGGCTCGTCCGCGAAGATTACCTTGGGTGCGGTGACGAGCGCGCGGGCCACCGCGACCCGCTGCCCCTGCCCGCCGGAGACCTCGCCCGGCCGCTTGCCCGCGACGTCGCCGACCTCCAGGCGCTCCAGCCACTCGGCGGCCCGCCGCTCCGCCTCCCGCCGGCGCACCCGCTCCAGCCGCAGCGGCAGCGCCACGTTTTCCAGGCAGGTCAGCTCCGGCACGAGCTGCCCGAACTGGAACACGAACCCGAACTGCGACCGCCGCAGCGCGCTCCGCTCGCCGTCGCCCATCCGCGAGACCTCGCGGCCGGCGTAGACGACGCGGCCGGAGTCGGGGCGCACGATGCCGGCGACGCAGTGCAGCAGCGTCGACTTGCCCGAGCCGGACGGGCCCATCACCGCGACGACCTCGCCCGCGTCGATCTCCAGCGAGGCGCCGTCGAGCGCGGGCGTCGCGCCGAACGACTTGCGCAGCTCCTCCGCGACGAGCAACGAGGTCATGCCGTGACCTCTTTCGCCAGCTCGTCGAGGCGGGCGGCGGTCAGCTCGAGCCACCGCAGGTCGGCCTCCAGGTGGAAGAGCGCGTGGTCGCAGATCAGCTGCTCGGCGAGGTCGCCGCCGGCCTTGCGCCGGGTCAGCTCGCGCATCAGGCGCAGGTGCTCGGCCCGCTGGGAGTCGAGCAGGTCGGCCGCCGGCCGGCCGGTGAGCAGCGCGAGCACCACCTTGGTGTACAGCGTGTTTTGCAGGTAGGGCTCGGGCTTTTCCGGCTGGGCCAGCCACCGCGACACGTCGGTCACGCCGGCCTCGGTGATCGCGTAGCGCTTGCGCTCCGGCCCGCCGCCCGGCTCCACGCTTTCGACCTCCACGAGGCCGCTTTTGAGCAGGCGGGAGAGCGTGGCGTAGACCTGCCCGAAGTGCAGCGGGCGGCTGCGGGCGAACCGCTCGTCATAGGCGCGCTTGAGGTCGTATCCGTGCCGTGGGCTGGACTCCAGCAGCCCCAGGAAGGTCTGTCCGATCGACATGCCGAGCACTGTACACCACGTCTATACGCGATATGTATAGACGTAGTGCAGTCCGGTTTCCGACTTCGAAGGCCACCCATCCGCCCCCCGCACGGCGGCGAACCATCTGTGACTGGGGGAGGTGACGTCGATGGATGCGTGGCCGTTCGTCGGACGGGACGGGGAGCTGGCGGCGATCGAGGACGGGTTCGCCGGGTCCGGCGCGGACGCCCTCTACTGGGGACTCGGCAGCGCCGCCGCGGCCGAGCGGATGCTGGCCGATCGCGGCGACCTCGCCGACGGGACGCTCTGCCGGATCCTGATGTTCGACGGCCGGTGCGCCGAGGCCCTCGACGCGGCCGCCCGGGTGCTCGACCGCCCCGGCGCCCACCCGCGGGCCGTCATCTGGGCCACCGCGGGCGGCACGGCGGCCGCCGGCTTCCTCGGCCGGCTCGACCAGGCGGCGACCATCCGGGAACGCGGGATGCCAGTCGCGGTCGCCCACCGCGAGCTGATGCCCTGGGGCACGCACGAGATCCAGATCGCCGACTGCCTGGCCCACCTGGCGACCGGCGACCTGGTACGCGCGCGGGCGATCGCGGACCAGGGCTACCGCGCGTCGGTCGAGGCCGGCCTGCCGATGATGGTGAGCGGCTGGGCGCTCTTCGCCGGCCTCGTCGGCGCCGCGCAGGGCCACCTGGAACCCGCCGGCGCGCTGCTGCGCGAGGCCCTCGCCGGCTTCGAGGAGAACGACACCTTCCGCTTCCGCCGCCACTGCGCCGCCGCGCTGGCCACGGTCGCGGCGCTGGGCGGCGACCCCGAGGAGGCGGCCGGCTGGCTGGCCGAGGCGGGCGCGGCCGGCGCCGGCCCCAACCGCGTCTTCGCCCCGTGGCTGGAGCTCTCCCACGCCTGGGCGGCCATGTCCCGCGGCGCCCAGGCCGACGCGGTGGAGGCCGCCCGCCGCGCCGCCGACCTGGCCCGCGCCGCCGAACTGCCCACAGTGGAGGCCGCCGCCCTCTACGACGCCGGCCGGCTGGGCGGCCCGGTCGACCGCCGCCGCCTGGACGCGCTGGCCGCCCGGCTGGGCACGCCCTTCGCCGAGGCACTGGCGCTGGCCGGGCACGGCCTCTCCCGCGGCGACGGCGGGCCGCTGGCCCGCGCCGCGCAGGCGTTCGAACGACTGGGCCAGGACCTCCTGGCCGCCGAGGCCGCCACGGCCGCCGCCCGCCTCTTCCGCCGCGCGGGGCGGCGCGGGCAGGCACACCTGGTACGCGGCCGTTCGGAAGGCGCGCGCGCCAGGTGCGCCCCGGCCCGCACACCGCTGCTGGTCAACGACGAGGTCGCCGAACTGCTCACCGCCCGGGAACGCGAGGTCGTGCTCCTGGCCGCCCACCACAGCAGCAAGCACATCGCCGAGCGCCTCGGCCTGGAGGTCAAGACGGTCAACAACCACCTGGCCCGCGCGTACGCGAAGCTCGGCATCTCCAGCCGCGCCGAGGTCCGCGCCCTGCTCGGCCACTGACCCACGACGAGCGGATCGCCAGCCCGGGACCGCAGCCGAGGGAAGGTGGGCTAGCCTCCTAGGATGCGGTAGAGACAGTGGTGGACGTTAATCTGGGCGGCATGCTGCTCAGGGGTATCTATCGGGCACTGCCCGCAGCCGCGGTCGCCGCGCTCCTCGCGACCACCGCCACCACGTCGCCCGCCGCCGCGCACCAGGGTCGTGACCCTGGGCGTTGGGCGGGGGGCTGGGGGAGCTCGCTGATCGCGGCGTTCCCCGACTACTTCGGGGAGCCGAACTGGTCCGGCGGCTTCGACAACCACTCGGTGCGCCAGGTCGTGCGGCTCAGCCGGGGCGGCTCGACGGTGCGGATCCGGGTGTCCAACGTGTACGGTGACGGTCCGCTGCGGCTCACCGGTGCCACGATCGGCCGCGCGGCGGAGGGCGCGGCGGTGCGGGCGGGTTCGCTGCGGTCGGTCACCTTCCGGGGGCGCCAGTCGACCGTGGTGCCGGCCGGGCGGGAGGCGTCCTCCGACACCGTGGCCCTGCGGGTCTCGCCGCTGGAGCGGCTGACCGTGACGCTCTACTTCGACGGGCCCACCGGGCCGGCCACCTTCCACCCGTTCGCCACCGCCACCGTGTACCGGGCCGATGGCGACCACCGCTTCGACCGCGACGCCGCGGCGTTCGACGAGACGTCCACCTCCTCCTACTACCTGTCCGGTGTGGACGTCAGCGGGCCGACGAAGGGCAGCCGTGGCACGGTGGTGGCCTTCGGCGACTCGATCACCGACGGCGCGCTGTCCACGTTGGACGCCGACAACCGCTACCCGGACGAGCTCGCCGAGAGGCTCGTGGCCGCGGGGCGGCCGACCGGCGTCGTCAACGCCGGCATCGGCGGCAACAAGGTCCTGACCGACCTGCCCGGCTTCGGCACGGCGGGCGTGGAGCGCTTCCGGCGCGACGCGCTGAGCCAGCCTGGCGTGCGTACCGTGATCGTGCTGGAGGGCATCAACGACATCGGCGGCGGCGAGGCGGCCGGCACGCCGGTGACGGCCGCGCAACTGATCGCCGGGCACCAGGCGCTCATCCGGGCCGCGCACTGGCGCGGTGTGCGGATCATCGGGGCCACGGTCACGCCGTCGAAGGGTTGCCCGTACCCGGGCTACGACACCGCCCGCGGCGAGGCGGTGCGCGACGCGCTCAACCACTGGATCCGCACCAGCGGCGAGTACGACGCGGTGTTCGACTACGACCGGGCACTGGCCGACCCGGACGACCCGGACCGGATGCGTGCCGAGTTCGACGCGGGTGACGCGCTGCACCCCAACGACGCCGGCATGCGCGCGATGGCCGAGGCGGTCGACCTCGACCTGCTGTAGTGGCACGGCCGAAGGCGGGCCGGACCCTCGACCGGGGCGGGTAGCCTGGCGGGGGTCCGAGCCCCTCGTGTACGGAGGATGCGGCGTGATCAAGCCCCGACGGCGCTGGCTGGCCCTGCCCGCCGTGCTGGTCCTGGCCCTGCCCGTGACGGCGTGCGAGTCGGGCGGCAAGGAGACGCCGCCGCCCGCGGCCAACGAGCCCGCCACCACTACCACCACCGCACCGGCCGCGCCCGCCGACAGCGGGCTCTACTTCTACCCGCCGGTCGAGGGGGCCACGCTGGAGTACAAGCTGGGCGGCGTGGTCAGCGGCACCACCTCGGTCACCGTCGACAGTGTCACCGAGGGTGCGAAGGGGCGCACGGTGACCGTGACGGAGAAGGGCACCGCCCCGGCCGCCAAGCGGGAGTTCGTGACCCGGGCGGATGGCGGGCTGACCGTCGACATCGGCGCGTTCGCCGCGTCGGCCGCGGGGTTCACGGTCGAGGGCGCCGGTGAGGACCTGTCGGTGCCGCCGGTCGCCGACCTGGAGGCCGGTAAAAAGGGCACCGGCCGCACCGCGATCGAGGTGAGCGGCCCGGGGGCCGCCGGCGGGAGCCAGCCGGTGACGTACACCGTGAGCAGCACCGGCACCGAGTCGGTGACCGTGCCGGCGGGCACCGCGGAGGCGTACAAGATAGATCTGGACCTTGATCTGGGCGCCGGCTTCGCCGGCGTGACCGAGGCCAGCGGGACGTTCTGGTTGAAGCCCGGCTTCGGCCTGGTCAAGCAGGAGGTCACGATCTCCGGCTTCACGCTGACGTCGGAGTTGACGAAGACATCGGTGCCGCTCTGAGAGAGTAGGGACATGTCGACGCCGGCGGTCATCGAAGTCGCCGGCCGCGAGGTGACGATCACCCACCCCGACAAGGTGGTTTTCGCGGCCGGCGGTCACACCAAGCTCGACCTGGTCAACTACTACCTCGCCGTGGCCGACGGCGCCCTGCGCGGGGTGCGCGGGCGGCCGATGGTGCTCAAGCGGTTCGTCAAGGGCATCGACGAGGAGGCGATCTGGCAAAAGCGGGCGCCCACCAAGCGGCCCGACTGGATCGAGGTGGCCGAGCTCAAGTACGCGTCCGGCCGTTCCGCCGAGGAGACCGTGGTGCGCGACGCGGCCGCGCTCGCCTGGGTGATCAACCTGGGCTGTGTCGACCTCAACCCGCACCCGGTGCTCGCCGAAGACCTCGACCGCCCCGACGAGCTGCGCATCGACCTCGACCCGGTGCCGGGCGTGGAGTGGCGGCAGATCGTCGACGTGGCGATGGTGGCCAAGGAGGTGCTGTCCGACTACGGGCTGACCGGGTGGCCCAAGACGTCCGGCTCGCGCGGCTTCCACATCTTCGTCCGGATCGAGCCGCGCTGGCTGTACAAGGACGTGCGCCTCGCCGCCGAGACCGTCGCCCGCGAGGTGGAAAACCGCGCACCCGACCTGGCCACGAGCAAGTGGTGGAAGGAGGAGCGGGAGGGGGTGTTCGTCGACTTCAACCAGAACGCGAAGGACCGCACCGTCGCCTCCGCCTACTCGGTGCGCCCCAACCGGGACGCCCGCGTCTCCACGCCGCTGTCCTGGGACGAGGTGCGCGACTGCCGGCCGGAGGAGTTCACGCTGCCGGTGGTGCGCGAGCGGTACGCGGCGATCGGCGACCCGTGGCAGGGCATGGACACCGCCTACGGCACGCTCGACGGGCTGCTCGACCTGGCCAAGCGGCTGGGCCCCGCGGAAAAGCCGCCGAAGGGCACCGGCCGGCGCCAGCAGACCATGCCGCTCATCGAGATCGCCCGCGCCAAGACCAAGCCCGAGGCCATGGCGGGTCTGGAGCGGTGGAAGGCCCGCCATCCGTCCACTGTGGAAAAGCTGGAGCCGGCGGACATCCTGGTCGACGGGATGCGCGGGCGCAGCTCGATCTGGTACCGGATCCGGGTCAACCTCCAGCACGTGCCCGAGGCGGAGCGGCCCGAGCAGGAGCCGCTGGAGGTCGACTACGACCCCTGGGATGGGATGGGCCCGCCGCGATAGCCTATCAATCAGGTAGGATTAGCCGTGTGAGTGAACTCGTCGTGCTCGTCGGCAACCCCCGTCCCGCCTCCCGCACCCGCGCCCTCGCCGAAGCCACCGCGGACGCGATCGCGGCCCCGCTCGACGGCCGGGTCGTCCTGGAGCTGGCCGACCTGGTCGGCGTCACGTTCGGCCCCGAGCCGGCCTGCGGGTCCGGTGCGGTCGAGGACCCGTTCGCGGTGGTACGCGCCGCCCGGCTGCTCGTCGTCGCCACACCCGCCTACAAGGGCACGTACACCGGGCTGCTCAAGGTCTTCCTCGACCAGTTGGCGGCGGGCGCGCTGGCTGGCGCGGTGGCCGTACCCGTGGCGGTGGCCGCCTCCGAGGCGCACCTGCGGTCGGTCTCCGCGGCCCTGCGCGACCTGCTGGCCGAGCTCGGCGCCCGCCTGCCGGTGCCCCCGCTCGCGGTGCTGGAGCCGGCGCTGGCCAATGGCGGCGCCGGCGACGCGGCGGTCGCCTGGGCCGACCAGCACGCCGCCGCGGTCGTCAGACAGGTCCGAGGCGTCGCGGCATAGGCTCTCCGGCATGGACGCTATCCAGGTGGCCGCGCCCGGCGGGCCCGACGTGCTCACGCTGACCGACCTGCCGACGCCCGAGCCGGGCCCCGGCGAGGTGCTCGTGCGGTTGACCGCCGCCGGCGTCAACTTCGTCGAGATCTACCACCGCAGCGGCTTGTACCAGGTCGGGCTGCCGTTCGTGCCCGGCACCGAGGGGGCCGGCGTGGTCGAGGCGGTGGGGCCGGGCGTCACCGCGCCCAAGGTCGGCGACCGGGTGGTCTCCAACGACCTCGCCGGCGCGTACGCCCGGTACGCGGTCACCCCGGCCGAGCGGGCCCTGCCGATCCCCGCGGGCGTCACCGACGAGCAGGCCGCGGCCGTGCTGCTCCAGGGCCTGACCGCGCACTACCTGCTGCACGACAGCTACCCGGTGCGGGCCGGCGACACCGTGCTCGTGCACGCCGCCGCCGGCGGCATGGGCCTGCTGCTCACCCAGCTCGCCACGAGCCTCGGCGCGCGGGTCGTCGGCACCGTCTCCACCGCCGAGAAGGAGAAGCTCGCCCGCGCCGCCGGCGCCGCCGAGGTCATCGGGTACGACGGCGTGGCCGAGCGGGTCCGCGAGCTGACCGGCGGGGAGGGCGTCGCCGCGGTGTACGACGGGGTGGGGCGGGACACCTTCGACGCCAGCCTCGACAGCCTCCGGGTCCGCGGCACGCTGGTGCTCTACGGGTACGCGAGCGGCAAGCCGGAGCCCTTCGACGTCAACCGCTTGCAGGGCGGCGGCTCGCTGTTCCTGACCCGGCCGACGCTCGGGCACTTCGTCGCGTCCGTCGACGAGCTGCGCCGCCGCGCCGGCGACGTGCTGCGATGGGTCGCCGACGGCACCCTGAAGGTGACCGTCGGCGGCCGCTACCCGCTCGCCGAGGCGGCGCGCGCCCACGCCGACCTCGAGTCCCGCCGCACGACGGGCAAGCTGCTGCTCATACCCTGACGGCTTCGCGCGCCGCCGCCGTCTCGGGCGCGCGGCGGCGCAGCCCCACCGCCATCACCGCCGCGCCGACCAGCGCGGCCACGACCGGCACGACCAGCCCCGCGCGGTACCCGTCCAGCGCGTCGCCGGCCTCGGTGGCGGCGACGTTGACGGCGGTGACCAGGGCGAGCCCGAGCGCGCTGCCAAACTGGAACGACGAGTTGAGCAGCCCGCCGGCCACCCCCTGCTCGGCCTCGTCGACGCCGTCCGTGGCGGCGATGGTCAGCGGCCCGTAGGCCAGCGCGAACGCCAGGCCGGTGAGGATCAGGGTCGGGAGCATCATCGGGTACGTCCAGTCGGCGCCCAGCGGCAGGAACAGCGCGTAGGCGAGGGCCGCCAGCAGGAAGCCGCCGAAGATCACACGGACGTTGCCCCACCGCTCGACGAGCTTCGGCGTGAGGGTCGGCGCGAGCACCGAGTCGATGCCCACGACCATCAGCGTGAGCCCGGTCTGCACGGTCGACCAGCCGCGCAGCTCCTGGAGGTACAGCACGGTGACGAACTGGAACCCGAAGAACGAGCCGGTCAGTGCCATCGCACCCACGTTGGCGCGGACCAGCGGGCCGGAGCGCAGCAGCCCGAGGCGCACGAGCGGTGCGGCCGAGCGGCGTTCGATCGCCACGAACGCGGCCAGCAGCGCGGCGCTCGCGGCCAGCGTGCCCGCCGTCCATCCGATGTGGACGTCCGGTGCCCGCACGACGGTGAGTACCAGCAGCAGCATCGCGCCGGTGATGGTGGTGGCCCCGGCGAGGTCGAAGCCGCCGTTCGCGGTGGCGCCTTGCCGGGTGCGGGGGATGAGCCGTATGCCGGCCAGGAGGATCGCGGTGGCCAGGATGACCGGGGCGAAGAAGACCCAGCGCCAGCTCGCCGCCGTCAACAGCCCGCCGACCACCATGCCGAGCGAGAAGCCGCCGGCGGCCGTACCCGCGTACACCAGGAGGGCTTTGTTGCGTTGCGGCCCCTCCGCAAAGGTGGTCGTGATGATCGACAGCCCGGCCGGCGTCATGAACGCGGCCGCCACCCCGGTCACGAACCGCGCGGCGATCAGCACCCAGCCCTCCTGCGCCAGCCCGCCCAGGCCGGAGAAGAGGATGAACACCCCGAGGCACACCAGGAACACCCGGCGCCGCCCCCAGAGGTCGGCCGCGCGCCCGCCGAGCAGCATGAAGCCGCCGTATCCGAGCACGTAGGCGCTGACCACCCAGGAGAGCGCGCCGGTGGTCATGCCCAGGTCGGCGCGGATCGAGGGGAGGGCGACGCCCAGCATCGAGATGTCGATGCCCTCCAGGAAGATCGCGCCGCAGAGCACGAACAGGACCGCCCAGGCCCGCCGTGTGGGTCGTGTCGTCGCCACGTGTTCCGCTCCCCAGTTACTCGAATGCTTGTCGGTTCCCTCTTGTAACCATTCGAATCCTGCGGCAACATCAGAAGGCATGGAAGAAGGCACTTCGAAGTCACTTAGTCGCTGCGACGTCACCGACGACGACTCCGACCCCTTCCAGTGGGACACCCGGGAGGACTGCGAGGTCCGCCAGATCCTCGACCGGGTCGCCGACAAGTGGTCGCTGCTGGTCATCGCGCTGCTGGAGCGGCGCACGCTGCGCTTCACCGAGCTGCGCCACGAGATCGACGGGATCAGCCAGCGCATGCTCACCGTGACCCTGCGCCAGCTGGAGCGCGACGGCCTGGTCCGGCGCACCGTCTACCCGGTGGTGCCCCCGAAGGTGGAGTACGCGCTGACCGACCTGGGCTGCACCCTGCACGAGACGATCAAGTCGCTGGTCACCTGGACCGAGGAGCACCAGGAGGAGATCGCCGCGGCCCGCGCCGCCTACGACCGCCGGGAGGCCGCCACCACGGGGATTTGAGCTGCCGCGATGTCCGTCGTGGTCCAGACCGTTGCTCCCGCGGCCTCGCCCTTCGCGGTTGGTCGAAGCTGGAGCAGTAGGTGGGGCGCCACCCGCGCGGGATGGCGCCCCTGGGGCTCAGGCCGCGGGCGCCGCGCCGCCGGGCTGGCGCTCGCCGTTCACCGTCAGCGTGTACGGGGCGTACTGGCCGACCTGCTCGGTCGGCTCGTCGTAGGCCACGATCGCGACCACCTTCGGGAAGAGCTTCAGCGCGGCCAGCCGCACCGGGTCGAGCCGCACCGCGCGCCGCCCGTCGACCTCCACCTGCACCGCCACCTTCCGCTTCGCGTCGAGGCCGACCAGGCGCAGGTTCCAGTTGTGCGTCTCGGTCGCCCGGATCTCGGTGGGCGAGTCGAACGCGGCCAGGCTCGCGCCGTCGCTGACCAGCGTGCCGCCGAGCCGGACGTCGTCGACAAGCAGGCCGCCCTCGTTGACGCCGGCGTCGCTCACGTACCGGAAACCGAGCAGCACGGTCTTCCCCGCGTACCGGGAAAGGTCGAAGGTGTGTGGTTCGAAGCCGTTGGTCTTCCCGTTGAGCGCCGGCCCGAGCGGGCCCTCGACGGTCTTGTCGCCGGCCACCGGCGTGTACGTCTTCCCGCGGTCGGCGGAGACCATCACGTAGCCGTAGTCGAAGCCCGCCTCGGCGCCGTACTTGGCGAGCAGCCGCAGGGTCGCCCCGCTCGACGGCACGGTGACGGTGGTGACCGCGGCGCTGTCGAGGTCGCTGGCGTTGCCCGACCAGAGCACCGGGTTGTCGCGCCGGTCCGGGTCGTTCTTCACGACGGTCCAGGCGAGGGGGAGCGGCGGCAGCGTGCGAGCGCCGTCGAAGCGGACCGAGCGCAGGTCGCGGCCGGGTACCGCGAGCGGCACGTAATCGGCGCCGTTGGGCGCGGCGCCGGGCGTGGCGTTGACCGCCGGGTTGGCCAGGTTGACCGTCGAGCGGAGGCTTCGGGTGGTGACGCGGCTCTTCGCGACCCCGTAGACACGCCAACCGGGCACGAGCTTGTCGAGCAGCACCATCGACTGGTAGTCGTGGATCACCTCGTACATGTCGCGCACGCCCTCGGCTTTCAGCGCCGCCGCCACGCTCGCCAGCCCTTGACGCTTGCCGTCGCGGTGCAGGCGGGAGATGAGGTCGGTGCCGTACCGGTCGTGGAGGAAGAGCATGAACGAGTACGCGTTGCCGTAGTCGGCGAGCGTCGCGTTCGGGTTCGGGCTCTCGCCCCACAGGGTGAGCGAGTTCTCCGGGCCGCCGCAGTCGCGCGGGTTGGTGTTGAAGTCCGTGCGGACCGTGCCGAAGCCCTGGAAGCAGAAGATGTGGCTGTCCGCGCCGCGCTGGTGGACGGTCGCGCGCGCGTCCACGTACCCGGTCAGCGTCTGCGCGAAGTCGGAGAGCCCCTCGTTGACCCACGTGGTCTCGAGCGGGTCCGTGTAGTGCTGGAGCAGGTGCTGCCACTCGTGCGCGAACGTGCCCTCGTACAGGTTGGGCCGGGCCGGCCGGCTGGTGCACACGTCGCCGGTCGGGTCGTTCGGCGGGTTGGGGCCGGTGCGGTGCGCCCAGTCGAACGCGTCGACCGTCATCACGTTGCGGTCGAAGAGGTCGTTGAGCTGCGCGGAGAAGAAGCCGGCCGTGTACGTGGGGTGGGCCGGGAAGTCGTAGAAGTTGTCGTCGCGCACGTTGTCGACGAGCGTGACCGTGCGGTCGCCGGCACCCGTGTACACCCCGCCGGAGCCGTTCGCGTCCGGCCCGAGCTGGGCGTTCGTGCCGTCCCGGTCCGGCGGGGTGCTGAAGGCCGCGGTCTCCTTCGGGTACATGTTGGTGTCGAACTCGTCGACCAGGTGCGCCACCTGCGCGTCGGTGACCCGCGTCGCGCCCGGCACCTTGGCGCGGCAGTCGCCGGCGGGGAAGGCGAGGTCGTTGGCGACCCACACCTCGATGTGCCGGCCGACGCCGCGCAGCGTGTAGTCCTTGCGGTAGATCTCGCCCTTGACGTCGTCGAGGCCTAGCCACTGCCGTGTGGTGCCGACGGGCGGGGTCTGTGCGGCGGCCCGCGCGCGTGCCTTCGGTACGTCCCCGCGCCCGCCGTCGAGCGTGAAGCGCTTGTGGGTCAGCTCCCGCGTGTCGTCCGCCGGCGCCGGCCACGGTTGGGCCGGCGCCGCCGAGGCCGGGAGGACGGACAGCGGCAGGAGCAGAGCGGTGGCGGCGGCTGCGACGACGCGGCTGCGAGCCATGGATCCCCCTTCGGATACCGGACGATGTGGACCGTCACGGTGGGAGATCTTATTTCAGGGTATGTCCGAAATAGTCTAACTGGGTGCTTTGTCGCAGATGAAGCGTGGTTCGGCCTGGTACGTCCAGCTGAACTTCTCCCGCTTGGTCTCCTTGCCGTCCTTGCGGAAGACCCGCCACGCGTCCTGGCTGAAGCCGGGCAGCCCGCTCGTCTCGATGCAGTCCGGACCGGGTTCCAGGTACTTCGTCTGCGGGCTCGTCGGGTTGCGCCGCGGCCCCCACTCCGTCTTCACGCTGTCGTAGATCTTCGTGCTCCAGATCGACACGGTGATCGTGCTCGACGTGTACGAGGTGTCGATGAGCACCCCGTACGGCGTGTTGTTGCGGAACCGGAAGTCCAGCGCCGGCGGGTAGATCGTCGACTCGATGACCGCGGGGTAGCGGCTGAAGTAGTACGAGTGCGGCTTGTGCTCGACGTCTTCGAGACCGGCGTAGTAGGTGGCGTTGAAGAGCGTGGTCACGAACTGCGAGACGCCGCCGCCCGCGCCCGGCACGAGCTTGCCGCCCACGATCGTCGGCGCGTCCTTGTACCCCTGCGGGTAGCTGCGCTCGCCGGTGTGCGTGTTGAGCGAGAACGTCTTGCCCGGCAGCACGAACGCGCCCTTGGTCTCCTTCGACACCAGCACGATGTTCTGGCTGCGCGGCGAGGAGAGCCCGCCGGGAAACTTCGTGGTGAAGGTCGAGACCTTCTCCTTGACGCCGAGCTTGGCCACGGCCTCCTCGGTGACCTTCGGCTTCGCGGTGGCCAGCGTGCCGGCGACGGTGCGGCCGTCGGTCTTGGGTAGCACGGCGAGCAGGTCGGTGCTGAGCTTGGCGGTGTCGAGGCGGTGGCCGTCGACGCCGGGCACGACCGCCGGCTTGCCGGCCTTGAGCGCGATCGTCGCGTCCTTCGCCTCGACCTCGACCTTGGCGAGCGGGCCGGCGAGCGCCGCGCGCAGCTTCTTCTCGTCGACCCGAGGGTTGATCTTGCCGGTCTTGTCGGCGGTGAGCACCAGGCTCTTCGCGATCGCGGCCGGCGGCACGGTCACGGCGCCGCGGTCGGTGGTCACGGTCACCGGCCCCGCCACCGCGGGCTTGGCCAGGTCGGCGACGAGCTTGTCGACCTCTTCGGCGGAGGTCGCGGGGTGGATGTCGACCAGCGGCACCGGTACCGGGTGGATGCCGAGCCAGCCCTCGCGCAGCGCCTGCGCGGACTTTTCCCCGTCGATGCCCTTGCCGGGCTTGGGGTGCACCGCCTTCGGCGTCGTGCCGGAGAACGTCACGGCCGGCATCCGCATCGCCTGCGCGTCCTTGCCGAGCGCGGCGCGCAGCACCCCGTCGGCCTTCGCCGCGTCGACGGTGATCACCGGTGCCACCTCGCGCGAGCCGAAGAGCCGGCGCAACGGCCCGCCGCCGCTCTCCGCGGCCGCCGCCACCGTGGCGTCGACGTCGACGCCCAGCCCCACGTCGGCCGGCTTGATCTCCACGACCCGCTCGCCCAGCCGCACCGGCAACGGCGCCTCGAGGCGCTCGGCCTGGCCGGCGAGCCCGGCGCGCAGCGCGGCCGCCGCGTCCGCCTTGCTCTTCGCGCCCAGCTCGACGCCGAGCACCTTCGTGCCGCGCGGCACCTCGCCCGAGTACGCGTAAGCGGCGGAACCGCCGGCGGCGAGGAGCACGGCCGCGGTGATCCCGCCCGCGAGGAAGATCCGCTTCCGGCTCCGCCGCGGCTCCGGCGTGCCCACCGCGGTGAACTGCACGGTGGGGGCGTCCTCGGCGAACTGTCTCGGTGGCTGGGTCACGCCGGCAGATGCTACGCGACGCGCGAGCCGCTCGGGGCGACACACATCGATGGAGTACGGGCGGTGAGCGCGGCATCACACCCTGAAATGCCCGTGAGTGTGTCGGTGGGTGCTGTTAACGTCCGCGCTGTGACGAAATCGGTGCCGTATACCGGCGGTGAGAAGGAAAGCCTCCAGGCCAGCCTCGACCGCCATCGCGAGGTCGTGCTCTGGAAGGTCGAAGGCCTCGACGACGAGCGCCTGCGGCGCCGCCTGACCCCCTCGGGCACCAACCTGCTCGGCCTTGTCAAGCACCTCGCGGCCAACGAGTACGGATGGTTCTGCCAGACGTTCGGGCGGGAGACCGAGCCGCTGCCGTTCGACGACGACGATCCCGAGGCCGACCTGCGGGTCGAGCCGGGGGAGAGCACCGCCGACGTGCTCGCCTTCTACGCCCGGTCCCGCGCGGCGGCCGACCGGGTGATCGCCGAGCTCGACCTCGACGACGTGGGCACGGCGTGGTTCGGCGAGGCGGTGACGATGCGGTGGGCGCTGATCCACATGATCGAGGAGACCGCCCGCCACACCGGCCACATGGACATCGTGCGTGAGCTCCTCGACGGCGCCACCGGCGACCACCGCGACTGATCGCGGGCCGGAAACGATAGTTTGGCGCGATGGACGCGCACCACCACCAGCACAGTGGGGATCGGCCACACCACCAGCGGGCGGGGCGCACCGCGCTGATCGTGCTCGCCTGCGCGGCGGTCGTGACGATCGTGGCGATGGTGCTCCTGTGGCCGCGCGGCGACGTCGGCGCCGACCAGCAGAGCGACGAGCCGCAGGTCACCGGTGACGTGGTCGCGGTCGCGATCACGCCGTGCCCGGAGCTGCCCGACCAGCCGCAGGTCACGCCGAAGGGCGGCCCGCAGCAGTGCGGCACGGTCACGATCAAGCTGACGTCCGGGCCCGAAAAGGGCCGGCAGATCGAGACCGACCTGCCGCGCGGCCCGGGCTCGCCGGAGATCGGCCAGGGCGACCACCTCACGCTGATCCACACCGAGGGCACGGCCAGCGGCGTCGACTACCAGATCCTCGACCACCAGCGGGGCACCGGGCTGTGGGTGCTCGCCGTCGCGTTCGCGCTCGCGGTCGTGGCCTTCGGGCGGTGGCGAGGGCTGGCGGCGCTCGGCGGGCTCGCCGTCACGTTCGGGGTGCTGCTGTTCTTCATCGTGCCGGCGATCCTCGACGGGCGTTCGCCGCTGCTCGTCGCGGTCGTGGGCTCGGCCGCGATCATGCTGTCGGTGCTGTACCTGACGCACGGCTTCACGGTGCCGACGACCGTGGCGGTGGTCGGCACGCTCGCCAGCCTCACGCTCACCGGCCTGCTCGCCGCCGGCGCCACCGCCGCGTTGCACCTGACGGGGGTGGGCACCGAGGAGACCAACTTCCTGACGATCGTGTACACCGACGTGAACATGCAGGGTCTGCTGCTGGCCGGCATCCTGATCGGCTCGCTCGGCGTGCTCGACGACGTGGCGGTCACCCAGGCGGTGACGGTCAGCGAGCTGGCGCACGCCAACCCGGCGCTGCCGGCGACCCGCCTCTACCGGGCGGCGGCGCGGGTCGGTCGGGCACACATCACCTCGGTGATCAACACGCTCGTGCTGGCGTACGCGGGTGCCTCGCTGCCGCTGCTGATCCTGCTCGCCGCCGGCAACGCGCCGCTGGGCGAGGCGCTCACCTCGCAGATGCTCGCCCAGGAGATCGTCCGCAGCGTGGTCGGCACGATGGGCCTGATCGCCGCGGTGCCGCTGACCACGGCGCTGGCCGCGTTCGCGGCGACCCGCCGGCCCCGTGCGCCGAAGCCGGCGGCACCCGCGGCGCCCGCACCGCGCCGGCGGCGCGGCATGGACGTGAGCAGCGACGAGTGGCTAGGTGGAGCGGCCGACGGCGTCGGCGACCTCCGTCCGGGACGACACGCCCAGCTTCCGGAGGATGTTGGAGACGTGCACGGCGGCGGTCTTCGGTGAGATGTAGAGCCGGCGGGCCAGCTCGGTGTTGGTCAGCCCGTCGCTGATCAGCAACGCCACCTCCCGCTCGCGCGGGGTCAGCGCCGCCACCCCGGTCACCGCGGGTGCCGCGTCGGCGGGAGCGAGGCCGAGCATCGCGCGCGCCTGCTCCAGCTGCGCCACCCGCCAGCCACCCCACGAGGCGAGCAGGGCCGCGGCCGCCTCGACCTGGGCCGTGGCCTCCGCGCGGCGGTCGGCGGCCAGCAGGCAGCGGGCCGCGCCGAGCCGCACGGTGCCGCGGGTCGAGGGCGGCAGGATGTCGGCGTCCACGATGGACAGATAGCCGGTCAGCGCGTCGGCGTGCCGGCCCCGCGCCTCGGCGATCTGCGCGTCGACGAGCACGCGGTAGGCGTCCCAGCTGGTGTGGTCGAGCAGCACGGCGGCCATCTCGTCGAGCCGCTCCAGCGGCAGCCCCAGCTCCAGCGCGGCGGAGACGAGGTCGTGTGCCTGCTCGCCGCTGTGCCAGGTCTGCTTGGCCATCTCGGCGAGTAGCACGTCCAAAGTGGACTCGGCGGTCGCCCGGTCGCCGCGCCGGCAGGCGAGGTGGAACGTGAGGCCGGGCAGCGATGTCTTCGGCAGGCGGGGCACGGCGGCCAGCTCCGCGATCACCTTCTCGACGTTGTCGAGCTCGCCCGCCTCCAGGTAGAGGCCGGCGAGGAAGACGCCGTGGTAGTCGGCCCGCCGGCCGTGGCGCAGGAACCCGCGATCCTGCTCGCGCCCCTCTTCGAGGGCCTCGATGCCGGCCTCGAGGTCGCCGGCGCGCATCGCGAGGCGGGCCCGGCCCTGGAAGTAGCCGGCGACCGCGAGCGACTCGAAGCCGGCCCGCTCGGCGTCGGTGCGCATCCGCTCCAGCACCTCGGCGAACTCGGCCGGCGACTCGGGCGGCTCGCCCTGCACGAGGTTGCTCAGCGCGCGGGCGGCCAGGACCCACTCGCCGGCCTTCTCCGCCTCGTCGACCATGCCGGAGAGGATCGCCCGCCCCTCGGCGGCGCGGGCCGGCACCTCGACGAGCGCCGAGCCCTTTTCGACGAGGGCGGCGAGGCGGACCTGCGGCAGGTCGAACTCCTCGGCCAGCTCCATCGCCCGCTCGGTCCAGCGCATCGTGGCCGGCAGGTCGTCGCGCAGCATCGAGGACTGGGCGATCGCGGTCATCGCGCGGGCCTGGTCGGCGCCGGGCGGCAGCTCCTCGATCAGCGTCTCGATCTCGCGGGTCAGGTCGCCCATCTCGTCCCACTCGCGGGACTCCCAGGCGAGGCGGACCAGCAGGTAGAGCGACTCGGCGCGGTCGGTGGTCGAGGCGGCCACGTCGCGCCAGCCGCGCCCGTATCGCACAGCGTCGTCGAGCAGCCCGGCCAGCCAGGCGGCGCGGGCGGCGGCGGAGAGCAGCTCCGGGTCTTCGGGCACCTCCTCCAGCCCCATCTCGGCGAGCTGGAGCGCCTGGTACGCGGAGCCGATCGACAGGTAGAGCGCGGCACCGCGGCGGGCGGCGGCCACCATGTCGTCGTACCGCCCGGCGCCGCGGGCGTGGTGGGCGAGCATGGCCGGGTCGGACGAGCCGGCGGCGAGCAGCGCCTCCAGCGCGGCCTCGTGCAGCCGGCGCCGCTGGCGGCCGAGCATCTGGTCGGCGATCGCCTCGCGGAACAGCGCGTGCCGGAACGCGAACTCGTCTTCCCCGGACTCCACCAGCACGCCCCGGGTGACCAGGTCGCGCAGCACCTGGATCAGCTCGTTTTCGGTGGCGCCGGTGACGCCGGCGAGCAGGTCGAACGGGATGCGCTGGCCGAGCACCGCGGCCGCCTCCACGACGCCGTGGCTGACCCGGTCGAGGTCGTCGGTCTGGCGGCGGAGCAGGTCGGCGAGGCTCCACGGCAGCGGCTGGTCGACGATGTCGTCGAGCTGGCAGCCGGGCATGCTGCGCAGCAGCTCCTCCAGGAAGAACGGGTTGCCGCCGGTGCGGTGGTGCAGCGCGGTCGCCGCGCGCATCGGCACCGGCCCGCCGGTCGCGGCCGCGAGCAGCGCCGCCGTCTGCGAGGGGGTGAGCCGGTCGAGGCGCACGTGCGAGACGGTGTGCCGCCGCTCCAGGCGGGCGAGCAGCCCGGCCACCGGCTGCCGCCGGGTCACCTCGTCGGGCCGGTAGGTGCCGACCAGCAGGCGCGGCCCGCGCTGGTCGGCGATCCGCTCGAACAGCGCGGCGCTCTCCGAGTCGGCCCAGTGCAGGTCTTCGAAGACGATGACGGCGGGGGAGTCGCCGACCAGGTCGGCGAGGATCGCGAGGCCGGTGTGCAGCCGCTCGACCGGGCTGCGTTTGGGGTCGCCGAGCGCGGCAAGCTGCTCCTCGTCGACCTCGGCGCGGCCGTCGATCGCGTCGAGCAGCACCTCGTACGGCCGGGACAGCGAGCCGGGCTCGGCCTGCCCGACCAGCACGACGGTCTCCGGCGGCAGCGCGTCGAGCAGCTCCTGCACCAGGCGGGTCTTGCCGATGCCGGGCTCGCCGGCGATCACGGCGACGGCGGGCACGCGCGCCGACGCGAGCTGCGCCAGTCGGCGCAGCTCGCGTTCGCGCCCGATCATCACCGGGCTGGCACCGCCACGGACGGCTCGCACGAGGCCAGCGTACCGGCGGGCTGCCCCCGCACGGGCGCCGCTTGGCGTGCGCGGCGGGCCCGGAGCGCCTTGCGCGCGGAGGCCAGCAGCCGCCCCCGGTCGCCCTCGGCGACGAGCTCGCGGTGGCGGGCGTTGGCCTGGGTCAGAAACTGGTCCGGGTGCATGAACATCGTTTTCTCCCTCGTGGTTTCCCTCGTACCGCTGATGTGTCCATCCTCGGCCGGTAAGGGGTGCGACCACATCGGGAGCGCTTGCGTATCTTGGCCCCTCCGGGGGCCTTACCCAGCGCCCGGAGCAGGCGTAAGGAGGCGCTAGGTATACCTAGATCAACCCGGACGTCCTTAGCCAGCGATCGCGTCCGTCGTTGCTCACGCTCACCCCTAGCGTCACGCAGCCGGGCCCCACGGGGCCCGGCTGCGTGGGCTGTCGACCTGCCCGCACAGACGGGGCAGGGGAGCGGCGTGTGCGTGGCGAATTCTGGCCCCTGGAGGGGCCACTTTTCGCCACGGACGGCCGAAGATCTGGTTATGGGTGAGCCGGAGCCCAGATGTTCCTGGGCTCCGGCTCAGTTTGACCAAAATCAGCTGGTGACGCCGAAGACGATGCGGCTGAGGGTGTCCTCCGTGCCGGTGAAGCCCTCACCCGGGTTGAAGACGTCCTCGCCGAAGTCGACGTCGGTGTCGTCCTCGGTGCCGCCGACGTTGTCCGGCCCCACCGCGAACATGACCGGGAAGTTGCCGCCCTGGTCCATGAGGTTGGGGATGTCGTTGAACTGGTCGACGTGCCAGTCGCCGAAGAAGTGCCCGGCCTCGTGCGAGACCACGTTGCCGAGCGCCCGCCCGACGAAGGCCACCTTGTCGCTGGCCGGCGTGATGTAGGTGTTCAGCGAGGCGTCGTCACCGGCCGGGTCGCTGAGGATGTCGAGGAGCACGAGCGCGGTCTCCTCGGTCTCGAAGTTGCCCGGGTCGATGGTCTGCGCGATGCCGATCGTCGGCACACCCGACTCGTCGATCGTGCCGCCGACGACGATGCGGCTCACGTTCTCCTGTCCGAACGTGTCCCGGTGGTCGCGGCTGTTCTTGATCTGGAGCCGGAAGCGGCTGTTGAGGCCGCTGGCCTGGAGGTCGCTCTTGAGGTTTTCGGTCACCGTGGCGATCACGGCGTCGATCACCGCGTCCTCGTCGGCGCGGGTCAGGCCCCACCGGCCGAGGAACGCCTCGAACGGGCTCAGCGTCCGCACGCCCGGCCCGCCGAACGGTGCGGTGTTGACCCGCGCGCCGTCGAAGTCGAGGAAGAGCGTCTGCACCGGCGGCGTCGCGCCTTCCAGGGTCGGCCGGTGCGCCTCGACGGTCACGTCGTACGTGCCGCTGCCGGAGGTCACCGCGACGTAGTGCCAGCCGGCCGTCTCGGCGACGTAGTCGACGACCGCGTTGCCGCCGCCGGGGAGCGGGGTGTCGACCGGGAAGATGAACGAGGCGTCCTGGGTGGAGCCCTGCACCTCGCGCGGCACCGTGTCGTACACGGCCAGGCGCGCGGCGCTGCCGGACACCGTGGCGCCGAGCACGTCGCCCTTGCGCAGCCGCACCGCGAAGAAGTCGAAGTCCGACTGGCCCACCAGGATCGTCAAGTTGTACGGCCCCTCGCTCTCCGCGCCGCTGCCGCTGCCCGAGTCGAACGGGTCGTCCGGCAGGGTCAGGAACCCGGTGACGAAGAGGTAGTAGGTGCCCGACTCGGTGAACTGGAAGTTGAGCAGGCTGTCGAAGCTGACGCCGTCGTCGTCGGCGGTGGCGATGATCTCGCCCTCCGCGTCGAGCAGCAGCAGGATCGAGTCGAGCTCCTCGGTGGTGGTGTCGATGTCGGCGGTGATGCTGTCGCCGGCCGTGGCGGTCAGCTTGTACACGTCGAAGTCACCGGAACCGGAGCCGGCGCTGCCGTGCGGGCCGTCGCCGACCACGCCCGAGGTCCGGATGCCGTCGCGGGTCTCACCGATGCCGGTGTCGCCGGCGAGCGGGATCGAGCCGTCGTCCTCGGTGTTGGGGTCGACGTCCTCGGCGCTCACCGGCTCGGGCGAGAGGGTGCCGAGCACGCGGGCCGCGGGGTTCTGGCCGGTGTTGGTGCCGAAGCCGGGGACCCGCTGCGCGGTGGCCGGAGTGTCGTTGGAGCCGCGCACGCCGGTCGGCTCGTCCTCGTCGACCAGGATCGGCGCGGCCGCGAGCGCCCGCTGCTGTGTCTTCGCCTTCGTCTTCGCCCGCTCCTTGCCCTGCGCGGCCAGGTACCTGTCCCAGCCGGAGAGGTCCGCGGCGGCGGGGTCGGGCAGGAGCGCGAGGTACGGGTTGGCCCCGGCGGGCTTGGCGTTGGCCGTCTTGCTCTTCGCGGTCGACTTGGGTGCGACCTGGAGGCCGTTCGCCAGTGCCTTCTTGGTGTCCACATCCGGGTTGGCCCGCGCGGCGGCTCCACCCGGTGCGAGTGTGACAGCCGCCAGTAAGCAGGCAGCGACCATCGCGATGCGTCGACGCATACTTCTCCCCCAATCGATCCGGCGGGGCCCCCGCCCCGTCGGCATCGGCGACCCTACCCACAATGGACGCGAATAGATAGATCCGTGGATTCTTCGCGAGTTCCGATGAGTTCGCCGGAGCCGGGTAGTCCTACTCCTTGAAGGCTTGTTACCGAGGAGGAGAGTCCGATGAACATCACGATCGACCCGCTGACCGCCGCCCGCGCCGAGGCTCTTTTCACCAGCCACATTTCCGCCGGCTCCACCCCGTCCTACGCGGACGTCGACGCCGCCATCCGCACCGCGATCCGCTCACACGGTGGAACGCGTGGCGTGGCCGCCGACGTGGCCGCGGCCTACGGCGACCACCCCGAGACCGCCGCCCCACGCATGCGTTGGGCACGGTGTGTGGTCGATCAGCTGTACGGATCACGGATGGCATACGCGAGATAGGAGAACACCATGTTCGAAAGCGCCAAGGCGTTCAGCGGTTTCTCGGTGGACGACATCGCCGCCGCGAAGGCGTTCTACGCCGGCACGCTGGGCCTGAAGGTCACCGAGGAGCACGGCATGCTCACCCTCCACATCGAGGGCGGATCGCAGATCCTGGTCTACCCGAAGGAAAACCACACGCCCGCCACGTTCACAATCCTCAACTTCCCGGTCGGCGACGTCGACAAGGCGGTGGACGACCTCGCCGCGCGGGGCGTCTCGACGCTCCGCTACGACGACTTCCCCCAGGACGACAAGGGCGTCATGCGCGGCAACGGGCCCGCGATCGCGTGGTTCGCCGACCCGGCCGGCAACGTGCTGTCGGTGCTGGAGCAGTCTTGACTTATATAAGCGGCGGCTGGCATAGTCTGGCCCGTGCACGCGTTCGACGTCCTCGGTGACCCCGTGCGCCGCCGCATCCTGGAGCTGCTCGCCGGTGGCGAGCTGACCTCCGGGGCGGTCACGGAGGTGATCCGGGCCGAGTTCGGGATCTCCCAGCCCGCTGTCTCGCAGCACCTGCGCGTGTTGCGGGACAGCGGGTTCGCGTCGGTCCGGGCCGAGGGCACCCGCCGGCTCTACGCGGTCGAGCCCGCGCCATTGCGCGAGGTCGACGCGTGGCTGGAGCCGTTTCGCCGGTTCTGGAGCCAGCGACTCGACGCGCTGGCCACCGAGCTGGCGCGGGGCAAGCGCGCACGCCGGACCGAAAGCCTTTCCGACATCGATGGGGATGAGACATGAAGGACCTACTCGACGAGCTGGCCGCCGCACACCGCGAGCTGGGCAAGGGCAGCGTGCCGGCCGGCGAGGCCTACGCGGTGGTGCTCCGCCGGCGGTACGACGCGGAGATCGAAGACGTCTGGGACGCCATCACCACCGCGGAGCGGCTGCGCCGGTGGTTCCTCCCGGTCAGCGGCGACCTGCGGCTCGGCGGGCGATACCAGCTGGAGGGCAACGCCGGCGGCGAGATCCTCCGCTGCGAGCCGCCGCGCCTGCTGAAGGTGTCCTGGCTCTTCGGCCCGGAGGCCGCGGACGGCACCAGCGAGGTGGAGGTGCGGCTGTCGCCCGGCCCGGACGGCGACACCGAGTTCGAGCTGGTGCACGCGGCCGTGGTCGACCCGGTCTTCTTCCCGACGTACGGTCCGGGCGCGACCGGCGTGGGTTGGGATCTCGGCCTGCTCGGCCTTGTCGCGCACCTGGCCGGGGAGAGCCTCGGCGACCCGGCCGAGTTCGAGTCGTCGCCGGAGGCCAAGGAGCTCAGCCGGCGTAGCGCGGCGGCGTGGGGCGAGGCGCATCTGGCGGCGGGCGGCGATCCCGAGGTGGTCGCGGCGGCCGTCGAGGCGACGACGAAGTTCTACGTGCCCTCCTGAAACTGCTTGGCGAGGCGCTTCGGCGCCCTCGCCAGCCACGCCTCCACCACAAGCTCCCGCAGCTCGGCCGTGCCGATGCGCTCCAGCCGCACCAGCACGGCCGGGTACCCGTTGAAGTGCGGTGTCGTGAAGTACACGGACGGGTCGTCCGCGATCAGCGCCTGCTTGGCACCCTCGTCGGGGACCCGGGCGCAGAGGATCGGCCCGTCCGGCGCCGCCTCTCCGAGGGCCGCGAGGTCGCTCTTGCGCAGCGGCCGCTCCCAGACGAAGCCCTTTTCCTTCACCCGCCAGGCACGGGCACCCTCGTACGACTCGTGCTCGTCGGTCTCCGGCAGGTCCAGCGCCAGCCGCCGCACGTCCTCCCAGCTCGCCATAGGGGACAACTTTAGGGCTCATAGGGGGTCCTAGGGGTATATCGTCATAGATGGATCTATGGCCGGGCGCTGTCTGGAGGCGATGGCGTGGTGGTACGCATTCCACCGGTGGAGGAGCCCTTTCCGCCGGAGATCGAGGCCCTGTTCGCCCGCATGATCCCCCCGGGGATCCCGCCGTTACGGGTGGCCCGCACCTTCGCGCGCAACCGGCGGATGGCACACGCCATGAGCGAGTGGATGGGGTATGAGCTGAGCACCGCGCTCAGCGTCGACCTGCGCGCCCGGGAGGTCATCATCGGGCGCACCTGCGCGCTGTGCGGCTGTGAGTACCACTGGGGCCTGCACATGGCGGTCTGGTCGGAGCGGGCCGGCTTTACCGAGGAGCAGATGCGCTCGATGGCGCACGGCTCCAGCGCCGACCCCTGCTGGTGCGAGCCGCGCGACCGGGCCCTGATGGAGCTCGTCGAGCAGCTGCACGAGCACTCCGACGTGGACGACCGGCTCTGGGCCGAGCTGCGCCGCTACTTCGACGAGGGGCAGCTGCTCGACCTGCTCGCGCTCTGCGGCTGGTATCACGCCGTCAGCTTTATCCTGCGGGCCGCCCGCGTGGAGCCGGAGCCGGGCCTGTTTCGCTTTGCGGACGTCGCGGCTCCGTCGCCGATCGACACCTAAGGCCTGGCTCTTGGACCTTGCCTCGCTCTACCGAGATCCACGAGGCAGGGCCTGGGGAGGCCCGGGCCCTGGCGGTCCTCCGCTACCGCCAGAGGCCTGCTCGTCGGGGCCTCAGGGTGCGGCGGTCCGCAGGGGACTGCGCGGTGTCGGGATGTGGTGTGCGTAGGCCGACTCCACCGCCTCGCGGGCCCAGCGCATGCGCGCCGCGGCCTCCTCGGGGTGATCGCCGAACTCCTGCGCCATCCGGGCCAGGCAGGCGGTCTCGCCCAGCCGGGAGATGGTGTGCGCCACCGCCGCGCGCACGTCAGTCGGGTCGGGGTGCTGTGAGTGCTGTAGGTCGGAGGCGAAGAGCGCCTCGCACCTGCAAAGATCCAGCTGATACATGGTTACTGCCCACCAATGCGCCTTCCGCTTCAACGGCTTCCGACTACAAGAGTGTCGCCTTCAGGTATGACACTTTTTCTATACACAGGAGGCGTCGCCACGCCGTCTCGTACGCCCAAAATTCGACAGATCCGTCCGGACCTTCCCAAGATCGTGGGATCTCGCTATGCTCCGAGCCGAGTTTTGATCAGATATCAAACCTTGGAGCGGAATCGTGGGCGACCGGAAGACCACCGGAGAAGGCGGCGGCGCGGGGGAGACCCTGCTGGTCGGCGGGCTGCTGCTGGCGTTCGCCGCCCTGGTCGGCGCGCTGCTTTACGTCGCGCTGTCCTGAGCCGAGGGCCACCCGCACGCTCTACTGTGTCTTGAACTCGACGATGCGCGCCACGTAGCGCGTCTCACCGACGTTCGTGAGCGTGTGGGTGTCGCCCGGCGGACGGAAGATCACGTTGCCGGTCGGCTCGGGTGCGTCACGGAGCTGGCCGTCGACCGTCTCGACGAGGTTGATCGCGCCCTCGATCGTGATCACCAGGTATGGGTGCTCGTGGTGGTGCAGCGGCTGGGTCTCGCCCGGCCCGAGCATGACCTGCCAGACCCGCACCAGGTCGTTTTCCAGGATGATGCGGTAGCCGACCGGTCCGAGCTCGGGCTGCTGCTCCGCCACCTAGGCGTCCTTTTCGTCGAGCCGGGTCATCTTCTGGATGACGCGGGAGCGGGAGTTGTGGATGTGCACGCGCAGCGCCTCGACCGCGGCCACCGCGTCGCGGGCCATGCAGGCGGCCAGGATCGCCTGGTGCTCGCGGTGCCGCTCGGCGGCCGCCTCCGGGCTGCGGGTGCCGGCGAAACGGTAGCGCTCGCTGTTTTGCCAGACCGGCTCCAGCGCGCGCAGCAGCCAACGAGAGCCGGCCGCCGCGTAGATCGCGAAGTGGTAGTCGGTGTGCGCCTGGCGGGCCGCGGCCTGGTCGCCGAGCTGGCTGGCACTGACGTGGCGGTCGAGCGCGGCGCGGGCCCGCTCGGTGTCGCGGTCGGTGAACCGGGGCGCCGCGCGCTCGATCGCCGTGATCTCCAGCAGCAGCCGCATCTCGTGGGTGTCGTGCGCGTCGTCGAGGGTCAGCTCGCGGACCCACGCGCCCTTGTGTGGCACGACCTCGACGAGGCCGAGCGAATCAAGCCGCCGGATCGCCTCGCGGACCGGCATCATGCTCATGCCGAGGCTTTCCGCGAGGTCGGTCAGGCGCAGCGGCGAACCGGCGGCGAGATCGCCGGCCAGGATCGCCTCGTGCAGCTGCGCGGTGGCGGCGTCGGCGAGGGTCCGGTGTGTGGGGGGTGCCGGCCGGCCCGTCGGCATCGAGCCTCCTCGAACAAAGCAAAATATCAGAAGGGAGTTGTCACGCACTGCCCAAGCTGCCCGATGCTACATCATCACGCTCGTGCGAGATCCCGCCCGGGATCGCTCCCGGGCGGGATCCACTGTGACTCTCCGCTTTAGACAGTGGTGGCGACCTTGTCCTCGGCGGGCGCCGGCGTGGCCGCTTCCGCCTTGGTCCGGCCCAGCGCCACCAGCGCCAGACCCACGATCGCGTACCCGGCCAGGATCCACACCGCCCGCGAGGCGCCCGCTCCGTCGAAGAACGCGGTCGAGCGGAGCAGCGTGCCACCCGCCCCGATCGGCAGCCACTGGCCCACCTCGCCCCACGGCTGGGGGAGCAGCTGCGGCGCCGAGGAGACCCCGGAGAGCGCGTTGCCGATCAGGAAGACCACCAGCGCGCCGAGCCCGATGCCCGCCTCGCCGAGCACCGAGGCGAGGCCGGCGACCGAGGCGGCGACCGCGAGCGTGAAGAGCCCGATCGCGGCGGCGTTGGCCAGGTAGGTGCCCGGGATCACGCCGAGCCAGATCTGGAGCACCGCGGCCGAGACGAGGCCGGCCAGCACCGCGTACCCGACCAGGCCGGCAAGGCGCGGCCGGCGCCCGCGGGTGGCGAAGTAGATCGCGGCGCCGGCGAGCAGCGAGGTGATCGCGAGCGGCAGGAACCCGCTGGCGAACCCCGTGCCCCGCGGGTCGTCCTGGTCCAGCGGCACGACCTCGACGGTGCGGACGGGCTGGCCACCGTTCATCTGCGCGGAGGCCTGGGTGAGCAGCGTCGCGACCGTGGGGCTGGCGGCCGGCGCGGTGCGCAGCGTGAGCCCGTCCGGCCCGACCACGAAGGCGGCGTACGCGTCGCGGTCGCGCAGCGCCTCGTCGGCCGCCGCGGCGTCCGCGAGCCTGGTGATCTCGAACGCGCCCGGGCGGGCCGACTCGAGCTGGCCGGCGAACCCGTCGGCGGCCGGCGCGGGCCCCGCGACGACCACCGGCAGGTCGCGCGGCTCGATCTTGGCCGCGGGCGCGCTGAACAGGGGCACGAGCAGCGCTTGCAGCGCCACCACGCCGACCGCGATCACCAGGGCGAGGGCGGCGGGCGAGGGGCGGCGGCGAGCTGGCGTACGGGTGGTGCCATCTCCCGGCTGAGCCATGACAACTCCTCTAAAACGAACACTCATTCTCTTGCGCCCAGACTCCCATCGACGGGCATCTGATGTCAAGAACGAGCGTTCGTTTTACGATGTGTGTCATGCCACGCCGCACCGAAGCCCACCTCGCCGCCCGCCGCCGCCAGATCATCGACGCCGCGCGGACGTGCTTCCTGCGCAAGGGCTTCCAGGCCACGTCGATGCAGGAGGTGATCGAGGAGGCGGGCCTGTCGGTGGGCGCCGTCTACCGCTACTTCAGCGGCAAGGAGGAGATCGTGCTGGCGGTCGCCGAGGACGCGACCGACCGGGTCATCGCCGCGTTCGTCCGCTTCGCCGCCGACCCGGCGGCGGCCCCGCTCCTGGAGGCGATCGACCAGGCACTCGCCTACGCCGAGGCGGAAACCGGTCCGGGCGGCGCGTTTCCGCTCGCGCTCGAGGTGTGGGCCGGCGCCGCCCGCGATCCCGGCCTGCACAAGCTGATGGCCGCCCGCTACGCGCCGATGCGCGCCACCTTCGTGACACTCGCCCGGCGGGCCCGCGACCGCGGCGAACTCGCGCCGGACGCGGACGTGGGCGCGGTGGGGGCGGCCCTGTTCGCGCTGGTGCCGGGGTGGGCGGTCCAGCACACGCTCACCGGCGAACCGGACCGGCGCACGGTGGTCGCGGGGCTACGGGCCCTGATCATGTGACCGGTCGGAGGTCAGGGCCAGGCCGGTCGAGGGGTCGTAGAAGCGCAGCGCGTCAGGTGCGGCGCGGAGGTGTACGCCGGTGTCGGGGCGGGCCGGGAACGTCGCGGGGGCCTGGACCTTCAGTTGCTCGTCGGCCAGGCGGACGGTCAGGAGCAGGGCGGCGCCGGTGGGTTCGACCACCTCGACCCGGGCGGGCACCCAGCCCTCGGCCGGGTCCGTCGCGACCTGGATGTTCTCGGCGCGGACGCCCATCACCACCTCGCGTCCGTCCCAGGTGGACAGATGGTCGGGCGCGGGCAGCGTGGCGTCGCCGATCGCCAGGGTGCCCCGGGTCACGCGGGCGGTCAGGAAGTTCATCGGCGGAGAGCCGAGGAAGCCGCCGACGAACTGGTTGGCCGGGCGGTCGTACACCTCCAGGGGGGCGCCCAGCTGGGTCACCTTGCCCTCGCGCATCACCGCGACGCGGTCGCCCAGTGACATGGCCTCGGCCTGGTCGTGTGTCACGTAGAGGGTGGTGGTGCCGAGCTGGCTGACGATCCGCTTCAGCTCGGCACGAAACTGTAGCCGCAGCAGCGCGTCCAGGTTGGACAGTGGTTCGTCCATCAGCAGGACGGCGGCGTCGACCACGATCGCGCGGGCCACCGCCACCCGCTGGCGTTGGCCGCCGGAGAGCTGGGCGGGGTAGCGGTCCAGGTACTCCTCCAGGTGGAGCAGCTCGGCGGCCTGCTTGACGCGGCGGTCGACCTCGTCCTTGGGGACCTTGCGCATGGTGAGGCCGAAGCCGATGTTCTGGCGGACCTTCATGTGCGGGAAGATCGCGTACGACTGGAAGACCATGGACAGCCCGCGCTGGCGGGCGGGCAGGTCGGTGACGTCCTTGCCGGCGATGCTGACCGTGCCGCTGTCGGGCGACTCCAGGCCGGCGACCATGCGCAGCAGCGTGGTCTTGCCGCAGCCGCTCGGGCCGACCAGCACCAGGAACTCGCCGTCGGCCACCTCCAGCGACACGTCGTCGGTGGCGCGGCGGTCGCCGCCGGCGTACGTCTTGACGAGGTTTCGCACCACTACAGCGCTCATCGCAGCGTCGTCCCCCACATGTTGAGCAGATAGCGCCGCATCACGGCGATGAAGACCACGGCTGGCAGCACCAGCGCGAGGCCGCCGGCGAAGCGGTAAGCCAGCGGCGAGTCGGAAAGGGTGGTGAGCACCTGCGCGGGCAGGGTGCGCTGGTTGAGGGTCAGCACGGTGGCGCCGAGCACCTCGTTCCAGGAGAGCATGAACGCGAACATCGCGGCCGCGGCGATGCCCGGCAGCGCCTGCGGGGCCACCACGCGCAGGAAGGCCCGCGCGGGCGACGCCCCGAAGATCATGGCGGCTTCCTCGTGCTCGCGGGGTACGCCCACGAAGATCGCCGCGGTGATGAGCACCGTGGTCGGCAGGGCGAGGGCGGTGTGGATGAGCGTCACCGCGTACGTCGTGTCGTACAGGCCCGTGTCCAGGAAGATGCGCGCCAGAGGGACGGAGAGCACGACGATCGGCAGCGCCCGGATGAGCAGCAGGAAAAGCTGGTACGTGTCCCTGCCCCGGAACGTGTAGCGGGCCACCGCGTAACCGGCCGGCACGCCCACGAGCAGCGCCGCCACGACCGTCAGCAGGCCTACGGTCAGGGAGTTGAGGAAGCCGCCGGTCACGCCCGTCGACTCGAGGAACGTCGACATCGTCTCCGTCGACGGGTCCGTGGGCACCAGTGGCAGCGGGAACTCGTTGAGCGACGCGCGGCTGGACAGGGCCGCGAGTGTGATCAAGTAAAGCGGTACCCCCATGAAAAGGGTGATCGCGACGCAGGCGGCCTGGACGGCCGCGCGATTCCAGCGACGGCGGCGGCTCATCTCGTCACCGTCCGGTCGCGCAGCAGCCGCAGGTAGCCGACGGCGGCCAGCATCGACACGGCCAGCACGACCAGCGCGATGGCGGAGGCGACGTTGGGGTTCTGGAGCACGTTGTACCACTGGTAGGTCTCGCCGACGAGCAGCGGCAGGTTGCGGCCGGTGAGCGCCTGCGCCACCGCGAACGTCTCCAGCGCCAGGATCGTGCGCAGGATCAGCGCGACCTGGAGGCTCGGCCGGAGCTGGGGGAGCACCACGTGGCGCAGCCGCTGCCAGTAGGTGGCGCCGAAGACCGCCGCCGCCTCGTCGTAGTCCTTCGGGATGCCCTGGAGGCCGGCGACCACGATGACCAGCACGAGCGAGGTCGACCGCCACAGCTCGGCGACCACCACGGCGAGGAACATCGAGGTCGTGTTCTCGTACGACAGCCAGGCATAGCCGTCGAGGCCCAGGTGGTCCAACGTGGAGTTGAGGTAGCCGCGGTCGGCGAAGATCGACAGCCACACCAGGCCGGCGGCGAGGTCGCTGACCGCGAGGGGTATCACCCAGACGAAGAAATGCGCGCCGTGAAAACGTGGCCGCTCGCGCAGCAGCAGCGCCATCGTCAGCGCGAACGCGAACTGGAGCGGCACCAACACCACGACCAGCAGCGCGGTGTTGCGCACGGCGGGCCAGAAGTACGGGTCGTCGAGCATCCGCCGCACGTACCCGGTGGTCGGCCCGTCCGGCCCGCTGAACGCCTGGCCGACGCCCACGAGCAGCGGCCAGGCGAACAGCGCGGTCATCACCACCAGCGACGGCGCGATGAGCAGCACCGCCGCCGGTACGCGGGCTCTTTTGCGGACCACTACGCGACCCGGCAGGGGGAGCCGGCGGGGTCGGGGCGCCAGCACGCCACCTTGAGCTCGTCGAGGATGGTGTTGAGCTGCCGGGCCTGCGCGTCCAGCACGCCCTGCACCGGCTTGCCGTCGAGGCAGATCTCCTTGAACGCGTTCTTGAAGACCTGCCCCACCTCCTGGTCGCGGGCGCCGACGCCGACCGGTGGCAGCGACACGATCGCGCCGGACGCCGCCTGCTGCGCCTTGACCGCGGTGGCCTCGAGGCTGACCGCGCCGGGCAGGTCGGTGGGGACCTGGGCGTTGGTGACCGGGAAGAACGCGTTCTGCCGGAGCACGTCGACCTGCACCTCACCGGTGGTCAGCGCCTTGATGACCTCCTTGGCCTGGTCGGCGGAGGGCGCGCCGTTCGGGATGGCGAGGCCGGCGACGACGAGCATGTAGCCGAGGCCCTTCGGGCCGGTGGGCGCCGGCACCATCACCCAGTCGTCGGGCTTGTCGCCGGGCGCGTCGCGCAGCCGGGCCACGTGGTCCCAGGCGACCAGCACCTCGCCGCGCTGGAGCGGCTCCTGCATGCTGTCGTAGTTGGTCGACGCGGGTACGGTCTGCCCCCACAGCTGCTTCATGTACTGCCACGCGGTCACCGCGTCCGGGCTGCGGAACGTCGTCACCTGCCCGCCGGTGAAGCTGGGCAGCAGGAAGCCCTGGAAGAACCGGTGGTAGAGCCCCTTCGGGCCGGCCGGGATGCCGAAGACCGGCTTGTTGCCGTTGGCCTGGCGGGCCGCGGTCATCCAGCTGAGCAGCTGGTCGTAGGTCAGCTTTTGCACGTCGGCCCCGCTGGGCAGCCACTCGAGGGCCTTCTTGTTGACCGCGAGCACGTAGGTGGCCTGCATCCACGGCACGTACTTGGTGGTGCCGCCGGAGAGCTTGGCCAGGTCGGTGAGGTCGGACGCGAAGCCGCGGTCGCCGAGCCCGCCGAGCACGTCGTCGAGGTCGACCAGGCGGCCGGCGTGCGGGGCGAGGTCGCCGTGCAGGCCGCCGAGGAGGCTGAGCTGCACCTTGCCGGCGTCCAGTTGGGACTTGACCGTGGTGGCGAACGTGGGCGCGTCGACGGGGTTGAACGCGACCTTCTGGCCGGTCACCCGGTCGCCGAGGATCTTCTCGAAGCGCTGTCTCTCCTCGACCTGCGTGAACTGGGTGGAGAGGAAGTTGACCGACCCCTCGCCGCCGTCGCCGCCGCTTGTCGACACGCCGCCGCAGGCGCTCAGCGCGGGTGCGGCGGCGACGCCCAGGCCGAGCCCGAGCAGGCCGCGGCGGGAGATTCCGGAGTGGAGCTTTATGCGGTTCGTCATCTTTACTCCCCAGGTACTGATGTCGGCACCGTTACGTGGTAGTTAATGTATTCGATCCGGGGCCCGCGTAGCTGATTGAAATGTGTCCCCTTGTTCGTCCTCTTGTCAGAACAGGAAAGTATCCTTACTGTTCTGCGCATGCGCAGACTGCTCGGCGTCGCAATTGCCATGACCACCGTTCTCGCGGGCGCGGCCGCGGCCCCGTCCGCCGCCAGCGCCGGCACGCACCGGGACAGCTTCGTCCGGGTCGGCTACTTCACCCAATGGGGTATCTACGGCCGGGCGTTCCCGGTCAAGAAGCTCGACACTTCCGGGGCGGCGAGCCGCCTCACCCACATCAACTACGCGTTCGGCAACGTCACCGAAGACGGTCGCTGCTATGTGGACGGCGGGCCGGGCGAAGGTGACGCGTGGGCCGACTACCAGCGTCCGGTGCCGGCCGAAGAGAGCGTCGACGGCGTCGCGGACACCTGGGGCGAGCCGCTCAACGGCAACTTCGGCCAGCTCCAGAAGCTCAAGGCCAAGCACAAGAACCTGAAGGCGCTCATCTCGCTCGGCGGGTGGAGCTGGTCGACGTACTTCTCCAACGCGGCGCTGACCGACGCCTCGCGCAAGAAGTTCGTCGCCTCCTGCATCGACCTGTACCTCAAGGGCAACCTGCCCAACCCGGACGGCAGCGCCGGCGGCCCCGGCTCGCTCGCCGGCGTCTTCGACGGCATCGACCTCGACTGGGAGTGGCCGGGCTCGAACGGCGAGCCGGGCAACGTGGTACGCCCCGAGGACAAGCTGAACTTCACGCTGCTGCTGGCCGAGTTCCGCCGCCAGCTCGACGTGCTGGGCAAGGCCAACCGCAAGCACTACGCGCTGACCGCGTTCGTCCCGGCCGCGCCGGCCACCATCGACGCCGGCTTCGAGGTCAAGAAGATCTTCAAGTACCTGGACTTCGCGACCGTGCAGGGGTACGACTTCCACGGCACCTGGGAGATGCGGGCCAACCAGCAGTCCGCGCTGCGCGTGCCGGCCGGCGCGCCCGACAACCCCGACTTCTCCGCCGACTCCACCATCCAGGCGTGGATCGACCGGGGCGCGCCGCGCCGCGAGCTCGTGCTCGGCATCCCGTACTTCGGCCGCGGCTGGACCGGCGTGACCGGCGGGCAGAACGGCCTCTTCGGCACCGCGACCGGCCCGGCGCCGGCCACGTTCGAGGCGGGCAGCGAAGACTACAAGAAGCTGAAGACCCTGCCCTCCGCCGGCTTCACCGTGCACCGCGACCTGCGCGCCGGCCACGCGTGGCTGTGGGACGGCACCACGTTCTGGACCTACGACGACCCCGCCGTGGTGCTCCAGAAGGTGCTCTACATCAGGACCCGCGGCCTGGGCGGCGCGATGGTCTGGTCGCTCGACGGCGACGACGACAACGCCACCCTCACCCGCACCATCCACTTCGGCCTGAGGTAGCCGCTCGGGGCGGCTCGCCGCGGGTCACCCCCGTGGCGGGCCGCCCGCCAGGTCGATCCAGTACCGCCGGATCCGGCCCAGCTCGCTGTCCCGCTCGTCTTCGGCGACGCCGCCGTGGCGCTCGATCACCCGCGCCGACGCGGTGTTGTCGACCGTGCAGCTGATCAACACCCGGTCGATCCCCCGGGCGCGCGCGTGCCCCAGCACCGCGCCGAGCGCCCACGTCGCCAGGCCACGACCCCGCGCCGACGGGCGTACGCCGTAGCCGATGTGGCCGCCGGCGCGCAGCAGGAAGTCGTTGAGGCGGTGCCTCAGCGAGATCGCGCCCAGGTAGGCGTCGCGCTCGACGATCCACCAGTACGTGGCGTGCACCCAGCCCTCGGCGAGCGGCACCGACTCGTCGGACATCCGGCGCAGCCGCTCGGTCCAGGCGGCGAAACCCGCGGCCGTGTCGACGTCGTCGAACTCCTCCAGCCCGCCGCCGGCCTGATGCACGCCGCGCCCCCACTCCTCGCGCGCCGCCAGCCAGGAGTCGCGCAGCCGCGGGGTGGGGGCGATGAGCTCGGGCATCCGACGAGGCTAGCCCCGCGACGGCAGGCCCGCGCCGGCCGGGGCGTCCCATTCGAGCTTGTGGGCGTACGTGTCGCGGATGGTCTTGCTGTTCGCGGTCAGCTTCAGGACCACCGGCAGCATCGCGTCGCGGAAGACCCGCGCCACCGGGCCGGCGGCCTTGCCGCTGTTGACTTTCGCGGCCCACTTGACGATCTGCTCGACCCGCGGGCGGCGGACCGCCTCGAACCTCGCGAACGCGTCGGCCGGGTCGTCCGTGTCACGCAACGACTTCGCCAGTACCACGGCGTCCTCAACGGAGAGTGAGGCGCCCTGGCCGGAGCTTGGCGACGGTGCGTGCGCGGCGTCCCCGATCACCACCATGCGGCGGCTGTGCCAGCGGGGCAGGTGCGGGATCGCGTGGACCGGCGTCATCGCGGCGAACTCCTCGGCCGGGGTGGCGCGGATCAGCGGCAGCGCCGGGCCGGCGTCGGCGGCGAAGAGCTCCAGCAGGCGGGCCCGCCACTCCTCGGTGCCGACCCGCTCCACCTCGCCGCGGGCGGGCTCGGGCCGGCGGGGCACGTTGGCGAACCACCAGACCTCGCCGTCGGGGGACATGGCGTACCCGAAGAAGGCCTTGCGCCCGAAGATCATCTCGTAGTCGCCCGGCGCGCTGTCGACGGTGACACCGCGGGCGTAGCCGCCGTTGGAGATGAGACCGACGTAGGTGGGCTCGGGCGCGGCCGGGTCGATGACGCGCCGCACCGTGGAGTGCACCCCGTCGCAGCCGACAAGCACGTCCGCGGTGGCCTCGGTGCCGTCGGCGAACCTGGCCCGCACCCCGTCCGGGGTCTCCTCGGCCGCGACGAGACGCTTGCCACGGATCACGGTGATGCCGCGGGCCACGGCCTGCTGGTGCAGCGCGGCGTAGAGGTCGGCGCGCTTCATCGTGCGGCTCGTGGTGCCGGTCGCCTCGCGCGTGGTCATCACGCTCTCGCCGAGCCGCTTGCCGGTGCCGCTGCGCAGCACCATCGCGGGCGTGGCGAAGCCGGTGGACAGGATCGGGTCGGCCGCGTCGAGCACGCGCAGCGCGTCGATGCCGTTCGAGCCGAGGGTCAGGAAGACGCCGGCGCCGTCCGCGCCGCCGGGGTGTGCCTCGTGGACGGTCGCCTCGATGCCGGCCTTGCGCAGGGCGATGGCCGCCGCCGGGCCGGCGATGCCGCCGCCGATGACGAGGGCCGTACGTACGCGCGTCATTGTTCCTACCTTTCGTCTTCCGGTGCCGGCTCGCCGTGGAACTCGGCCCACTGGCGGCCCCATCCGGCCCGCGGATCGATGGTCTGTGCGATGAAGCGCTCGACGAACGCGGACTCGGCCGCCAGCAGCGCCAGCCGAAACTCCTCCTCGACGAGGAACAGCGCCGGCACGCCGGTGGCGAGCGTGCGCTCGACGAGCGCGTGGATCTCGTCGCGCTCGGTGGCGAGCCGGTCGAGCCGCCGCCGCAGCAGGGGCAGCACCTCGCTCGGCGGCAGCGCCGCGATCAGCGAGAGCGCGGCGACGAACTGCGGGTACTCGTGCTGGGGGTGCTCGACCAGGTCGCGCATCCAGTCGCGCAGCTCGGCCCGTCCGGCGTCGGTGATGGCGTAGACGGTGCGCTCGGGGCGCTGGCCCTCGCGCGAGGTCTCGTGCTCGGCGATGAAGCCGGCCTTGTCGAGCTGCCCCACCACCATGTACAGCGAGCCGTGGTTGAACTTGATGCTGCGGGCGTCGCCGTGCTCGCGCAGCGTGCGACTGAGCTCGTAGGGGTGCATGGGGCGCTGGATCAGGTAGGACAGCACCGCCAGTGCCAGCAGGTTGGAGACTTTGCGCGCCATGACTCCTCCTTCAGTCAGTACCAACTATCCGGTACCGACTAGTCAGAGTCAACTATTTAGCGCGGCTGGTTCGTCACGCCGCCCGGCGGGCCTGTGCGGGGCGGTCGCGGACCAGGCGCAGCGCCGGGCGGGCCGGCGGCTGGTCCACCTCGTCGAAGCTGACCCGCCACGCCCGGCGGGGCGTGCGCTGGCCGCCGGCCGGGCCGCCGCGTGCCGGCTGGAGGCGCGACAGCAGGACCACCAGCACGTACCCGACCAGGATGAACGCGTGGCTCAACACCCGTCCGAGATCCACCCGGCCGGCGATGATGTCACTCGCGGTGAGCAGGCTGAGCGCGGCCACGAAGGCGGTCAGCGTGGGGATCAGCCCCGAGCCCGGGCCCCGCATGAGCGCGATCCAGGCGAAGCCGGCGCCGACCGCGACGTTCCAGGCGGCCGACTCGTGCCACAGGTGGTCCGGCCCCACACCGAACGTGTGCAGGTGGCGCCCTGCCGCGAAGCCGCCGATCTGCGCGGCGCCGAGCAGGAACTGCACCACGCCCAGCGCGCCGAGCGCCACCCGTACCGCGCGGACCAGGCGGGCCCGCCCGCGGCCGGGAGCGGCGGCGAGCACCTCGTCGCTCACCGTGACCTCGTGCGTGACCACGCTGGTGCGGGCCATCCGGGTTACCTGGGCGGCGGCGTCGAACCACTGCCGGCACGCCGCACAGCCGGCCACGTGCGCGTCGGTCGCCGCACGCTCGGCCGGATCGTCCTCCCCGTCGAGGCGCGCGGACAGCGCCTCGCGAAACTCTTCGCACCCCACGTATGGATAGTCGGTCATGGGGCCCCGGGGGTTCCCACGGGGGCTAGTGGAATCCGACGGCCGCGTACCCGGGGTAGTCCTCCGGCCGGGCGGGCAGCTCGTCGTCGTCCGGCCGCCACTGCGACATGTACACCAGGCCCGGCTCGACCAGCTCGTATCCCGCGAGGAGGCGGCTCACCTCGGCGTGCGAGCGCATCGTCATCGGAGTAGGCGTGCGGGCGTACAGCGCGCGGTGCTCGTCGGCCTTGTCGCCCTGCCCCTCCGCCGTGGCGTGGCAGATGGCGATCGCGCTGCCGGGCGCGGTGGCGTCGCGGTACTCGGCGATCACGCCGGCCGGGTCGTCGGTGTCGGGCACGAAGTGCAGCACCGCCACCATCAGCACCGCGACCGGCTGGGTGAGGTCGAGCCCGCCCTCGCGCACGGCCAGGTCGAGCACGTGGGCGGGGGAGCGCAGGTCGGCCTGGACGGGCGTGACCCGCGGGTCGCCGTCGAGGATCGCGCGGCTGTGCGCGACCGCGACCGGGTCGATGTCGACGTACACCACGCGGGACGCCGGATCCTCGGCCCGCGCCACCTCGTGCACGTTGCCCACGGTCGGTATGCCGGAGCCAAGGTCGAGAAACTGCCGCACGCCCGAGTGGGCCAGGAAGCGCACCGCCCGCCGCAGGAACGCCCTATTGGCCCGCATGATCAACGGCAGCTCGGGCCAACCGGCGAGCGCCTGCGCGGCCATCTGGCGGTCGATGGCGAAGTTGTGCGCGCCGCCGAGGTAGAAGTCGTACACCCGGGCCGCGTTGGGCCGGTCGAGGTCGACACCGTAGGGAGCCCAGTCCGGCCTAGTCACGGGCACCACATTAGCGGCCTGTCACGATTCGCCCGGCCCGCCCGTCCACCCCACATGGTTGCGAAGAAGAACGTTTACGTCGTTTTGGTCACGCTCCTCGGCGCGCTGCTCACCGGCGCGGCGGCGGTGTGGTGCCTCGCCGCGCCGGGCTCGTTCGCCGACTTCGTGGACTTCCCGCGGCACGAGCACTTCGTGCACGACCTGGGCGCCTTCCAGCTCGGCCTCGCGGTGTCGCTGCTGCTCGCGCTCGTCTGGGCGGACGGGCTGGCCACCGCGCTCGGCGGCTTCTTCGTCGCGAACGCGGTGCACGCCGTCAACCACGCCGGTGACCTCGACCTCGGCGGCCGCGGGTCGGATCCGTGGCTGATCGGCGCGATGGCGCTCTTCGCCGGCGCCGCGGCGCTCGTGCGGCTGCGGCAGCTCGGCTGGGTCGTCGGCGAGGTGTCGGTGGCGGCGAGCCCGGCGCTGGCCCCGTTCACGCGGCAGAAGACGGTGCTGCTGACCACGTACCGCAAGGACGGCCGCCCGGGCGGCAGCCCGGTGAGCGTCGCCGTCGACGGCGAACGGGCGTTCGTGCGGAGCTTCGAGAAGTCGCTCAAGACCCGGCGGCTGCGCCGCGACCCCCGCGCGGTGATCGCGCCGTCGACCGGTCGCGGCCGCGTGACCGGTGCGGTGGTACCGGCCCGGATGCGCCTGCTGCACGGTGCGGAGGACCGGTACGCGGCGCGGCTGCTGCGCGCCAAGCACCCGCTCCTGCACGGCGTCGTCGTGCCGCTGACGCACCGGCTGGGGCGGTCTCGCTTCGGCCGCACCGTCCACTTCGAACTCGTGCCGGCTACGAGTCCCGCACCGGCGTCACGGTGAACATGTAGCAGCCGTAGGCGACGTTGCGGCTGTGCACCCGTACGACGCCCGGCTCGGCGAGCACGCGTGCGATCGCGGCCTCCGGGTCGCTGCCGTCGTGCACCCGGGTTGCCGGGTGGATCCAGCCCCGCTCGTCGTACGCGCGGAGCACCTGCTTGCGCCCCCGCCACCCTGCGGGATACGTGGCGGCCGCCGGGTCCGGGCCGGGACACGGCTCGGCGTGGGCGAAGACGGCACCCACCTCGCGGTACGGGCTGGGCGGCAGCGGCGGCTCGTAGCCGAACAGCATCAGCTCCTCGCCGCCGGTCGCGTCGCGCAGGCAGCAGCGGAGCGGCTCGCCACCGCCGGCGACCATCCGCTCGACGGCGTTGCCCGAAGCGTCGCGCCCGGTCGCCCGGACGGCGTCGAGGACGGCGGCCGGCAGGGCCTGGATCTTGTATGTCGTCATGCCTACACGCTCGCGCATCCGGGCGTCCGAGGCTGGCGGGAATCGGACGTGGCATAGTCGCTGGCGTGGACGATGAGCTGGAGGGCTGGCTCGCCGGCGTCGACCCGGCGACGGCGGACCTGGCGCGGCGGACCTGCGCGCTGGTCACCGACGTGCTCCCGGACCCGGTCGTGACCGTCGACACCGACCTGGTCGGGTTCGGCACGGCGCCCGGCTACAAGGGGCTGTACTTCACCGTCGCGGCGTACCGCGCGCACGTGACGCTCGGCATCGCCCGCGGCGCCGCGCTGCCCGACCCGGCCGGCCTCATGGAGGGCAAGGGCAAGGTGCACCGCCACGTCAAGCTCCGCTCGACCGCGGACCTCCAGCGTCCAGAGCTGCGCGCCCTGATGGAATCCGCGGTCCACGCGGGCTGACGCGCGGCTCGCCGGCCCGGTGCACGTACGCGGGCGGCAGGTTGGCCCACACCATCCGGCTCCGCTCCACGGTGGAGAAGCGGGCGGCGAGCTCGGCCGCGAACCGCCTGGCCGGCGGCGTCCAGCCCGCGTGCGCGTACGCGAACGTGCTGAACCGCCCGCGCGGCTGGAGTACGGCCGTCACCGCGTCGAGGACGCGCCGTTGGAGCGCCGCGGGCATGACCGTCCACGGCAGACCCGAGACGACCGCGTCGACCGGCTCCGGCACGATGCCGGCGAGCTCGGCCGCCGAGCCGCTGACGACCGTCACGCGCGCGTCGTGCCGGTAGCGCTCCGCGAGCCGCGCGGCCAGCACCGGGTTGAGCTCGACGGCCACGAGCCGCGTGCCGGCGGCGAGCCGCGGCAGGATCGCCTCGGTGATCGCACCCGTGCCGGGTCCCAGCTCCACCACGGTGGCGGCCCGCTCCAGGTCGAGCCCGTCCGTCATCGCGGCCGCGAGCCGCGCCGAGCTGGCCGCCACCGCCCCGGTAACCCAAGGCCGCCGCAAAAACTCCCTCGTGATCGACATAGCAGCGACAGTCGCAGTCGATCTTGTAGCCGCGCGTCACCCTGGTCGGCCGTCGCGCTCGTCCTCCAGATCTAGAACGCTTTGTGCGCTATATCAGCCCTAAACGTTCTAGATCGCGAGGCCTAACGCGCTGCGGAGTAGCGCGACGACGTAGGTGGGGTGGTGGCGGACCTGCCAGGCGGAGAAGCGGAGGACGCGGTCGCCGCGTAGCCAGACTTCGTTCTGGCGGCGCATGTCGGCCTCCCACTGCCCGGCGTCCATGTGGTGCGCGCCGTCTACCTCGACGTGGACTCGTTGCTCGCGCCAGTAAGCGTCCAGATAGCGGTTGCGGCCGGCGCGGTCGCGCCGGCGCTCCTGGAGGTCCGGCGCGGGTAGCCGACTCCTCCGGCAGAGGGTGACGAAGACGAGGAGCCAGTCGAGGGCGTTCGCCGCGCGTCCGGGCATCGGCATCGGGCGAGTGTCCCCGCCGTGGAAACGGGGGGCAAGATGTTGCCACCGGAGCGTGGTTTAGCCGCCGGGGCGTACCAGACCGGTTTCGTAGGCCAGGACCACCGCGTGGACGCGGTCGCGGATCTGGAGCTTGGCGAGGATGCGGGCGACGTGGGTCTTGACCGTCGTCTCCCCCAGGAAGAGCTTTCCGGCGATCTCGGCGTTGGACAGGCCGCGGGCGACCAGGCCCAGCACCTCGCGTTCGCGGTCGGTGAGCGAGGCCAGGCGGGGGTCGGCGTCGGCCGGGGCGACGCCGGTGACGTAGCGGTCGAGGAGGCGGCGGGTGACCGAGGGCGCGACCATCGCGTCGCCGCGCAGGACGCCGCGCATCGCCACCAGCATCTCGGCGGCGGGGGAGTCCTTGACCAGGAAGCCGCTCGCACCGGCGCGCAGCGCGGCGTAGGCGTACTCGTCGAGGTCGAACGTCGTGATCACGAGCACGCGGGTGGCGGGGAGCGCGGCGCAGATCCGCTCCGTGGCGGCGACGCCGTCCAGGCGCGGCATGCGCACGTCCATGAGTACCAGGTCGGGTTTGAGCTCCAGCGCCAGCGCGACGGCGGCCGCGCCGTCCGCGGCCTCGCCGACCACCGTGAGGTCGGGCTGGCTGTCCACGATCATGCGCAGGCCGACCCGCATCAGCTCCTGGTCGTCGCAGATCAGCACCCCGGCGGCGTCGGCGCTCACGCGGCGTCCACCTGGAGCGTCGCGGCGACGCGGAAGCCGCCGTCGCGGGTGGGGCCGGCGTCGAACGTGCCGTCGAAGAGGGCGACCCGCTCGCGCATCCCGGTCAGCCCGTGTCCGGATGAGGGCAGGGCCGGCACCTTGACCGGGGTGCCGCCGGAGTTGGTGACCTCGATGCGTACCCGCCGGTCCCGGCCCGCCACCCCGAAGTCGACGCTGACGTGGGTGGCCGCGCCGGCCGGGGCGTGCTTGACCACGTTGGTGAGGGCCTCCTGCACGATGCGGTACGCCTGGAGGGCCGCGCTCGCCGGCAGGCCCTCGGCGTCGCCGGTCACGGCCAGGTCGGCGCCGACCCGTTCGGCCAGCTCGCGCAGGTCGGCCGCGGTCGGCTGCGGCTCGCGGGACGAGGACTCCACCAGCCGGCGCAGCTCGGCGAGCGCGGCCCGGCCGGTGGCGCTGATCGTCTGGAGCGTGCGGTCGACCACCGCCGGATCCGAGTGGCGCATCAGGGCGGCGCCCTCGGCGTTGACCACCATCACGCTCACGCTGTGCGCGAGCACGTCGTGCAGCTCGCGGGCGATGCGGTTGCGCTCCTCGGCGGCGGCGCGGGCCTCCTTCTCCGCGTCGTACGCCCGGCGGGCCCGCATGAACTCGCCGACCGCCCACGCGAGCGCGACCATCAGCAGGTAGCCGGCCGAGGCCGCCACCCAATCCGTCGACTCGAACCAGGTCAGCGTGCACGCGAGGTAGAACCCGACGGTCAGCGCGGCCAGCACGGCCGCCGGGCGGCGCCGGCCCTGGACCACCAGCGTGTACACCATGATGTCGAGTGCCAGCACCGCGACCGGCAGCTGGTGGGCCCACGGCTCCACCGCGTAGACCGCGGCCGCCGACGCCAGCACGACCGCCGCCGCGGGCAGCGGGTGGCGGCGGCGCCACAGCAGCGGCAGCAACAGGCCGCCGAGCACCAGCGCCTGCACCCACAGCGGCCGCCACCCGTGGCCGGTCTGTAGCGACCAGCTGAAGAGCATGAACGCGACGAGCGCCGCGTCGCCCACCCACGGATGGCCACGCAGCCACAGGTTGAGCCGGTGCACGATCCCACGGTACGGGCAGGCGCCCGTCGTCGCGGATCATCCTCGAGGATGACGCGGGTAGGTTTGGGCCCGTGCGTATCGGCATCCAGATTCCCAGCTTCACGTACCCCGGCGGTCAGGAGCGGATCGCCCCCACCTTCGCCCGCATCGCCCGCGACGCCGACCAGGCGGGTCTGGCCAGCCTCTGGGTGATGGACCACTTCTTCCAGATCCGGGGCGTCGGCGCGGCCGAGGAGCCGATGCTGGAGGGCTACTCGGCGCTGTCCTACGCGGCCGCGATCACCGAGCGGATCACGCTCGGCACCATGGTCACCGGCGTCGTGTACCGCCACCCCGGCATCCTGGTCAAGACGGTCACCACGCTCGACGTGCTCTCCGGCGGGCGGGCCTGGTTCGGCGTCGGCGCCGCCTGGAACGCGGAGGAGTCGGCCGGCCTGGGCGTCCCGTTCCCGCCGGTGTCCGAGCGCTTCGAGCAGCTGGAGGAGACGCTGCGGATCGCCAAGCGGATGTGGTCCGGCGACGAGAGCCCGTTCGCGGGCAAGCACTACACGCTCGACCGCCCACTCAACTCGCCACCGGCGGTGAGCCGTCCGCACCCGCGGATCCTCGTCGGCGGCGGCGGGGAGAAGAAGACGCTGCGCCTGGTCGCGAGGTACGCGGACGCCACCAACCTCTTCGACACCCCGGAGCTGCCGCACAAGCTCGACGTGCTGCGCGAGCACTGCGCGCGGGAGGGCCGCCCGTACGGCGACATCGAGAAGACCGCCCTCGCGGTGCTGACCGCGCGGTCGACCGCCGGCGAGCTGGAAGAGGTCGTGGGGCGGCTCGGCGAGCACGGTGTCGACCAGGTCATCTTCTCCTGCCGGCAGCCGCACCAGCCGCACACGGTACCCCTGCTGGCGGAGCTCGCGGCCAAGTGCGCCTGACCGTCCTCGGTGGCTGCGGCGCGTGGCCGGACGCCGGCCAGGCGTGCAGCGGCTTCCTGGTGGAGCACGACGGGTTCCGGCTGCTCGTCGAGGCGGGGTACGCCACGCTGCCCCGCCTCCTCGCGCACGTGCCCGCCGGCGGCGTCGACGCGGTGTACGTGAGCCACGGCCACCCCGACCACTGCGCCGACCTCAACCCGCTGCTGCGCGCGCGGGCGCTCGCGGACGACCCGCCGCCACCCCTCGCCGTGTACGCCCCGCCCGGCGCGCTGGACGCCGTGCTCGCGCTCGACCGGCCGGGGATGCTCGACGCCGCGTACGATCCGCGCCCGTTCGCGCCGGGCGACGCGTTCCACATCGGACCGTTCAGTGTGGAGACCCGGCTGCTGCCGCACTGGCTGCCGAACGCGGGTCTTCGGCTGGCGGCGGGCAGGCGCACGCTCGTGTACACAGGGGACACCGGCCCGAGCCAAGCGGTGGTGGAGCTGGCCCGCGGCGCCGACGTGCTGATCGCAGACGCGACCTATGTGGACGAGGTGCCGGAAGACTCGCGGGCCTACCTCGGCAGCGCCCGCCTCGCCGGCGGATGGGCGGAGGCGGCGGGCGTGGGGCGGCTGGTGCTCACCCACCTGTGGCCGGGCACCGACCCGGCGTCCGCCGTCGCCGCGGCGGCCGCGGAGTTCGGGGGTCGGGTAGGAGTGGCGGAGCCGGGAGACCTTCCTTAGGGTGAGGCCGCGACCCTCCTCAGGTAGGACGGATCGGCGGTCGTCTGCCCTTACGGTGTGTGGCATGACGACAACGACCACGGAAATCGCCGCCCGAGCGGTCGACGCGTGGAAGGTATACGGCAGCGGCGAGGCGCAGGTGATCGCGCTTCGCGGCGTGAGCGTCGAGCTCGAAAAGGGCCGCTTCACCGCGATCATGGGTCCGTCCGGCTCGGGCAAGTCGACGCTCATGCACTGCCTCGCCGGGCTCGACGCGCTCAGCCGGGGGCAGGCCTTCATCGGTGACACGCAGATCACCGGGCTCGGCGACAGCGGCCTGACGAAGCTGCGCCGCGACCGGGTGGGCTTCATCTTCCAGCAGTTCAACCTGCTGCCGACGCTCACCGCCGAGGAAAACATCCTGCTGCCGCTCTCCATCGCCGGCCGCAAGCCCGACCCCGACTGGTACAAGACGGTGATCACCACCGTCAACCTCGGCGACCGGCTCGGCCACCGGCCCAGCCAGCTCTCCGGCGGCCAGCAGCAGCGGGTGGCGTGCGCGCGGGCGCTGGTGTCGCGGCCGGACGTGGTCTTCGCCGACGAGCCGACCGGAAACCTCGACTCCCGCTCCGGCGCCGAGGTGCTCGGCTTCCTGCGCAACTCGGTGCGCGACTTCGGGCAGACCATCGTGATGGTCACCCACGACCCCAACGCCGCCTCGTACGCGGACCGGGTCATCTTCCTCGCCGACGGCCACATCGTCGACGAGATGGCCGAGCCCACCGCCGAGGGCGTGCTCGACAAGCTCAAGCACCTCGACGTGACGACGGGCGGCGCGTGATGTTGCGGGCCAGCCTCAAGAGCCTCTTCTCGCGCAAGCTGCGGCTCACGCTCGCGATCGTGGCGATCGTGCTGGGCGTGTCGTTCCTGTCCGGCGCGTTCGTGCTCACCGACTCGCTGGGCGCCCGCTTCGAGCGGCTCTTCACGAACATCAACCAGCACGTCGACGTCCAGGTGGCGCTCACCGAAGACGGCCAGGACCAGGACCCGCTGCCCAAGATCACTCAGGCGCAGATCGACGCGATGGCCGCGCTGCCCGGCGCGCGGGCGGTCTACGGCGACGTGAGCGCGCTCGGCGTGATCCCGTTCGACCGGCAGGATGGCAAGCCGGTCACCACGTCCGGCGCGCCGCAGATCGGCGGCTCGCGCAACAGCGACGACGAGCTCGCCCTTGTCGAGCTCGCCGACGGCCGCTGGCCGTCGTCGGACACCGAGGTCGCGATCACGCGGTACACGGCGGAGCAGACCCACTCGAAGACCGGCGACCGCCTCAAGGTCTACCTGCCCGAGGTGAACGAGGCGCGCGAGTTCACCATCACCGGCATCGCGGTCTACGACGGCGACCGCGAGTCGCTGGCCGGCGAGACGCTCGTTCTCTTCGAGCAGTCCTTCGCCCAGCGCACGTTCTACGGGCAGGAGGGGCTCTTCTCCTCGGCTCTGCTCTCCGCGCGCGACGGCGTGACCCAGGAGCAGCTGCGCGAGCAGGTGGCGCCGATCGTGCCGACCGGGTTCGAGGCGAAGACCGGCGAGCAGGCCAACGAGGACGCGGCCAACGACGTGCAGGCGGGGCTCTCGCAGCTCACCACGTACTTCTTCGGTCCGTTCGCGATCGTGGCGCTGCTGGTCGGCATCTTCCTGATCTTCAACACGTTCAACATCCTGGTCGCCCAGCGCGCCTCGGAGCTGGCCCTGTTCCGCGCGATGGGGGCGAGTTGGGGACAGGTGACCGGCTCGGTGCTGATCGAGGCGGTGCTCGTGGGCGTGGTCGGCTCCACGCTCGGCCTGCTCGCCGGCATCGGGCTCGGCCTCGCCGGCAGCGCCGCGCTGACCGCGCTCATCGGCGCCCAGCTGCCCGGGGCCGGCATCACGGTGAGCGCCACGCCGGTGATCCTCGCGTACCTCGTGGGCGTCACGGTCACGGTCGTCTCCGCGTTCGTCCCGGCGATCCGCGCCTCGGCGGTGCCGCCGCTCGCGGCGATGCGCGAGGTGTCCCGCCCGGACAAGCCGCTGAAGGTGCTCACCATCGTCGGCCTCGTGTTCGCGGTGCCGGGCGTCGCGCTGCTGGTGCTCGGCCTGGTCGGCTCGTCGCTCACCCCGCTGCTGTTCGGCTCGCTGCTCACGTTCCTCGGCGTGGTGATCATGTCGCCGCTGCTGACCAAGCCGATCGCGGGGCTGATCGGCCGGGCGGTCGGCTGGGGCATGAGCGGCCGCCTCGGCGTGCGCAACGCGCTGCGCAACCCGCGCCGCACCGCGGTCACCGCCGCCGCCCTGATGATCGGGGTGACGCTGGTGAGCGCGGCGACCGTGCTGGGCGAGTCGTTCACCAAGACGATCGACCAGACCATCAACGCCTCCGTCGGCGCCGAGGTCATCATCCAGACCAGCAACACCGCCGGCCCGCCCGGCGAGGTCGGCTTCCCGGAGAAGGCCCTGGACAACGTGCGGGCCGTGCCCGGCGTCGACCAGGCCCAGCCCTTCTACGTGTCGATCGAGTCGAAGGTGGACGGCGGCAGCGCGCCGTTCGGCGGCGTGCTGGCGATGGACGACCTCGCCGTGGGCCGGGACATGTTCTCGATGAAGGCGGTCGAGGGCGAGCTGCGCACGCTCCAGCCGGGCGAGTTCGTCACCGACGAAAACACGTTCAAGTCGCGTGGCTGGGAGGTCGGCCAGAGCGTCCCGGTCCAGTTCGACAAGGGCGGCGAGCAGCCGTACCGCCTGATCGGCGTCTACGAGTCCACGCCGATCTGGACCGACTCGATGATCGTGCCCAAGGCGGCCGTGGCCAGCTTCGGCGGCCCGCTGGCCTACCAGGGCTACGTCAGCCTCGACCAGGGCGCGAACACCGACGCGGTGGTCGCCGACATCGAGCGCGTCATGGCCGACTATCCACTGGTGACGGTGGGCGACCGGTCCAGCCTGCTGGAGGAGTTCAACAGCTTCGTCGACATCGCGCTCGGCATCATCTACGTGCTGCTGGGCGTGGCCATCCTCATCGCGCTGCTCGGCATCCTCAACACGTTGCTGCTGAGCATCTTCGAGCGGACCCGCGAGCTGGGCCTGCTCCGCGCGGTCGGGCTCAACCGGCGCGGCGTGATGCGCATGGTGGCTACGGAGTCGGTGGTGATGGCGGTGTTCGGCTGCCTGCTCGGGATCATCGTCGGGGTGGGGCTCGGTGCCGCGCTGTCGTCGGCCCTGATCGAGCGCGACTTCCTCACCGTGGTCGCGATCCCGTGGGTCAGCCTGATCGTCTTCGTGGTGGTCGCCGTGGTCGCGGGCGTCCTTGCCGCGCTGTGGCCGGCCTGGCGCGCCGCCCGGCTGAACGTCCTGCAAGCGATCGCCTACGAGTAGGCGCGTTCGGCGAGAGGGGCCCCGGGGTGCGGTCACCCGGGGCCCTCCGCCGTTTACTGATTGGCAGCTCAGTTTCGAGCGGTAATCGCCGGGCCGGCATGATAGCCGGACGGCCATCCTCCCGTGGGTCACGATCTCGAAGTGAGTGGGTGAATAGGGGTTTCATTCAGCGTGAAACGCGCCTCGAGAACTACGGGGTAACGGGGAGAAAAGTCGCGGTAAGGGCACTCGTCAAGCGGCCGTCATGATCGTGTGCTAAAGAGTAACCGTGATCCGGACATTGCTGATCCTCGATGGAGCGCTCGTTCGGGGAGCGCTCGCGTTCGTCCTGTCAGCGCAGGACGACATCCACGTGGTGGGTGAGGGGGACGGCGGCGACGACGCCGCGGCCCTCATCCGGTCGCTCCGGCCCGACGTGGTCGTGACCGACCTCGGCGTGATGGCGGGTGAGCGCCGCACCCCCTGTCTTCCGTGCCCGGCGCTCGTCCTCGCCTCGCACAAGCAGGCGCGGCGGCTCGCGTTGGCCGTACGCCATCAGGCGCAGCCGTGCGGGTTTCTGGGCGACCAGGTCGCACCGCAGCGGGTCGTCGACGGGGTGCGGCGGCTGGCCCGCGGTGAGGCGGTCGCCGACGCTCGGTTGGCGGCCGCGGCGCTCAACCGGAAGAACCCGCTGACCGACCGCGAGGCCGAGATCCTGGAGATCGCGGCGACCGGTTCGCCGGCCAAGGACATCGCGGCCCGGCTGCATCTCTCGCCCGGCACCGTGCGCAACTACCTGTCCCGAGTGGTGGCGAAGGTGGGCGCGCGCACGCGCATCGAAGCCGTGCGTATCGCGCAGGAATCAGGTTGGATCTGATCGACAAAGGCCTATAGCCGCGATAGGTATTGCCACTATCGACATGTGAAATACGCATACGTAGGTGCCGCCTTCCTCATTTGGCAGACGTGACGGTGGGCACTAGGAGAGGCCCACCTCAGTCGTCAGGATGAGCATCACCAATACGAAGGAACGAAGGCGAGTGGCCGGATGGACTATCGATACGAAGCGTTCTGCGCGGCGAGTCCGTTGTTCTACGACGTCCACCACGCCGCCAAGAAGGCACCGTTTCGCACCGCCGACCGCCCCCTCGCCGACGGCTGGACCCGCAAAGAGTCGGGTGACTGGTGGACGTTCCTGTGTGACCAGAGCGACCTCCCGGACCAGGGCTGGAAGATCCACGTATCCGCCACCCTGAGCAACGCGGACAAGATCCTCGACACCGTCTGGGACTACTGCATGCCGCGCGGCATCAACTTCAAGTTCCTCCTCTCGCCGAGCGCGCTCGTCGGCCGCGTCACCAAGTACGCGCCCCGCGGCTACAGCGGCAAGCTCGTCACGATCTACCCCGCCGACGACGACGCCTGCCACACCATCCTGCGCGAGCTGGGCGAGCTGCTCGACGGCGAGCCCAACCCGTACATCCTCAGCGACCTGCGCTGGGGCGCCGGCCCGCTGCATGTGCGGTACGGCGCGTTCAGCCGCCGCTACTGCGTCGCACCGGACGGCTCGGTCGTGCCGGCGATCGCCGACGCGACCGGCACCCTGGTGCCGGACCGCCGCGACCCGGTGTTCTACGTGCCGGAGTGGGTGACGCTGCCCGACTTCCTCGCGCCGCACCTCGCCGCCCGCAACGCGGTCAGCGTCGCCGACCTGCCGTACGAGATCGAGCGCGTGCTGCACTTCTCCAACGGCGGCGGCGTCTACGCCGGCACGGAGAAGGCGACCGGCCGGCCCGTCGTGCTCAAGGAGGGCCGGCCGCACGCCGGCATCGACGGTCGCGGCGAGGACGCGGCACACCGCGTCGAGTGGGAGTACGACGTGCTGCGCCGCCTCGCCGGCGTCCCCGGTGTCCCCGAGGTGCTCGACCTCTTCTGGGTCGGCGAGCACCGCTTCCTGGCGATGGAGTACGTCGACGCGGTGTCGCTGAGCCGGGCCGTCGTGCGGCGCTTCCCGCTCACCAAAATCAACGCCGGCGAGGCGGAGACGGCGGAGTACGCCGAGTGGGCACTCGGCATCTTCGCGCAGGTGTCCGAGACGATCCGCGGCATCAACGAGCGGGGCGTCGTCTACGGCGACATGCACATGCACAACGTGATGGTCACCGAGGACGACAGGGTGTACCTCCTCGACTTCGAGGTGGCCGCGCCGGTCGAGCAGGCGACCTGGCCGGCGCTCGGCAACCAGGGCTTCAGCGCGCCGCGCGGCACGAAGGGACTGGACGTCGACCGGTACGGCCTGGCCTGCCTGCGCTTCGCGCTCTTCCTCCCGCTGAGCAACATGGTGTGGATCCACCGGCCGAAGGTGCGCCACCACGTGGAGGTCGTCGCCGAGCACTATCCGGTGCCGCGGGAGTTCCTGGAGGAGGGCGCCGAGGTGATCGCGCCCGGCGCGCCGGCGCCGCCACCCTGGCACGTCGAATGGCCGCGGCTGCGCGACGACCTCACCCGGGCGATCCTCGCCAGCGCCACGCCCGACCGCGACGACCGCCTGTTCCCGGGCGACGTCCGGCAGTTCTCGGCCGGCGGCGGGATCAACATGGCGTACGGCGCCGCCGGTGTCCTGTACGCGCTGTCGGTCACCGGTGCCGGCCGCCACGAGGAGCTAGAGCAGTGGCTGCTCGCCAAGGCCGGCAGCCCGGAAAGCGGCACCACGCCCGGCCTCTACGACGGGCTGCACGGCGTCGCGTTCGTCCTGGACCACCTCGGCCACCGCCAGGCGGCGCTCGAGGCGATCGACATGTGCCTGCGCGAAGACTGGCAGTCGCTCGGGTTGGACTTGCAGGGCGGCCTGGCGGGCATCGGGCTCAACCTGCTGCACTTCGCCGACCACACCGGCGAGCCGGCGCTGCGGGTCGCCGCGCACCGGGCCGCCGAGCTCGTCGCCGAGCGGCTGGGCCCGGTCGACTCCGTGCCGGAGATCAGCGGCGGAAAGCACCCGCACGCGGGGCTGATGCAGGGTTCTTCGGGTCCGGCGTTGCTGCTGCTGCGCGCCTACGACGACACCGGCGACCCCGCGTACCTCGACCACGCCGCCGTGGCCCTGCGGCAGGATCTTCGCCGCTGCATGACCCGCGACACCGGCGAGCTGCACGTCAACGAAGACTGGCGCACGATGCCGTACCTCGACGTGGGCAGCGTGGGCGTCGGGCTGGTGCTCGACGAGTACCTGGCCCGGCGGGACGACGAGGAGTTCGCCGCGGCGGCCCGGGGCGCCGAACTGGCCGCCGAGTCCAAGCTGTACGTCTTCCCCGGCCTCTTCAACGGCCGCGCCGGCACGCTGCTCTACCTGGCGAGCCGCAGCCCCGATCCGGCCACCGACCCGCGCGTGGCCACGCAGGTGCGCAACATGGGCTGGCACGCCGTGCCGTACGGCGACGGCTTCGCCTTCCCAGGCACCACGCTCATGCGCCTTTCGATGGACCTCGCCACCGGCACCGCCGGCGTGCTGCTGGCGCTCGGCGCCGCGCTGCACGGCGAACCGGTGCACGCGCCGCTGCTGCACCCCAGCGCGCGGCGCACCGCCCCACAGTCTCCCGCACCGACCGGTGCGGGACAGGTAACACCCAGTTAGAGGGAGGAACCACCATGGCACTGCTCGACCTTCAGGCGATGGAGACCAAGGCTTTCGAGACCGGCGGCGACGGCGGCGGCCACGGCAGCAGCGCGAGCGCCAGCTGCCCGCCCAGCAACGTCAGCCTCACCCTGTGCCACGAGAGCAACCTGAGCCTGCTGCTTTGCCACAACTGATCCAGCAGCTCCGCTGAAGCCACGGTCCCGGACGAATGTCGGTCGCCCGGGGCCGTGGCGCTGGAAGGGAGTCTATGTGACGGCGACGCTCGCCACGGTCGGCCGGAAAGGTGGGGCGTGGCTCCCGGTCATGGCGCTCGCCGCGGTGGCCGGCGCCGCGGTCACCCTGACTCTGCCGGCGGTGCTGGGCCGGGCGATCGACGCCATCGTCGCGGGCGGAGCGGACGCCTCGAGCGGGCGGTGGGTGCTCGTCGCGTGCGGGCTCGTGCTGCTGAGCATGGCCATCGAGATCGCCGGCGCGTACGCGGGCACCGCCAGCGCCGCGGGCGCCACCGCGTGGCTGCGCGGCTGGTTGATCCGGCACACCCTCGCGGTCGGGCCGCGCGTCGGGCGGGTCTTCGACAACGGCGACCTCGTCAGCCGGGTCTCCGGAAACGCCGCCGAGGCCGGGCAGGCTGGCGTCGCCCTCGTCTCGGCCGCGACCGCTTTGCTTCCGCCGGCCGGCGCGCTGGTGTTGCTGGCCCTCATCGACCCCTGGCTGGCCGTGGTCCTGCTCGCGGGGCTCGCGCTCGTCGCCCTCGTGCTGCGGGCGTTCACGCAGCAGACGACGCGGGCCGTCGCGGCGTACCAGCGGACCCAGGGCCGCATCTCCGCCCGCCTCACCGAGTCCCTCGTCGGCGCGCGCACCATCGCCGCCGCCGGCACGGTCGACCGTGAGGAGCGGCGGATCCTCGAACCCCTCGACGAGCTGCACCGGCACGGCGCGGACACCTGGCGGGTGCTGGCCCGCGCCAGCGCGCAGGCGGCGGTCGTCGGGCCGCTCATCCTGATCGCCGTGCTCGCCGCCGGCGGCCTCGCGCTCTCCGACGGGCGGATCAGCGCCGGGGAGCTCTTCGCCGCCAGCCGGTACGCGACCATCGGCGCCGGGCTCAGCACCCTCACCGGTGTGCTCGGCCGGCTGGCCCGCTCCCGGGCCGGCGTCCGGCGGGCGGCCGAGATCCTCGACACCCCCGCCGTCCAGCATGGACAGTCCACTGTGCCGGACGGGCCGGGCACCGTGGAGTTCCAAGGGGTCACGGCCCGGGGCGACGACGGCGCCGCGCTGCTCCACGGAGTCGACCTGATGGTGCCCGGCGGCGCGACCGTCGCGGTGGTCGGCCGTTCCGGGGCGGGCAAGTCGGTGCTCGCCGCGCTCGCCGCCCGCCTGCGCGACCCCGACTCCGGCCGCGTGCTCCTCGACGGCGTGCCGCTGGCCGAGCTCAGCCGCCCCGCGCTGCGCGCGGCGGTCGGCTGCGCCTTCGAACGGCCGGTCCTGGTGGGCGGCACGGTCGCCGACGCCGTCGGGCTCGGGCTTCCCCGCGACCGGGTACGCGCGGCGGCGCACGCCACGCACGCGCACGAGTTCGTCAGCCGGCTCCCCGAGGGATACGACACGCCGCTCGACGAGGCGCCCATGTCCGGTGGCGAGGCGCAGCGGCTCGGCCTCGCCCGCGCCTGGCACGCCGACCGGCTGCTCGTACTCGACGACGCCACGTCCAGTGTGGACACCGCGACCGAGGTGCGGATCGCGGCCGCGTTGACCGGGTCGGGCGCCGGCCGTACCAGATTGGTCGTCACCCACCGCGCCGCCACCGCGGGCCGCGCCGACCTTGTCGTGTGGCTGGCCGAGGGTCGGGTGCGGGCGGTGGGTCGCCACGCCGACCTGTGGGCCGACCCGGAGTACCGCGAGGTGTTCCAGTGAGCCACGGCGCGGAGCGGAGGGCGCGATGAAGCGGGAGCTGAGGTACGCGGTCGCGGGTCTGCGACGGCGGCCCTCGCTGGCGCTCGTCGCGTGGTCGGTGCCCGAGGCGCTCCCGTCGGCGGTGCTCGGCCTCGCCGTCGCGCGCGCGGTCGACGACGGCTTCCTCGCCGGCCGCCCCATGGTCGGGATGGCCTGGCTGGGCGTCCTCCTGGTCTCCGGCCTGGCCGGCGCGGTCGGCGCGCGGCAGGTCTTCCGCGCCCTCAGCGACCTCGTCGAGCCGGTCCGCGACGACCTCGTCCGCCGCGTGGTCAAGGGCGCGCTGCGGGCCGGGGCGGCCGGGCGGGCGGACGACGGCGCGGTGGCGCGGCTGACCCGGCAGGTGGAGACCGTCCGCGACACGTACGCCGGGCTGATCGTGGTCTGCCGCGGCTTCCTCGTCACGGTCGTCGGCGCCGTCGCCGGCCTGCTCTCGATCGCGCCGCTGATCGCGCTGCTGATCCTGCCCCCGTTCCTGCTGGGGTGCCTCGCGTTCGTGGCGACGCTCGGGCTCGCCGCCGACCGCTACCGCACCGCCGTCCGCGCCGACGAGCGCCTGGCCACCACCACCGGCTCGGTGCTCGCCGCCACCCGCGACATCGCCGCGCGGGGCGCCGAGGACCACGCGGCCGCGATGGTCAGCGGCCCGATCGCCGACCAGGCGGCCGCCGAGCGCGGCCTCGCGTGGGTGTCGGTGCTCCGCACGCTCTGTTTCGTGTTCGGCGGCTGGGTCCCGCTGATCGTCGTCCTCGCCGCCGGACCGTGGCTGGTCGGCAACGGCGTGACCGCCGGCGCCGTCCTGGGTGGGCTGACCTACGTCCTCTTCGGACTCCAGCCGGCCCTGGGCCGCCTCTTCAACGGGCTCGGCGGCAGCGGCCTGCGCTTCGTGGTGACGCTCAGCCGCGTCCTGGACGCCGCCGACCAGCCACCGCCGCCGCACCGGGCGGCCACCCCGCGCGGGTACGCGGTGGCGCTGCGCGGCGTCACGTTCGCCTACGGGCCGCACGCCGAGCCGGTGCTCCGCGCCCTCGACCTCGACCTGCCCGAGGGCGACCACCTCGCGGTCGTCGGCCCGAGCGGCATCGGCAAGTCCACGCTGGCCGGCCTGGTGTGCGGCCTGCTCCGGCCCGGCGCCGGCACGGTGCTCGTGGGCGGGTGCGCGGCGGTCGACCTGCCGGAGCCGGCGCGCGTGCTGATCCCGCAGGAGGCGTACGCGTTCGCCGGCACCGTCCGGGACAACCTCACCTACCTGCGCCCTTCGGCGTCCACCGCCGACGTCGAGGCGGCCGCGGCGGCGGTCGGCGCGGCCGGGCTGGTCGCCCGCCTCGGCGGACTCGACGCCGACCTGCGCCCGGCCGAGCTGTCGGCGGGGGAGCGGCAGCAGCTCGCGCTGGCCCGCGCTTATCTCTCGCCGGCACCGATCGCGGTGCTCGACGAGGCGACCTGCCACCTCGACCCGGCGGCCGAGCGGGTGGCGGAGGAGGCGTTCGCGGCCCGGGAGGGGACGCTCATCGTGATCGCCCACCGCATCAGCTCCGCGTTTCGGGCGCGGCGGGTGCTCGTGCTCGACGGCACCGGCGCCGCGCTCGGCGACCACGAGGCACTGCTGGCCACGTCGCCGCTCTACCGCGAGCTGGTCGGCCACTGGTCCGCGGCCGACCCGTCAGATCCAGCCGGAGTCCTGGGCGATGCGGATCGCCTCGATGCGGGTGCGGGCGCCGGTCTTGGCGAGGATGCGGGACAGGTAGTTACGCACCGTCCCGGCGCTCAGGTATAGCCGTTGCGCGATCTCCTTGGCCGGGGCGCCGTCAAGTGCCATGCGGAGCACCTCGCACTCGCGGTCGGTCAGCGGGTTTTCGTCGGCGGTGAGCGCGGCGACGGCCACCTCGGCGTCGAGCACCGGCTCGCCGCGGGCCAGCTGGCGCACGCTCTCGACCAGGTCGTACGGCGAGGTCTCGGTGCCCAGGAAGCCGACCCGGGGCGCCAGGCGGGCCAGCGAGCGGCCGACGCCCGCGCCGGACTGGCGGTCGAGCAGGATCAGCACCCCGCACGCGGGCAGCGCGGCGCACAGCGTCGGGCACAGGTCGGCCACGGCGACCGGACCGGGCAGCGCCACGTCGAGCACCGCCACGTGCGGCCGGTCGCGGCGGGCGGTCGGCAATACCTCGTCGGCGCGGGACAGCTCGGCCACGACCTCGAGGTCGTCGGCCGAGGCCATGACCGCCGACAGCGCCTCGCGGACCAACCGGCCCCGCTGGCCCAGGAGGACCCGAATCACTCAGCCACCTCGCTCGCCGCGGCGCCGAGGCGCCACCCACCGCACGGATGCGGCAACGTCGCCGCACGTCGCTCACCGCGCCCCGTACGTACAGATGGCAATCGATCCGTAACACAGCGGTGAATTGCGCGTCATCTTAACGGCCGTCAATGATCGCTTTGGGGATCCGGTTGGGAAGAGCGCGGTCTGTCGGAAACATGATTCTCGGCGCGTGGGAGAAATGGGTCCGGCCGCGCATTTCGCGCGGCCGGAAAGCACCAAAGAAAGGGGAACTGACCGAATCGGTCGGAACCGCCCGAGTCAGCTGGACGCGGGTGTGGGGAAAGCGACCGGGCTCCGCAGACCTGCCCGGTCCACCGCCCGCACGCCGAAGAACACGTTGTCCTTCGACAGGTCGATCGTGGCCGTGGTGACGTCGCCGACCGGGATCACGTGCGTCCACTCGGGCGCGGTCGTCTCCCGCCACACCACCTCGTACCCGGCGAGATCCGGATCCGTGCCCCGCTGCCAGCGCAAAGTCGTGTCGTTGGTGAGCGCGGCGGTGAGGATGTTGACGCCCTTGGGTGTGCCGGGGCCGTTGGCCAGCGACCACAGCGCGGCGCCGTTGACCTTGGCGACCCGCGTGATGAAGCCGAAGTCGCAGAATTCGGGCAGGTCGCCGAACTGCACGCCGTCCTCGACGCGCACGTCCTGGTGCTGGTGGCGGAAATCCTCGTTCGGCTCGGTGAAGCGGGCCGCCGGGTAACCCTGCTGGAGGTACGAGATGTGGTCGCTGCCGCGCAAATAGCGGTCGCGGCGATAGATGATGCGGACGTCCATTCCGGTCGCGTCGTTTTCCGCCACGTCTTGCACGAAGCGGGCGAGCTGGCGTGAAGGCGAATCGTTTTCACCGCCCACTGATTGCCGCACCGTGGCCTCGGCCGGCGTCTCCGCGGTCGGCACGCCCTCGGCGAAGAGCCGGATCGTGCGCGGGTCGCGGGTGCCGTCGTCGGCGAGGCTGCTGCCGATGATGTCGTTGCTGAACATGCCCTGGACGTCGGTGCCGGCCGCCTTGTACTGCCGTGCCTGGAACGCCGAGCCGAACAGGCCCTGCTCCTCACCGGCGACCGCGGTGAAGACGAGCGTGGCCGCGGTCGGCCGGGTGGCGAAGAGCCGGGCGAGCTCCATCACCACCGCCACGCCGGACGCGTCGTCGTTGGCGCCGGGGGAGTCGGCGGTCGCGTTGAGCACGTCGCTGACGCGCGAGTCGTAGTGGCCCGAGATCACGTACACCCGCTCGGGGGAGACGGTGCCGCGCAGCGTGGCCAGCACGTTGCTGATCACCGTCGGCACCGGGATGCGCGGGCCTGGCTCCTGCGTGTACGACTGCTTCTCCACGGTCATCCGGCCGCCGGACGCCGCGGCGTACCCGCTGAGCTGGTCGAAGATCCAGTCCCGCGCGGCGCCGATACCGCGGACGGGGTCGTCCTGGCTGGAAAGGGTGTGGCGGGTGCCGAACGCGACGAGGCGGCGCACGGTGGCCTCGATGCGGCGGCGGTCGATGTCGTCGAGCAGTGCCCGGAGGGCGCGGCTCGGCCGTTGGGGGTGGATGGGGCGGCCCGGCCCGGGTGGTGTCCCGTGGCCGCCGGCCGACGCCGGGGCCGCCGCACCGATCAATGGCACAGCGGCGGCCGCCGACGCGGACGCGATGAAGGCCCGTCGAGATGTTCTCTCATCAATGCCCATGCGTGGATATGTTAGTTACCCAGCGCAGTGCTTTCGAGAGATGTCGCCGAAATGCCGGCTCGGCGTAGGACTCGATCGTGTGGCCGAGCGCGGTGTAGAAGGACCGGCCGCCGAGCCGCTCGTGGCACCACGCGACCGGGTGGTCGGCGCCCATGCCACCGCCCTCGTACGTCGACTCGTCGACCCGCAGCAGCACCCGCGCGTCCGGCCGGGAGCGGAAGTCGTACCACTCGTCGACCCGCGCCCACGCCGTCGGGAGATGGTCGGTTGCCGGGTGATCTGGATCGGACACGGTGATCGTGGCGGGCTGCACGGCAGGGTGCCGGTCGAACCACGCGCCGACGAGCTCACCGTAGAACGGCCAGTCGTACTCGGTCGCCGCCGCCGAGTGCACGCCGAGGAAGCCGCCGCCGCCCCGCACGAACCTTTCCAGGGCCGCCCGCCCGGCGCCGGTGAGCACCTCGCCGTTGGTGTTGAGGAAGACGACGGCGGCGAACTCGTCGAGGCGCTCCAGGGCGGCCGGGTCCTCGGTGGCCTCGACGTCGCCGGCCAGCTGCTGAAACGTCTCGATTCCCGCCGGTATCGAGGCGTGGCGAAACCCCGTGGTCCGGGAGAAGACGAGGACTGTCACGCCGACACGGGCGCGTCGGCCGGCAGCGTGTCCATGAAGGAGCTGACCGAGAACACCGCGTTGCCGGCGCCCGGCGGGCCGTACCCGGGTGGAGTCGACAGGCCGTTGGCCTCCATCGTCGCGCGGTACGTCTCGAGCAGCCGGATGTGGTACTCCAGCGGCGCGCCGTGCGGGTTGGTGCGGCCAAGCGGCGTGGTCGGTTCCGGACACCAGGTGGTGAAGCGGGGGAGGATGCCGCGGGACATGAAGTACTGGAGGCCCTCCGTCGTCGACGCGATCGCCTCGTCGACCGTGGTGAAGCCGAACGGCTCGGCCATCTCGATGCCGGCGACGAAGTTGGGGATCACGTTGCGCGGCCCGAAGACCTCGGCCGACTCGAGGATGCGGCGGTGCCACTCCTCGCGCCCCACGTACCGCTCCTTGCCGGGGCAGTAGAGCTCGAAGAGCCGCTTGTCCCACACCTCGTAGTTGGGGTGGTAGATCTGCACGCCGTAGTCGCGGAAGCGCTGCACGTCGGCGCGGGGCAGCGCCTGGGCCACCACCTTGCCGATCCACCGGCCCGGGAAGCGCTCCTCGATCGCCTTGGCGTAGCGCCCGTAGAAGTCGGCCTCCGCGAGACCGTCCACCTTGGACGTCACGCTGCCGCCGGTCAGCGTGTACGCGTGGGAGGTGCCGGCCGTGTCGTAACGGTCGATGATCGCGAGAGCCTCGAGCACCTCCTCGACCGGCTTCACGCCCGTGTACGGCCGGCCCGCCGCCTTGTGCTGCCGCCAGTTGTGGTTGATGTCGCAGTACTGGCACTCCTCCTTGGCGCCGAAGTACTGGCACACCCGGAAGACCGTCAGGTAGATCAGGTAGCCCCACTGGATCGTGGGCGCCACCTCCATCACCGACTTGCCGTTGGCGAGGGTGTGGCGGTAGTAGTCGGGCATCGGCGGGAGCCCGACGTCCGCGATCGGCCGGCCGTCGAGGTGCAGGCGCGCCACGCCGTCGTCGCCCGCCATCACGCGGTACGGGGAGTCCGGGTTGACCCGCACGGACACCACGGTGCGGCGCAGCTCGTAGGGCCCACCGGTGAGCACGACCTCCTCCGGCGGGCGGCGCAGGGCGGCGGCGCCGAGCTCGGGGAGCGTGCGGTGGTCGAAGGAGAAGATGAAGTACGACTTCGGCTTGACCTCGCCGTCGTCACCGTCGGTGAGCACCGACTCGTCGAACGCCATGCCCCCGCGGAGCAGATCTTCCTTGAGCACGGCCTCCCGCGGGATGTGCGGGAACCGGCTCATGAGGTCTTCGACAAGATCGGTGCGCGTCCGCATGACCTCCAGACTGCCACCTCGGGTCCGCGTTCCGGGTGACCATCCTGTGCGCGTGTGCCCCCGGTCACGCTCGGTTTTGCCTATGTGTCTTTTCGGGTTCAACCGAAGCGCTGTTGCCAACGTACATATAAGGTCTTCGACGAGGAGGATGGGTTGGCGACGAAGCGCTCGGCATGGCAGCTCCTGGAGGGCCATGCGTATTCGGCGACGGTGGACGGCAGGGTCAGCGTCGGGCTGGGCTATGCCGCGGACGACCCGTACGCGGTCCACTTGATCGTCAGCGCCGACGCGACGGCGGCGTCGTGCTGGGTGTTCGCGCGCGACCTGCTGATCGCGGGCCTGACCGGCACGGCCGGGCAGGGCGATGTGCTGGTCGGCCTACAGCCCGGCGGCACCGTGGTGAGCGTGGTGCTGCGCAACGGCCGCGACGTGCTCGGCATCGACCTGCCGCGGCTGCCGCTGTGCCGGTTCGCGGCCGATATGCTCGCGATCGTGCCGCGCGGCCGCGAGGGCGGATACGTCGACCTCGACGCGGAGCTGCGCTCGCTCCTGGCCTGAGCGCGGCCGGGCTCTGAGCGCGGCCGGCCCTGATTCGCGGCTCAGCGCCACCGGGGGATGCGAGGACTCCTCTGTTTGGCTAGCCTGATCGCGATGAACGGACGGGTCCTGGTCGCGGCATTGGTTGGCTCGGTGCTCGCGGCCGTGTTGGGACCCGCGCCGGTCGCCATGGCCGCCCCGGTCGCCGCTGCGGCCCCGGTCGCGGTGGCCGCGCCGCTCGCGGTGGCCGCGCCGCTCGCGGAGGACGCGCCGGTCGCGAAGGCGGCGCCGGTGGTGAGGCCGGTCGCGAAGGCCGGGCCAGCCGAGGCGGTGGGGCCGGTCGCGAAGGCTGCCCCGGCGGTGCCGTGCCCCACCGAAAAGCTCTCGCCGCCCCCAAAGCGCCCGCCCAAGCCGAAGGCGCCCGCCCTCGACCCGGCCAACGCGCGGGTCGGCGGCGAGGCGCTCGCCACCACCGGCCTCGCGATCCCCGCCGGCGCGCCCGCGCCGCCGAAGCTCACCGCCAGCACGTGGCTGGTCGCCGACCTGGACACCGGCCAGGTCCTCGGGGCGTGCGACGCGCACGGATACCAGACGCCGGCGAGCGTGCAGAAGGTGCTGCTGGCCGCCACGATGATCCCCAAGCTCGACCCCAAGCAGGTCGTGCAAGTGACGCGCGGCGACCTCGACATCGAGAGCGGCAGCTCCGCGGTCGGCCTGCTCGAAGGCGGCAAGTACCCGATCGAAACGCTCTGGTACGGCCTGCTCTTCGACTCCGGCAACGACGCCGCCAACGTGCTGGCCCGCGTCGGCGGCGGTGACAAGGGCCGGGCCGGCGGCGTCGCCATGATGAACGCCGAGGCCCGCCGCCTGGGCGCCCTACAGACCCACGCGGTCACGCCCTCGGGGCTCGACGGGGCGGGGCAGTTCACCAGCGCGTACGACCTGGTGCTGATCGCCCGCGCCGCGTTCGCGATGCCCGACTTCCGCAAGTACGTGGCGGCGCGCACGGCGAAGATCCCGCCCCAACCGCCCAAGGACACGCGCGGCTTCCAGATCCAGAACGACAACGGCCTGTTGCAGAAGTACCCCGGCGCGCTGGGCGGCAAGAGCGGCTTCACGACGCTGGCCCGCCACTCGTTCGTCGGCGCCGCCAAGCGCGGCGACCGCACGCTGGTGGCCGCGGTGCTCGGCGCCGAGGCGCGGCCGATCCGCGCGTCCGAGCAGACCGGCAAGCTGCTCGACTGGGGCTTCGCGTTGCCGGCCGGCGCCTCGGTCGGCCGCCTCGTCGACCCCGGCGAGCTGGACCCCGAGCCGACACCCACCCCCGACGGCGCGGCCACGGCGGCCGAGGGCGCCGCCCGCCCCGCGGACGGGGTGCCGGGCTCGTCCTCGGCCGCCGTGATCGGCCTGACGGTCGCGTTGGTGGCGATAGTGCTCGTGATGCTGCTGGCGGCCGGCCGCAGACGCGCCGTCGTGCGCGCCCGCCGGGCCGCCCTGGCCGAACGCCGCGCCGCCCTGGGCGCCGGCGCGCGGACCCGCCCAGGCGGCGCCAGGGCCGCGGGACCTCCGCCGCCGGCCGCCCGCCGGGCGGCGCCGAATCGCGGCGACGCGCCCGACAGGCTCTACCGTCCGCCCGACCGGGAGCCGGCTGGCCGGCGGGCGGCGCCGGGTCGTGGTGAGGCGTCGGAGAGGGTCTACCGTCCTGCCGGGCGGGAGCCGGACAGGGCGTCGGGTCGTGGTGACGCGTCCGAGAGGGTCTACCGCCCTGCCGGCCGGGAGCCGGACAGGCCGCCGGCGGCCGCTCGCCCCGCACGTGGGCGCGGCACCACTGACGACCAATACCCGGCGCCGTCGGTGGGCCGGGGCGCTCCGGGCGTGCGTGATCCGCGCGGTGGCCCGGGTGGGCGGCCGCGCGTGGGGGAGCAGGCGCCGGAGCGCCGCCCGCCGGCTCAGCGCCGCGCGCCCGCGGGCCCGCGCGACGACGCCGCACAGAGCGGGGTCGGCGCGCAGACCGGGGCCGGCCAGCCTCCGCGGGACGCCCGATACGCCCCGCCGCGCGGCGAGCGCTACGCGGCGGGCGATCCGGACGGCGAGCGCTACGTGCCGGGCGAGCGTCGGCCACGCCGCGGCCCAGCCGCCCCGGACCCCTACCGCCCGCCACATCCGGACGACCGCTGGCCCTGAGGCTGGCCCGCGCGCCCGGCGATGGCTGGCCCGCGCGCCCGCGGTGGCTGGCCCGCGCGCCCGCGATGGCTGGCCCGCGCCTGGCGATGGCCGGCCCGCGCGCGGCGATGATCGTGAGCGGAAAGTCGCGACGACTGGAACACCAGTGCTGTCAAACCGCTCGGATAACAGCACTGGTGTTCCAGTCGTGCGAAGGCCCTACCGCGAGGCGGCCTTCTTGTAGCGGTTGACCGCCAGCGGCACCGAGATCGCCAACAGCACCGCGACCCAGGCAAGGCTGGTGATCACCGGGTGCTGAAGGGGCCAGGCATCCGGCTGGGGCACGGCCGGATTGGTGTTGCCGAACAGCTCCCGCGCCGCCTGCGTCACCGCGGACACAGGGTTCCACTCCGCGAACGCCTTCAGCGGCCCCGGCAGGTCGGTCACGCCCACGAAGGTGTTGGCGATGAACGTCAGCGGGAAGATGAAGATGAAGCTGGCGTTGTTGACCACCTCGGGGCTGCGCACCGAGAGGCCGACCACGGCGAAGACCCACGAGAACGCGTACGCGAACAGCAGCAGCAGCGCGAAGCCGCCCAGCGCCTCCAGCACCGACGAGTGGATGCGCCAGCCGACGACCAGGCCGGTCAGCGACATCACGATGATGACGATGATGTTGTTGGCCAGGTCGCTGGTGGTGCGGCCGACGAGCAGCGCCGAGCGGGCCATCGGCAGCGAGCGGAAGCGGTCGACGATGCCCTTCTGGATGTCGTCGGCCAGGCCGTAGCCGGTGAGCGTCGAGCCGAAGAGCACCGTCTGGGTGAAGATGCCGGCCATCAGGTATTCGCGGTAGGAGACGCCGGGCACGTCGATCGCGCTGCCGAACACGTAGGCGAACAGCAGCACGAACATGATGGGCGAGAGCGTGGAGAAGACCAGCAGGTCGGGCACTCGCTTGATCTTGATGAGATTGCGCCGGGCGACGGTGATGCCGTCGCGCAGCGGCTTGAGGGTCGGGTTGGCCATCACGGACTCGGTGGTCACGACTGCTCCTCCTCGGCGGCGTGGCCGGTCAGCGTCAGGAACACGTCGTCGAGGCTCGGGCGGCGCAGCCCCACGTCGAGCACCTTGACCGCCTCGGCGTCGAGCCGGCGCAGGCTCTCCATCAGCGCGGACGCGCCACCGGTCACGGGGACGGTGAGGCGGCGGGCCGTCTCGTCGACGGTGATCTCGCCGGAGGCGAGGGGGGAGAGCACCGCGGTGGCGCTCGAGATGTCGGCCGGCGTACTGACGGTCAGCTCCAGCCGCTCGCCGCCGACCTGTGCCTTGAGGTCGTCGGAGGTGCCGAGCGCGATCACCTTGCCGTGGTCGATCACGGCGATCCGGCTGGCCAGCTGGTCGGCCTCCTCCAGGTACTGCGTGGTGAGCAGCAGCGTGCTGCCGGCCGCCACGAGCTCGGAGATCAGATCCCACACGTCGAGGCGGCTGCGCGGGTCGAGGCCGGTGGTCGGCTCGTCGAGGAACAGCACCGGCGGCTGCGCGACAAGCGCACCGGCCAGGTCGAGCCGGCGCCGCATGCCGCCCGAGTAGCCCTTTACCGGGCGGTCGGCGGCCTCCTCCAGGTCGAAACGCGCCAGCAGCTCGCGCGCCCGCGACCGGCTCGCCTTCGCCGTGAAGCCGTAGAGGCGGCCCACCATGTCGAGGTTTTCGAAGCCGGTGAGGTGCTCGTCGACCGCCGCGTACTGCCCCGAGAGGCCGATCATGCCGCGCAGCCGGCGGGCGTCGGCGACCACGTCGAGGCCGGCCACCCGGGCGCGGCCCGCGTCGGGCTTGAGCAGCGTCGTGAACACCCGCACCGCGGTGGTCTTACCGGCCCCGTTGGGCCCCAGCAGGCCCATCACCGTGCCCTGCGGCACCGAAAGATCTAGGCCGTCGAGGGCCACCACGGAGCCGTATTTCTTGACGAGGCCGTCTGCCTCGATCGCGATTTCCATCATCACCCCTTCCAGAACGGCACCATCGTGCCGTACCCCTCCGACATTTCGCGGCCATTTACACCGCGCCATCCGGGGTAAGACCGCCCACACCCTGGGAATTCATCGCTGCCGCCGATATCGGGGACAGGTAGCGTGGCGGCCATGCAGATCGGGATTGTGGGTGCCACCGGCCAGGTGGGTGGCGTCATGCGGCGGGTGCTGGCCGAGCGGGCCTTCCCCGTGGAGCGTCTCCGCCTTTTCGCCTCCGCGCGCTCCGCCGGGCGGCCGCTGCCGTGGGGCGACACCGAGGTCACGGTGGAGGACGCGGCCACGGCCGACTACCGGGGGCTCGACATCGTGCTCTTCTCGGCCGGGAAGGGCACCGCCAAGGAGCTGGCGCCGCGCGTCGCCGAGGCCGGCGCGGTCGTGATCGACAACTCCTCGGCGTGGCGGATGGACCCGGAGGTACCCCTGGTGGTGTCGGAGGTCAACCCCGACGCCGCCGCGCACCGGCCCAAGGGCATCATCGCCAACCCGAACTGCACGACCATGGCCGCGATGCCGGTGTTGCGCCCGCTGCACGCGGAGGCCGGGCTGGTGAGCATGGTGGTGGCCACCTACCAGGCGGTGTCCGGCAGCGGCCTGGCCGGCGTGGCCGAGCTCGACGAGCAGGTGCGCAAGGTCGCCGACCGCGCCGCCGAGCTGGCCTTCGACGGTGAGGCGGTGCAGATCCCGGCCCCCCGGGTGTACGCGCGGTCGATCGCCTTCAACGTGCTGCCGCTGGCCGGCTCGATCGTCGACGACGGCTCCGACGAGACCGACGAGGAGCAGAAGCTCCGCAACGAGAGCCGCAAGATCCTCGGCATCCCGGAGCTGAAGGTGGCCGGCACGTGCGTGCGGGTGCCGGTCTACACGGGGCACTCGCTCCAGGTCAACGCCCGCTTCGCGGCGCCGCTGAGCCCCGCGCGGGCGCGGGAGCTGGTCGCCGCCGCGCCCGGCGTGGAGCTGTCCGACGTGCCCACCCCGATCCAGGCGGCCGGCAAGGACCCGACGTACGTGGGGCGGATCCGCGCCGACGAGACCGTCGAGCACGGCATCTCGTTCTTCTGCTCCAGCGACAACCTGCGCAAGGGCGCCGCGCTCAACGCCGTGCAGATCGCGGAGCTGGTGGCGCGCGGCTAGGGATCCACGGGGCGCCAGGAGAGGGGTGTCGAGAGCACCATCGTGCTGGAGGGCTGCCCGTACGGCGCCAGCCGGTCGATGACCGCCTCGAACTCCTCCATGGCGCGCGTCGCCACCTTGAGGATGCAGCAGGCGTCGCCGGTGACGCGGTGGATCTCCAGCACCTCCGGCCAGGCGGCCACGTCCGGGTCGCGCAGCACGCAGCGCGCGCCGTAGCAGGACATCCGGATCACCGCGACCACGTGGCGGCCGGCCTTGGCCAGGTCGACGTGCGCGTGGTAGCCGGTCACCACGCCGATGCGCTCCAGCCGCCGCACCCGCTCGGCCACGGCGGGCGGCGAGAGGTGCACGCGGCGGGACAGCTCGCTGTAGGACAGCCGGGCGTCCCGCTGAAGCTCACGCAGCAGAGCCCAGTCCATCTCGTCCACCAGCATGAGCCTAAACGGCGCCGCCCGATCTTCCCTTGGGGGCGATGACTACTACGGCTGGTAGTATTAAAGTGTACGCGTGTCGATCGATGGTGGTTGCTGGCACGACGACCTGGCGTACCGCGTCGGCCTCATCGTGCGCGCGGAGCGGGAGCGGCTGGCGCGGCGCCGCCCCGACCTGGACGACGCCGACCTCGCAGCCGTCGAGGACACCCTCTGGCGGATCGCCGACCACCTGCTGCTGCGCCGCGCCCGCCAGGTGACGGTGGATCCCGCGGCGGCCGCCCGCCTGTGGGACGCTCCGGTCCGGGACGCGCTGGCCGCCACACCGCCGCGTTTACGTGGATAGGGAAGGCGCCAGGCGCTCGTCTCCGCGGTGTGCGGCCACCACCGTCGTCGCGACCAGCGCGGCCACCACGGCCGCCGTCACCGGCACCGGCTCGGGCGTGAGCGGCGCCAGCAACGCCAGTACCGCGGCGGCCGGGTACGCCACGACGATCAACCCCCGCTGGTGCGGCCGCACGTGCAGGAGCCAGACGCTGAACAGGTACACGGCGACCGGCACCGCCACCGCGTAACCGACCGCGACGCCGCCCAGGTGCGCCTTGTGCGTCTCGTAGTCCACGGCGACCGCCAGCCCCGCACCGGCCGCCGCGGCCGAGGCGAAGATCAGATAGTGGCCGTACCCCCAGAAGAGGGCCACCCGCATCGACGTGAGCAGCCGGCTGGCCGGGCGGTCGAAGTACAGCCACCACATCCCGAACACGATCACGATGCCCGGACCCGCCACCCGCAGCAGGCCGCCGAGCTCGGCGTCCTCGTCGAGCGCGCTCTGCACCGCGACGCTGGCGGCCAGGATCGACTCGCCGAGCACGATGATGGTGAACAGCCCGTACCGCTCGGCGATGTGCTCCGGGTGCCACGTCGTCTCGGCCACCCGCTCGGCCCAGATCGGCACCGCGAGCTCGGCCAGCACCAGCAGCACGAAGCCGGGCACCAGCGCCGCGTCCGGGAGTACCCCGTCCTGGAGCACGAGGCGCAGCACCCAGCCGACCTGGACGAGCGTGATGCCGATCGCGTACCGCCGCCCGACCGCCCGCCGCCCCGGGTGCACGTCGGTGTGCGCCACCCGCAGCCACTGCACGACCATGGCCAGCCGCATGAGCACGTAGCCGTACGTGATCACCGAGAAGTCCGCGTCCGCGAACGCGCGAGGCACCCCGGCCGCCAGCACGAGCGCGCCCGTGACCTGCACCAGCGTGGTGATCCGGTACACGTCGTCGTCGGTGTCGTAGGCGGACGCGAACCAGGTGAAGTTCATCCACGCCCACCAGATCGCGAAGAACACCATCAGGTAGCTGGGCACCGCGTGCCCGATGTGGTCCTCGGCGACGTCGTGGTGCAGCTGGGCGGCCGCCTGCGCGACCGCGACCACGAAGCACAGGTCGAAGAAGAGCTCGAGCGGAGTCGACGCGCGGTGCGGCTCGTCGGGGTGGCGGGCCACCATCGGCCGGTACCAGGGCCGCCTGGCAGACGTGTGGGTCACGCCGTCACCTTAGGCGGCGACGTGCTCGTTTGTTGCGAACCTCTTTGTATGCCCGCGTCCGCGTGTGGTCGCCCGTCGTTGCTCCCGCGGGCTCCAGCTCCGCTGTTGGTTGCGGTGAGTGCGGGGCGCCGCTGGTCTGGGGGTGGAAGGTCACTAGAGACCTTTCGGAGTCGGGGTGGCTTCGACCCCTATTTGGACAGAGATTTGAGCTACCGCGATGTCCGTCGTGGTCCGGACCGTTGCTCCCGCGGCCTCACCCGTCCGCCGTTGGTCGCGCTCACCCCTGCGCGCGACCGGCCGGCAGGAAAGGGGGCGGGGTGACGGGCTCGCGTCAGGCGGTGGTCGGCGTTTGTCCACAATGCCCGTTCCCGAATCGGCGATCCGGGAAGGCAACGGGGTTGTCGTCGCCGTGTGTAACCGCCACGAGGGTGTGAGCGGCGCGAGGTTCGAGATCTAGGAGGGTTAGGGCGCTATTTCAACCCTAAGTCTGCTAGATCTCGAAGTCTGGTCCCTTTGGCTGGTTACGCTGCGTCAGGATGGCGCAGGTAGGCCCCGCGAAGACCCCGGGCGGGGCTTGTCTCGCGGAGCTGGCAGTGGACGGCCGGGGATTTCGGCGAGCGCTGCGAGCCGCCGGCCGGGAGCGGTGCCCGCGGGAGCATACGGTCCGCCGCTGACGCGGACGTGGGCAAATCTGCCTTGAAGCAACGCCGCGACGAGCGGCGACCCGGACCCCGAAAGGTCTCTAGGCCGGGGCGGCGTAGTCGTACCGGATGAAGCCGGTGAAGACGGCGACCTTGTCGTAGAGGGCCCGCGCTGTCACGTTGTCCTGTTTCGTGGTCCAGTAGAGGCGCGCGGCGCCGCGGGTGCGGGCGGCGCGGGCCACCTCCTCGATGAGTGCGCGGGCGGCGCCCTTGCCGCGGGCGGTCTCGTCGACGAAGAGGTCCTGGAGGTAGCAGTAGTCGGGCTGCCAGACCGTGGCGTGGAAGAGGTAGTGCGCGATGCCGACCAGCCGGCCGTCCAGCCAGGCGCCGGTGCCGTGCAGGTCTTCGGGGCCGAGCAGGCGGCGCCAGGTTTCCGTGTAGCCCTCGTCGGGCACCGGCGTCTCGTAGAACGCCTTGTAGCCGCGGGCCAGGACCTCCCATGCGGCGCGGTCCTCCGGGCGGAGGGGGCTGATGGTGATCATCGCGACAACTATCCCACAGGGGCTGTGTCCTTGTGCCGGTCGGAGGGGACTGGTAGACATCGGATGTATGAGGATCGTCGCGCTGGACACCTATGACATCCGGTTTCCGACGTCCCGGGAGTTGGACGGCTCCGACGCGATGAACCCCGATCCGGACTACTCGGCCGCCTACGTGGTGCTCCGCACGGACGCGCCGGACGGGCACGAGGGGCACGGCTTCGCGTTCACGATCGGGCGGGGTAACGACGTGCAGTCCGCGGCGATCGCGGCGCTCGCGCCCTACCTGGTCGGCCGGCCCCTGGAGGCCACGCTCGACGACCTCGGCGGGGTGTGGCGAGACCTCGTGCACGACTCGCAGCTGCGCTGGCTGGGCCCGGAGAAGGGCGTGATGCACATGGCGATCGCGGCCGTGGTCAACGCGCTCTGGGACCTCAAGGCCAAGCGTGCCGGCCTTCCGCTGTGGCGGCTGCTCGCACGCATGTCGCCCGAGGAGCTCGTCGCGCTCGTCGACTTCCGGTACCTGACGGACGCGCTCACCCCCGACGAGGCGCTGGAGATCCTGCGCCGCGCGGAGCCCGGCCGGGCCGAGCGGGAGGCGGCGCTGCTCGACGGCGGCTACCCCGCCTACACCACCACGCCGGGCTGGCTCGGCTACGACGACGACAAGCTCCGCCGCCTGTGCAAGGAGGCCGTCGAGCAGGGGTTCAAGCAGGTCAAGCTGAAGGTCGGCGCCGACCTCGCGGACGACGTACGGCGCCTGCGGATCGCCCGCGACGTGTGCGGGCCGGACGTGCGCATCGCCATCGACGCCAACCAGCGGTGGGACGTGGGCGCGGCGGTGGAGTGGGTGCGGGCGCTGGCCGAGTTCGAGCCGTGGTGGGTGGAGGAGCCGACCAGCCCCGACGACGTGCTCGGCCACGCCGCGATCGCCCGGCAGATCGCTCCGATCGGGGTGGCCACCGGCGAGCACGTGCAAAACCGGGTGGTTTTCAAGCAGTTGCTCCAGCTGAGCGCGGTGTCGTACGTGCAGATCGACGCCGTCCGCGTCGCCGGGGTCAACGAAAACGTGGCGATCCTGTTGCTGGCGGCCAAGTACGGCGTGCCGGTCTGCCCGCACGCCGGCGGCGTGGGCCTGTGCGAGATGGTCCGGCATCTGTCCATGTTCGACTTCGTGGCGGTGTCGACGAGCATGGACGACCGCGTCATCGAGTTCGCGGACCACCTGCACGAGCACTTCGTCGACCCGGCGGTGGTGCGCGACGGGCGGTACGTCGCGCCGACCGCGCCCGGTTTCAGCGCTACGATGCGGCCGGAGACGCTTGTCGACTACTCCTATCCGGACGGTCCAATATGGAGCTGACAGACTTCGCGGGCCGGCGCGCCGTCGTCACCGGTGGCGCGTCCGGCATCGGGCTGGCGACGGCCCAGCTGCTCGCCGCGCGGGGCGCCCGGGTGGCGTGCCTCGACCTCAAGCCCGAGGGGCTGCCCGAGCCACTGCTGGGATTCGGCACCGACGTGCGCGACGACGCGTCGGTGCGCGCCGGGGTCGCCGCGGCGGCGGACGCGCTCGGCGGCCTCGACGTGCTCGTCAACAACGCCGGGATCGGCGCGCAGGGCACCGTCGAGACCAACCCCGACGACGAGTGGCTGCGCGTGCTCGACGTCAACGTGGTCGGCATCGTGCGGGTCACCCGCGCCGCGCTGCCGCACCTGCGCGCCTCACCGCACGCCGCGATCGTCAACACCTGCTCGATCGCGGCCACCGTCGGCCTGCCCGCGCGGGCGCTCTACAGTGCCAGCAAGGGTGCGGTGCAGTCGCTGACCCTGGCGATGGCCGCCGACCACGTGCGCGAGGGCATCCGGGTCAACTGCGTCAACCCCGGCACCGTCGACACGCCGTGGGTGCGCCGCCTGCTCGACACCGCGGCCGACCCGGAGGCCGAGCTCGCCGCGCTCCGCGCCCGCCAGCCCACCGGTCGGCTGGTCAGCGCCGAGGACGTGGCCGCCGCGATCGTGTTCCTGGCCAGCCCGGCCGCCGCGTCCACCACCGGCACGGTCCTCGCCGTCGACGGCGGGATGCAGGGCCTGCGCCTGCGGCAGCCGTGAGCCCACACCAAACATCGGAGGTTCGCCGTGACCGAGCTTGCGAGGGAACCATCAGACTCAGCGTCGACACCCGGCGCTGGCCGCACCATCGGGCGGCCGTTCCACCGCATCGCGCTGCACACCCGATTGAAGCCGGGCAAGGAGAGCGAGTACGAGGAGGTCCACGCGACGATCCCGGCGGAGCTCGACGCCGCGCTGCGGGCGGCCGGCGTGCACGCCTGGCGGATCTGGCGCGACGGCCGCGACCTCTTCCACCTGGTCGAGGTCGACGACTACAAGGAGATGCGGGACGCGCTCCGCGACCATCCGGCCAACATCCCGTGGCAGGCCCGGATGGCCGAGCTCCTCGAGGTCGAAGACGACTACTCCGGCGCCGACTCCGGGATCAAGCTGGTCTGGGAGCTGCCGTGAATGCTACGAGTGAGCGGGGCCCGGCGGACCGGGACCACGACGACGCTGAGCGAGCGACCAGGCCAGTAGAGCTCGGCCGGCTGGGCCTGGGCTGCGCCCAGCTCGGCAACCTCTACCACGAGGTCGACGACGCCACCGCCGCCCGCACCGTCGCCGCCGCCTGGGACGCCGGCATCCGCTACTTCGACACCGCGCCGCACTACGGCTTGGGCCTCTCCGAGCGCCGCCTCGGCGCGGCGGTCCGCGGCCTGCCGCGAGCCGAGTACGTGGTCAGCACCAAGGTCGGGCGCCGGCTCGTGCCCGACCCGGCGGGCGCCGGCCGCCGCGACGGCGAGGGCTTCGCGGTGCCCGCCGACCACCGCCGGGTGTGGGACTTCAGCGCCGACGGGGTACGCCGCTCGCTCGACGAGAGCCTCGCCCGGCTCGGCCTCGACCGGGTCGACCTGGTGCTCGTCCACGACCCGGAAGACCACATGGCGGCGGCGCTCGACGAGGCGTACCCGGCGCTGGCCGACCTGCGGGCACAGGGCGTGGTGCGGGCGGTCGGCGTGGGCAGCAAACAATGGGAGGTGCTGCACCGCTTCGCCCGCGACACCGGCGTCGACTTCGTGATGATCGCCGGCCGGTACACCCTGCTCGAACAGCCCGCCCTCGACACGCTGCTGCCCGAGTGCGCGCGGCGCGGCGTCGGCGCCGTCGTGGCGGGCGTCTTCAACAGCGGGCTGCTCGCCGAGGATCGGCCGCACCAGGGCCTGCCGTACGAGTACGGCCCGGCACCGTCCACTGTGCTCGACCGGGCCCGCGCGCTCGCCGCCACCTGCGCCCGGCACGGCACGTCGCTCCCGGCCGCGGCGATCGCGTTCGCGGCGGCGCATCCGGCCGTCGCGTCGGTCGTGGTCGGTGCGCAGGACCCCGACCAGGTACGCCGCAACGCCGCCCTCGCGCACGCCGACCCGCCACCGAAGGAGCTGTGGGCCGACCTCGTCGCCGAAGGGTTGCTCCGCCCCGACGCCCCGGTGCCGGGCGGCGGCACATGACCGTCGTCGACGCCCACCACCACCTGTGGGGCGCCGACCAGGGGTACACCTGGCTCGACCAGCCGAGCCTCGCCCCGATCCGCCGCACCTTCGGCCCCGACGACCTGGCCGCCGCGGTCGAGGGCACCGGCGTGGCGCGGACCGTCCTGGTCGAGGGCGGGCGGTGCGACACCGCCGAGGCGGCCCTGCTGCTCGGGCACGCCAAGGACTCCCCGCTGATCGCCGGCGTGGTGGCGTGGGCCGACCCGGCCGACCCGGCGCTAGCCGACACCCTCGCCGGTTACCGCGCCCTGCCCGGCGGCGAGCGCCTGGTGGGTATCCGCTCCCAGGTGCAGGGGGAGAAGGACCCCGGCTACCTCGACCGCGCGGACGTGCGCCGCGGCCTGCGTACCGTCGCGGCCGCCGGGCTCCCGTTCGACCTCGTGGTGCGCGCCGACCAGCTGGCCGCGGCGGCCCGCCTCGCCGGCGAGCTGCCGGAGGTCCGCTTCGTGCTGGACCACCTCGGCAAGCCGCCGATCGCCGCCGGCGCCTCGGAAACCTGGCGCGGTGCCCTGCACGCGCTCGCCGCCCTCCGCAACGTCACCGCCAAGCTCTCCGGCCTCGTCACCGAGGCCGACTGGAGCACGTGGACGGTGGGCGACCTGGCCCCGTTCGTGGCGGTGGCGGTGGACGCGTTCGGCCCCGAGCGCCTGATGTTCGGCTCGGACTGGCCGGTCTGCCTGCTGGCCGCCCCCTACGGCCGCGTGAAGCAGGCGCTCGCCGACGCGCTACCGCCGCTGTCCGCGACCGAGCGGGCCGATGTGTTCGGCGGCACGGCGCTACGGACGTACGATCTACGACCGTAGCCCGGAGGCACCGGCGATCTGGGTGGGAGGGCGACATATGGCGGTCACCGACGAGGCGATCGACAAGATCAAAGGCATGATCGTGTCCGGGGAGATGCGCCCCGGCGACCGGCTCCCGCGCGAGGCCGACCTCGCCGAACGCCTCGGCCTCTCCCGCAACTCCCTGCGCGAAGCCGTCAAGGCCCTCTCGCTCATCCGCGTGCTCGACGTACGCCAGGGCGACGGCACCTACGTGACAAGCCTCGCGCCCGGCCTCCTGCTCGACGCGCTGAGCTTCGTCGTCGACTTCCACCGCGACGACACGGTGCTGGAGTTCCTCGAGGTGCGGCGCATCCTCGAACCCTCCGCCACCGCCCTGGCCGCCCAACGGATGACCGACGACGACATCGACGGCCTGCGCGAGGTGCTCGCCGAGCTCGGCGAAGAACCCACCATCGACGCGCTGGTCGCCAACGACCTCGAGTTTCACCGGCGGATCGCGGCCGGCTCCGGCAACAACGTGCTCTGCTCACTCATCGACAGCCTCTCCGGCCCCACCACCCGCGCCCGCATCTGGCGCGGCCTCACCCAGGAGGGCGCGGTCGCCAAGACCCGCGAACAGCACGCCGCGATCCTGGAGGCCATCGCCTCGCGCCAGCCCGAGCTGGCCCGCTCCTGGGCGACGGTCCACGTCGCCGGCGTCGAGGACTGGCTCCGCAGGGCGCTGTAGAGACTTTCGGCGTCGGGCTTCTCGCCCTTCGGGCGGACATATTTGCCCACGTCCGCGTCAGCTGTAGACCGTATGCTCCCGCGGGCACCGCTCCCGGCCGGCGGCTCGCAGCGCTCGCCGAAACCCCCGGCCGTCCACTGCCGGCTCCGCGGGACAAGCCCCTACCTGCGAAATCCTGACGCAGCGTCACCAGCCCGGGGAACTTCGAAATCTAGGAGCCGCTTGTCCCTTGCTCAGCGGTTTGTGGTTGCGGTTACTGCTGCGCCTCCGGCGGGGCCTCGGGCTCCGGCCGGGCCGTTCCCGGCTTGTTCACCGTTCTTGGTGGGTGGTTGCGGTGGGGAGCCGTGTCGTATGCCGTCGTCCAGGCTGAGCCGAGCAGGCCAGCGCCGGGGCCGCCAGCCGCCGTCTGATCGTCACGGTGCGCGGGTCGTGGCGGCCCCGGCGCTGGTCTGCTCCCCGTGCGGGTGGACGACGGCATACGGCACGGCTCGGGCTTCGCCCGCTGGCTGCGGCTTAGAGGTGGCCGGGCCGCGAAACACGATGATCGCCGGCCTACCTTTCCCACTGTTTGGGGATGTGGCTCGGCGTGTGGGGGCGTCATGATCGTTCGCCCGAAATGGCTGTGACACGCCGAAGACCACGCCCATAACGGGCTAACGATCATGCGATGCGGCCGCCGCAGACCTGCATCTCCCAGGTGACGGGACGATCGGCTCGGGATTTGGGAGGCGTCGTGATCGTTAGCCCGGAACCCGTGTGACACGCCGGCACGGACGCGGGTTTTGGGCTAACGATCACCGAAGCGTGGTGGGCACCGGGCTTGCGAAGCTCGCGCGGCGAACCCATGGTGGTCCGGAAATATCCCCTGACTAGCCGGCGGGAGGGTCGTCTGGTCCCTTGATCGGCGCGCGTGGGTAGCGATGGTCGTTGGCCCAACCCGCCAAGCCGCAGCCGGCGTGCGAAGCCCCATGCTCCGCCGGAGGCGCGCTAGCCGCAACCAGACAAACCTGAAGGAGCGGAGAACCGCGGTCGTGGAAGCGCGCGCTGGTGGGCTTGTCGCGCGGAGCTGGCAGTGGAGGCCGGGGGTCTCGGCGAGCGCTGCGAGCCGCCGGCCGGAGCGGTGCCCGCGGGAGCATGCGGTCCGCAGGTGACGCGGACGTGGGCAAATGTGCTTTTTGAAAATGGGCTTTGACTTCGCGTGCGCTCGAAGTCCTAGCGTCGGCGTCATGGATACCGTTGCACTCGGAGACACGGGGGAGCGGGTCAGCCGGCTCGCTCTCGGCGCGATGCTCATGGGGACCCGCACCAGCGAGGCCGATTCGTTCGAGATCCTCGACCGCTATCTCGCGGCGGGCGGGAGCTTTGTCGACACCGCCAACTGCTACGCCTGGTGGACCGCGCCCGGAGCCCGCGGTGGGGAGAGCGAGGCGTTGCTCGGCCGGTGGTTTGCCAAGCGGGGGCGGCGGGACGACGTCTTCCTCGCCACCAAGGGGAGTGCGTGGGTCGAGCGCGCCGACGAGGTGCGGGGCGCGCCGTGGGAGGTCGTGCGCAATGAGTACGAGGGCGCGGGCGGTGACACGCTGCGGCGTGCGGTCGACGACAGCCTGCGGCGGCTCGGTACCGACCACATCGACCTGTACTACGTGCACGTCGACGACCGGAACACGCCGATCGAAGAGACGTTGCGGGCGCTGGACGAGGTGGTCAAGGCCGGCAAGGTGCGCTACATCGGATGGTCCAATGTGCGCACTTGGCGGCTGGAGCGGGTGCGGCAGGTGGCCTCACGCAACGGGTGGGTGGCGCCGGTCGCGTTGCAGCAGCAGCACAGCTACCTGCGGCGGCGGGCCGGGCTTTCGCACGCGTCCATCGTGGACGACGAGCAGATGGACTTCCTGCGGGCCAACCCGGAGGTCACGCTCGTCGCGTACTCGCCGATCCTCAAGGGAATCTACGACGACCCGGAAAAGCGGCGCGGGCACGACATGATGTCCGCGTACGAGGGGCCGGACGCCGAGGCGCGGCTGGCCGTCCTCACCGACCTGGCGGGGGAATTGGGCGTCACGCCTAACCAGCTCGTCATCGCCTGGCTGCTGCACCAGACCGATCCGGCGATGGTGACGCTGCTCGGGCCGCGCACGGTCGAACAGTTCGCGGCGGCCTTGCCCGCCCTGGACGTCAAGCTGGAGGCCGAGCAGCTTGCGCGCCTGGATTCGGCGGGCGCGTAGCGGGGTAACGGGGGTGGGTCCGGCGGCCGGACCCGGGACCTGAGCCCGGCCGCCGGATTCCCTACCCGCAGGTGTTGCCGTTGAGCGTGAAGGCGGCCGGCGCGGGCTGCGCGCCGCCGGGTGTGCCCAGGAAGCCGAACTCGGCCGTGGCGCCGGGTGCGATGGTGCCGTTCCAGCCGGGGTTCTTCGCGGAGACGGCCGCGCCGCTCTGGGTGATGGTGGCGTTCCAGGAGCTGCCGACCCGCTGCGGTCCGGAGAACGTCCAGCCGACCGTCCAGCCGTTGATCGGCAGGGGACCGGTGTTGGTTACCTTGACAGTGGCGCGGAAGCCGGTGCCCCAGACCTGCGTCTCGTAGGTGACGCGGCAGGGCGCCGGCGGCGTGACCTGGCCGAACGAGATCTTGTGCAGCTGGCCGGGCAGGTCGTTGACGAGGTACAGCTCTCCGTTGGAGTCGACGCCGAGGCTCGTCGGCTGCACGATGTCGGGCGTGTTCAGCTTCTGGGTCTGGTGGCTGCCGTCGGCGAGCTTGCGGATGCCCCAGAACGTGGCCGAGCAGTAGTCGGTGGCGAAGTACGTGCCGCCGGCGATGTCGGCGAACTGGGCGCCGCGGTAGACGAAACCGCCGATCACCGCGCAGCCCTCGGCACTGGTCTGGTAGACGAGCGTGGGGTCGACGTACGTCTCGCCGCCGACGCACCGCTCGGCGTTGAAGACCACCCGGCCCTCACGGCACGACCAGCCCAGGTTGGCGCCGCCCTGTGCGGCGTCGAGGTGGTTGACCTCTTCCCACGTGCCCTGGCCGACGTCGGCGATCCACAGTGAGTTGTCGCCGCCGGCACGGGTGTCGAACGAGAAGCGCCACGGGTTGCGCAGCCCCCACGTCCAGATCTCGGGGCGGGCGCCGGCCCGGCCGACGAACGGGTTGTCCGCCGGCACGCAGTACGCCTGGGTGCCGCAGGTGCGGCTCACGTCGAGGCGCACGATCTTGCCGAGCAGCGTGCCGAGGTTCTGGCCACTGGCGAGCGGGTCGTCGGCCGCGCCGCCGTCGCCGAGGCTCCAGTACAGGTAGCCGTCGCCGCCGAACTTCACCTCGCCACCGTTGTGGTTGGAGAACTCGGAGTGCGCCTGGGTCAGGATCACCTGCTCGCTGGCGGGGTCGCCGAGGCGGACCCGGGAGAGGGTGAGCGTGCCGTCGGGGAGCGCGGTGTACGCCACGTACAGGTTCTGGCTGGTGGCGAAGTCGGGAGCCGTCGCGATGCCGAGGAGGCCGCGCTCGTTGCCGGATGTGTCGATCTTCGAGCGGATGTCGAGGACGGGTGCGGCGGCAAGGCCGGTGGTGGGGTCGTAGAGCCGGACGATGCCGAGCTTCTCGGTGATGAGCAGGCGCCCGTTGTCGATGCCGGCGATCGCGGTGGGACGCTGGAGTCCGAACGCGACCTGGGTGGTGTTGACAGTTATCTGGTCGAGGGGAATGGCGGCCTGAGCAGGGGCCGCCGCGGCCAGTGGCACGGTGGCCGCCAGGACCGTTAGGCCCGCCAGCCATCGAGATCTAAACATATTCACTCCGATCGTTGACGGCACGATATCACCCGGTAATGTATGGAGACCAAACTATGTAGCGGTCGCCGGGCGAGGTCGCACGAGCATGCGAAGGAGCATGATGAAACGTGCAGTCCTGACGTCCGGTGCCGTCGTGGCGTTCTTAGCCGGGGGCCTCCTGGTGGCGACGTCCGCCGAGGCGGCCGTGGCCTGCCGGGTGAACTACTCCGTCACCTCCCAGTGGAGCGGCGGCTTCACCGCGAACGTCGGCATCACCAACGTGGGTGACCCGCTCAACGGATGGCGGCTCACCTGGTCGTTCCCCTCCGGGCAGTCGGTGGCGCAGGCGTGGAACGCGACGGTCACCCAGAGCGGTGCCGCGGTCACGGCCACCAACGCGAGCTACAACGGATCGGTGGCCACGAACGGCACCGTGTCGTTCGGCTTCAACGGCCAGTTCAGCACCACCAACACGAACCCGACGTCGTTCGCGGTGAACGGCGTGGCCTGCACGGGCTCGCCGGGCACCCCGACGACGCCGCCCGTGACGACCGCGCCGCCGCCCACGACGGCACCCCCGCCCACCACGAGTCCGCCGCCGCCCACCAGCGGGTGGAACCCGCCGGCCAACCTCGTGTCGCCGCTGAACGCCGTGTGGCAGCACCAGGAGCAGACGTACAACAACGGCAACCTGTACGGGTTCCGCAACTACGGCTGGGACCAGCTCTTCGCCAACCGCGGGTACATCAACTACTGCGTGCGGTGGGACTCCTCGGCGACGGTGACGGCCCAGCTGCGCGACGAGATCCACGCGGCGCTGAGGCGGCAGTACAAGAAGTGGATGGACGTGATGGTGGGGCACAACGCCTTCCCGTACACGAACGTGCCGGTGAACATCGTCGGCTGGGCTGTGCGCGACCGCAACCAGCTACAGTGGACGGACAACTCGGTCGACATCTACGTCAACAACATCCGCGAAAACGCTCCACAGTGCTCCGAGCCATGTGGACGCTTCTTCAACCAGAGCGGCAACTACCCCAACTGCCCCGGCGGCGCGTCGCGCCACTACGACCACTCGCTGTGGCTGACCGACGGCTTCGGCGGCGGCGCCGGCGGTGACTGGGGCCAGCGGATGGGCCGCGAGTACTTCGTCAACGCCCGCAACTCCGAAAACATCACCATCTTCCTGCACGAGCTCGGGCACACGTACGGGCTGGACGACTTCTACGACTGGGACCCCACGCCTGGCCAGGGTTTCATCATGAAGGCGGGCAGCGCGAGCCAGATCACGACGTTCGACATGTGGATGTTCCGCGACTGGTGGCGCCACCTCAAGTCGCGGTACGGCTACTGACGTTCAGCAGGGGGCTACGTCCACGGATGTCGCGAGATACGAGTGGACGTAGCCGCCGCTGGCAAGGCTGAGCCACATCGAGCCGTACTTGTCGCTGCCGTACGTGGGCTCGCCGGAAACCCAGCACACCACGTCGACCGGCGTGCCGGCGGGCAGCTCGGCGAGCACGGTCGACGTCGTGTTGGGGTGGGCCCGCAGGTTCGCCTCCTGCTCCAGGATGGCGATCTGACCGAGCGGCGCATAGCCCTCGGGCACGGCGTACGGCACCGGCACAGGAACGGGCACCGGCAGCACCTGCGGCGCGGCGGGCGGTGCCGGTGCGGGCTGGGCGGGCGTGGGTGGCGGTGTCGCCTGGGTCTGTGGCGCGGGTGGTGGCGCGCTTGTCTGGGTGGGCGCGGCCTGGCCCGCCGGCTCGTCCGGTGACTGACCGCATCCGGCGGCGATCAGGACGGCGACGGCGGCGACGGCGCTGGACTTCCGGGTCACTGCTGCCTCCCAGGAGCTTGTCCGGTCAGCGGCAGGCGGTGCGTCTCCGACGCTACGCTCGGTAATGGCGGCGTTGCAAGGTCCACCGTGCGTCATCGGCCGCTGCCAGCGGCCTCAGGCAGCGATCTGTGCGAGGCGTGGGCTCGCCAGGCGGAGGTAGTCGTCGGTGTCGAGGGCGACCGACCGGTCCAGCCGGGCCGCGTTGAAGAAGATCTCCGGGTGCGCGACCAGCGCCGGATCGACCACCAGCTCCAGGTCGGGGTGGAAGCTGACCGGCAGGATCGTGCCGCTCGCGCTGCCGGCGAGCGCCTCGGCCCGGTCCGCCGACGCGAACGACGCGTATGTGCCGCCGAGCATGTCGCGCACCGCCGCGATGTCCACTTTGGCGTCACCGGGGACGACGGCCAGCACGTAGCGCGTGGTCTTCTTGCCCAGCTTCACCATGATGACGAGGCACTTCGCGGCGGCGGCGAGGGCGTTGCCGCGCAGCTCGCTCACCAGCTCCGTACGCCCTTCGGGGGCGTGGTCGACGAAGCGGTAGCGCGCGCCGCCCTCGTCGAGGAAGCCGATGAAGCGTTCGTAGGTGTCCGTCATCTCCGCGTCGCCTTTCACCAGTCGTCGTGCAGCATCCGCTTGACCTGGGCGATCCGCTCCTCGTCGCGCTTGTAGAAGACCCACTGCTTGATCTTCTTGCCGCGGATGAGGCCGGCGCCGCTGAGCACCTTGAGGTGCTCGCCCGCCGTCGGCGCGCTCACCCCGAGCTTTTCGGTGATGAAGAGCGCGCACACGCCGTCGTCGACGAGGTCGCCGTCGCGCTGCGGCGGGAAGTGGGCGGTCGGCTCCTTGAGCCACTCCAGGATGAGGAGACGCTTGTCGTTGGCGAGCGCCTTCAACACCTCAAGCACGAAGGGATTATGGCAATTAGCTAACTCCCTGTCTAGGGGTGGGTTTTTCTTTTGCCCCGGTTCGTGCCAGTCGCCCGCCGCATGCTCCCGCGGGCATCGCTCCGGCCGGCGGCTCGCCAGGGCTCGCCGAAACCCCCGGCCTCCACTGCCACGTCCGCGGGCCAAGCCCGGCACGCTTCGGGTGCGGTTGGCGCGGCGTCCGTCTCTCACGTCCTGAGGTGGTAAAGGTTGCGCCGGGGTCGCCGCCGCGGGTCCACATAGGCGGGTGGGACGAACTCCGGCAACCCATCCTCGCCGAGCCGGACGATCCAGTGTCCACGGTGGATGATCCGGTGGTGGTAGCCGCACAACAGCACGCCGTTGTCCAGGCTGGTCGGCCAGCCGTCCACCCAGGAGCGGATGTGGTGCCCGTCGCACCAGCGTGGCGGCCGATCACAACCCGGGAACGCGCACCCGCGATCGCGTAGCTCCAACGCGCTGCGCACCGCCCCGGTGAATAGCCGCCGCCCGCGCCCCACATCCAGCACCTGTCCGTTGCTGCCCAGCACCGCGGGGATCAGCCGCGCGTCACAGGCCAGCTGGCGGATCTGGGTGGCGCTGAGCCGGCCGCCGGTGTCGAGCATGCCGATGCCGAGCTTCTGATGCAGCACGTCGAATGGCACGGTCACCACCACATGCGGCCGCTGTCCACCACTGTCCGGCAGCTGCTCGGTGCGGGTGGCCAGCCCGCAGACCTCGACCAAGGCGTCGGCGCGCCGCTGGCCGGGAGTGCGCGGCTCATAGAGGTCATGGCGCGGCGCGCACAACGGATCCAACGCCGCGTTGACCGCGGCCGCGCCGGCCTCGTCCAGCCAGCCGGTCAAACGCACCCGACCATCACCGCGCCGGGTCAGGTGAAACACCCGCTTTTCAAACGCCTGCTCTTCCATCCGCCGCAAAGCGGCAGCATCCGCGGCGTCGGCTATCTCGGGTGCCACGTGGACGAGGATCCGCTCGCCAGCCTTGCGCAGGATAGTCGGCTCGAACTGCCCGGCCTGGCCGATCAACACCGTCTCGGCCTCGTCTACCAGATCGGGGCCGAGGTCGGCGGGCAACTCGGCGATCGCGGCCGCGATGACGGCGGCCTGCTCGGCGTTGACAGCGCCGGTGGTCAGGGCCGTATCCAGGGCGGGCCGCTGGTCGAGCGCCGCCGCCAGAGCGAGCATCCGCTTCGCCGCGTGGATGCTGATCCGCAAATGCTCGCGCAACCACACTGCGGTGCTGGAAGCGTGCTGAGCGACGGCCAGACCGCGACCGTCGATTTCCCGAACAATGTGCGACTGGGCCGCGGTAATAGCCGCCACGACCTGGTGAATGGTGTCCAAACAATCGACAAGCGTGGCATCGGAGAGCGTCCATGTCGATGCGTCAGCGCACTCGGTCGCGAGGACCTTGAGCTGGGCCAACTCATCCGACAACACCCACTAATAGTCACGCGTCGCCGCCAAGACCACCAGGTCCTTTTCGTCGATCAAGGGCAATGAAACCACGTTATCGGTGTAATGAGTCGAGAAGAATCGCGCATCAGGGACACGTTCCAGATAATTTGGATCGTCGAACGTGATTGGGGCGCGCTTCAGTCAGATGGCACTGTACTATTGCGCGCCCTCGCGGATGGACGTGTGGGCTCGGTGTCTGGCGTCTGCGAGGATTCGACGGTGGATTGGATTGTCACCGTGATCTGTGGCGCCGCCGGCGTCGGCAAGTCCACCGTCGCACGTCCGTTGGCCGTGCGGCTCGGCGTGCCGCTGGCCGAGGCGGACGATGTGGTGACCGCGCTGATGGCGCTCACCACACCGGCCACCCATCCGGCGCTGCACAGGTGGGAGAGCGATCCCGCGGCGCGGTCGTGGTCGGTGGAGCAGATCGTCGAGCACACGCGGGCGGTCGCGGCGGAGCTGGCGGTCGGGTTTCGCGCGGTCATCGCCGACCACGTCGACAGTGCGGCGCCGGTCGTCCTCGAAGGTGACTATCTCCTGCCAGACCTCGTGGTCGGCCTGTGCGGAGTCCGCGCCGTCGTGCTCAGCGAGCCGGACGAGGACCGGCTTGTCGCCAACCTGCTGGCTCGCGAACCGCACGCCGGTGAGCAGCGGTTCCGGGCCCGGGTGAGCGTGGGCTACAACGCTTCCCTGGTCGCCGACGCCGGCCGTGCCGGTGTGCCCGTCGTCGAGGCGTGGCCGTTCCAGGACGCTCTCACCCGGGTGGAGACGGCGTTGCGGAGCCCCTAGCGAAGCGGCGCTGCGGAGCCCCTAGCGAGGCGGCGGAGGAGCAGTCGCGGCGGCGCGGGCGGCGTCCAGCACCTCGGTGACCGGGAGGCCCAGCGTGCGGGCGGCGGCGAGCGCGTCGTCGTACTCCGGCTGGGCGGTCACCACCTCGTCGCCCATGAACGCGCGCTTTACGCGGACCTCCGAGCCGGCCACCGTCACCGTCAGCGTGTCGCGGCGGAGAGTGCGGCGACGCACCGGCTGTACGCGGAGGCCGAGTGTCGTGGTCCACCTGAAGACGACGCGGCAGGCCAGGTCGAGGCGTGCCGCGTCGACGAGCACGGTCAGCACCTGGCCGGGGCGGCCCTTGCGCATCAGGGTGGGCACGCACCAGGCGTCGGCGGCGCCGACCGAGCGCAGCTCTTCGAGGAGGTCGGGCCAGACGCGTGGGTCGAGGTCGTCCACTGTGGCCTCGACCTGGAAGAGCTCGCCCTCCTGCCAGGCCGCGGAAGCGGAAGGATCTCCCGCGCCGACGAGCACGCGGAGCACGTTCGCGTGGGTGGGTGGGTCGGCGGTGCCGGCGCCTACGCCTACCGCTGACGGGGTCATCGCCGGTGGTGGGCCCCAGGCGGTGGCGAGCGTGGCCAGCAGCGCGGCGCCCGTGGGGGTGCACAGCTCCATCGTCGCCGGGTGTGCGGCGATCGGGGCGCCGGCCGCGGTGAGCAGCTCGGCCACCGCGGGGGCCGGCACCGGCAGCGGGCCGTGTGCGGTGCGGACCGTGCCCGAACCCACGGCGACGGGCGAGACCACGCGAATCGTGTCCTCCAGCAGCGCCAGGTCGTGCAGGGCCAGCGCGCAGCCGGCCACGTCGGCGATCGCGTCCAGCGCGCCGACCTCGTGGAAGTGCACCTCGTCCACCGTCGACCCGTGCACCCGCGCCTCCGCCTCGGCGAGCCGGGTGAAGACCGCCACCGCGAAGTCATGAGCGGGGCCGGACAGCGACGAGAGCACACCGAGCACATCGGACAGTCCACGGTGGACGTCAGAGGACGGCGCGACCACGCGGAGGTGAGCGGCCCGGAAGCCGTGGCGGCGGACCGGGGAGACCTCGACGGAGACCGGCACGCCGAGCCGGGCCAGGCCCGACGAGACGGCGTCCAGCGAGGCGCCGGCGTCCAGCAGCGCGGCGAGGAGCATGTCACCGGCCGCGCCGTTCGACGCGTCGACCCAGAGCTTGCGGGTCAACGGGCCCGCCGCGCGATCCGGGCGGCGGCCACGCCGGCGCCGAAGCCGTTGTCGACGTTGACCGTGAGCACGCCGGGCGCGCAGCTGTTGAGCGTGGCGAGCCAGGCGGTGAGGCCGTCCAGGTGCCAGCCGTACCCGACGCTGGTCGGCACCGCGATCAGCGGGGCGCCGGTCAGGCCGCCGATGACCGACGGGAGCGCCGCCTCCATGCCGGCGACCGCGACGATCGCGTCGGCCGTGTCGATGCGCTCGCGCTGGGCGAGCAGGCGGTGGAGGCCGGCCACGCCCACGTCGAGGATCATGTCGGCCTCGGCGCCGAAGACGCCCACCGTCGTGACGCACTCGCGGACCACCGGCAGGTCGGCCGTGCCGGCGCCGACCACGGCGACCCGGCCTTGCGGCGGCAGCGGCTTGCCGAGGACCGCCGTGCGGCCCACCTCGTCGACGTCCGCGTCGGGCAGCTCGGCGTGGCAGCGGGCGATGGCCTCGTCGTCGAGGCGGGTGGCGAGCACGGCGCCCTCGGGGTGCGCCTCGTGCAGCGCCCGCAGCGCCGCCACGATCTGTGCCGGTGTCTTGCCCCGGCCGAAGACCACCTCCGGGTCGCCGGTGCGGGCGGCACGCTCCAGGTCGAGGCGGGCGAACCCGAGATCCGCGATCTCCGCCCCGCTCCCCGTTGGGTACCGTTCAGACATGCTGCCCTCCGACCGCCTGGTCACCGAAATCGCAGGATACGGCCGGACGCTGGTGGCGTTCTCCGGCGGCGTCGACTCCAGCGTGGTCCTCGCCGCGGCGGCGCGGGCGCTGGGTCCCGGCGGGGTGGCGGCCGTCACGGCGGTGTCGGCCGCGGTGCCGGCGGCGGAGGTGGCCGAGGCGGCGGAGTTCTGCGCGCGGCTGGGCGTCACCCACCACGCGGTGGAGACCCGCGAGATGGACGTGGACGGCTACCGGGAAAACGGTCCCCGCCGCTGCTACTTCTGCAAGAGCACGCTGCTCGACACGGCGCGGCGGGTGGCCGCCGAGCACGGGTTCGACGCGGTCGCCACCGGCACCAACGCCTCCGACGTGGCCGCCGGCTTCCGGCCGGGCATCCGCGCGGCGGCCGAGCGCGGCGCGCGTACCCCATTGGCTGATCTTGGTTTGGACAAGGCGGCGGTGCGCGCGATCGCGCGGACCTGGGACCTGCGGACCGCGGACAAGCCCGCGGCCGCGTGCCTGTCCAGCCGCATCGCGTACGGCGTCTCCATCACGCCCGCCCGGTTGGCCCGGGTGGAGCGCGCGGAGGCCGCCGCCCGCCGCTTCCTCGCCGCCCATCATGTCCATAATGTCCGGGTACGGGACCTGGGCGCCAGCGCCCGCCTCGAAGTGGACGCCCACCTGGTGGACACGGCGCGTGACGACGCCGCCCTGCACGCGGCGATCCGGGCGGCGGGCTTCGAGGGTGCGGATGTGGCGGTCGAGCCGTTCCGCTCCGGGTCGATGAACGAGATGCTCACCGACCCGGAGCGGTGGCGCCGCGCCTGACCGAGGCGGCCCAGGACGCGAGGCGCCGCGCCTGAGTCCCGTGAGCCGCGGCGCCCCCACAACGCGCCGCGACGCAATCGACTCAGCAGTCCTGGAACGGACTGCTCACGGCGTTGCTGAGCGGCGAGCTGTTGCCGGACCGGTCGACGGCCCGCACGGCGAACGTGTTCAGCCCGGTCACGTCGGAGTGGTAGGCGAACGCGGTGCTCACGCCGACGAAGATCTGCTGGACCCCGCCGTTGACGACGATCTCGTACTCGATCGCCGCGGCCGCTTCCACGTCGTCGGTCGACGGCGTCCAGGCCAGCCCGACGTCGCAGCCGCTGTCCCGCGTGATCCGCAGCCCGGCCGGCGCGGTCGGCGGTGACGTGTCGGTGCTGGGCCGGGTGGTCGCGGTGACCGCGTTCCTCGGCGGGGAGAGGTTGCCCGCCGCGTCGGCCGCCCGCACGGTGAACGAGTACGTGGTGCCCGGCGTCAGGTGGCGCACGCTCCGGGAGAGGCCGGCCGCCCCGGTGGGCGCGAGAAACTCCCAGGGCGCGCCGTTCACGAAGATCCGGTAGCCGGGCGCGCCCGCGTCGTCCGTGGACGCGGTCCACGACAGCGACGCGGTCGACTGGGTGACGTCGCCGACGGTCAGCGTGGGCGCGGTGGGCGGCGACGTGTCCGGCGTGGTCGTCGCGGTCACCCGGTTGCTCGGCGCGGAGCGGTTGCCCGCCCGGTCCTCGGCGACGATCCAGTAGGTGCGGGTGAACCCCCGTACCCCGATGGTGTCGGTCTCGGTCGTGGACGTGGGGGAGTGGTACAAGCCCCACTCGCCGGCGCTCGACGACTGGAACACGATGTACGCGTTGAGCCCGCCGGCGTCGCGCGACGCGTCCCACGCCAGCGAGATGGTGGTGGCCGTGACGCCGGTGACGCGCAGGTTCGCCGGCGCGGTCGGCGGGGTGCGGTCGCGGCCGGCGGCACCGGCCGGCGCCCCGGTCGCGGCCACGAGCAGCGCGGCCGCCGCCACGCTCACCGCGGCCCGCGCCAAGGTTGTCATCCTCATCCGTCCTCCTCGGGGGGTATGTGCCTCCATCGACAAACCTGACCCCCGGGCGTAAAGATCCTGTCAAGGCGGAGTCGATGGTCACTCTTCATGGATGGACGCGGCCGGTTTGGGGTAGGGATGTTCCGTGCTGCGTTCCGGAGTGTCGCTCGACGACCGATACCGCCTCGAGGAGCGCGTCGCCACCGGCGGGATGGGCGACGTGTGGCGGGCCACCGACCTCACCCTCGGCCGCACCGTCGCGGTCAAGGTGCTGCTGCCGAGCCTCTCCGCCGACGCCGGCTTCGGGGCGCGCTTCCTCGCCGAGTCGCGGATGCTCGCCGCCGTCCGCCACCCCGGCGTCGTCCAGGTGTACGACCGCGGCGACTGCGCGCTGCCCGAGGGCGGCCGGGCCACGTACCTGGTGATGGAGTTCGTCGACGGCGAGCCGCTCTCCGAGCGCCTGGCCCGCGAGGAGCGGCTGCCCGCCGCCGAGACGATGCGGATCGTGGCCGAGGCGGCGCGCGCCCTCGACGCGGTACACGCGGGCGGCATCATCCACCGCGACGTGAAGCCGAGCAACCTGCTGCTGCGCCCGGACGGGAGCGTGGTGCTGCTCGACTTCGGCGTGGCCCGGTCGACGGCCGTCACCAGCGTCACCGGCACCAACGCGGCCGTGCTCGGCACCGCGCTCTACATGGCGCCCGAGCAGGCGCGGCGCCAGGCCGTCTCGCCCGCCACCGACATGTACGCGCTCGGCGCGGTCGCGTACCACGCGCTGGCCGGGCACCCGCCGTTCATGGGGGACAACCCGGTCGCGGTCGCGATGATGCACCTGGACACGGCGCCGCCGGAGCTGCCCGCGGACGTACCCCCGGCGGTGCGCGCGGTCGTGATACGGACGCTGGAGAAGGACCCGGCCGACCGGTACCAGAGCGGCGCCGCCCTGGCGTCGGCGGCGCTGTCCGCGGTCGGCGCCGGCCCCCTGGCGTCCACGGCCGAGATGGCGGCGGTGGACGACCCGGACGCGACCGCGCCGCTGGCCGCCGCCGAGGCGACGCGCGTGGTCCGCCCGGTAAACGGTGCCCGCCCGGACGACGCCGCCACGGTCCCGGCCGGCGCGGGCGGCGGTGGCGGACGGCGCCGTACCGCGGCCATCGCGGGCGCCGTCGCCGGCGCCGGCCTGCTTGTGCTGCTGGCGCTGGTGTTGTTCCTGCCGGACGGCAACCCGCCACCCGCGGACGGCGAGACCACGACCGGGCCGTCCGCGACCTCCGCCGCGACGAGCCGCCCCGCCGGTGGAAACCAGCCGGACCGGCCACGTAACACCGGCGGCGTGACGCCGAGCCAGGCACCGACGACGGGCGAGGCGACGAGCGCGCCGGAGGAGAGCGAGGATGCCTCCCCGCCGGCCGAGGAGACGAGCGAGCCGGACCAGACGCAGCCGAGCCAGAGCGAGGCCGAGGGCACACCGGGCAGCGACGAGTCGCCCGACCCGGACACCTCGCCGGAGGCCGCCGGCTAGGCACCCTTACGCCGACACCCGGGCGTGATAGCGTCCCGGGCCAAATGGCCACCACCACGCTGGGCGCCGTCGAGCGCACCGACACCACCACCGTTCCGCCGCCGGGCCGGCCCCCGCGCTGGTGGCGGCGGCTTCCCGACCCCGTCGTGTGTGCCGTCGTGGTCGCCATCGCGGCGTTCGCGGTGCTCGGCATCGGCTCGCCGATCTGGGGTCGCACGGCGCTCGTCGAGACCGGGCTGCTCAACCACGTCAGCCCGTACACGGACGGGCAGTTCCGGGATGTCGGGCAGCAGACGCTCGACCTCGGCGACACCGTCGACGGCGCGATTCCGAACGCGTGGCTCTTCGGCGACGCGGTACGCGACGGCGAGTACCCCTCGTGGAACCCGTACGTGCTCGGCGGCACGCCGCTCGCCGGTACCCCCAACCAGGGGCTCAACTCGCCGGTGGCGCTGCCGTTCTGGTTCCTGCCGGCGTGGCTCGCGCCCGGGTTCGTCAAGCTGCTCGAGATCCTCGTGGCGGTCGGCGGCGCGTACCTGTTCCTGCGGCTGCTGCGGCTCGGCAGGGCGGCCGCGCTGCTCGGCGGCCTCGCGTACGCCACCAGCGCGTTCATGGTGGTCTGGACCAACTGGCCGCAGTCGCGGGTGGCCGCGTTCATCCCGGCGCTCTTCTGGGCCCTGGAACGGATCGTGCGACATCGCCGCCTCCGCGAGCTGGCCCTGCTGGCGCTGGTGGTGGCCGCGCTGCTGCTCGGCGGCTTCCCGGCCGTCACCGGATACGCGCTCTTCACCGGCGCCTTCTACCTGACCGTGCGCGCCTTCGCGGAAAATCCGGGCGCCCTGCGCCGGGTGGCCGGCACGCTGAGCCTGGCCGCGGGCGGGGTGCTGGCCGGCGTCGCGCTCGTGGCGGTGCAGCTGCTGCCGTGGGCGAGCGTGATGTCCACGGTGCTCGTGCGGGGGCGGGAGCAGACGCCTGACCAGCACATCCCGTTCGAGATGCTGCTGACGGCGATCGCGCCGTACGCGTTCGGCACCACCGATCCGGCCAACCCGCCCAACTACTTCCACATCCGGATTTTTCTCGAAGAAGTGGCGTATGTCGGCGCGGCGGTCCTCGTCCTCGCCATCGCCGCGGTCGCGCTGGCCCGCGCCGGCCGGGCCGTGCTGCCCCGCGCCACCTGGGCGTTCTTCGTCGGCGCGACGCTCTTCTGGGGGATCGTGGCCTTCGGCGGCGGCCCGTTGCTCGCGGCGCTCCAGAAGCTGCCCTACCTTTTCTCCGACAACTCCGTCGAGCGGGTCCGCAGCGTCCTCGGCTTCCTCGTGGCGGTGCTCGCCGCGACCGGCTTCGAGGTGCTGCTGCGCCACCGCCGCGAGGCCACCACACGGGTCCGCAAGCTCTACGCCGCCGGCGTCTGGGCCGTGGTCGGAGTGGGCGGCGCGGCCGCGTACCTGATCGGGCGCGACTACGCCGACGAGGCCGCCGGCCGCCGCGTCTCGTTCCTCGGCGGCCACTACGTCGCCCAGCTCAACCGCGAGGTGGTGGCGGGACTGGCGTTCGTCGGGGTCGCGGTGGCGTGCGTCCTGCTGCTGTGGTGGGGCCCCAGACGGCCGGCCTTCCGGGTGGCGGTCGCCGCGCTCATCCCCATGCTCGTCGCGGTCCAGGCGCTCATCTGGGTACGGCCGTACTACCCCCGCACCGAGCGGGAGAACTTCTACCCGGTCACCGACGTGCACACCTACCTGGCCGGCCACCTCGAGCACGAGCGGTGGTTCGGCAGCAACAACGCGCTGTTCGGCGGCATACACATGCAGTACAAGCTGCGCGCGCTGCACGGTCACTCCTTTGTGGACGCGCGCTTCGCCGAGCTGCTCGACGCGATGCCGGGGCGGCAGTTCAGCCCGCCGCCCAAGCCGGCCACGTACCTGCGCACCGAGCCGCTCGACGGCGAGCCGCCCACCAGCCCGATCCTCGACCGGGTAAGCGTGAGCCACTACGTGACGCCGCCGGAGCGGGTGCCGTACGGGCCGCAACGGGTCGACGCGGGCGACGGCGGCAGCGTGCCGCTCCGCCCCGGCCAGACCATGACGGTCGCCGTGCCGGGTGACGGCCCGCTCCGCGCCGTCGGCGTCACACCGGTCACGCCGGGGATCACGCAGACGCGGCGTACCCGGATCGAAGTGGTCGTGAAGGACGCGGCCGGCGCCGTGGTCGCGGAGGCCCGGCGCTACGACCGCGGCATCGCCGCCGGCAAGCCCTTCTTCGTCCCGCTCGCCGCGGAAAGCGCGCGGGGACCGCTCACCGCGGAGATCACCCTCCGCGACGGCCCGGCCATCGCGGTCGCCGCCCGCGGTGGCGCGCCCGCGCTCTCCACGGTGGAACCAGCCGACGACGGCCTCAAGCTCGTCTTCGACGACTCGTCGGTCATCTACGAGCGCACCCGTGCGCTGCCCCGGGTGCGGTGGGCGGCGCGGGCCACCGTCGAACCCTCCGCGGAACGCCGCCTGGCGCGCCTCGCCGCCGGCACGGTCGGACCGGACGAGGTACTGCTGGACAGCGCCGGCCCGGCCGCGAGCGGTGCGCCGGCCGACGTGCGGTGGGTGCAGGACGGGTTCGACGACATGGCGGTGACGGTCGACGCGGCCGGCGCCGGATACGTGGTGCTCGCCGACGCGATCCAGCCGACCTGGCGGGTGACGGTCGACGGCGCGGCGGCCGACATTGTGCGCGGCGACCACGGGCTGGCGGCGGTGGCGGTGCCGGCCGGGACGCACACGGTGCGGTTCAGCTACGCGCCGAGCCGGCACGACCTGGGCCGCTGGGTCACCCTTCTCACCGGAACGCTCCTGCTGCTCGCCGTCCTGGGCGAGTGGTGGTGGCTGCGCCGCCGCCGACCGCCGACTCTTCCCGCGCAGCGTTTCTCTGACTAAGGTCAGAGAATGGTTCCGTCGCTGGTCGAACGGGTCCGGCGCTTCAACCGCACCGTCACGCAGCGGGTCGGCGCCCTCGACGAGGCATACCTGGCGCGCGGCCGCCCGCTCGGCCAGTGCCGGGTGCTGTGGGAGATCGGCGAGGGCGGCAGCGAGGTCCGCGCGCTGCGGGCCCGGCTCGACCTCGACTCCGGCTACCTGAGCCGTCTGCTCACCGCCCTGCGCGCCGACGGCCTCGTCGAGGTGGTGCCGGCGGGCGACGGCCGGGTGCGCACGGTGCGGCTCACCCCGGCCGGCGTGGCCGAGCGCGACGAGCTCGACCGCCGCTCCGACGACCTCGCCGCCGGCATCCTCGCCCCGCTCGACGAGGCGCAGCGCGACCGCCTCGTCGCCGCGATGGGCGAGGTCGAGCGCCTGCTCGTCGCGTCGATGGTCCGGGTCGCGCCGACCGACCCCGACCAGCCGGAGGCGCGCGCCTGCCTCGACGCGTACGCGGCGGAGCTGGCCGCCCGCTTCGACACCGGCTTCGACCCGGCCCGCAGCAACCCGACCGACGGCATGCTGCTGCTGGTGGCGACGCTCCACGCGGAGGCGGTGGGCTGCGGGGCGCTCCGGGTTCGCGACTCGTACGCCGAGGTCAAGCGCATGTGGGTCGCGCCGTCCGTGCGCGGCCTCGGCCTGGGCCGGCGCCTGCTCACCGAGCTGGAGGCGGCCGCGGCCGGCCGCGGGGTGCGGCTGCTGCGCCTGGAGACCAACGACTCGCTGACCGAGGCGGTCGCCCTGTACCGGTCGGCCGGCTACCGCGAGGTGGCCCCGTTCAACGACGAGCCGTACGCCCACCACTGGTTCGAGAAGGAGATCTGATGCTCGACCGTTTCGCCTCCCTGACGACGGCGCACGTGGCCGACGGCTGCGTCCGCGCGGGCGTGCCGGTGCGGTGCGGCCCGGCCGGCATGCGCCCGGTCGTCGGCGACCGCGTGGCCGGGCGGGTCGCTCCGGCGCGCCACGTGGGGAGCGTCGACGTGTTCCTGGAGGCGTACGAGCGCGCCAAGCCCGGCGACGTACTTGTCGTCGACAACGGCGGCCGCGTCGACGAGAGCTGCGCTGGCGACCTCGCCGTGCTGGAGGCCAAGGCCGCCGGCCTGAGCGGCGTGGTCATCTGGGGCCTGCACCGCGACACCGCCGACGTCCGCGCGATCGGCCTGCCGGTCTTCAGCCTCGGCTCCCTACCGACCGGGCCGCTGCGCCTCGACCCGCGACCGTCCGACGCGCTCGACTCCGCGCGGTTCGGCGAGTGGACGGTGACCCCCGACGACATCGTCTTCGGCGACGACGACGGGGTGCTCTTCGTGCCGTCGGCCCAGCTGGACGCCGTGCTGGGCCACGCGGAGACGATCCGCGACACCGAGCGCCGCCAGGCCGACCGCATCCGGTCCGGGGAGACGCTGCGTGACCAGCTGCGGTTCGCGGAGTTTCTGGAGCGGCGCCGCGAGCGGCCGGACCTGACGCTACGCGAGCACCTGCGCGCCATCGGCGGCGCCATCGAGGTGTAGGCAGGCCAGGTAGTAGGGCGCGTCGGCGTCGTCGACCTCCGCCAGCCGCCAGCCGGTGCCGTCGACGAGCTCGGCCAGCTCAGCCAGCGAGCAGACCAGGTAGTCGAACCAGTCGGTGGCCAGCTCCCGGTAGCGCAGCCGGAGCCGCAGCTGCCCGCCGAGCCGGCCCAGCCCGCGGTTGCGCTCGTGGTAGGTGACCTGCACCGGATCGGTCGTGCCGTACGGGTCGGTGCCCTGGGCGACCACCCGCGCGCCGGGGTTGGCCATCGCGGCGAGCGCGGCCAGAAACCTCGGCGCCCGCTCCCGCCCTTCCAGCAGGCCGAGGTTGTTGCCCAGCAGCAGGAACGTGTCGTAGCGCCGCCCGGCGGCGGCGTGCTCCTCGACGGTGGCGTGCACCAGGTCGCGCACCCCGCGGGCGCGGCACACCTCGATCGCGCCGGGGGACACGTCGAGGCCGGTCACCGCCACCCCGCGCTCCTGAAGCGCCAGCGCGGCCCGCCCGCCACCCACGCCGATGTCGAGCACCCGACCGCGCACCAGGTCGAGCGCTCGGCGGTCGTGCGCGGGCCACTCGTCCGGCCCGGCGAGATACGGCGCCGCGAGCACCCCGTTGACCAGGCCGTCGTCGCGTTCGACGATCTCGATGACCGGCCGCGGCAGCCGCCCGCCGGCCAGCGGACGCCGGCCCACGCCGGCCGCCACGGCGAGCGCGTCGCGCAGCATCTCGCCGAACACGTCACCGGCCAGGGGGCCTTTCATCATGCTTTCACGCTATCCGGCGGGGCAGCCGCGGCCTCCTCCGCCATGGCATCATCGAAGATCGAAAATCACAAACGGGGGAGAACATGGGCGAGGACCGCCGTGCTTTACTGCGCCGTGGTTTGACCTTCGCGGGCGGAGTGGCCGCCGGCCTGTCGGTCGACCGGCTGTCCGACGAGGTCGGTCCCGACCGCCTTCCGCTGAGCGGCGGCTACGCGCCCGGAGGTGTGGCGAGCGCGCGCGACCCGCGCCAGCAGGGCCACGCGGTCCAGCGGCGGGGCGCGACCGAGGTGCGGTGGCGGGTGGAGACCGACCAGCCACTCGTGGCGCTCACCTTCGACGACGGCCCCGGGCCGCGCTGGACGCCGATGGTCCTCGACACGCTCGACCGGCACCAGGCCCGCGCGACGTTCTTCGTGGTCGGCGAGCGGCTCACCCGGCACGAAAAGCTTGTGCGCAAACGCATCGCCCGCCACGAGCTCGGCAACCACACCTGGGCACACCACGACCTGGCCCGGCTCGACGAGGAGCAGGTGCGCGACCAGATCCTGCGCACCCACGTCGCGATCAAGCGGGTGACCGGCGAGACCACCACGCTCATGCGCCCGCCCTGGGGACACCTGGGCGGCAGCACGCTGGTCATCGCCGAGGAGTTCGGCTACGACGTGGTGATGTGGTCGCACCAGATGCACGAGGACAGGTACAAGGCCGACCCGCCGGCACAGGCCCGCGACATCGTCGACAACGTCGGGCCGGGCTCGATCGTGCTCGCCCACGACGTGGGCAAGGCCAAGCGGCTGGTCGCGCTGAGCCAGCTGGACGCCATCATCGTCGGCCTCCGGCGCCGCGGCCTGAAGCCGGTCACCGTCTCCGAACTGCTCGCCGCCGCTTCGGTACCAGGCCGCCAAGGCTGACGCCGCGGCCGGCCGCGGGTCAGGGCGCGACCCGGTAGTGCGTGGTCAGCCGGCGGTCTTCGTGCAGGACGTGGAACGCGAGCATCGGCGGCTGGCCCAGGTCGACGATCGCGTCGCTCTCGAACGGCAGCGTCGAGGTCGAGACCACACCCGGCGCGACGAGCAGCGGCCGGCCGGCGAACGTCGTGGCCGCGGCCGTGTGCGCGTGACCGCACAGCAGCGCCACGACCTGCGGGTGGCGCGCCACCAGGCGGGCCAGCCGGTCCTCGGAGAACTGGCGGATCCCGTCGACGTACGGCGTGCCGAGCACGAGCGGGGGATGGTGGAAGCAGACGAACGCCGGCAGGTCGGCCGCCGCGGACAGCTCCGCCTCCAGCCAGTCGAGCGTCTCGTCGGCCAGCAGCCCGTCGTCGCGGCCCGGGATGCTCGAGTCGCACATCGCGAACAGGGCGCCGCCGACCCGGTGCGCCCGGTTGACCGGCGAACCGTCCGGCTCGTCGCCGAGCAGCACCTTGCGGAACGCTTCGCGCACGTCGTGGTTGCCGGGGCAGAAGAGCACCGGCGACGGCAGGTCGACCAGGCCGCGCACCCGTTCGTACTCCGACTCGGCGCCGTGGTCGGCGACGTCACCGGTCACCAGGACCACGTCCGGTCGCCGCACCAGGCCGGCGAGGTAGCGCACGACCCGCCGGGTGCGCTCGACGCTCCGCTCGCCGGAGTCGATGTGGGTGTCACTGACGTGCGCGATGACCACCATGCCCGCACGCTACGCACCCGGGCGAACCCCGATCCATGGCCAATCGCCGGCCATTGGCCGGGAAGCTCCAGCTAGCCGCCGTCGTCGAGCCGGAAGCCGACCTTCAGCGTGACCTGGAAATGACCGATCTCGTCCGCCTCGATGTGACCGCGTATCTCGGTGACCTCGAACCAGTCGAGGTGGCGCAGGGTCTGCTTCGCCCGGCCGATGGCGTTGCGCACGGCCTGGTCGATCGAGTCGGGTGACGAGCCGACGATCTCGGTGACGCGGTAGACGTGGTCTGACATCCGTCCTCCTCACGCGTGTCGCGTGGCTTCACCGTAGACGCGTCCACGCGGCGACGCAGCGCGATCGGTCAAAGTCCGCAACGGAGCGGATGTCGTCGAGTCGAGTCTTGGACAGTCGGGTAGACGCGCCCCGGGTACCGGAGAAGATTCGGGCCCGCAAAGGGGGGCTCGACATGCGTACCGTAACCAGCGCGATCTGCCTGTTCTTCCTGTCGCTCGTGCCGGCGGCGCCCGCCGCGGCGTCGTCGCACGTCGCCGCCGATCCGGGCGTCGTCGCGGAGTGGAACGCGATCGCCGTCACCACACTCGCGGGGGATACCACCAAGTCGCCACTGGAGACCGGGCTCTATCTGGGGTTCGTACACGCGGCCGTCTACAACGCCGTCGTCGGCATAGAGGGGCGGTACGAGCCCTACCGCTTCCACGCCCGCGCGCCGCGCCACGCCTCGTCGCAGGCGGCGGCGGTCGCGGCCGCGCACAAGGTCCTTGTGACGTACTCGCCGTCCGCGCGGGCGGCGCTCGACGCGGCGTACGCCGACTCGCTCGCCCGGGTTCCCGACGGCCGGGCGGAGCGCCGCGGCGTGGCGTTCGGCGAGCTGGCCGCGGACGTGCTGATCGCGCAGCGGGTCGGCGACGGGCGCAACGCGCCGGTGACGTTCACCCGCGCGCCGGCGCCCGGTGTCTGGCGCCCGACGCCGCCGGGGATGCTGCCGTTCGCGGTCCCGTGGATGGGCGGTGTGCGGCCGCTGATGGTCCACAGTGGAGCGCAGTTCGGCACGCCCGGGCCGCCGCCGGCGCTGACCTCGGCCCGCTACGCGCGCGAGTTCGAGGAGGTGAAGGCGACCGGCTCGGCCGGCTCGACGGTGCGGACCGCGGCGCAGACGGCCACCGCGCTGTTCTTCTCCGGCAACGCGTTCGTCCAGTACAACGCGGCCGTGCGCAGCCAGGCGGCGCTGCGCGGCACCGACATCGCGGACACCGCGCGGCTGTTCGCGGCCGTCGACATGAGCATCGCGGACGCGGTCATCTCGGTGTGGCACTCGAAGTTCCGCTACGGCTTCTGGCGGCCGATCACCGCGATCGCGCTCGCCGACACCGACGGCAACCCCGCGACGACCGCCGACCCGGCCTGGACGCCGCTGCTGGTGACACCGCCGTACCCGGAGTACGTGAGCGGCTACTCGGGCGTCACCGGGGCGTTCAGCCGGGCCTTGGCCGAGGCGACGGGTAGCCGGCACCTGCGCCTCGACCTCACCTCGACCGCGGTGCCGGGCGTCACCCGCCACTACGACTCGGAGCGCGGCCTCAACGGTGACGTGATCGACGCGCGGGTGTGGCTGGGCATCCACTTCCGCGGCGCGGACACGCGTGGCGTCCGGATGGGTCAGGAGGTCGCCGACTGGAGCCTCGACCGCTACCTGCGGCCCACCGGCCACCGCGGTTGAACCGACCCCGAAGTTCACGCGCCGCACCGCGCACTTTCCCCGGGCGCCCAGCTGGGCTGGGTGCCCTCGGCGGCGCGGGTGTACACGGCCACGCTCACGCTGACGCTTGCGTGACGGCGCTAGCGTCCGTGCTGTGAACCGGTTCCTGCGCATGTTCGTCGGGTCGGGCCGGCTGCCCGAGCAGCTGCGGGCCGAGCTCGCCCGCACCGACGTCATCCTGCTGGAGGAGGGGCTGAGCGGCTCGGTCACCTACCGGAACTACCGGGCGCCGGGCCGGCGGTCGAACTGGCGCAAGGACGCCGCGGCCGGCGCGGTCGCCGTCACCGCCAACCGCCTGCTGGTGTGGGCCGGCCACTTCAAGCACATCGACGTGCCGCTCGACCACCCGGTCCGGGCGACCATCGAGGTGGCGGCCGAGCGGCCGGACCGGGTGTGCTTCGCGTACGACGCCGGGACGACCAACCCCGCCAAGTCCGGCCGCGTGGAGGTACGCCTGCGCACCCCGCACGCGGAGCGGATCGCCCAGATCCTGGCGCGCTAGTCGTCCCAGGCGGGTTTCGGGGCCTTGGCGCCCAGCGGGCGGGTCGACTCCCAGGTGCGCCGCCACGAGCCGGCCGGAAACTGCTGGCCGCTGGGCAGCGCCAGCTCGCCCTTGGCCTGGGCGCGCAGCGAGCCGTACCAGCCCAGCTCCTCCTCGGCCCACAGCTGGGCGATCGAGTCGGCCATGCGGGCGTTGAACGCGCGGGCGCCCTCGCCGGCCTGCGGGTGCAGCGGCGTGCCGTAGCGGACGACCACGCGGGCCCGGCCGGGGATCGGCCAGTTGCGGCCGCGGGGCATGGCGGCGTACGTGCCGCGCAGGCCGATCGGCACCATCGGCACGCCCTGCGTCACGCACAGGTGGGCGGCGCCCAGCCGCAGCGGGGACATCCAGCCGTCTTCGCTGCGGGTGCCCTCCGGGAAGAGCAGCAGGCTCCAGCCGCGGGCCAGCAGCATCGGCGCGAGACTGCGCAGCCGGCGCGAGCGGTGCCGCTCGACCGGGAACGCGTTGAACACCAGCGCCGTCACGACCGCGCGCACGCGGGCGTCGAAGAAGTAGTCGGCCGCCGCGCCGACCGCGACGCGCTCGCCCAGGTGGCGGGGGAGCGAGCCGAGGATCAGCGGGGTGTCGAGGTGGCTGCTGTGGTTGGCGACGAACACCACCGGGCCCTTCAGCCCGGCCAGCCGGTCGCGCCCCTGTACCTCAGGGCGGGTCTGGCTCCACGTCAGCGGCGTGAGCACGCCGCGCTGGAGCGCCCGCCGCGCGGACTGCGCCACCGGCGTCCGCGCCCACCCGGTGGGGAACTCGCGGGGCGGCTCCGGCGGCTCGTGCGCGACCGCCGAACGAGGTGTGCGCGAACGCCCGCGCCAGTCACGCCCCCCGGTGAGGGTGCGGATCTCCTTCATCAGGCCCACGAAGAGAACCCCTTCACCGTACGTCCGCCATCGTCAGCGGCGGGGCGTGCAGGTAGTTGATGGTCGGTGAACCGCCGACCCGCTCGCGCGCCATCTCCAGCGCGTCGTCCAAAGTGGAGGCCGAGCGGAAGCCCATGCGCGCCGTGGTCTTCCGGTCGCCGCCGACGAAGATGACGTCGCCGAGGTGCTCCATCGCGTGCGCGCCCCAGTACCACATGTAGAGCGGGTGCACGCCGTGGTACGCGTAGCTGTTGCGGTACAGGTGGGTGTACCACGGGTCGGTGGCGAACTGCTCCTCGAACTTCGTCTCGATGGCCACCGGGTCGGTGGTTTCGGCGAGCACCTCTTCGAAGAAGTCGATGTAGCTGGGGTGGTGCACCGGGTGGAACTCGTTGCGCACCGGGTGGTAGTAGATGGCCACGCCGCCGGGGCGGACGATCGGCTGGTTGCGGTACAGGTTGAAGAAGTAGCCGAGCCCGAGCGACATCACCAGGATCGGGTTCATGATCGAGTTGACGTTGTACGGGCAGATGTACGGCAGGCCCCAGATGCCGATGTCGGCCGGACCGTCCACTTCGGTCAGCTGCTGCCGCAGGACGTTGCGCATGGTGACCTCGTGCACCTGGATCGGATCGCCCGCGGTGACCGACGTGATGCCGTACGGCGAGGCGGTCTTGTGCCAGATCTGCCGGCGCCGCTTGGGCGGGGCGAGGTCGTTGGCCCGCTTGAACGCCAGGTAGGCCGCCTGGTCCTTGAGCGTCCACTCCCACTCGCGCTTGTTGAGGAAGCTGACGTAGTCGGGAAACGTGTCGTTGTTGACCGTCGTCTCGATCTGGAAGATGTTGAGGCTGTCGCCGAGCAGGCCGGCCATGCGGTCGTACGAGTGGTGCATGGCCGAGTTGGCCGGGTCGTTGAACGAGCGCGAGTGCCGCAGCGTGTGCACGTTGTGGTGGTGCTTGAGGCTGCGGTACGAGGCGAGCCCCACCGACACCGACTTCGGGCCGCCGCTCATCGCGGTCAGCGACACGTTGACGTACACGATGAGGTCGCTCTCCGCCGCGCGGCGGTTGATCTCGACGACCTCGCCGTGCTTGGTCTGGCCGATCTCGGTGAGGTTGGCCCTGTCCTCCGCGTCGTGGTTGCGCAGGTGGCGGGGGAAAAAGGAGCGGTAGACCCGCTCGCCGACCGTGCGCTTGAGCTCGGCCGGCGTCATCCGGCGGTGCAGCGCGTTGCCGGCGATCAGCTCGACGTCGTCGACGCCCTTGGCCGCGGCCATCTCCAGCACGTGCTCGATCACCCGCTGGCGGATGTCCGGCGTGCGCATCGGCGGCAGCGGGATCGACAGGTCGTCGAAGACGATCGTCAGCTTCATGCCCGCGTAGAGCAGCTCGCGCAGCGGCTCGCGGCCGAGCGGGTTGTCCAGCGCGCGGCGGATCTCGCCGTCGACGTCGCGCAGCCCGGGCAGCGACTCCGGCGGGTAGATGACCCGGCTGCCCAGCGGCAGCTTCTCCAGGCGGAACCCCTCGCCCTCGTGCATCAGCAACGCGGGCGTGCGTTCGTCCACTTCGAGGACGAATCCGGGCCTACTCATTATCAGGGTCCCCCTATTGGTCCTTGGTCGGGTCGAACGCCACTTTGATCGTGCCCAGCCGCCCCGAGGAGCTGGCGTGGCCGATCGCGTCCCGCCACCGGGACAGCGGGTAGACGGCGTCGACGTAGCCGGTCAGCGGCGCGGACCTCGCGAGCGCCATCGCGTCCGGGAAGTCGTTGCCGCCCGAGGCGTACGCCCCGACGATGTTGAGCTCACGGAACCAGGCCGGCGTGAGGTCGACGCTGGAGTTGGGCATGCCCGACAACAGCACGGTACCGCCGGCCCGGACCACCCGCAGCGCGGTGTCCAGGCCGGAGCCCGACGTGCAGTCGAACGCGATGTCGGTGCCGCCCAGCAGGAACTCCGCCCCCTGCTCGGGCCGGGCCAGGAAGCCGCCGGTGGCGCGCCGCAGCGCCCGCGCCGCGCGGTCGGACGAGAGCACCTCGGTGGCGCCCATCTCGCGGGCCCGCTCGCGCTGGTGGCCGTACCGGGCGATCACGTAGATCGGGCCGGCCTTCGTGTACTCGCGCAGCGCGAGCGTGGTGAACAGCCCCACCGTGCCGGCGCCGACGACGAGCACGCTCGCGCCGTCCGGGATCGGGACGCGGCGCACCGAGTGGACCGCGCAGGCGAGCGGCTCGACCAGCACGGCTCGCTCGTCGTCGAGCTCGTCGGGCACCTTGTGCAGCTGGCTGCCGTGCGCCACGAACATGCGGCTCCACCCGCCGCCGGTGTCCGCGCAGAAGCCGGTCTGAAGCCCCGCCGACACCAGCCCGGAGGTGATGTGGTCGCAGCGGCTGTGCTGGTCGGCCGCGCAGCCGGGGCAGATCTCCACCGCGCGGGGCCGGCAGCCGAGCACCGGGTCGAGCACCACCCGGCTGCCCTTCGGCAGGTCGGGCAGCGCGTCCAGCGTCTCGCCGACCACCTCGTGCCCGGGTGTGAAGGGCAACGAGATCATGGCGCTGAGGTACGGCGAGTTGCGCCCGGTCAGCAGGCCCAGGTCGGAGCCGCAGATGCCGGACAGCAGCGGTTTGACCCGGGTCCAGCCCGGCCCGGGCAGGCGCGGCTCGGGCCGGTTGACCAGCCGCACCGGCGACATGTTGGCCGCCCACCAGCCGGCGGCGCGGCCGGTGGCGATCGTGCCGGTGGCGGTGCGCGCCGTGATGTAGCGGATCGGCGAGCGGTGGTACTCGAGATTCAGGTTCACGGGACCGTCTCCAGGAAGGCGTCGCCGGCCGCCAGGGTGTACGCCTTCCACTGCGCCACCGCCCAGCGGCGGGACTTGGCGTGGCGGTACAGGTGCGGGTCGGGGTTGACCGCCACCGGGTTGCCCACCGCCTCCAGCAGCGGCCGGTCCGAGTAGCTGTCGCCGTACGCGTAGCTGGCCGGCAGGTCGGCGCCGGCGTGCTCCGCGTAGCGCCGCAGCCAGGCCGCGCGCGCCTCGCCGACCAGGGGCGGCGCCTCCAGGAAGCCGGAGTAGCGCCCGTCGCGCATGTGCAGCCGGCTGGCCACCACCTCGTCGAACAGGCCGGCGATCGGCTGGACGAGGACGTCGACGGTACCCGTGATGAGGATCGTGCGGTGACCGGCCGCGCGGTGCTTGCGCACCTGGCGGATCGCTTCCGGGTGGGAGCGGCGCAGCAGCGCGTCGCCGAGCCGGTCGTGCACGATGCGGGCGAGGCCGGCCTCGTCGGCGCCCGCGTACCGCCGCATGAACGTGCGCAGGAACTCGCCCCGGTCGCGCCGCTCGGCCGCCAGGTAGCGGGGGAGCTTGCGGACCAGGTCGGCGAGCTCGCCCGGCCAGCCGGAGCGGGGCAGGTCGCAGAGGCGGGCCAGCAGGTACGTCTCGATCACGTTGGACGCGACGAGCGTGCCCTCCAGGTCGAAGACCGCCACCACGTCGCCGCCGTTGGGCGACCGCTTGAGCGGCGGCAGCGCGTTGCTGCTGGTGCGCCGCCCGCTGGTCGCCTTGCGCATCGTGGCGGTGATCGCCGGGTAGTGCACCTCCTGTAGGTAGTGGTGCCAGTCGATGACCGCGGCGTCGAAGCCGTGCTTCTCGACCCGCTCGGCCGGCAGCGACCGGTGCAGGGCGAGCAGCTTGTTGTCGGTGTAGATGACCTCGGCCTCGGTGTAGACGCCGTACAAGTCGGCGTACTTGCGCAGGAAGTCGAGCTGGTCCTGCTGCCGGGTCAGGTCGTCCTGCCACCGCCGGGTGCGCCTGTTGGCCGGGGCGGACAGCAGCGCCTTCTGCGCCACGGACAGGACCCGCTCGCCGGTGCGCAGCTGCCGCTCGACCCGCCGCGCGCCGGGGAACGTCCACTCCGGCACCTTGATCTGGCCGCGGCCGCCGTCGGGCATCGGGTGGTCGGTGAAGTACTCCTTCACGCTGTCGTACATCGCCCGGAACGTCAGCGGGTTACGGGCGCCGGAGCCCACGTGGTAGTACGCCGGCTCGTCCACCGGCGGGGGAGCGGCGGCGACCGCCAGGGTCGCGTTGACCACGATGTCGACCGGGATCACGTCGAGCGCGCCGTCGGGCAGGCCGGGAAACTCCGGCAGGATGCCCCGGCCGAACGCGAGGATCAGCGGGTCGGCCATCTTGAAGCCGTCGATCCAGCCGGGGAACGGGTGGCGCAGCGAGCTCTCCACGATCGCCGGCCGCACCACCGACAGCGGCATCACGCCGGTCAGCGTCTCCTCGGCCACCCGCTCGCCGAGCGCCTTCGTGAACGTGTACACGTCGGGCCAGCCGACGCTCTGCGCGCGCAGCCGCCCGTACTCGACGAGCTGCTTTTCCACCCACTCGACCCGCCGCTCCTCGGCGGCGGTCGCAGTGCTCCGCGGCCCGGACTTGCCGTGGTCTTTGCGGGCGTCCGCGATCGCCCGCTTGAGCACCGCGGGGCGCCGCGAGTCCCACTCCACGCTCTCCCGGGCCGCGAATGCGGCCGGCAGCTCGACCCGCCAGTCGGCGTCGTGGTCCAGCGACCGCTCGGGTACGACGCCCTTGCGCGCCCCGGCCACGTACGCCGTGGAGACGTGCACGACGTGCGGGGTGGCGCCGCCGGCCTTGACCGCCTCGTAGAGGTCGATCACGCCCTGCACGTTGGTGCGGAAGGCGTCGTCGATCGGCGGGTCGAAGGAGACCGTCGAGGCGGCGTGGATCACCGCGTCGATGTCGGCGGGCAGGGTCACGTCGGTGCTGCCCAGCTCGCCGTCGACGACGCTGACCCGCTCCGCGACGATGGCCGCGGCCGCCTCCGCGCCGACCGCCTCCCGCCACCTGGCGAAGACCGGCCGCTTGAGCAGCGTCCTGAGCCGGTCGGCGCCGGACGAGCTGCCCCGCCGCCGGATCAGCAGCGTTACCCGCGTCTCCGGGTAGCTCGACAGCAGCTTTTCCAGCAACGCCTGACCGAGGAACCCGGTGCCGCCGGTCAGGAGGATGTGCTGACCCCGCAGGTGCTCGCTCACGCTGTCTCCTGGTTCGCTCGCTCGCGCGGCGCTGAAGGCGACGTCTTCCTCCGCCACCCCGAAACCCCGACTTCGTCGGCGGGGAGGCTCCGTCCAGACGCCGCCGCGCCAGCTCGCTCGCTCACGCTGTGGCGACCCGGACGCCGAACGCGCGCACGGCCTTCGAGACGAGGCTCAGCCCTTCCTGGCCGGGAAGCTTGTCGACCTTCTGGTCGAGCATCCTCACCATCTTGTTGCCCCCTTCGCCGCCGAGCAGGTAGTTGAGGACGAAACGCGTCTCGGCCTTCGGCGTGATCGTGGAGCCGACCGGGGCCCAGAACTTGCGCAGCGCGAACCGGGTGATCCGTTGCGCTTTCCGGCTCTTGGCCAGTCGCTCGCGGGCCTCGGACATGTAGAACGCCAAGTGTCGGCTCTCCTGTTGCTGGATACGCTGCAAAATCTTCGTCAGCGTCGCATGCTGTTCAAGCTCGATCAACCTGCCGTAGGCGGCGTGTGCCGACCACTCGTTGACCGCGCCCCACGTCATGTGCGTGGCGATGAAGTCCTCACCGAGAACGGCCGCGGTGAGGCACTGGGTGATCGGTGCGATCACGTTTCCCTTGAAGCCCTGCGCCACCCGCACCGCGCGGTGCCGCGGCAGCCCGTTGATCTCCGCGTGCACGTCGAGGATCTTGTCGATGACGTCGCCGTGCCAGTACTCCTCGAAGTTCCACATCGTGAGGAACGCGGTGATCCGAGGGTTCTGGTGGGAGGGGGTGACCAGCAGGTCGCGCAGGTAGCAGACGGTGTGCGTCTCGACATCGGTCATGTAGTGCAGGACGCGGATGGCCTCGGCGCTGAGGGGCTTGTCGCGGAAGTCGTCGAAGTCGATGTCGTCGACGCTCACCGCTTTCGCTGTCTGTTTGTAATGGTCGAGGTCAAAGGACATGACGGCCGGCCTCCGAGGGGGTCAAGTTACGGCGCGCAGGTAGAGCTCGACCACCTGGTCGAGCCGCTTGCGATTCGGAACGAGGACCTCGCCCGGACGGGCCAGCCCATCGAGAAAGACGAAGGTCATCATCGGGCCGATGAAGAGCCGGGTGGCGAGGTCGAGGTCGACGTCGCGGATCACACCCGCCTCCCGGGCCCGGTCCAGCACGGCCTCCACTCGCGCGAGGAAGCGTGCCGGCACGGTCTCCCGCCAGATCGTCAGCAGCCCTGGCGTGGTGGCCATCTCCGCGATGAAGATGCGGAACAGGGCCAGGTAGTCGTCGCTCATGAGGTGGCTGACCATCACCCAGGCCACCTCGGAGAGCACGTCGCGCAGGTGCTCCCGGTCGGTGACCGTGCGGTCGGCCAGCAGTGGTGCCCGCTCGTCGAGCGAGGCGACGATGCCGCCCAGCACGTCGACGAGCAGGTCTTCCTTGCTGCGGAAGTAGACGTACAAGGTCTGCTTGGACACGCCGGCGCAGGCCGCGACGTGGTCCATGCTCGTGCCCGAGACGCCCGACTCGAGGAACGCGGCGAGGGCACCCTGGCGGATCTGCTCCCGCTTGGCCTGGGCTCGCCGCGAGTCGAGCTCCACGAGACACCCCCATGCCCCCCGTCGGCGCCCTGACCTGGGCCCCGCTTCAAACCAAACTGTTCAGTTTGATTCGAAGTGATGCTGTCATGCCGTCCCGCACACATCAAGGGCGACCCCCGTCACACGCGCACCGGCGCGTAGGGCGGCGGGAGTCAGCAGCCGGTGCCGCAGGGCGTCGCGAGCCAGGAAGATCTTGCCGGCCAAGGCGGCCGGGCGCCCGGGGAGGGCGGGGCATCCACTCAGGTTCGCCCGTGCGGTGACGCGGCGCCGCCCCGGTGTGACGTGGGCGGGTGGGCTGAGACACATCAATGGCTGATCAGAGGGCGTCCGGGGTGTCGTCGCTCACCTTTACACGCCCTCGGAATGCGGGCGTAACACGGATGCTTTTTCCTATACGTGGCCGCTCGGCCACAAAACAAGCTTCGAACGCACTGCCGCCACAGGCGCCGGCTGGCGTACCCCCATGCCTGATTCACGTAGAAGGAGATGAGAGTGACCCTGCGGGTCGACCCCACCGACGGCGCCTACCGTCCCTCCCCGACAGTTCCCACCCAGCAGGCCCGGAACAACACCTTCCCGCAGACCCCCAGCCGCAGCGGCAGTGCTCCTGACGGGCGCCGCCGGATCCTGATGCTCTCCTGGGAGTACCCGCCGGTCCTGGTGGGTGGCCTCGGGCGGCACGTGCACCACCTCTCGACCGCCCTGGCCGCCGCCGGCCACGAGGTCACCGTCGTCACCCGCCACGCGCCCGGCGCTCCCCTCGAGGAGTACGCCGAGGGCGTGCGGATCGTCCGCGCACCCGAGGACCCACCGGTGTTCCCGCTGGCCACGCCCTCGCTGCTGGCCTGGACGATGGCGTTCAACCACACGCTGACCCGGGCCGCGCTGCGCGCCGCGGAGTCCGGCGAGTACGACGTGATCCACGCGCACGACTGGCTGGTCACGCACACCGCGATGACCCTCAAGGAGCACCTGGACCTGCCGCTCGTGGCGACCATCCACGCCACCGAGGCCGGCCGGCACCAGGGCTGGCTCCCCGAGGAGATGAACAAGGCGATCCACTCCGTCGAGTGGTGGCTCGGCCAGGAGGCGACCCGCGTGGTCGTCTGCTCCGACTACATGAAGTGGGAGGTCAACCGCCTGTTCGACCTGCCCATGGAGCGGCTCGACGTGGTGGCCAACGGGGTCGAGACCGACCGCTGGCAGGTTCCTGCCGACGCGGTCGCCAACGCGCGCCGGCGGTTCGCCGGTGACGGGCCGCTGCTCACCTTCGCCGGCCGCCTGGTGTACGAGAAGGGCGTGCAGGATCTGATCGCCAGCCTGCCCAAGCTGCGCGACCGGCACCCGGGCCTGCGCCTGGTGATCGCCGGCGACGGCCCCTACAAGCAGGAGCTGGAGGCGGACATCCACCGCCACGGCCTGAGCCAGACGGTGACGTTCCCGGGGTTCCTGGGCGGCACCGACCTGCCGGCGCTGATCGCCGCGTCCGACGTGTTCACGGTGCCGAGCATCTACGAGCCGTTCGGCATGGTGGCGCTGGAGGGCGCGGCGGCGGGTGCGCCCCTCGCCGTGGCCTCGACCGGTGGCCTCGCGGAGTTCGTCACGCCCGGGTTCAACGGCATGACGTTCCCGGCCAAGGACCCGGACGCGATCGCCGACGCGGTCGGCACGCTGCTGGCCGACGCCGAGCAGGCCCGCACGATGGCCAACCGCGCCCGCGCGATGGTCAGCGAGCGCTACGGCTGGGCCTCGATCGCGGCCCGCACCGCGGCCGTCTACTCCTCGGCGATCGCGCAGGCGCCGGCGTTCAACGCCGCGCAGGCCGAGGCCCGCATGGCGCAGGGGCGTCCGGCGATCAACATCCGCGAGGGCAACCTGTTGGCGGTGGCATGACCACGGCACTGAGTACTCTCTCCCGGATCAGCGACTTCGATCTTTTCCTCATCGGCCAGGGCCGGCACGAGCGGCTCTGGGAGGTGCTGGGCGCGCACGTGCGGGGTGCCGGGACGCGGTTCGCGGTCTGGGCCCCCAACGCGCGGGAGGTACAGGTCGCCGGCGACTTCACCGGCTGGGAGGGCGTCCCACTGGAGCGGCTCGGTTCGAGCGGCGTCTGGTCCGGGTACGTCGACGGCGCGGCGGCCGGCCACCGGTACAAGTTCAAGGTCCACGGCGCCGACGGCCGCTGGGTCGACAAGGCCGACCCGCTCGCGCGGGCGACCGAGGCGCCGCCGCTGACCGCGTCGGTGATCGAGGAGTCGGCCTACGACTGGGGCGACGGCGCGTGGGTCGACGGGCGCCGCACCGACCACCACGCCCGGCCGATGTCCGTGTACGAGGTGCACCTCGGCTCGTGGCGCCCGGGTCTGTCCTACGTGGAGCTGGCCGACCAGCTCGTGGCGTACGTGACCGACCTCGGCTTCACACACGTCGAGCTGCTCCCGGTGGCCGAGCACCCGTACGGCGGCTCGTGGGGCTACCAGGTGACCGGCTACTACGCGCCGACGGCCCGGTTCGGGTCGCCGGACGAGTTCCGCTACCTGGTCGACCGGCTGCACCAGGCCGGCGTCGGCGTGCTGCTCGACTGGGTGCCGGCGCACTTCCCGAAGGACGAGTGGGCTCTGGCCCGCTTCGATGGCACCTGCCTGTACGAGCACCCGGACCCGCGGCGGGGCGAGCACCCCGACTGGGGCTCGCTGGTGTTCAACTACGGCCGGTGGGAGGTGCGCAACTTCCTGGTCGCCAACGCGCTGTACTGGCTGGAGGAGTTCCACATCGACGGCCTGCGGGTCGACGCGGTCGCCTCGATGCTGTACCTGGACTACTCGCGCGGCCACGGCCAGTGGGAGCCCAACGCGTACGGCGGGCGGGAGCACCTGGAGGCCATCGACCTGCTCAAGGAGCTCAACGCCACGGTCTACCGCAACCACCCCGGCGTGGTGATGATCGCCGAGGAGTCGACCGCGTACCCCGGGGTTTCCCGGCCGGTCGACTGGGGCGGCCTGGGCTTCGGCCTGAAGTGGAACATGGGCTGGATGCACGACACGCTCGGCTACGTCGGCCGCGACCCGGTGCACCGCACGTACCACCACGACGAGCTGACCTGGCCGAGCGTGTACGCGTTCGACGAGCAGTTCCTGCTGCCGATCAGCCACGACGAGGTGGTGCACGGCAAGGGTTCGCTGGTCGGCAAGATGCCCGGCGACCGGTGGCAGAAGCTGGCCGGGCTGCGCGGCTTCCTGGCGTACATGTGGGCGTTCCCGGGCAAGCAGCTGCTCTTCATGGGCTGCGAGCTGGCCGACGAGCGGGAGTGGAGCGAGGCCCGCGGGCTCGACTGGTCCCTCACCGGTGAGGGCACCCCCGGCCTGCTCCGCGACCTCAACCGGGTCTACCGGGAGTCGCCGGCGCTGTGGGCGAAGGACACCGATCCGGCCGGTTTCGGCTGGATCCGCCACGACGACCGGGCCTCGAACATGGTGTCCTTCCTGCGCCACGCCGACGGCGAGACGCTCGCCTGCGTGGTCAACTTCTCTGGGGTGCCGCGGGTCGGCTACCAGGTCGGGCTGCCCGAGGGCGGCCGCTGGGAAGAGGTCGTCAACACCGACGCGCACGTGTACGGCGGGTCGGGCGTGGGCAACTTCGGCGGCGTCGAGGCGGACGGCCCGGCACGGGACGGCCACGACCAGTCGGCCGAGGTCCACGTCGGCCCCTACGCCGCGGTGTGGCTCCGCCGCAAATCAGGATAAAAAACACCCGAGCGGGCACGATAGAGCTCATGGCCGAGCTTGCCGTGTGGGCGCCCGAGCGATCCCGGGTGCGCGCGCGCCTGGACGGCGGGCGGGAGGTCGACCTCACCCGGGGTGAAGACGGTTGGTGGCGGACAACGGCGTCCGTCACCGACTACTCGTTTCTGCTGGACGACGGCGACGAGCCGCTGCCCGACCCGCGCTCACCCTGGCAGCCGTACGGCGTGCACGGGCCCAGCCGGGTCTACGACCACGCCGCCTTCCCGTGGACCGACGCCGACTGGACCGGCCGCGCCCTGCCCGGCGGCGTGCTGTACGAGCTGCACGTCGGCACGTTCACGCCGGAGGGCACGTTCGACGCGGCGGTCACCCGGCTCGACCACCTCGTCGACCTGGGCGTCACCGCGGTCGAGCTGCTGCCGGTCAACGCGTTCAACGGCACGCACGGCTGGGGCTACGACGGCGTCTGCTGGTACGCGCCGCACGAGGTGTACGGCGGGCCGGACGGTCTCAAGCGCCTCGTCGACGCCTGCCACGCGCGCGGACTCGCCGTGATCGTCGACGCGGTGTACAACCACTTCGGCCCCTCCGGCGCGTACGCCCCGCGCTTCGCGCCCTACCTGGCCGAGGGCGGCAACAGCTGGGGCCGTTCGCTCAACCTCGACGGGCCGCACTCCGACGGCGTGCGGCGGTACGTGATCGACAGCGCGCTGGCGTGGCTGCGCGACTACCACGCCGACGGGCTGCGGCTGGACGCGGTGCACGCGCTGGTCGACCACCGGGCGGTACACCTGCTGGAAGAGCTGGCCGCCGAGGTGGACGCGCTCGCCGCGCACGCCGGACGCCCGCTCACGCTGATCGCCGAGTCGGACCTCAACGACCCGCGCCTGGTCACGCCCCGCGAGGCCGGTGGATACGGCCTGCACGCGCAGTGGGACGACGACGTGCACCACGCGCTGCATGCGCTGCTGACCGGGGAGCGGCAGGGCTACTACGCCGACTTCGGCTCGGCCGAGAGCGTGACGAAGGTCCTCACCAGCGCCTTCTTCCACGACGGCACCTGGTCGAGCTTCCGGCGGCGGACCCACGGGCGGCCGGTCGACCGGGCCAGGACGCCCGGACACCGCTTCGTCGCCTACCTCCAGAACCACGACCAGATCGGAAACCGGGCGACCGGTGACCGGATCAGCGACACGCTGAGCCCGGCCCTGCTCAAAGTCGGCGCGGTGCTGCTCTTCACCGCCCCGTTCACGCCGATGCTCTTCATGGGCGAGGAGTGGGGCGCGCGTACCCCGTGGCAGTTCTTCGCCAGCCACCCCGAGCCGGAGCTGGCCGCGGCGGTGGCCGGCGGGCGGCGCCAGGAGTTCGCCGCGCACGGCTGGCTGAGCGCGGACGTGCCGGATCCGCGGGACCCGCTGACGTTCTCCCGCTCCCGCCTCGACTGGGCCGAGCTGGACAAGCCGGCCCACCGCGAGCTGTACGACTTCCATCGCGCGCTGATCGCCCTGCGTAAGAGCCGCCCGGACCTCGCCGACCCGCGGCTGGACCGGGTCGAGGCGTGGCCGGGGGACCGGTCGCTGGTGATCCGCCGCGGGTCCACGGCGGTCGTCGCCAACCTCGCCCCGCGTCCCCAGCGGCTCTTGCTGCCGGCCGCCGCCCGTTCCGTCCTACTTGTCACGGACCCGGCCGTGTCGGTCGGCGGCGAGATCGCCGATCTCCCCGCGGAGTCGGCCGCCGTCATCGGGATCTGACACGGGGGAGCGGGGCATCCGCCCGGCGGGTGCCACCGGTATCCTCCAACGGTCCTCCCGGGCGTTCGATGTGGAGGAGTCATACGGAAGAGAGCGATGACCACACAGCACTCCACGCTGCCGGCTGTGCCCGCCGATCCCGCGGCGCCGGCCCCTGAGCGGGCGCCCGCCCGGCGGCGGTGGCGGCCCGACCTGATCACCACGGTCGGGGTGCTGGCGTTCGTGCTCTTCACGCTCGGCACGGTCGGCTCGCCCCTGTGGGGTGGCAAGGTGCTCGCCGGCACCGACGAGCTGGGGCTGCGCAGTCCGTACGCGGAGACCGGCTTCGCCGGCGTCCAGGTGCAGAACACCTTCATGGACGATACGACAAACGCCGTGATTCCGGACACGCTGCTCTTTTCCGGGCAGCTGAAGGACGGACACATCGCCGCGTGGAACCCGTACGTGGTCGGCGGCGTCCCGCTCGGCGCGATCCCCACGCTCGGTCTGGCCAACCCGCTCACCCTGCCGTACTACCTGCTGCCCGACTCGCTCGCGCCCGGGTACGTCAAGCTGCTGGAGACCGCGTTCTGCGGGATCATGATGTTCCTGTTCCTGCGGCGGCTGCGGCTCGGGCGGCCGGCGGCCGTGCTCGGCGGGCTCGTCTTCGCCAGCAGCGCGTTCATGATCATGTGGACCAACTGGCCGCACACCCGCACCGCCGCGTTCATCCCGGCGGTGTTCTGGGCCGCCGAGCGGTTCGTCCAGGAAAGACGGGTGCGCGACGCCGCGTTCATCAGCCTCGCGGTCGGCGGCATGCTGGCCGGCGGCTTCCCGGCGGTCACCGCGTTCACCCTGTTCACCGCCGCGCCGTACCTGCTGGTCCGGGCCCTCGCCGAGTACCCCGGGCAGGTGAAGCGGATCGTCGGGGTGGTCGCCGGCGCCGCCGCCGGCCTGGTGGGAGCGCTCGCGCTCGTCGCGTTCCAGCTCCTGCCGTTCAGCGCGACGATGTCGCGGGTGCTGATCGCCGGCCGCGACCAGCAGCCCGACGAGCACCTCTCGATCGCCAGCCTGATCACCACGCTCGCGCCCTGGGCACTGGGCACCGTCAAGGCCGGCGACCCGCCCGGCTGGTACCTGCCGGTCAACCTCGTCGAGTCGATGTCGTACATCGGTTCGGCCGGGCTCGTGCTGATCGTGGTCTCGGTCGCGGCGCCGTGGGTGGCCCGCGGGTTCCTGCCGCGCGGCACCTGGACGTTCCTCGTCGCGACGCTCGGCGTCTGGGCGGCCGTCCTCTACACCGCGGCCGGCTCCGGACTCGCCCACCACCTGCCGGTCTTCTCCAGCAACTTCGTGGGGCGCGCGCGCAGCGTCGTGTGGCTGCTGATCGCCGCGCTCGCGGCCGTCGGCCTGGAGATAATCCTGCGCCGCCGGCGGGAGGCCAGCGCCGTCGAGGGCCGGCGCCGCCTCCGCCTCGGGTACGCCGCCGGCGTGTGGGCCGCCTTCGGGGTGGCCGGAGTGTTGATCTTCCGCGAGGCGCGGCACGCCGCCTACGTGGCGCCCGCCGACTCGGCCGTGCGGGTCGAGCGGCTGCGCCAGGTCAACGACGAGGTGCTGACCGGCCTCGCCTTCCTCACCCTCGCCACGCTCGCGGTCGCGCTCGTGTGGTGGTCGGGCGGCCGCGGCGAGCCGGTGTGGGCCCGGGTGCGGGTCGGCGCGGCGGCCACGCTGCCGGTGCTCGCCGCCGTGCAGGCGCTCACGCTCACCGTGCCCTACCTGCCGCGGGTCGACAAGGACACGTACTTCCCGGTCACGGCCACCCACCGGTACCTGCTGGACCACCTGGGCCACGAGCGGTTCGCCGGCACCTCGCGGGCGATGATGCTCGGCGCCGACGCCAAGCTCCAGCTGCGGGCGCTGAGCGGACACCAGTTCGTCAACCTGCGCTTCTCCGAGCTGGTCCAGGGCATACCGACCCGGCAGTTCGCCTCGCCGACCTGGCTCGACCTGCCCGCGCTGCCCGACGTGGCGACAAGCCCGGTGCTCGACCGGCTCGGCGTGCGCTACTTCGTGGCCAGCCCGGCCGCGGTGGTCTTCGGCGAGCGTTCACCCGTGGTGGAGGGCGGCGGTGGCACGCCGGTCGCGCTGGGGTCCGCGCCGGTCCGGCTGACCACCGAGGGCGGGCTGCGGGCGGTGACGGTCACGCCGGTCGGCCCGCTGCCGCCGCGTACCCCCGCCGCCGCGATCGACATGGTGCTCAAGGACGCCAGTGGGAAGGAAGTGGGCCGGTCCCACCGGCTCGCGAGCGGGCTCGCCGACGGCAAGCCCTTCGACTTCCCGGTGGCGGCCGAGGGCGTGGCGGCGGGCACGGCGCTCACCGCGGAGTTCACCACCTCCGGGCTCGGCGGGCCGCTCAACGCCGCCACGGACGGCGACGGCACCCTCCGGGTCGGCACGGTCACCGCCCGCGACGACGGGCTGCGGCTCGTGGAGTCGACCCCCGCGGTCATTTACGAGCGGCTCAAGGCCGCGCCGCGGATCCGCTGGGCGAGCGAGGCGATCGTCGAGCCCGACGGCAACGCGCGGATCAACCGCGAGGCCAGCGGCACGCTCCGCCCCGACCAGGTCGTGCTCGACACGCCGGGGCCGGCGGCCGACGGCGCGCCGGCCGACCTGCGGATCGACGAGGACGGCACCGACTCGATCGAGGTGTCGGTTTCCGCGAAGGGTGCCGGCTACCTGGTCATCGCCGACGCGATCCAGGGCAGCTTCAAGGCCACCGTAGACGGGAAACCGGCCGACCTGGTGCCGGCCGACCACGGCCTCGCGGCCGTCGCCGTGCCGAGCGGCGACCACGTGGTGCGCGTCGAATATGCCGCGCCATACGATAATCTCGGCGGCTGGGTCTCTATGCTCATGGTCATCGCCCTCATCGTGGTGGCGGTGGCCGGGCGCGTCCGGGACCGCCGCCGTTCCACATCCGAGGGCATCGGCACCGCACGCCGGAGCCAGATTGTGACTAGTCGATGATTATCGAGCAGACGGTACGGACCGCCGAGGGGCGCCCCAGCATGGCACCAACGCCACCAGAGCCGGCCACGCTCGACGTGACCGTCGTCCTGCCCTGCTACAACGAGCAGACCCACGTCGTGGAGGAGCTCGAGCGGATCACCAAGGCGATGGACGCGAGCGGGTTCACCTACGAGCTGCTCGTCATCGACGACAAGTCGACGGACGACACGCTCGCCGTGCTCCGCGAGGCCGAGCCGCGCTTCCCGCACATGCGGCTGATGGCGTTCCAGCGCAACGGCGGCTCCGGCACCGCCCGCCGCATCGGCTCGCAGGAGGCCCGGGGCGGCATCGTGGTGTGGACCGACGCCGACATGTCCTACCCCAACGAGCGGATCCCCGAGCTCGTGCAGCACCTGATCGACAACGAGCACGTCGACCAGGTCGTCGGCGCGCGCACGTCCGAGCAGGGCAGCCACAAGGCGCTGCGGGTGCCGGCCAAGTGGGCGATCCGCAAGTTCGCCGAGCTGCTCGCCGGCACGAAGATCCCCGACCTCAACTCGGGGCTGCGCGCGTTCCGCAAGACCGTCGCGCTGCCCTACCTGCGGCTGCTGCCTCCCGGGTTCTCCTGCGTCACCACGATCACGCTGGCGTTCCTGTCCAACCAGCACCAGGTCGACTTCATGCCGATCGAGTACGCGAAGCGGTCCGGCACGAGCAAGTTCCACTTCGTGCGCGACGCCTACCGGTACATCCTCCAGGTGCTGCGCATGACCGTGTACTTCAACCCGATCAAGGTGCTGATGCCGCTCGCGCTCTTCCTCTTCGGGGTGGGCGTGGTCAAGGCGGTCGTCGACATCTTCCAGTACTACTTCCGCATCACCACCAACGCGATGCTGCTCATCGTCACCGGGCTCATCATCGCCGCGGTGGCGTTGCTGGCGGACCTCATCGTCCGATCCCGCGCCGACTGAGCGGGGCCGCGTCGTGCGTATCGCTATCGTGGGGCCGGCCCACCCGTACAAGGGCGGCATCGCCCAGTACACGACGGCGCTGGCCCACGAGCTGACCGCGGCCGGGCACGAGGTGCGGCTGGAGTCCTGGTCGCACCAGTACCCGAAGCTGCTCTACCCGGGGCAGCTGACGGTCAGCGAGCCGGAGCTGCCGCCGTTTCCGGGCACCCATCGCAAGCTGTCGTGGCGCCGGCCCGACTCCTGGTACGCGTGCGGCCGGCGGCTGCGCGGCTACGACGTGGTCGTGCTCGTCACCGCCACGCCGATCCAGATGCCGGCCTACCGGGGGATCCTCGCCGGGCTGGGGCGGCGCCGTAAGGCGCGGGTGATCGCCCAGTGCCACAACGTGCTGCCGCACGAGCGGCGCGCGACCGACGTGCGGCTCATGCGCGGCGTACTGTCCCGTGTGGACGGTGTGCTCGTGCACACGGCCGAGCAGGCGAAGATCGCCAAGTCGCTGACCGACAAGCCGGTCGTGGTCGAGCACATGGCGCCCATCGTGGTCGCCTCGCCGGCGTCGGCGGCCGCCGCGGACGGCGTCTTCAACCGGCTGCTGTTCTTCGGCATCGTGCGCCCCTACAAGGGCCTCGACGTGCTGCTGCGCGCCATGGCGGCCGGGCCCGACGAGGTGTCGCTGCGGGTCGCCGGCGAGTTCTGGGGCGGGCCCGAGGAGACCAAGCGGCTGATCGCCGAGCTGGGGCTGGAGTCCAGAGTGGAGCTTCGCCCCGGGTACGTCGACGCGGCCGACGTGCCGAGCCTCTTCGCCGACGTCGACGCGCTCGCGCTGCCGTACCGGGCGGCGACCGCCTCGCTCAACGCGTTCCTGGCGTTCGCGCACGAGCGGCCGGTGATCGCCACCCGCGTCGGCACGGTCGAGCAGGACGTGCGCGACGGCGTCGACGGTGTGCTCTGCGCGCCCGACGACGTGGAGTCGCTCGCCGACGCGCTCACCCGCTTCTACGCCGAGGGCGAGCCGCTGCGGCTGCGCCTGGGCGTGCGCCCCGTCGACACCGGGCCGGGCTGGCAGGCGTACTCCACGGCGCTGCTCTCGGCGGCCTCCGCGTGACCGCGTCCCCTTCGTCGGAAACCGTCGTGGCCGACCCCTCGGAACGACCGCCGAAACGCCGGCGCGGCCTCGGCATCTGGTTCAAGATCGGGTTTTTGGTCGTCGCGGCCGCCGCCGGCGTCTGGTACGTCGTGGCCAACTGGGACGAGACCGGCCCGGCCCTCCGCCAGATCGGCTGGGGCGCGGCGCTCGCCTCGGTGCCCCCGGTGGTCGGCGCCGGGATCGCCGGCATGCTCGCCTGGCGGCGGCTGCTCGCCGACCTCGGCCACCCGCTGCCGGTCGTGGCGGCCGGGCGGGTCTTCTACACCAGCCAGCTCGGCAAGTACCTGCCCGGCTCGGTCTGGACGTTCCTCGCGCAGGTCGAGCTCGCCAAGCAACTCAAGGTGCCGCGGGCGGTGTCGTTCGCGGTCAGCGTGCTCGCGCTCGTGCTGTCGCTCGCGGTCGGCCTGGGCATCGCGGTGGTCCTGCTGCCCTTCGGCGCGGGCGACGCGCTGCGCCAGTTCTGGTGGCTGTGGCTCATCCTGCCCGTGCTCGCCGCCGCGATCCACCCGGCGGTCACCACCTGGGGCATCAACCTGCTCTTCCGCATCCTGCGCCGGCCCCCGCTCACCGTGCGCCCCAGTGGCCGCGGCATGCTCGCCGCCTCCGGCTGGCAGGTCCTCAGCTGGTGCCTGATGGGCCTGCACTGCTTCATCCTGGTCCGCGCCGCCGGGGCCGAGGGCTGGTCGATCCTTCCCCTCGCGGTGGGCGGCTTCACGCTGGCGTACTGTGCGGGGGTGCTCTTCGTGCCGGCACCCGCCGGCGTCGGCGTGCGGGAGCTGGCGCTCGGCGCCGCCCTGGCCACCGCGATCTCACCGCAGGCGGCCGCGGCCGTCGTGCTCGTCTCCCGCCTCGCGCTCGCCGTCGTCGACATGGGCATGGCCGCGCTGAGCATCCACCGCACCCGGCACCACGAGGAGTCAACATGACAGAGGCGGCACCGCCCGGAGGAGCGGCCACCGCGCTCGCCAAGCGCGTGGCCGAGAGCGCGCTCTGGACCAGGGTCCGGCTCCAGCGCGCCATCGCCGCGCCGTCGTCCCAGCCGGCGCCCATGCCACCCACCGACGTACTGCGCTCGCGGGCCGAGTGGGAGCAGGCGGTCGCCGAGTGCCGGCGGCTGCGGCTGCCGCTGCACCACGACCGCCCGAAGAACTGGGACGCGCTCGGCGCCGTCGCCACGATCCTCGACCGGCTGGGCGGCGACGCCTCGGTGCTCGACGCCGGCAGCGCCCGCTACTCCTCGGTGCTCCCGTGGCTGCGCCTGTTCGGCCTCGAGGACCTGGTCGGTAACAACCTGGAGTTCGGTGAGGACGTGCGCCGCGACGGCGTCCTGTTCCGCTACGGCGACATCACCGGCACCGACTTCCCGGACGGCCGCTTCGACGCGGTGACCTGCATGAGCGTGATCGAGCACGGGGTGCCGCTCGAGCCGTTCCTGGCCGAGTCGGCGCGGATCATCCGCCCGGGCGGCCTGCTCGTCGTCTCCACCGACTACGACCAGGACCCGCCGGACACCAGCGACAAGACCGCGTACGGCGCGCAGGTGCACATCTTCTCCCCGGTGGAGATCAAGGAGTTCGTGGCCGTCGCGGAAAAGCACGGGCTGCGCCTGCTGGGCGAGCTCGCGCTGGAGCACGCCGAGCGCCCCGTGCACTGGAAGCGCGTCGGCATCGACTACACGTTCATCCGCCTGGCCTTCGTCCGCGACTGACGTCTCTCCGGGGCGCCGTCGATGCGGGTTTCGGTAGTCGGCCGGTTGGCGATCGTCTCGCTGGCGCCGGCGTTGACGCTCGTGCCGTCCGGCTGCTTCGCCACCGACGGCACGCCGCCGACACCCCCGCCGTCGGTGGCGTCCCGCGAGATCCGCGAGTTCGACTTCGCCAACGCGGAGTGGCTCGACACGTCGGTGAGCGAGACCGAGAAACTCCAGGACGGTGCCGCCCGGCGTAGCGAGGACACCGCGCTCAGCCCCATGTCTGGCGGTGGCTCGTGGAAGCTGCTCGACGGGGCGCAGTTCGCCGACGCCGACGGAGACGGTGACGAGGACGCCGCGGTCGGCCTGGCGACCTCCGGCGGGCAGTCCGCGAACGTCGGGTGGTACATCTGGCTGTGGCAGGGCGGCACCGCCGTCCAGCTGCGTCGGGCGATCGTGTCGACCACCCGGTGCGACCGCCCGATCGACGGGGTGACGGCGGTGGCCGGCGGGTTCGAGGTCCGGACGTTCGTCTTCCAGTCCAACGTGGACAACTGCGCCGGCGGCGGCGCCGTACCGGTCACGTTCGTGGCCGGCGTGCGAGACGGGTGGCCGGTGCGGATCAGGCCGGAGTTCGGCCCGCTCGCGACGTGCGATCCGAAGGCGCTGACCGTGCCGCTGCGACCCGGCGGGGAGGTCCAGCTACGCGTCGACACCGACGCGCGGGCGCCGATCGTCGAACCCGCTCAGCGGTACGACAGCCTGATGGTCAGCGAGCTCTCGGTTTCCCCCTACCTGACGGACGAGGAGAGGGGCGACTGGGTGCTGGCGAGGGCGGTGCGCGGCGACAAGGTGACCTGCGGCTACGCGCACGTGGATCAGGTGTTGGGCCCGGCCTAGCCCTGATATCGCTGCCAGAGCTCGACGAGATCCGTGCCGTCACTGTCGGTGACCAGGAGGCCGATAAGCCGGTCCTTCGCACTCGTCCAGACGACAGCCCGCTGTGTCGGGCTCCACTGGAACACGTGCAGGCCCGGCGGCGGATCGGCCTCGCCCCGCGCCTTCGTGGCCGGCCGCTGGGCGGCCAGGTAGCGGCCGCGGACCGTGTCGAAGTCGGCCTGCTTGTCGAACTCGGCGAACATCGCCGTCAGGTTGCCGCCGTTGTGGCAGTGGATGCTCTTCGACGGGGTGATCGCCTCGCCGAGACCGGCCGGGAAGCGGCCGGTGACGGCCGTGTCGCCGGAGCCGCTGCGGCATTCCGCCCAGCTCGGATAGTCGTCCCAGGGCGCGACGAAGTCTTCCATCGCGAACAGCGCCAGCTCCCCGGGAGTCTTCGGCAGCCCGGCGAAGGGATTGCCGGACGACGGGCCGGCGCCGGGCGATCCCCGGTCGCCGAGCTGGCTCAGCGCGACACCGGCGACCGGGATCGCCACCAGGATCACCAGCGCACCGGCCACGAGTCCGGCACGCCGCCGGACGCCGCGCCGGGGCGCGGGTCGGGAGACGCCGCCGCGCGGCCCGCGGAGCGCCCGCGCGACCCGATGGTCGACGCCTGGACGTCCCGCGAGCAGCTCGCGGACCTGGGGGTGGGCCGGCCAGCGACGCAGTGCGCTCGCGAGGCTGGACGCCGCCTGCCCGGTCCGGCCGCCCATCCAGTCCGCGACGCCGGCCAGGAGCTCGCGATCGCCAGCTCGCGCGCTGAGGACCAGGACGCTCTCGATCGTCTCGTCGAGCAGATCCCAGTGCTCACCCCGCTCGGCGTGGTCGGCCACGACCAGCAGCCACGGCAGCGCCCCGGGCCCGGCCGCCGCCGCGGCGTCCTCCACCGGCCCCGCCCGCAGCAGGCGAACCATCTCCGCGGCGGTCGCCGGATCGGCCGCGACCGCCGCGCGCGTGCGCTCGTCGCCAAGGCCGAGCAGGCTCTCCTCGAGGATCTGGGCGTTTTCCCCCGACTGGGCGGCCAGCCGGAGCAGCGCCGCCGGCGCACCGGGGTCGCCGTCCCGTGCCTTCGCGAGCAGCTGGGCGCCGCGGTCGGCGACGGCGTCCGGGCTGTCCAGCTCGCCGTCCACCAGAGCGAGCAGGTCGTCGACGCTCGCGACGCGGTCGTGGCTGTCGTGCCGGGTCGCCGCCTTGACCACGGCCCGCCACGGCCCGCCGGCGGGCAGCAACGGGATGTTGGCGTGCGGCAGGCTGCCGGTGAGCGCCCAGCCGATGATCTGCCCGATGCTGTAGATGTCGGCCTGCGGGCCGGCGGCGTGTGCGTCGACGGCGAGCTCGGGCGCGGCGAAGCCCTCCGTGCCGAACGCGGTGCCGGTGCGGGTCCGGCGCGCGTCGGTTGTCTGCCCGCGCGGGCGGCGACCCAAGCCCCAGTCGGCGACGACCCAGCGGCCGTCGAGCCGCAGGAGGTTGTCCGGCTTGAGATCCCGATGGATCCAGCCCTGCTGGTGCGGCAGGCGCAACGCCTCGCAGATGGCACCCACGAGGTCACGCAGGGCCTCGGTCTGGGACAGGTCGGCCGCCAGGGTGAGCGCGGTCGCCTCGGCCAGCGGCATGACGAACCAGTCGAAGGCGGGACTGTGATCCAGCACCGGCATGACGTGTGGATGGTCGCCGAAGAGCTCGGCCGCCTCGATCTCCCGCCGCATGCGCGCGACCACGTCCGGGTGCCGCCCGTCCAGGCGCTTGAACGCCACCCGGCGGCCGCTCGGCTTGTGGGTGGCGGCGAAGACCGTCGCCTGGCCGCCGGTCGCGATCGGCCGTGGATCGAGCGCGTAGTCCCTGCGGTCGCCGGACGCGAGGGGCAGGGTCGCCGCGCTGTCGAAGCTCAAACCTCGCTCCTGCGAGATGGGAAACCGTGCGATGGGCGGCGCCATCATCGCACGGTCCCGGGCGGCCTAGCGGACCGCGTCGATGCGGGCCATCTCCTCGTCGGTGAGCGCGAAGCCGAACACGTCGAAGTTGTCCCGGACCCGCTCCGGCGTCGCCGACTTCGGGATCACCACGATCTCGCGCTGGATGTGCCAGCGCAGGATGACCTGGGTCACCGCCACCCCGTGCGCGGCCGCCACCTCGGCGAACACCGGATCGCGCAGATCGCTGCGGCGGAACGGGCTGTAGCCCTCCACCACCACGCCGCGCTCGCGGTGCTCGGCCAGCAGCCGGGCGTCGTGGAGCGCAGGGCTGTACGGGATCTGGTTGACCGCCGGCGTCACACCCGTCGCCTTCGTCAGCTCGTCGATCTGGGCGATGGAGTAGTTGCTCACCCCGATCGCGCGGGTCAGCCCGTCCTCCCGCGCCGCCACGAACTCGCGCCACGTCTGCGGGCGGGCCGACCCGTTCGGCGGCCAGTGCACGAGCCACAGGTCGAGCTGGTCCACGCCGAGCGCCTTCAGGCTCGCCTCGATCGTCTCCCGCTCGCGGCCGGCCCGCTCGGCCGGCAGCTTCGTGGTGACGAACACCTCCCCGCGCGGCACGCCACTGTCGTGCAGTGCCCGACCGACCTCGCTCTCGTTGCGGTACATGGTGGCGGTGTCCAGATGCCGGTAGCCGGTCTCCAGCGCGACCCGCACCGGCTCGTACGCCTTCCTTCCGGGCAGCTGCCAGGTGCCGAAGCCGAGCAGCGGCATCTCCGGGCCGTCACCGACGCTCACCGTGGGTTGTGTCATGCCACCCAACCTACCCACGCCGGCCGTGCCGCTCCGCCGGCTCACCGCACTGGGCTGGCAGACTTGGGCGGTGCTGGTCGTCCACGGTCTCTACCTGCCCACCGGCCACCTCGGCCTCTGGGCGGAAGACTCCACCGTGCGCGCCCGGCGGTCGCGCAAGCACCCCTTCGCCGCGCCCGCCGAGGCGGTGGCCGCCGCGCTCGGTGACGCCGCGGCACGTGAGCGAGCTTGCGAGCGAACCATTGGACTCAGTGATGGCCAACGCGACGGGTCGCACCACCAGACGGCCGTTGCACGCCACGCGACCGCCACGCTCCAGCTGCCCACGGCGGGCGGCCGCCCGCTCGACTCACCCGAGCTCGTGCGCACCGACCCGCCGCGCCGGGGGAGCGCCGCCGTGGCTCTCGCCCCCTGGCTCGTACCCACGCTGGAGCTGGATCCCGACGCGGCGCTGTCGCTGCTGCGCGGGCTGGACGACCGCGTGGCTCACGGCTCTTCGCTGCGGCACGCGGCGGAGGTCGCCGCCTTCGCCGCGGACCTGGTGCGGCGCGGCCGGGTGCTGCCGGCGGTGGCCGAGGGCGCGGCCGCGTGGCGGCCGGTGCTGACCGGCGCCGACGCCGCGTGGGCCCGCGCGCTCGCCGCCGCGCTGCCACCCTCCGGCCGGGCGGCCGGAGGAAACCCCGCGACCCTCCTCGGGGTCACCCTCGACGCGCTGGTCGACGCCGCGGCGCGGGCGGCATTGGATGGGGTACGCATCGCCGGGGGCCGTGGCACGACGTCAGGCGCGTGGCTGGGGGCACTGTCGGGCCGTGAGCGCCGGGTCGACGCTGCCGCGTCCGAGCTGGCCACGCTCGCCGGCGCCGTGGCCGAGTGGCAGCGCGACGCGGCCGGGGGCGCGGTGCGGGCCTGCTTCCGCCTCGTCGAGCCGGACGAGGAAGAGGTACAGGACTGGCGCGTCGACTTCTCGCTGCAAGCCGCCGACGAGCCGAGCCTGGTCATCGACGCCGACAAGGTGTGGCGCTCGCGCGGCGCCCTCCGCGCCCTCGCGCGCCACCTCGACGCTCCACAGGAGACACTCCTCACCGAGCTGGGCCGCGCCAGCCGGCTCTGGCCCGAGCTGGACGACGCCCTCCGCACCGCCAAACCGTCCACATTGGGCCTCGACGTCACCGGAGCGCACCGCTTCCTGCGCGAGGGGGCGCCGCTGCTGCACGCGGCCGGGTTCGGCGTGCTGCTGCCCACGTGGTGGGGCCGCCCCGGTTCGCGGCTCGGCGCCAAGCTCCGCGCCCGCGGCAGCCGCACCGCGCCCGGCACGGTCGCCTCCACCAGCTCGGTCGGCATGCGCTCCCTCGTCGACTACCAGTGGGAGCTGGCGCTCGGTGACGAGCCACTGTCCGAAAAGGAGCTGCGCGAGCTGGCCAAGCTCAAGACCCCACTGGTCCGCCTGCGCGGGCAGTGGGTCGAGCTCGACGCCAAGCACCTGGCCGCCGGTCTCAAGCTGCTCAAGTCGGGCGGCGAGATGAGCGTGGGCGAGCTGCTCCACCTAGGACTGTCCATGGAGGACGACCCGGACGCCCTCCCGATCCAGGCGGTGACGGCCGATGGTCCGCTGGGCGACCTGCTCGCAGGCGAGGCCGAGCGCCACCTGGCCCCGATCGACCCGCCACCGACCTTCGCCGGCACGCTACGCCCATACCAGAAGCGCGGCCTGGCCTGGCTGACGTTCCTCCAGTCCCTAGGCCTGGGCGGCATATTGGCGGACGACATGGGCTTAGGTAAATGCATAAGTGGTGACATGTCTGTATTTGTCAATGGGCAGCTTATCACCGCCGAGCGGCTGTGGGCCGAGTGTGCCGGGCCGTCCGAGTCGGACGGAGAAGGGGAGTGGGCGGCACCCACACGGCCCCTGATCGTCAACGCGCTCTCCGGGGGGCCATTCCCGGGCCCGATGGTGGAGGCCCCGGTGCGCCGCCTCTACCGCCAGCAGGTCAGCGAACGGCTACGGCGGATCCGGCTCGACGACGGCAGCGAGGTCCTGATCACCCGGCGACACAAGCTCCTCGGCACGCACGGCTGGACCAACGACATCAATGTCGGCGACCGGCTCTGCGTGCCGGCGCGGCTGGTCTGGCGGGGCGAGCCGGTCGACCCCGACCTCACGACGCTGCTGGCGTGGCAGATCAGCGAAGGCTACGAGGTGCGCAGCGGTGCCCTGTACATCTCGCAGAAGGACACCGCGGTCCTCGAAAGGGTGCGTCGGGCCGCGCTCGATTGGGGAACTCGACTGGGCGTCCGGATCAACCAACCCTCGCTCGCTCGTAACACCCGGGGATACGGCGTCCTCGGCATCCGTAGCGTGGCGTACATGCGCTATCTGGAGGAGCGCGGATACCGGTGGGGCCAGCGGTCGGCGGGCAAGGCGATTCCGGACTTCGTCGTCGCCGCCGATGACGCGACCATCGCCCTGTTCCTGCGGGAGTACTTCACGGCGGAGGGTTCCGTCGTCCCGTCGATGCGGATGGTGGAGATCAGCTCGGCCTCGCCGGTGATCATGCGGCAGCTCTCCACGATGCTGCGCCGTTTCGGCATCTGGCTGCGCTTCACCGTGAAGCACAAGCGGGCGACTAACGGCGCGGGGATCCTCCGCCCGTACCACGTGGGCGTCATCGGCGGGCCGTCCCTGCGCCTCTTCCAGGAGCACATCGGCTTCTCCGATCCGGTCAAGACGGCCAAGCTGGCGAAGCTCTGCGCCAAGCCCGCCAACACGAACGTCGAGGGAGTGCCGGCGGCCGACATCCTCTCGTACGCGAAGGCGGTCACCGGCCTGCCCGCGCGGCACTTCGGCGTCGGCACGGTCTACTTCGTCGGCAGCCAGGAAACGTCGCGGGCGACCTCGGCCCTCGCGGTGGCGGGGATGGACCGGATCATCTCGGGAGAGGCCGCCGCGGAGTACGCCGCCCGCCCGCACACCAAGTGGACAGCGGCGGTGACCGAGGCCTACCGGCACCTGGATCTGGACGGGCTGGGCGACCTTCGCGACGCGCTCGCCTGGCGGGCGGGTAGCGAGGTGCACTTCGCGGAGGTGGTGTCGGTCGAGGACGTGGACCACACCGGGTGGGTGTACGACTTCGAGGTCGCCCAGCACCACAACTTCGTCGCCGGCGGCATGCTGTGCCACAACACCGTGCAGTTGCTCGCCTTGATGGCCGGCGACGAGGCGGAGGTGGGGCCGACGTTGCTTGTGTGTCCTATGTCGCTGGTCGGCAACTGGGAGCGGGAGGCGGCGAAGTTCGCGCCCGGGTTGCGGGTGCACGTGCACCACGGTGCGGAGCGGGCGCGCGGGGCGGAGTTCGCGGCGGCGGTGCGGGAGGCGGACGTCGTCGTCACCACGTACTCGGTGGCGGCGCGCGACGCCGAGGCCCTGGGTGAGATCGCGTGGCACCGGGTCGTCGTTGACGAGGCGCAGGCGATCAAGAACGCCGCCACCCGGCAGGCGGCCGCCGTGCGCGCGCTGCCGGCGCGGCACCGGGTGGCCGTCACGGGTACACCGGTGGAAAACCGCCTCGCCGACCTCTGGTCCATCATGGACTTCGCCAACCCGGGGCTGTTGGGCGCGGCGGCGGCGTTCAAGAAGAAGTACGCCGAGCCGGTCGAGCGGCACGGTGACGAGGAGGCGGCGCGGCGGCTGCGGCGGATCACCGGGCCGTTCGTGCTGCGGCGCCTCAAGACCGACAAGACGATCATCTCGGACCTGCCCGACAAGCTGGAGATGGAGGTGCTCTGCAACCTGACCGGCGAGCAGGCGTCCCTGTACCAGGCGGTCGTGGACGACATGATCGAGAAGATCGAGCGGAGCGACGGCATCGAGCGGCGCGGCCTGGTCCTCGCCACGATGAGCAAGCTCAAGCAGGTGTGCAACCACCCGGCGCAGTTCCTGCACGACGACACCCGGCTCGCCGGCCGCTCGGGCAAGCTGGCCCGCCTGGAGGAGATCCTCGAGGAGGTGCTCGCGGCGGGGGAGCGGGCGCTGCTGTTCACGCAGTACGCCGAGTTCGGCGGGATGCTCCGCGCGCACCTGTCCGCCCGCTACGGCCGCGAGGTGCTCTTCCTCCACGGTGGAGTGTCGAAGAAGGACCGTGACGGGATGGTCGGCCGCTTCCAGGGTCCGGGCGGGCCGCCGCTGTTCGTGCTCTCGCTCAAGGCGGGCGGCACCGGCCTCACGCTGACCGCGGCCAACCACGTGGTGCACGTCGACCGCTGGTGGAACCCGGCCGTCGAGGACCAGGCGACCGACCGGGCGTTCCGGATCGGGCAGCGGCGGGCGGTGCAGGTGCGCAAGTTCGTGTGCGCCGGCACCGTCGAGGAGAAGATCGCCGACATGATCCGGGAAAAGCGGGGGCTGGCCGCGAAGATCGTGGGCACCGGCGAGCAGTGGCTCACCGAGCTGTCCACATCGGATCTGCGGCGGCTCTTCGCGCTGGAGGCCGGGGCGGTGGTCGAATGAACTTCCAGCGGTTCGGGCGCACCCGCGAGGTCGAGGGCGGGCTCAAGGCGCGCAGCGCCCGCGGCGCGATCGGTGAGTCGTGGTGGTCCCGCCGATTCCTGGCGGTGCTGGAGTCGTTCGCGATCGGCAGCCGGCTGACCCGCGGCCGCTCGTACGCGCGCAAGGGCCAGGTCCTCTCCCTCGCCGTGGCGCCCGGCGAGGTGACCGCGTCGGTGCAGGGCTCGCGCGAGCAGCCGTACCGGGTGACGATCGGCCTGGAGCGCTTTTCCGCCGCGGTGTGGGCGCGCGCCGAGGAGGTGCTGGCCGGCCAGGCCATCTACAGCGCGCGCCTGCTGGCCGGCGACGTGCCGCCCGACCTGGAGGAGCTCTTCGCCGGGCTGGGCGCGCCCCTGTTCCCCCAGCGGGTGGCCGACCTGCGGATGCGCTGCACGTGCCCCGACCACGCGGTGCCGTGCAAGCACCTGGCGGCGACGTTCTACCTGCTGGCCGAGGAGTTCGACGAGGACCCGTTCCAGATCCTGCACTGGCGCGGCCGCGCCCGCGAAGACCTGCTGTCGCGCCTGCGCCTGCTCCGTGGCGGCGGCGTCGAGGGCACGCGGCGCTCCGACCGCGGCGTCGAGGGCACGCGGCGCTCCGACCGCGCCCGCCCGCCGGCGCCGGTGGGTGCCGCCGCCGCGCTGGCCGAGGTGGCCGACCCGCCGCTGGAGGACGCGGTCGACCGTTTCTGGCTGCCGCCCCAGCCGCTGCCCGCACGGCCGCCGACGCTGGAGACCGAGCCCGACCTGCTGCTGCGCCAGCTCCCGACCCCGGGGCCCGCGCTGGGCGGCGCCGGCCTGGTCGCCCGCCTGCGCCCGGCATACGAAGCCTTCGCCGAGTCCCCGCCGCCGTAGCCGTGGGCGGCGACCGTGGCGAAGCGAGCCCGGCTGCGCCCGGCTTACGAGGCCTTCGCCGAGTCCCCGCCGCCGTAGCCGTGGGCGGCGACCGCGGCGAAGCGAGCCCGGCTGCGCGCCGGCTATGAGATTCTCACAGGTGGCGCACAGAAACGGCCAAGGACGGGCACAGGCGCGCTCGCCAGCATAGGAGCGTGATCAGCGTGAACGCGAGGACGGCCGGGCCCGAGCTGCGCCGGCCGGATGGCGAGCCCGTGCGGGTGCTCGTCGTGGACGACGAGGCCACGCTCACCGACCTGCTCTCGATGGCCCTGCGCTACGAGGGGTGGCAGGTGCGCAGCGCCGCCAACGGGATGGCGGCCGTGCGGGTGGCGAAGGAGTTCGAGCCGGACGCGGTCGTGCTCGACATCATGCTGCCCGACCTCGACGGCCTGGAGGTGCTGCGGCGGCTGCGTGGCGTGCGGCCCGACGTTCCGGTGCTCTTCCTGACCGCGCGCGACGCGGTCGAGGACCGGGTGGCGGGGTTGACCGCGGGCGGCGACGACTACGTGACCAAGCCGTTCAGCCTGGAGGAGGTCGTGGCGCGGCTGCGCGCGCTGATGCGGCGGGCCGGGGTGGGCACGACGCGCGACGACGCCGTGCTCGTCGTGGGCGACCTCAGCCTCGACGAGGACAGCCACGAGGTGCGGCGGGGCGGCGACCTGGTGTCGTTGACCGCGACCGAGTTCGAGCTGCTGCGCTACCTGATGCGCAACCCGCGCCGGGTGTTGAGCAAGGCGCAGATCCTCGACCGGGTGTGGCACTACGACTTCGGCGGGCAGGCGAACGTGGTCGAGCTGTACATCTCGTACCTGCGCAAGAAGATCGACGCCGGCCGCCCACCCATGATCCACACGTTGCGCGGGGCGGGATATGTCCTCAAGCCGGCCGAATAGCCGGCCGAAAAGGCCGAACAGCCGGCCCAGCGCCCGGCCCAGCACCTGGTCGCTGCGGGCGCGCCTGCTCGCGGCGATCATCGCGCTGCTCGCCATCGTCGGGCTGCTGATCGGGGTCGCGACCACGTTCGCGGTGCGGGCCTACCTCATCGAGCAGGTCGACGGGCAGGTCGTCGACGTTGGCCACCGGCCGCCGCCGCGAGGCAAGGATCTCACCACGCCCGGCCTGCCGCCCGACTCGGTCCGCGCGATCGTCCTCGACGGCGCGGTCGACCGGGGGGCCCGGGTGGACCCCGACGCCTACGGCGAGGTCCCGCTGACCGCCGCCCAGGAGACCGCGCTGGTCACGGTGCCGACGGACCGCCGCATCCACACCGTCGAGCTGCCCGACCTCGGCGACTACCGGGTCCTGGCCATCGCGACCCCGGACGGCACGGTCGTCACCGCCATCCCGCTGGCCACCGTGAACGACACCGTGCTGCGGCTCGTCGGCATCGAGGTGGCCGTCGTCGGGGCGGGCGTGTGCCTCGCGGTGGCGGTCGGCGCGCTCATCATCGGTGGCGCGCTGCGACCGTTGCGCCGGGTCGCGGCCACCGCGGGGCGGGTCGCGGAGCTGCCGCTCGACCGCGGTGAGGTGGCGCTGTCCGTGCGCGTGCCCGAGGCGGACACCGACCCGCGCACCGAGGTGGGCCAGGTGGGCGCGGCGCTCAACCGCATGCTCGGCCACGTCGCCGCCGCGCTGGCCGCGCGGCAGGCCAGCGAGACGCGGGTACGGCAGTTCGTCGCGGACGCCAGCCACGAGCTGCGCACCCCCCTCGCCGCGATCCGGGGGTACGCGGAAGTGACCCGCCGCGGCCGGGAAGAGGTGCCGCCGGACGTGGCGCACGCGCTGCGGCGCGTCGAGTCGGAGTCGGCGCGGATGACCACGCTCGTCGACGACCTGCTGCTGCTCGCCCGCCTCGACTCGGGCCGTCCACTAGAGACGGAGCCGGTGGACCTGTCCCGGCTGCTGGTCGACGCGGTCAGCGACGCGCACGTGGCCGGCCCGGAGCACAAGTGGCGGCTCGACCTGCCCGAGGAGGCGCTCACCGTGCCCGGCGACGCGGCCCGCCTGCACCAGGTGGTCGCCAACCTGCTCGCCAACGCGCGTACGCACACCCCGCCGGGTACCGAGGTGACCGTCGCCCTGCGCGCCGCCGCCGGCGACGGTGCGGTGCTCACCGTGCTGGACACCGGGCCGGGGATCGCGCCGGACCTCCAGGCGGACGTGTTCGAACGCTTCGCGCGCGGCGACACCTCCCGCTCCCGCGCGGCCGGCAGCACCGGGCTGGGGCTCGCGATCGTGGCCGCCGTCGTGGAGGCGCACCACGGCACCGTCGAGGTGTCGAGCCGGCCGGGGCGCACAGAGTTCACCGTGCGGCTGCCCGGTTCACCGTGAAGCGCGGACCTTCAGGCGGGCGACGCGGTGCTCGCCGCCAAGCTCGCGGCGTGAGAAGGGCGGCGGGCGGCCGGCACCACCAGCGGGGTGCCCGTCTCCGGGTCGGCGACCACGCGGCAGGCCAGGCCGAACACCTCGCCCACGAGCGTCGCGTCGACGATGTCGCCGGGCGCGCCCTCGGCCACGACGCGGCCGTCGCGCATCGCGATCAGGTGCGTGGCGTACCGGCAGGCCTGGTTGAGGTCGTGCAGCACCGCGACGAGCGTGCGGCCGCCGGTCTCCTGGAGGTCGGCGCACAGGTCGAGCACCTCGACCTGGTGGGTGATGTCGAGAAACGTGGTGGGCTCGTCCAGCAGCAGGATGCCGGTCTGCTGGGCGAGCGCCATCGCCAGCCACACCCGCTGCCGCTGGCCGCCGGAGAGCTCGTCGACGAGGCGGTCGGCGAGGTCGGTGACGCCGGTGGCGGCCATCGACTCGCGCACCACCCGCTCGTCTTCGCGCGACCACTGCCGCAGCAGCCGCTGGTGCGGAAAGCGACCGCGGGCCACGAGGTCGGTCACCGTGATGCCGTCGGGCGCGATCGACGTCTGGGGGAGCAGGCCGAGGCGGCGGGCGACCTCTTTGGACGGATACGACGTGATGGCCTTGCCGTCGAGGTGGACCGCGCCGGTGCGGGGGCGGAGCATGCGGGAGAGGGCGCGCAGGAGCGTCGACTTGCCGCAGGCGTTGGGACCGACGATCACCGTGAACGAGTTGTCCGGGATCGTCACGCTCAGTCCTTCGGCGACGACCCGCTGGTCGTACGCGAGCGTGAGCCCCTCACCGGAGAGCCTCACCGACACCGAATCACCCCCAAGTTTGGTGAGCCTAACATAACCCGCTGACCTGGCCTGTCGCGGAATCGACGCACCTCTTTGGGGGGTCAGCCCCACATTGCTAACGTCTCCGTCGGAGCGTGGGCTTGGGGGAAATGGGCGGTGAACGGCGGGACAGGCAGCCTGAAAGCTCGGGCTCTCATACTGGGCGGTGCCGACTTCTTCGGCCTGCACCTGGCGCGACGGCTGGTCACGGAGGGTTACCACGTCGTGGTCGTCGACAACCTGTCCCGCGGGCGCGACCGGGCGGAGGTGGCCGCGCTCGGCGCCACACCCGGCGTCGAGGTGATCGCGGGCGACCTCACCGACCCGGCGACCTGGTCCGCGCTGCCCCGCGGCTGGGCCCAGATCTACCTGCTGCCACCCGCGCCGCTGCCGAAGTCGATCGAGTCCGACCCGGTCCGCGCGGTCCGCGGCCACGCGCTCGCCGCCCTCCACCTCATCGACTGGGCCGCGCCCGGCGACAAGGTCTTCTTCGCCTCCTCCGGCGAGGTCTACGCGGACGGCGTGGAAGACGGCGTCGTGCAGGTGCCCACCGAGGAGGGCGAGCCGGTGGTGGTCGGCGACCTGGCCGAGCCGCGCTCGGCGTACGCGGCCAGCCGCCTCTTCGCCGAGGCCGCGCTCGTGCACGCCGCCCGCGCGGGGCGCAGCCGGGTGGTGGTGGGCCGCTTCTACGACGTCTACGGGCCGCGGATGGGCATCGACCAGCTCATCCCGCAGATGTGCCTGCGGGCGGTGCGCGGTGACGACCCGTTCCTGGTGAAGGGGCCGCACCGCAAGCGCGCGTTCTGTTACATCGACGACGCGGTCGAGGCGACGCTGCGGCTGATGGAGGCGCCCGCCGCGGTCGGCGAGATCGTCCACATCGGCAACGACGGCGCCCAGTCCACGATCGGCGACCTGGCCCGCGCCGTGCTGCGCATCGCCGGCGTGGAGACGCGGGTGGTGGCCGAGCCCGCGCCGCCCGGCTCGCCAGCCCGCCGCGCGCCCGACCTGTCCAAGCTGCGCCGGCTCACCGCCTTCGAGCCGTCGGTCGACCTCTCCGACGGGCTGCGCCGCACCTTCTACTGGTACCGCCGGACCTGGGCCAACCAGCGGGCATGACATCCGTCATGGCTCGGGGGTGACTGGCGGGCGACCTGGTCGGCGCCGCTCGGGCGGACGGTGAGGGCATGACACCGACAGTCGCCCTTCGCGGGCTCACCAAGCGGTACGGCGGCGTCACCGCCGTCGACGGGCTCGACCTGACCATCCGGCCCGGCGAGGTCGTCGCCCTCCTCGGGCCGAACGGCGCCGGCAAGTCCACCACCATCGACATGCTCCTCGGCCTGGCCCGCCCGGACACCGGCAGCGCCCACCTCTTCGGGATGCCGCCCGCCGACGCGATCGCAGCCGGCAAGGTCGGCGCGCTGCTCCAGTCCGGCGGGCTGCTGCCCGACCTCACCGTGCGCGAGATCGTCGAGCTCTCCGCCGCCCTGTACGCCGGCCACCGCTCGGTGCCCGACGTGCTGGCCCGGGCCGGGCTCACCGACCTCGCCGGGCGCCGGGTGGCCAAGCTCTCCGGCGGGCAGCAGCAGCGGGTGCGGTTCGCGATGGCGCTCGTCGCCGACCCGGAGCTGATCGTGCTGGACGAGCCGACCACCGGCCTGGACGTGGAGGCCCGGCGCTCGTTCTGGGCGGCGATGCGGGAGGAGAGCGGCCACGGCCGCACGGTGCTCTTCGCCACCCACTACCTGGAGGAGGCGGACGCGTTCGCCGACCGGATCGTCTTCATGCGGTCCGGCAGGGTGGTCGCCGACGGCACCGCCGCGCAGATCAAGGCGCAGGTGTCCGGCCGCACCATCCGGGCCACGCTGCCCGGCGCGGACCTCAACGCGCTCGCCGCCCTCCCCGGCGTCGACCAGGTGGAGAGCCGCGGCGACGCCGTGCTGCTCACCTGCCACGACTCCGACGCCGCGCTGCGCGCGCTGGTCGCCACCACACCCGCGTACGACATCGAGGTCACCGCCCGCGGGCTGGAGGACGCTTTTGTCGCCCTGACCCTGGAAGGAGCGCCGGCATGAAGACATACCTGCTCATGGAGCTCAAGCGCCTGCCCCGCAACAAGCGCGTGCTGATCTTCAGCATGCTCATGCCGGCCGTGCTGCTGCTGATCTTCGGCGGGCTCAACAAGGGCCAGGACCTCGACGGCGTGGACACCTCGGCGTACCTCATGGTGAGCCTCGGCGTCTTCGGCTCGATGACCAGCGTGATGGGGCGCGGCGGTTCGATCGCCGTCGAGCGGGGCATCGGCTGGAACCGCCAGCTCCGCCTCACCCCGCTGCGGCCCAGCCGGTACGTCGCGATCAAGGTGGCCACGTCGCTGCTGATGGCCATCCCGCCGCTGGTCGTCGTGTACCTGCTCGGCGCGCTCGCGCTCGGCGTGCACCTGTCGGCCACCACCTGGCTGCTCGTCTTCGTCGGCTCGTGGCTCGGCGCGCTCCCGTTCGCCGCGCTCGGTGTGGTGATCGGCTACGTCGCCACCCCCGACAGCGTGCAGCAAATCTCCGCGCTGCTGTACATGCTGCTGGCCGCGTTCGGCGGGCTGTGGGTGCCGATCGAGGTCATGCCACGGCTGATGCGCGACATCGCCGAGTTCACGCCCGCGTACTGGGTCGGCCAGCTCGCCCGCAACCCGCTCTTCCACGGCTCGCTCGACATGCGCGGGCTGCTGGTGCTGCTGGCCTGGGCGGTGGGACTCGGGTTCGTGGCGCTGCGGCGGTTCGGCGCCGACACGGCCAGGGCATGAGTAGCGTTCCCAGCGTGCGGGGACGCGTCTTCCACCTTTGGTACGGGGTCTGGCTCGTCTACCTCGTCGAGCCGCTCGTCCAGGCGTGGAGCGAGGACAGCCCGGCCGCCCGCGCGCTCGGCGTGGTGGCGGTCGGGCTGTTCGCCGCGATCTTCGTGGCGTTCTTCGGGGCGTTCCGCCGGGCCCGCCAGCAGCGCCGAGCGGTGCCGGGCTGGTGGGGCTGGGCCGGCGTGGCCGGCATGCTGGTGCTGCTCTGCGCGCTCACGCCGGCGATCGGCGAGAGCGCGCTGGGCCTGCTGACCTTCGTCTCGGTCGTCGCGCTCTTCGGCCTGCCCCGCCGGCCGGCGCTGGTGCTGGCGGGGCTGTTCGTGCTCGCGCCCGTCGCCGTGCCGGTCGCCGTGCCGGGGTGGCGGCCGCGCCCGGACCTCAGCTTCACGGTCTTCCTGGCCTGCCTGATCGTGCTCGGCGTGACCCAGCTGCTCCAGCGCAACGCCGAGCTGGCCGCCGCCCGCGAGGAGATCGCCCGCCTCGCCGTCGCCGACGAGCGCAACCGCCTCGCCCGCGACCTGCACGACCTGCTCGGCCACTCGCTGACCGTGGTCGCGGTCAAGGCCGAGCTGGCCGGGCGGCTGGTGCGGATGGCACCCGAGCGGGCCGAGGAGGAGATCGGCGACGTGGAGCGGCTGGCCCGCCAGTCCCTGCGCGACGTGCGGGCGGCCGTCGCCGGGTACGCCCAGGCCTCCCTCGCCGCCGAGCTGGCCGGCGCGCAGGCCGCGCTCACCTCCGCGGGCATCGACGTCGAGCTGCCGGACGACGTGGAGCAGGTGCCACCGGAGCGTCGCGAGCTGTTCGGCTGGGTGGTGCGCGAAGGTGTCACCAACGTGGTGCGGCACAGCGGCGCCAAGCGCTGCTGGATCCGCGTCACGCCACACGAGGTGGAAGTCGGCGACGACGGGCACGGCCCGGACGGCACGGCGGGCGGTCGCGGCCTGGCCGGGCTGCGGGAGCGGGCCGAGGCCGCGGGCGGTTCGCTCACCGTCGGCCGCGCGCCGGAGAGGGGTTTCACATTGCGGGTACGGGTGCCGTGATCCGCCTCCTCCTCGCCGACGACCAGGCCCTCGTGCGGGGCGCGCTGGCCGCGCTGCTGTCCCTGGAGACCGACCTGGAGGTGGTGGCCGAGGTCGGCCGCGGCGACGAGGTGGTCGAGGCGGCCCGCCGCACCCGACCCGACGTGGCGCTGCTCGACGTCGAGATGCCCGGCCTCGACGGGCTCGCCGCCACCGCCGCCCTCCGCGCCGCGCTGCCCGCGTGCAAGGTGCTCGTCGTCACCACGTTCGGCCGCCCCGGCTACCTGCGCCGGGCGATGTCCGCCGGCGCGAGCGGCTTCGTGGTCAAGGACACGCCCGCCCGCCAGCTCGCCGACGCCGTCCGCCGGGTCGCCGCCGGCCTGCGCGTCGTCGACCCGGGACTGGCCGCCGAGTCGCTCGCCGCCGGCGACAGCCCGCTGACCGTGCGCGAGACCGAGGTGCTGCGCGCCGCCCGCGACGGCGGGACCATCGCCGACCTGGCCGCCACGCTCGCGCTCTCCGAGGGCACCGTGCGCAACCACCTCTCGTCCGCGATCGGCAAGACCGGCGCCCGCACCCGCGCCGAGGCGGTCCGCCTCGCCGACGAGTCCGGCTGGCTCTAGGGGCCCCGCGCAAACGGTCCGCGGCTGACGCGGACGTGGGCGAATATGGCTCGCAACAACACCACAACGGACGGCGACCCCGAGACTGGATTTGCCTGAAGAAAATCACAGCACGGGCAGCGTGACCTCGGCGCCGGGAGATCTCTAGGGTTGTCTGCGTGATGTGGGAAGAGCGGATCGCCGAGGCGTGGCGCAGGATCGACGAGTACGAGCCGGAGGCCTTCCGCCAGCTCATCGACGCGCTCGCGGCGGAGCTGCCCGAGGGGAGTGCCGAGGCGGCGTTCGAGCGGGCCTCCGCGTTCGACTCGACCGGGCATCCCGACCAGGCCGTGCCGCTCTACCGGCGGGCCCTCGCCGCCGGGGTCGGCGGCGAGCGGCGGCGGCGCGCCACGATCCAGCTGGCCAGCTCGCTGCGTAACCTCGGCAGTCCACAAGAGAGCGTCGCGCTGCTGGAGGCGGAGCTGACCCGCGACTCGGACGGGCTCGACGACGCGGTGCGGGCCGTGCTCGCGCTCGCCCTCACCGACCTCGGCCGCGAGCGGGAGGCGGTGTCGCTGCTGCTCGGCGCGCTCGCCCCGCACCTGCCCCGCTACCAGCGTTCGATGGCCAACTACGCCCGGCTGCTCGTCGCCAAGGAGTGACGCGCTAAGCAGTGACCTGCTTAGCAGTGACGCGCTAGGCAGTGACGCCGAGCCGCGCCGCCAGCACGCCGGGCGGGTCGTAGGCCGGGTCGCCGCGCAGCTGGCGGTAGGCGCGGTCGAGGGCCTGCCGGGCGAAGTCCTCCGGCAGCGGGGTGTCGCGCCACGCGTCGTCGACCGTGCGGCCCGCCGCGAACGCCGCCCGCGCCACCTCGGCCGTGCGGGCCAGCGTGGCGCCCTGCTCGCGCACGAACATCGCGTCGACAACCTTGCCGTGCCCCGGCACCACCGCGCCCGCGGCCAGCGCGGCTACGGCCTCCATCGTGAGCGGCCAGTCGAGCGGGAACGCGTCGCCGAACACCGGCGGGTAGCCCTCCTCGACGAGGTCGCCGGCGAAGAGCACCGCCGCGTCCGGGATCTCCACCACCACGTCGTTGTCGGTATGGCCCCGGCCCAGGTGTCGCAGGTGGACGGTGCGGCCGCCCAGGTCCAGGCGCGCCTCGGTGGCGAACGTGCGGTCCGGCGGGACGATCTCCACGGCGGCCAGCTCGGCGGCGAGCGGCGGCTCGGCGCCGGCCGCGAAGTACGCCCGCTTGACCGGGCCGTCGCGGCGCAGCATCTCCGCGCAGCGCTCGTGGCCCCAGATCTCCGCCGGCAGGAACGCGTGGTTGCCGAAGCAGTGGTCGTAGTGGCCGTGCGTGTTGACGACCGTCCACGGCAGCGCGGTCACCTGGCGGACGGCGTCGGCGATCGCCCGCCCCAGCGGGTGCGTCATGCGCGTGTCGACCACCACGCAGGCGGCCGCGCCGACGATCAGGCCGACGTTGGGGTTGACGCCGTCACCCGGGCTCACGAAGACCCGCTCACCAACTTCACTCCACACCCATAGGATCGTGCCATGGGGGACGCCGCGGCGCGGGTCCGCGCCCTGGTGGCGGCGCACCTGCCCGGCTACGAGGTGGAGTCGCTGACACGGCTCGGTGCCGGCTTGGACAACGTGGCGTACGAGGTCAACGGCGACCTCATCGTCCGCTTCGGCACCGGCGCCAACGCCGACCGCGAGGCCCGCCTGCTCACCGCCGTCGGCAACTTCTCGCCGCTGCCCGTGCCGGTGCCGCGCTTCACCGACGCGGGCTGCCTGGCGTACCCGAAGCTGCGCGGCGTGCCCCTCCTGTACGCCGCCGGTGTCGACGGCGTCCCGGTCGCGGCGGCGCTGGGTGGTTTCCTGGCCGCGCTGCACGCGGCGCCGGTCGACCGGATGGCCAAGCTCGTCGAGACCGACGACCTGCCGGTCGACGAGTGGCGGCGGGAGGCGCGGGAGACCTACTCGGCGGTCTCCGCGAACATTCCGGCCGCGTACCGGCGGCGCGTCGAGTCGTTCCTGGAGACGCCGCCGCCGGAAGACCCGCACACGCTCGCCTTCTCCCACAACGACCTGGGCATCGAGCACGTGCTCGTCGAGCCGCTCACCGGCACGGTCACCGGCGTCATCGACTGGTCCGACGCGGCGATCGTCGACCCGGCGTACGACTTCGGGCTCATCCACCGCGACCTCGGCCCCGCGGCGCTCGACGCGGCGCTGGCCGCCTACGGCGGCGCGCCGGCCGGCCTGCGCGAGCGCGCGGTCTTCTACGCGCGGTGCAGCCTCTTCGAGGACATGGCCTACGGCCTGGAGACGAGCCGCGAACGCTACGTGACAAAGTCCCTGGTCGCACTGGAGTGGCTCTTCGCCTAGCTTCGAGGGATGAAACCGGTCAACCTGAGCGCGGCGCTGGCCTCCTTCGACGAGGTGTACAGCCCGCGGATCGTCGCCCGCATGAACGACTACGACGTGCGCGTCGCCCACGCCCGCGGGGAGCACGTCTGGCACACCCACGAGGACACCGACGAGTTCTTCCTGGTGCTCGACGGCCAGTTCGACGTGGCCGTCCGCGCCGACGACGGCACCGAGACCACGATCGTGCTCCGCCAGGGCGACACGTTCGTGGTGCCGCGCGGCACGCCGCACAAGCCGTCGTCGCCGGGCGGCTCGATCCTGATGTTCGAACCGACGGGCACCCTCACCACGGGCGACCACCACGAGGGTGAGATCCCTGGTCACGTGGACAGCACCGCGGGCCACGCGCTCTAGCGAGGGGGATCACTGCGAGGGTGCCGTGTTGGGGTCCTAGGCTTGGGCGCCATGCGGTTGGTACTCATCCGTCACGGTGAATCCGAGCACGGGCGGCGCGGGCTCGTCGCGGGCCCGCGCGGGTGCCCGGGGCTCACGCAGCGCGGGCGGGAGCAGGCGCGGGCGCTGCGGCGGCGGTTCCAGGACGAGGAGTTCACGGCTGACGTGCTGCTGACCAGCGCCACCCCGCGGGCGCAGGAGACCGCGCGGATCCTGGCGCCGGCGGTGTCCCCGGCCGACGCGCTGGTCGACTGCGACCTCTGCGAGCTGCACCCCGGGCAGGGCGACGGGCTGCCGATCGCGGAGTTCGCGGCCCGCTACGGGTCCTTCGACGTGCAGGCCGAGCCCAACCGGGTGGTCGCGCCCGGCGGCGAGTGCTGGAACGACTTCGTCACCCGGGTGCGCCGCACCACCGACGCGCTGCCGCGGCGCTTCCCGGGGCGCCGGGTGGTCGTGGTGAGTCACGGCGGGTTCATCTCGTGGGCGTTCCTGACCCGCTTCGACGTGCCGCGGCCGGGCACCGGGGCCTACATCAACCCGTCGTACACCTCGATCACCGAGTGGGAGTACACCGAGCCGGGCGGGCCGTGGGTCCTGATGCGCTACAACGATGTCGCACACCTGGAGTAGTCAGAAGAGGGCGACCCCGTGCTGGGGGCAGTCCCGGATGTCCGGCACCGTCTCCGGCACGCAGTAGGCGGGCAGCCCCACGAGCAGGTCCTTGCCGTAGACGAGCACCACCGCGCCGTCGAACTCGTGGCGCTCGGCCGGCTGCCCGAACTGGGCCACCGCGACCGCCTCGGCCCGCGCGCCGGTCCCGCGGGTGTCCAGCACCAGGAACGTGGCGTCGTGCGCTGCCGCGTCGTACCAGTCCACCTTGGACTCCCACCGGTACGCGGCGACCCGGTCGGCGGCCACGACCGGCCGCACCGCCACGCGGCCGCTGGTGAGCAGGGTGATGTTGTTGGCGTTCCAGTACTCGCCGAGCCCGTACCGCAGGCCGCGCGCGTCGAGCCACCTCGCGACGTCCTCGGCGTGCCCCGGCCTACCGCGCGCGGCGGCGTGCCCGACGAGCTCGGCGGCGAGCAGCACACCGACCACGGCCGCGACCGGCACGGCGCGCGGCAGCGACGCGAGACGGGGGCCCCACACGCGGCCGGCGAGCACGGCGCCGAGCGGGAGCACCGCCACGACCTGGCGGGCGGAGAGCAGGTCGACCGGGAGGGCGGAGACCACGAACGCGCCGAGGTTGACCAGGATGCCGACCGCGACGAGCTCGGCGAGACGGTCGTCGGACGCGCCGCGCAGCGCCCGCGCGACGACCACGACCAGCGCGGCGGCCGCGGCGAGCAGCCCGACCAGGTGCACCGCGCTCATGAGCGTGTCGGCGGGGCCGTGCCGGTCCGGCGGGTACGCGCCGTAGTCGACCGCCACCACGCGCACGCCGAGCCAGAGGTGGCGGCCGAGGCTGGAGAACTCGGCCAGCTTCGCCTCGGCCGCGTGCGCGCCGAAGCCGCCGGCCGCGCGCATCAGCGTGAGCGCGAGCTGGGCGAGCACCACCGAACCCACCGCGGCGAGCACGAGGCGGGCGTCCAGGCCGCGCCACGACCGCTCCCGCGCGGCACGCCAGCCGCTCACCACGATCAAGGGCAGGACGCCGATGTACATGACCAGCGGGTCGGCCACCTGCGCCCAGGCGAGCAGCACGGCGACGGCGAGGGGGAGCCAGCGGCCGGGCCGCGCCCGCTCCAGCACCAGCCAGGTGGCCAGCAGCGGGATCGCGGTGCCGGTGTGGTCGGGCGAGGTGAGCAGGGTGATCGCGGCGTGTCCGAGCGGCGGCACCGCCACGATCGCGACGGCCACCGCGACCCGCGCGGCCGCCTCCCGGCCGGTGGTCCGCCCCTTCGCGGCCGCCGCCACGAGCAGCACCACCAGCGTGAACACGAGCGCGGCGGTGGCGTGGGTGGTGTCGCCGTGAAACCCGTACACGAGCTCGACGAGCATGAACAGCAGCAGCTCGTTGGTGTAGAACGACACGTCGGTGACGGTCCACCCGCTGAGCAGCAGGTTGCCTTCGAGCATCTCGCGCGCCTGGAGCGCGTTGCTCGCGCCGTCCGAGTTGACGCCCAGCTGGCGGGAGATCAACAGATACGCGGTGAAGAGCAGCGGCGCCGCCGCCACCGCCAGCAGCCAGGGCCGGCGCGGCCCCCGGCGCGGTTCGACACTTTTCGGCGGTACGTCCGTCACTGCCCGTTCCACCGGAGGCACCGTACCGCATCTGGCGAATGAACCCTGCGGGGGAACCGTCCGTACCAGTAGGTACTCGTCACCTGTGTGAGGGAGCCGTGCGTGAGGGAGCAGTCGGACCGCCACCAGGCCAGGCACGTCGACCGGCGTGACCAGGGCATGCGACGGCAACGCCTGGTCACCCAGGCGGCGGCGGGCGGGGCCACCGCGCTCGCGCTGCTCTTCGGGTGGGTGTTCGCCCAGCCCGCGCCGGCCCCGGCGGCCGAGCAGCCGGCCGCGCCGGTCAAGAAGCCGCCGGCGACGAAGAAACCCGCCGTGAAGAAGCCGGCCGCCGGCACCAACCAGGGCGCCGACCTCAAGGCGCCGGAGGAGGCCCCGGTCGAGGAGCCACCCCAGGAAGAGGAGGCGGCACCGCCGCCAGACACGCAGTCGGGCGGATCATGAGATCGCTCCGGGCGGCGCCACCTCGCGCCGCCTTTTCCGCGCTCGGGACCACGGCGGTCCTGCTCGTCACCGACGGCGAAGCGCTCGCCGACGGGGAGCGGCTGCTCCGCGCCGGCCTGGCCGAGGTCGACGCGGCGTACAGCCGGTTCCGGGACGACTCGGAGATCATGCGGCTCGGCGCGTACGAGGGGCGGGCCGCGCCGGTCAGCCCCCTGCTCGCCGAAGCGCTCGACGCGGCCCTGCGGGCGGCCGCCGCCACCGATGGCCTGGTCGACCCGACGGTCGGTCAGGCCATGATCGACCTCGGGTACGACCGTGACTTCGCGCTCGTGGATCCGGACGGCGCGGCGCCGGCGCCCCGCCCGGCTCCCGGCTACTGGCGGGTGCGGCTGGACACCGCGACCCGCCAGGTCGTCGTGCCCCGCGGCGTCCGCCTCGACCTGGGCTCCACCGGCAAGGCGTTCGCGGCGGACCGGGCCGCCGCCCGCATCGCGGCCCTCGGCTGCGGTGTGCTCGTCTCGCTCGGCGGCGACCTCGCCACCGCCGGCCCGCCGCCGGAGGGCGGTTGGCTCGTCGGTGTCGGCGACGACCACCGCGCGGCGGCGCCCGGCGACCCGGTGGTGACGATCCGCTCCGGCGCGCTCGCCACCTCCAGCGTCACCCAGCGCGCCTGGCGGCGGGGCGGGCGCGCGGTGCACCACATCGTCGACCCGCGTACCGGCGACCTGCCGGCGCCGGTGTGGCGTACCGTCACGGTCGCCGCCCGGTCCTGTGTGGACGCGAACGCCGCGGCCACCGCGGCGATCGTCCGCGGCGACGGCGCGGACGCCTGGCTCGACGGGGCCGGCCTGCCGGCCCGGCTGGTTGGTCACGACGGACGGGTCGTGACCGTCGGGGGGTGGAGATCTCATGCCTGACGTGTCCCTCTGGCACGTGGCGCGGGCGACCGGCTTCGTGTCGACGCTGCTGTTCACCGCCACGGTGCTGCTGGGCATCCTCGGGCCGATGCGGGTGGGCACGCCGAGCTGGCCGCGCTTCACGCTCGCCGGCCTGCACCGCAACATCTCGCTGCTCGCGATGGTGCTGCTCGGCGTGCACGTGGTCAGCGTCGCCGTCGACTCGTACGTGCCGATCACGTGGCTCGACCTGTTCGTGCCGTTCGTGTCCGCGTACCACCCGTTCTGGATGGCGCTCGGCACGCTGTCGTTCGACATCATCCTGGTGCTGCTGGTGACGAGCCTGCTGCGGCCACGGATCAACCCGCGCTTCTGGCGGGTGCTGCACTGGTCGGCCTACCTGTGCTGGCCGCTCGCGTTGGTGCACGGACTGGGGATCGGCACCGACGCGCTATCCAGCTGGCCGCTCGGCCTGTCGGTGCTCTGCACGCTGGCCGTCCTGGCCGGCGTGGGCTGGCGGGTGGCGGCCTCCGCGCGGCGGCGCACGCCGGGCGACGACACGCGGAACACGACCCTGGCGAGGCTCTCATGACGATCATGATGGAACGCGGCGCGCGGCAAGGCGGCCGCTCCGGCACGCTGCCCCGCCTGCTGGCCGGCGGCCGGCGGCTGGCCGAGCACCGCGCCACGTACGGGCAGATCCCGATGCGCCGCTTCACCGGCGAAGACGGGCGGCGGGTGCTGATCCGCGCGATCACCGACGCCGGCCTGCGCGGCCGCGGTGGCGCCGGCTTCCCGACCGGCCGCAAGATGACCAGCGTCGCCGCCGGCGCCAAGCGCCCGGTCGTGATCGCGAACGGCTGCGAGTCCGAGCCGGCCAGCCGCAAAGACAAGATGCTGATGGCCTGCGCGCCGCACCTCGTACTCGACGGCGCGGTGCTCGCCGCGCACGCGGTCGGCGCCGACCGCGTGTACCTCTGCGTCGAGCGCGGCACCAGCATCGCCGACCGTCTGGAGCGCGAGCTCGCCCAGCGCGACGACCCGGTGAAGATCAAGCTGGTCCGCGCCCCGCGCCGGTACGTGTCCAGCGAGGAGTCCGCCCTCGTCCACTTCATCAACGACGGCGACGGCCGGCCGCTGGCGGCGCCGCCCCGCCCGTTCGAGAAGGGGGTGGGCGGGCGCCCCACGCTCGTCGACAACGTCGAGACGCTCGCGCACGTGGCGCTGATCGCCGCGTACGGACCGGACTGGTTCCGGGAGGTGGGCACGCGCTCGGACCCCGGGTCCACGCTGGTCACCATCGGCGGCGCGGTCGCCCGCCCGAACGTGTACGAGATCGCGCCCGGCATGCGCCTCGGCGAGGTCGTCGACGCCGCGGGCGGCGCCGTCGAGCCGATCGGCGCGGTGCTCGTCGGCGGCTACTTCGGCACCTGGGTGCCGATGCCCGACGGCTGGGGCCTGCCGCTCAGCCACGACCGCACCGGCCCGCTCGGCACCAGCCTCGGCGCGGGCGGCATCATCGCGCTCCCCGCCGAGTCGTGCGGCCTCGCCGAGACCGCCCGGATCGTCCGCTACCTGGCCGAGGAGTCGGCGGGGCAGTGCGGGCCGTGCATGTTCGGCCTCCCAGCCATCGCCGGTGACCTGGCCGCGCTCGCGTACGGCCGCTGCGACCCCGCCACCCGCCAGCGCCTGAGCCGCCGCATGGCCCAGGTCAACGGCCGCGGCGCCTGCCGGCACCCGGACGCCGCCACCCGGCTCGCGACCAGCGCCCTGGCCACCTTCGCGGCCGACGTCGAGACCCACATGGACGGCTGGACCTGCACCGGGGTCAGCCGCGACCCGATCCTCCCGCTGCCCGACAAGCGACACCGCGACCGGAGCTGGAAATGACCGCCCCCAACGCGGAGGGCCTCCGCCTCCAGGTAGACATGATCAAATGCGTGGGCCACGCGTCGTGCCTCGAGCTCCTGCCCGAACGCGTCAAGCTCGACGAATGGGGCTACCCGATCATCGAGACCGACCCGCTCCCCACCAACCTCGTCGCACACGCCCGCCGCGCGGTGGCGGCCTGCCCCACGCTCGCCCTGCGCGTGGACGGCAAGGTCGCCCGCCAGCGCTAGCACGAAGCTGTCGAGCTGCTGGCAACAACGCGTCCAAGCCGTATCCATGCGCCTTTCGCCGCACCGGCCGTAACGCGGCGTCGCGGCCTGGGTGAGGGGCTTCCGGATCTAGAGGCTTCCAAGGCAATTTTTCCCGCGTCCGCGTCAGCTGCGGACCGTATGCTCCCGCGGGCACCGTTCCCGGCCGGCGGCTCGCCAGGCGAGCCGAGATCCCCGGCCGTCCACTGCCAGGTCCGCGGGACAAGCCCCGGAAGATCTCCACCGGCAGTCGCAGACCCCACCCTCCGCCGCCCTGACGCGGCGTAACCAGCCCGCGGGTCGGGACTTCGGGATCTAGCCCCGCTGACCGCCCGCGCACCGTCCCGGCAAGGGCCATTGTGGACAATGCGCACCCGTGGGGGGTGACCGCGACCAACCCGCGCAGGGCGAGGCTACGGGAGCGGCGGTCCGCGGCTCACTCTCGCGTTTGGTCGCGGTCATCCCTTTGCCTCGGCGGATGCGCGGCCCGCGGACGCAGGGGTGTTTGTCCACAATGCCTGTTGCCTACCAAACGGCGCACCCGCTCCAGCCATGCCGCCGACTAGCCGCGAGGTCTTAAGGTCTTCGGGTTTGTCTCGCGGACGTGGCAGCGCGGGTCGGGGGTTTCGGCGAGCGCTGCGAGCCGCCGACCCGCGCGGTCTCCGGCGGGAGCAGCGGTCCGCACCTGACGCGGACCCGGGAACAGCCCGACAAAGATCTTTAGTCCGGGGTGGCGGTCCAGCTGGCGAGCAGCATCAGGGCCTCGTGTGTCGGGGAGGCGGGCTCGGCGGTGTGGGCGGTCAGCGTCAGGCCGGTATCCGCCGGCAGGGGCAGGGCCTCGAAGCTGAGCGTCAGGTCGCCGACCACCGGGTGGTGGCGCGCGGGTCCAGAAACGCGAAGCGGGCCAGGTTGACCGGGCGCGCCGGGTGGCCAGAAACTGGCGCACGTCCTCCTTGCTGTGCAAGATCCCACGCTACGTCCGCGCGGCGCGAGCTGAGCGGTCCTGCCAGTACCTGCTTCTCCGGCCACGGGGGGCGCTTCCCGCCCGAGCCGATCGACCCTGGAAAGGTGTTCGGCCTGACACTTCCGTTGGAACGGGCCGCCGATGGGTACCGCGCCATGGAGGAGCGCTGCCGCACCGAGAGGGAGATGGACGATGGAGATCGTGAAGAAGGAGCCGACGGTGAAGGGGCCGGCCGAGCGCTTCACCGGCGACGTCTGGGTGGATGTGATCGCGCGGGGCGAGGGGGCGTCGCGGATCAGGGTGAACGCGGTGCGCTTCGCGCCCGGCGCCCGTAACGCCTGGCACCGCCACGCTGTGGGGCAGACGCTGCACGTCACCGAGGGTGTCGGACGGGTGCAGGCGCGGGGCGGCGAAATCCTCGAGATCCGCGCCGGCGACACGGTGCACACCCCGCCCGGTGAGTGGCACTGGCACGGCGCCGCGCCCGACCACTTCATGACCCACCTGGCCATGTGGGAGGCACCCGCCGGCGACGAGCCCGAGTCCGAGTGGGGCGACAAGATCAGCGACGAGGAGTACGGCGGCGGTCGGTGACCGGCGGCGGGCGGGCGCGCCGGCTCGTCCTGGTCACGATGTGCGCCGGGTACTTCCTGGTGCTGCTCGACGTGACCGTGGTCAACGTGGCGCTCCCGGCCGTCCAGGCCGGGACCGGCGCGGGTGTGGCCGGGCTCCAGTGGGTGGTTGACGGGTACGCCCTCGCGCTGGCCGCCCTGCTGCTCGCCGCGGGCGCGCTCGGCGACCTGCGCGGCCACCGACGGATCGTGCTGCTCGGCCTCGGCCTCTTCGGCGCGGCGTCGCTGGCCTGCGGGCTGGCCCCGGGCGTCGGCGTGCTCGTCGCCGCCCGGGTGGTGCAGGGTGCCGGCGCCGCGCTGCTGCTGCCCGGCACGCTCGCCATCATCGGCCGCGCGTTCCCGGAGCGGGGCGAACGGGCCCGCGCGATCGGTGTCTGGGCCGGCGTCGGCAGCCTGGCGCTGCCCGCCGGGCCGCTGGTCGGCGGCGCGCTCGTCGAGGCCTGGGGCTGGCGGTGGGTCTTCCTGCTGAACGTCCCGATCGTCCTGCTCGCCGCCGCCGTCACCGCGCGTGCGGTGACGGCCGAGGAGGGGCGGCCGGGCAAGCGCGTCGACTACGCGGGCACGGTGTTGGCGGCAGTGGCGCTGGCGGCGGCGACGTTCGCGACCGTGGCGGGTCAGCCGGCCGTGGTGGTCGTCGCAGTGGCCGCGGCGGTGGCGTTCGTGTGGACTGAGGCGCGTGCCGCCGAACCAATGCTGCCGCTGGGCTTGTTTCGCCGGCGGACGTTCGCCGTGGCCAACCTCGCCGCCGGTCTGATGAACTTCGGCACGCTCGGCCTGCTGTTCCTGCTCACGCTCTTCCTCCAGGTGGTGCAGCACCGCTCCGCGCTGGCCGCCGGCGCGGCGCTGCTGCCGCTCTTCCTGCCGCTGGCCGTGCTGGCGCCGCTGGCCGGGCGGCTCATCGCGCGTACCGGCCCCCGGCCCGCGATCGTCGCCGGGCTCGCGGTCGCGGCGCTCGGCGTCGCCCCGCTGGCCACCTGGGAGGCCGGCACACCGTACACGCGGCTCTTCCCGGCGCTGCTCGCCTGGGGCGTCGGGCTGGGGCTGCTCACGCCGGGCGTGGTCACGGCCGCGATCGGCGCCGCGCCGGCCGCACGTTCCGGGCTGGCCTCCGGCGTCAACAACACCGCCCGCCAGGCCGGGGGAGCCATGGGCATCGCCGTGTACGGGGCGGTGGCGGGCGCGCCCGGCACCCGGGTATTCCTCACCGGGCTGCACGCGACCGGCCTGGTCACCGCGGCCCTGTTCGCCGCGACGGCCGTCGCCGTGTGGGCGCTCAAGGCCGGATGAGCGCGCCCGGCCCCCAAGCGGAGGGCGCCGCGGGGCCGGATGAGCACCCGAGCCGGGGCGCCCGGCCCCCGAGCCGGGGGCGCGCTCAGGGCCGGATGAGCGCGCCCAGCGGCACGCCGGCCAGCGCGCGGGTGTCGCGGGAGAGGTGGGCCTGGTCGGCGTAGCCGGTCTCGGCGGCCACCGACGCGAGCGGCCTCCCGGCGCGGGCCAGGTCGAGCGCCCGCCCCAGGCGCAGGATGCGGGCGAGCGTCTTCGGCCCGTATCCGAACGCGGCCAGCGACCTGCGGTGCAGCTGCCGCTCGCTCATCCCCACCTCGTCGGCGACGGTGGCGACCGGCGCCCCGGACCGCAGCAGCGCCACGACGGCGGGCACCGCCGGGTCGGGGCCGTCGGCCGCCGCCAGCCGGCCTTCGGCCAGGTCTTCCAACGCGTGTGACGGATCGGCGGCCACCCGCTCGGCGGCCTCCCGGGCCGCGCGGGCCGGCCACAGCGCCGACAGCCGCACCCGCGTGTCGCGCAGCTCGTCGGCGGGCACGCCGAGCGCGGCCGGTGCCACGCCGGGCGCGAAGCGGAGGCCGACGATCGTCTCACCGGCCTCCAGCACCGACTCGTACGCCATGGTGTCGGGGCCGGCCACGATCAGGTCGCCCTGCCACCAGAGCAGGTCGATGCAGCCGTCGGGCAGCACCCGCCCGGCGCGGGGCGCGCGCTCGGCGCGCCGCCACACGAAAGCGCCGGGCAGCCGCGAGGGCCGCTCGTGGTACACAAGCCGAGGCTACCGGCGCCCCCCGACAACCGCGCGCCACGCCGGCGCCGGCGCCGCGCTAGGACAGCGCCGCCGCGCGCCAGGACGGGCGGCGCCGCGCTAGGACAGCGGGGCGAAGAGGTCCACGCCGTTGCCGTCCGGGTCGTGCAGCGTCGCGTACCGCTGGCCCCAGAAGGCGTCCCACGGCTCCTTGTGCCCCTCGAACCCGGCGCCCACCATGTCCGCGTACACCTTGTCGACCTCGGCGGGGCCGTCGCAGGCGAACGCCAAACCGACGCGCGGGCTGCCCGAGGGCGCGCGCCACTCCGGGTCGAACGAGTGGATCGTCGCCACCGTGTCGAGGAGCAGCCGCAGCCCGCCGGGCAGCTGGGCCTCCACGTGAGGTTCGGACTCCGCCCCGGCGGGAAACTCCAGACCGAGGCGGCGGTAGAAGGACAGGGACCGGCTCATGTCGGCCACGACGAGGCCGATCGCGTCTGCTCTGGGTGCCATGGCCCTCACGCTAGGACCCCGGCGGGTAGGGGTCTTGAAGGAATCGGACAAGCCTTAGTGACGCATTCCTCACCGGCAGATGCGCACAGGTCTATCAAGCCCGGAGGGATTACGGTTGAGTAAAAGCAATCTCGAAGAATCTGCGGGCGAAGCGAGGCACCCCATGACGGTTGTGAAGCTGGAGCACCACGGCGGACAGCTGCCGATGCCGGTGCACGAGGCGGTCGAGGGCGCCTCAGGCATTGACGTCGGCAAGCTTCTGAAGGAGACCGGGTACGTCACATTCGACCCGGGCTTCGTCAACACCGCCTCGACGACCTCGGCGATTACGTACATCGATGGTGACGCGGGCATCCTCCGTTACCGCGGGTACCCCATCGAGGAGCTGGCCAAGGGCGCCACCTTCCTCGAGACGTCCTACCTGTTGATCTACGGCGAGCTGCCGACCACGGAGCAGCTGGACGCGTTCAGCGACAAGGTCCGCCTGCACACGCTGCTCCACGAAGACCTGCGGCGCTTCTTCGACGGCTTTCCCCGCGACGCCCACCCGATGCCGGTGCTCTCCTCGGCGGTGAGCGCGCTTTCGACGTTCTACCAGGACCACCTCGACCCGTTCGACGCCGACCAGGTGGAGATCTCCACGATCCGGCTGCTGGCCAAGGTGCCGACCATCGCGTCGTACGCGTACAAGAAGTCGATCGGCCAGCCGTTCATGTACCCGGACAACGCGCTCGGCTACGTGGAGAACTTCCTGCGCATGACGTTCGCCGTGCCCGCGACGGCGTACGAGGTCGACCCGGTCGTGGCCAAGGTCCTCGACATGCTCTTCGTGCTGCACGCCGACCACGAGCAAAACTGCTCCACGTCGACGGTGCGGCTGGTCGGCTCGGCCCAGGCCAACCTCTTCGCCTCGGTCTCGGCGGGCGTGCACGCGCTCTCCGGCCCGCTGCACGGCGGCGCCAACCAGGCCGTGCTGGAGATGCTCGACAAGATCAAGGCGGACGGCGGCGACGTCAAGTCGTTCGTACGCCGGGTCAAGGACAAGGAGCCCGGCGTCAAGCTGATGGGCTTCGGCCACCGGGTGTACAAGAACTACGATCCCCGCGCCGCGATCGTCAAGCAGGCCGCCCGCGACGTGCTGGAGCGCATGCACCAGCCCGACGAGCTGCTCGACCTGGCGATGCAGCTGGAGGAGATCGCGCTCGCCGACGACTACTTCGTCTCCCGCAAGCTCTACCCGAACGTCGACTTCTACACCGGCCTCATCTACAAGGCGATGGGCTTCCCGCCGAAGATGTTCACGGTGCTCTTCGCGCTCGGCCGGCTGCCCGGCTGGATCGCCCAGTGGCGCGAGATGATGTCCGACCCGGCCAACAAGATCGGCCGCCCGCGGCAGGTCTACACCGGCGCCGCGGAGCGGAGCTACGTTCCCATCGACCAGCGGTAACTCGCGATACGATCCGCTCCGATCTAAGGAGCGGGGATGCAAGACACTGCGGTACGAAGACGGCGGGGCACCAGCGGACCCGCCGTCTTCGCCGTCGCGGCGGGTGCGCTCTTCGGGCTGCTGCTCCTGCGCAACCCGGTGACCTTCGGCCGCGTGGTGTACGAGCGCGGCGACTTCGCCGCCAACTCGATCATCACGGCCGACGCCAAGCACTTCGACCTGCTGGTCGGCAACTACTCGCGGCTCGGCTTCCACCACCCCGGCCCGGCGTTCTTCTACGTGCAGGCCTTCGGCGAGTGGCTGCTGTACGACCTGCTCGGCGCCGTACCCACCCCGTGGAACGGGCAGTGGGTGGCGTTGCTTGCCCTCAACTCGGTACTCCTCGGCCTCAGCCTGGCCATCGTGCACAGCTGGACCGGCTCGCGGGCGGTGACCGCCCTCTGCGGCGCGGCCGGGGTACTGTACTTCGCGGTGCAGCCGGCGATCCTGGCCTCGGCGTGGATGCCCGACCTCTACGTGGCGCCGTTCCTGCTGCTGCTCACCGCCGCCGCCTCGGTCGCCGCCGGCCGGGTCGGCCACCTGCCCGCGCTCGCGCTCGCCGCCGGCCTGCTGGTGCACGGCCACGTCAGCTTCCTGCTCTTCGCCCCGGCGATCGCCGGCGCGGCGGTGGCCACGTCACTCCTGACCGCCCGGCCGGCCTGGCGTGAGGCGCGGGTCGCGGTGCTCGGCGCGGCTGCGGTGCTCGCCGTCTTCGCGCTGCCGATCGCGCTCAACCTGCTGCTGCACTGGCCGGGGGAGTTCGCCCGCTACTTCGGGTACGGCGGCGGGCACGCGACACCCGCCGCGGGCGAGGTGGCCGGCTACGTGCTCCGCTACTACGCGCCGTGGACGCCGGCGGGCGCGGTGGTCGCCGCCGCGTTCTTCGGCGCCGCCGCGCTACTCACCCGCCGGCTGCCGCCCGGGCCGCCGCGCCGCTTCCTCGCCGCCGGCGTGTGCGCCGCCGCGCTGGCCACGATCCTGTTCGTCGGGTACGTGGCACGCGCCGTCGACGACCTGCGCTTCACGTACGTCGGGCAGTTCACCCGCGCGGTACCCCTGCTGCTGCTGTGGATCGCGGTGGCCGCCGCCGCGTCCCTCCCGTCCGCGCGGCGGGCGCCGGCGTGGCTGGTGACGGCGGTGGTGATCGGGGCGCTCGGCGTGGGCAGCCGCGCGCCGGCCTTGCACACGATGCCCGAGCACGTGCCGGACATGCCCGCGGTGATGGCCGCGCTCGACCGGTACACCGGCGGCCGCCCGGCGGTGATGGACGTGACGCAGGAGGCGTGGCCGGCCTTCACCGCGCTGGTCGCGCGGAGCGACCGGACCGGGCGGCGGGTGTGCGCGCGCGACCCGTGGTGGGAGTTCATTGTGACCGACCGCTACATCTGCACCGCCGACGACCTGGCCCGTGGCCGCGCCGTCCGCCTCACCCCGGTCGCACCGGACGGCGCGACGGTCATCGCACCGGTGGACGAGGCGGTGTTGACGGCGGGCACCTAGTCGAGGGGCCACTCGTGCACGGGCGTGTTTTCGTGCATCAGCGGGATGTAGCGCTGGAGCAGGGCCCGCAGCGCGTCCGGCCGCGCCAGGTGGTGGTCGTCTTCCAGCAGGTGGAGGGAGTCGGCCTGCCAGGTCGCGCCGTTGCGGCCGGTCAGGCAGCGCTGCTCGATGATGGTCAGCAGGCGGTCGCGCTCGGCCGGGTCGACCTCCCAGGCGTCCAGGCCCTCGCGGGCCAGCGGCAGCAGCCGCCGCAGCACCAGCTCGGTCACCGGCAGGTAGCCGAGGCCCGGCCAGAAGACCGTGGCGGTGATGCCGTGGCGGGCGCAGGCGTGGAAGTTTTCCTCCGCCGCGCTGAACGACATCTGCGACCACAGTGGACGGTCGGACTCGGCGAGCGCCCGCACGAGTCCGAAGTAGAACGCTCCGTTGGCCACCGTGTCGACCACCGTCGGGCCGGCCGGGAGCACGCGGTTTTCCACCCGGAGGTGGGGCCGGCCGCGGACCACGTCGTACACCGGGCGGTTCCATCGATAGATCGTGCCGTTGTGCAGCCGCAGCTCGGTCAGCTGCGGGATGTCGCCGCTGGCCAGGGTCCGGGCCGGGTCGTCGTCCTCGCAGACCGGCAGCAGCGCGGGGAAGTAGCGGACGTTTTCCTCGAACAGGTCGAAGACCGAGGTCACCCACCGCTCGCCGAACCACACCCGCGGCCGCACCCCCTGTGCCTTGATCTCCTCGGACCGGGTGTCGGTGGCCTGCTCGAACAGGGGGATGCGGGTCTCCCGCCACAGCTCCTTGCCGAAGAGGAAGGGCGCGTTGGCGCCGAGCGCGACCTGCACGCCGGCGACACACTGGGCCGCGTTCCAGTACGCCGCGAACTGGCTGGGGCTCACCTGGAGGTGAAACTGGGTGCTGGTGCACGCCGCCTCGGGCGCCACGGTGTCCGCGGTCACCGCCAGCCGGTCGATCCCGTCGATGCGGATGTCGAGATCCTCGCCGCGGGCCGCGAAGATCTGCTCGTTGAGCAGCGCGTAGCGCGGGTTGGCCGAGAGCGACTCCAGCGTGAGGTGCTCGCGGGCGAGCGTCGGCAGGATGCCGATCATCACCATGTGCGCGCCGACCGTGCGCGCCTTCTCCTCGGCCGCGTTGAGGCTGCCGCGCACGTGCCGCTCGAAGCCGGCCGTGCCGTCACCGGCCAGCCGGCGCGGCGCCACGTTGATCTCGACGTTGAACTGCCCCAGCTCGGTCTGGAAGTCCGGGTCGGCGATCGCGGCGAGCACCTCGGCGTTGCGCATCGCCGGCTCGGCCTGCTCGTCGACGAGGTTGAGCTCGATCTCCAGCCCGGTCATCGGCCGCTCGAACTCGAACCGCGACTCCCGCAACATCTCCGCGAACACGTCCAGGCACTGCCGCACCTTGCGCCGGTATCGCGCACGGTCCTCCCGGCTGAACTCGTGCCGCTCCACCTCCGTGCCCATGCAGTTACGTTGACACGCCGAGCCCCCCAGGGCTAGAGACTGTCCGGGTAGGGGGTGACCTCGGCCTCCGCGGCCGACCCCGAAGGCCCGAATCTTTTGTCCAAGGAGGATCCAGAGGCCGAAGCTAGACCAGGGCGGGCTCGCGGTCCGGCGTGGGATTGGGCGTAGGGGGAGTCGGGGGCGTCGACCGGTCGGGCTGGGCGAGGGCGACCACGCCGAGCGCGGCGACCGCGGCCGCGGCCAGAGCGGCGGCCGCGCCGGCGGTGCCGCCCACGAAGCGTTCGCCGAGCAGCACCATGCCGATCACCGCCGAGGCGATCGGGTTGGCCAAGGTGACGGTGGCGAGCGGCGCGCCGAGGCCGGAGTGGCGGTAGGCCATCTGGGAGAGCAGCAGGCCGCCGACCGCCATCGCGGCGAGCACGAGCGCGAGCGGGCTCAGCAGGGCGAGCGGGCCGTCTTCGCTGGTGCGCAGCGCGACGGTCTGGGTCAGCGCGGACGCGACCGCGAAGGCCACGCCGGACGCGGCGGCGTTGAGCAGGCTGCGGACGACCAGGGGGCGGGACAGGCGGGCGGCGGCCATCAGGACGGCCACGGTCACGGTGGCGGCGATGGCCAGCGTGGTGGCGTCGCGCCCGGTCAGCGCCTCGGCACCGGTCGCGGGGCTCACCAGCAACAGGAGCACCACGAGGCCGGCGACCGTGTATCCGGCGCCGCGCCAGTGGCGGGCCGAGACGCGCCGGCCGGCCAGTGCCGCGCCCATCGGCAAGGCCAGCACGAGCGTCAGCACGCCCAGCGGCTGCACGAGGGAGAGCGGGCCGAAGGCGAGCGCCGCGACGTGCAGCGCGCCGCCGGCCGCGTTGAGACCCACCGCGAACCACCACCGGCCCCGGCGCAGCAGCGCCAGGACGGGCATGCGCACAGCTTCGGCGGCCAGTCGCTCCTGCACCACTGCCCCCGCCGCGTACGCCGCTGCTGACGCGATCGCGAAGATCACGGCCAGCGCTACCGCACTCATGACAACGATGATCTCTCGCGAAACGTCGTTCGGCGTCCACCACCAGTTGGTTTGTGCGCTACGTCATGCGCGGTAGGACGTCCGTCACGCCTCATCCTCAAGAGGGATGTGGAACTCTGCCGGCTGGCTCGCTCCGCCGCTTCGGCCCCGGACGCCGGCTCAATCCGAGCCGGCCGCCGCGCGCCCAGCTTCGGGTTGTGCCAGCTCCGGGGCCGCCCGATCCTCCATCTCCCACACGTGGTCGAGCACGTGCCAGACGATGCGGCGCACCGCGTACCGGTGGGGCCACTTCGGCTCGTCGCCGGCCTTGGTCGGCTTGCCCAGCAGGGCCAGCAGGTCGGCCCGGAGGGCGCCGACCGCCTCCTCGTCGTCGAAGGTGGGCGTTTTGTGCTTGATGCCGACCTGCCGTGCATAGGCCTGCTCGGCGCCGACCACGTGGTCGAGCATCTTGTCCCGGTCGCGGCCGCCGCCGCGCGGGCCCTTGCGCAGCTCGGCCGGGGAAGCCGCCGCCACCTCGGCGAGCGTCTCCCAGGCGGCGGTCATCAGCTTGGCGGCGCGGGTGGCCTCGGCCGCCTTCACCGGCTCGCGGTCGCCCGCCGAGATCTTGCTGGGGATCCCGAACTCGGTGCCGCCGTCGCCCGGCAGCCGCTCCCGGATCTCGAACGTGTCGCCGATCGTCTTCGGGAAGGTCAGCCCTGCCTTTTCCGCCACCACCGCGTATCGCGGCACGTAGTCGGCGAGCGCGGCGAGGGCCGCCTCCTCCGTCTTGGCCGAACGGCACCACCCCGGCCAGTCGACCGCCCAGGCGAAGACCTTCTTCTGCCCGGTCTCGACGTCGACAACGGTCGGTTTCCGTGCCATCCCCCTAGCCTAGGGTGTCCCGCATGGACCTGCTGCCCGCGCTCACCGGGCGTTTCGGAGATCGTCCCGACGCCGTGCGGGTCGGTGACCGCGCGATGTCCTGGTCCGACCTGGCCGGTGCCGCGAGCGCCCTCGCCGCCCGCGTCGCCGGCGCGCCGGCCGTCGCGGTCACCGCCACCGCGTCGCTGGAGACGATCGTGGCGGTGGTGGGCGGTCTGGCCGCCGGCGTCCCCGTCGTGCCCATCCCGCCCGACTCGGGGCCGATGGAGCGCGCGCACATCCTCGGCGACGCGGGCGCTGAGCTCCTCGACGGCGTCGACGTCCACGCGCGCGGGTCGTTCGCCGCGCGGCCGGCGGGCGGCGCGACCGCGCTCGTCCTCTACACGAGCGGCACGACCGGCGCGCCCAAGGGCGTGCTCCTCAGCCGGGACGCCATCGCCGCCGGCCTGGACGGGCTCGCCGACGCCTGGGCCTGGACCGCCGGCGATACGCTCGTGCACGGCCTCCCGCTGTACCACGTGCACGGACTCGTCCTCGGCGTGCTCGGCGCCCTCCGCACCGGCTCCCGGCTGGTGCACACGGTCCGCCCCCGCCCCGAGGCGTACGCGGCGGCCGCCGGCACCCTCTACTTCGGGGTACCCACCGTCTGGCACCGCGTCGCGGCCGACCCGGCGGCGGCCCGCGCGCTGGTGCCGGCGCGGCTGCTGGTGTCGGGCAGCGCCGCCCTTGCCGTGCCGGTATTCACGGCGCTGCGCGAGCTGACCGGGCACGAGCTGGTCGAGCGGTACGGCATGACCGAAACCCTCATCACCGTCGCCACCCGCGCCGACGGCGAACGGCGGCCGGGCGCGGTAGGCCGGCCGATCGCCGGCGTCGAGACCCGCCTGGTCGGCGAGGACGGCGCGCCGGCACCGCACGACGGCGAGGCCGTGGGCGAGCTCCAGGTCCGCGGCGCCACGCTCTTCTCCGGCTACCTGAACCGGCCGGACGCGACCGCGGCCGCGTACACGGAGGACGGGTGGTTCCGCACCGGCGACGTGGCCACCGTCGGCCCGGACGGCTGGCACCGCGTCGTCGGCCGCTCGTCCACCGACCTCATCAAGAGCGGCGGCTACCGCGTCGGGGCCGGCGAGGTGGAAAACGCGCTGCTCGCCCACCCCGCGGTCCGCGAGGCCGCCGTCGTCGGCGCACCCCACGACGAGCTGGGGCAGGAGATCGTCGCGTACGTCGTGGCGGACGGCGTGGAGGCGGACGAGCTGATCGGCTTCGTCGCCAGCCAGCTGTCGGCGCACAAACGGCCGCGCCAAGTCCGCTTCCTGCCCGAACTGCCCCGCAACGACATGGGCAAGGTCCAGAAGCAACGTCTGTAGGAGGGGTAACGCGGTGCCTCAGGCTTGAATGGCCCCGGTTCGTGTCAGCTGCGGACCACTGCTCCCGCCGGAGAACGCGCGGGTCGGCGGGCCGTCTCCGGCTGGTTCGGTTTGTTGGTGGGTGGTTGCGGAGTCGGGGTGGCTTCGACCCCTATTTGGACAGAGATTTGAGCTACCGCGATGTCCGTCGTGGTCCAGACCGTTGCTCCCGCGGCCTCACCCGTCCGCCGTTGGTCGCGATCACCCTGCGCGCAACCGGCCGGGAGGAAAGGGGGCGTGGTGACGGAGCTCGCGCCAGGCGGTGGTCGACGTTTGTCCACAATGTCTGTTCCCGGATCGGCGATCCGGGAAGCGACGGGGAAGTCTGGTCCCTTTGGCTGGTTACGCTGCGTCAGGATGGCGCAGGTAGGCCCCCGCGCAGACCCGCTCGGGCTTGTCTCGCGGAGCTGGCAGTGGACGGCCGGGGGTTTCGGCGAGCGCTGCGAGCCGCCGGCCGGGAGCGGTGCCCGCGGGAGCATACGGTCCGCCGCTGACGCGGACGTGGGCAAATCTGCCTTGAAGCAACGCCGCGACGAGCGGCGACCCTGACCCCGAAAGGTCTCTAGATCCACTGGCTTATGGGTGGCGGCGAAGGGGCTCTGAGGGTGCGCACGGGTCGCATGGTTATGCACTGCGCGGCAACTCCGACGCCGAAAGCTAGTCGACGGCGGCCTTCACGGGTTCGGGGGTTCGTGTCGGGGTGCGGGGTGGGCGGAGAGCGGGCACCAGCGCTAGCGCGGGGAGGATCAGCAGGGGCACGACCAGCAGGGCGCGGAGCACGCCCACCCGGTCGCCGAGCAGGCCGACGAACGGTGGGCCGGCCAGGAACGCGGTGTAGCCGATCACCGCGACCACGCTCACCCGCGCCGGCGCCCGGTTCTCGTCGTCGGCGGCGGCGCTCATCCCGACCGGGAAGCCGAGGCAGGCGCCGAGGCCCCACAGGGCCACGCCGGCGAGCGCGAGGGGTACGGAGTCGGCGTACACCGCTACGGCGGCGCCGGCGGCGGCGAACGCCATTGTCGTCCACAGCACCCGGAGCCGGCCCCAGCGGTCCAGCGCCAGCGTGCCGGCGGTGCGGCCTACGGTCATCGCGGCCACGAAGATGCCGAAGCTCGCCGCGCCGGCCGCCTCGCTCACGCCGTGCCCGTCCACGAACGCGACCGCGAGCCAGTCGTTGGCGGTGCCCTCGGTGAACGCCATCACCAGCACCAGCAGTCCGATGAGGACGGTGCGCGGCTCGCGCCAGGCGGCGAGCAGGCCGCCACCCTTCGCGCCGCCCTCGGCGGCCGCCCGCTCGTCCGGTAGGAAGGAGCGGACCGCCACCAGCGTGCCGGCGCCGACTACCACCGCGATCACCGCCAGGTGGGCCGCGATCGGCACGCCGGCCCGCGCGGCGGCCGCGCCCAGGCCGGCGCCGGCGACGGTGCCCAGGCTCCAGGCGGCGTGGAAGCGCGGCATGATGGTGCGCTCCAGCTTGCGCTCGACGGCGGCCGCCTCGACGTTCATCGCGACCTCGCAGCTGCCCGCGCCGAAGCCGATCGCGAAGAGCCCCGCACCCACCGCCGGGGCCCAACCCCAGGCGTCCGCGGCCACGCCGGCCCCGACCAGACCGGCGGCCATCGCCAGGCCGGCGACGGCGACGGTACGGGCGGTGCCGAGCCGGTTCGCGATCAGGCCGGCCAGTGGCAGGGCCAGCAGCGAGCCGGCGGAGAGGCTCAGCATGAGCAGGCCGAGCTCGCCCGCGGTGAGGCCGAGCGCGTCACGGGCGGCCGGCACCCGCGCGAACCACGTCGCGACCGCCAGTCCGTTGAGGCCGAAGGCCGCGGCGACCCCGTTGCGGGCGGCGATGACGTAGCGAGGGTGCTGCGGGCGCATTGGTGAATCACAACGCTGAGAGCGTTCTCATCTCAAGCGGGTGCATGATTTCTCTCATGGCACCAACGTTGGACGACGTCGCCCGCGCCGCGGGTGTCTCCCGCTCGACCGCGTCCCGGGTCCTGGCCGGCTACGGCTTCGCGTCGCCCGCCGCCCGCGACCGGGTACGGGTCGCCGCCGACCGACTCGGGTACGCCCCCGACCAGGTCGCCCGCGCACTCAAGACCGGCGCCGGCTACCGCCTCGTGGTCGCGATCGCCGGCGCCACCCCCGCCGTGCTCGACGACCCGTACGTGGACCGCGTGCTCCGCTCCGCCGCGGAGACCGGCGCGCCCTACGACGTGGGCGTCTCGCTGGTGTGGCTGCCGGTGGACGACCCGGGCCCGGTGCTGCGCCGGCTCGCCGAGGACCGCGGCGTGCGCGGGCTGATCGTCGCGAACACCACGGACGCCGTGTTCGCCGCCATGCCACCCGCCCTCGCCGGCCGGGTGGCGTCGATCGGGGTGGGCTCGCGCGACGTCCCGTCGTTCGACGTCGACAACGGCGGCGCCACCACCGCGATGATCCACCACATGTACACCACCGGCCGCCGCCGCGTCGCCATGGTCACCGGCCCGCGGTGGATGCCGTGCACCCAGCGCCCGATCGACGCGTACCGCGCCGCCGCGGCCGAGGTGGGCCTGCCGGTGCGCCTGGTGCCGGGCGACTTCACGGCCGCCTCCGGCCGCGCGGCCGCGGAGCGGATCCTGGACCGCTGGCCGGACACCGACGCGGTCTTCGCCACCAGCGACGCGATGGCGCTGGGCGCGCTCGCCGCGCTCCGCACCCGAGGCCTCGACGTGCCCGGCGACATGGCGGTGGCCGGCTTCGACGACATCCCGTTCGCCGCGCTGAGCCTGCCGTCGCTGACGACCGCGACCCACCCGGTGGAGCACATCGCGGCGGGAGCGGCGTCGGCGGTGCTGACCGGCGCCCGCGTCCCACCGGTCACCGCCTACCCCTCACATGTGGTCACCCGCGAGACGGCGTAGCGGTCAGGTGATCACCGTGCAGGCGGCGACCGTGGCGAAGACGAGCAGGCCCAGCAGGGCCTGGGTCAGCAGAGCCGGGCCCAGGTGGGACCAGAGCGTCGGGGTGTGCGGGGTCAGCAGCTGAGCGGTCGTCAGGTTGACGATCTTTTCGACGCGGGGGGCGAGTTCCGGGTCTTTCTGGCGGCGGACCGTGACCTGTACGTGGTCGCGCGGTTCCAGTGCGCTTTGCGGCAGGTGGCCGTGGATTTCCATTTCGCAGAGGACGCCGTCGGTGGCGCGGACGCGCATCGGGGTGACCAGGTACTCGGGGCCCTTCTTGAGCTCTTTCCACTTGCGGCCGCCGCCGGAGCCGGCCCGCAGCAGCGAAAGGATCAGGCGGACCACGGCCGCGGCGGCCAGTACGCCGACCAGGACGGGCTGGCCGATTTTGATCTCGCGCGGATAGCCGGCCTCGAGCTTGACCACGTGGCCGTTGATGATGGGGCCCGGCCGGTGCGACACGGGTTCGGGGAAGAGCTCCCGGTCCCAGGTCATGGCAGTCCTACCGATTGTTTATCGCGCAAGTACTCAGCGTATCGATTGCCGCGCATTTCCACGAGGGGGCGGCGGGTGAGTGAATGCGTTGTCATCGGGTATGGCGACGTCATGGACCTCTCATTCCTGCGGTCGCTTTACGCCCACCCGGGGCCCTGGGCGTCGGCCTACCTGGATGCCACCCCGGACACCGAGGACGCCGCGCGGGCGGTGGCGCTGCGCTGGCGGGCGCTGCGCGAGAGCCTCGCCGGGCAGGGGGCCAGCGCCGGCCTGCTGAGCGCGATGGACCAGGCGCTCGACGCTGCGCCGGCCGAGCCGGACCGGCGGGGGGTCGCGCTGTTCGTGAGCGAGGCGGCGCCGGACGACGTGACCGTCGAGCGGCTGCCCACGCCACCGCGGGCGGACCTGGCCCGGTACGGCGCGCTGCCGCACACCATGCCCCTCGTCGCCCAGCGCGGTGAGGAGGTCGGCTGGCTGCGTGTCGTGGCGGACCGGACCGGCGGCGACCTGACCGCGTTCGACACCGGTGGGGTGCGGCCGGGTGCGGGCGTGGCGCCGCCCGCCGAGGCGGGCACGGTGCCGCCGACCGGGACGGTGCGGCACAGCGAGACCGTGCGGGGGCACGAGTCGTACCCGATCCGGAAGGTCAAGCCGGGCGGGTGGTCGCAGGCGCGGTACCAGCGGGAGGCGGAGACCACCTGGCAGCGCAACACCGGCGACGTGGCCGCCGCCACGACGGAGCTGGCCGACACGCTCGGGCCGGACGTGCTGGTCCTGGCCGGGGACGTGCGGGCCCGCCAGCTGCTCCTGGACCAGCTGCCCAAGCGGTGGCGGGAGCGGGCGGTGGTGACCGACGCGGGTTCGCGGGCGGCCGGCGCCGACCCGGAGCCGCTGGACGACGCGACGACCGTGGCGGTCGCCGACGTGGCCGACCGGCGTACCCGGGACGCGGTGGACCGGTTCGGCGCGCAGGCGGGGGTCGGCAACGGGCTCGCCGCCGTCGTCAACGCCCTCCAGCGCGAACAGGTCGAGGCGATGCTGATCGTGGACGACCCGTCGTCGACCGACGAGCTGTGGATCGGGCCGGAGCCGGCGCAGCTGGCGCTCGACCCGGCGCAGCTGACCGAGATGGGTGTCGAGGAGCCGGTGCGGGTGCGGGCGGACGCCGCGCTGGTCCGCGCCGTCGCCGGCACCGGGGCCGACCTGGTCCTGGTCGGCCCCGACGACGCCGACCTGCGCCACGGGGTGGGCGCGGTCCTGCGTTACACGGACGCGAGCACCGCCCGGTAGAGCTCCACGTAGCGGGCCGCCATCACGGCGGGGGTGAAGCGCCGCGCCGCCTCGCGCATCGCCTCGGCGGGGTCGAGCTTGGCGGCCGCCTCCACCAGGTCGGGCAGCTCGTCCTCGTGCGCGGTGAGGAAGCCGGTGCGGCCGTGGTCGACAAGCTCGGGCAGGCAGCCCATCGACAGGCCCACGACGGGCGTGCCCAGCGCGAGCGCCTCGACCACGAACGTCCCGCCCGGCTCGGCCCAGCGCAGCGGCGCGAGCACCGCGCGGGCGCCGGCGACCAGGTCGTCGCGGGCCGGTGGGCGTACGGTGCCGAGCCAGCGCACCCGCCGACCGTCCACATAGGGCTCGACCTTCTCGCGGAAGTAGGCCACGTCGGGATTGTCCGAAGTGGAGACCGCCGCGAGGTCCGAAGGGGAGTGGTACGGCCCCACCGGGCCGGCCAGGATCAGGTCGAAGCCGTGCTCGTGCGCCAGCCGCGCGCCCAGGTCCTGCCCTTTGCCGGGCGTGATCCGGCCCAGGATCACGACGTGGTCGCCCTTGTCCGGCGGCCGCCGCCGGTCGGCGCCGTCGGCCAGCGGCGTGGCCAGGTGTACGTGGCCGACCGCGTGCGCGCGCAACGCCTCGGGCGCCCGGGACAGCTGGTTCGCGGAGACGCCGTTGACCCACACCCGGCCCCCGCCCTCGAACGTGCCGTACAGCTCGGGGTGCTTGTGCAGGTCCCAGTGCAGCGTGTGCAGCACCGGCGGGTCGTCCCGGCCGAGCGCGGCCAGCGTGGACAGGCCGGCCGCCTCGACGTGGTCGTGCACGAGGTCGATGTCGCCGCGCTCGCGTACCGCCCGGACGACCGCGTGTTGGTGCGCCGGTACGACGCCGTTGACCTGGTTGTACGGGCGTTGAAGCTGGGGAAACTGGGGCGAGGGGAAGACCGACACGAGCTCGTCGACGTCCAAAGTGGAGCTGCCGACGCTGGCCAGCACCACCTCCACGCCCAGCTCGCGCAGCGGGGGGACGAGCGTGGCCACGATGTTCTCGATGCCGCCGTAGCCGTCCGGCGGGACGGGCAGCCACGGGCCCGCGTTCATGAGGACCTTCACGAGACGACCCGCAGCCGGGCCAGCGGGGGGCGTTCGCTCACCGACACGTCGTGCGTCACGACCTCGCGGCCGAGGCCGGGCAGCGCGTCCTCGCCGCCCCGCCGGAACTGGGTCAGCGCGCCGGCCACCGGCTGCGCCGTCGGCACGACGCCCTGGCGGTACAGGCGGGACCAGGCGGTGTACAGGATCTGCGCGGCCATTCGCCCCAGCGCCTCGGTGCTCTGGTGGCGGTGGTGGCGCTCGCCGAGGTCCACCTGGGCGAGCGCGTCGAGGCCCACCGTCTCCAGCAGGTCGATGAGCATGGCGAGCTCGACGCCGTACCCGGAGACGAAGGGCAGCTGTTCGAGGACCTCGCGGCGGCCCGCGTACTCGCCCGCGAGGGGCTGCACGAAACCGGCCAACTCGGGCCAGAAGAGGTTGAGCAGCGGGCGGGCCATGAGTTCGGTGACCCGGCCGCCGCCGTCGCGTTCGGTGTCGGCCGAGGCTTCGAGCGGCCGGTGGTAGAAGCCTTTGACGTACACGACCGAGGGGTCGGTGAGCAGGGGCCCGAGCAGCCCGGTCACGAAGTGTGGCCGGAACTCGCGCAGGTCGGCGTCGACGAACGCCACGACATCGCCGCGCGCGGCCGCGAGGCCGGCCCACAGCGCGTCGCCCTTCCCCTCCAGCCGGGGCAGGCCCCGGGTCATCTGGTCCTGGTCGACCACCCGCGCGCCGGCCTCGCCCGCGACGCGCGCGGTCTCGTCACCGGAACGGGAGTCGACGACGATGACCTCGTCCACGAGCGGAAGCCGCTCGACGAGGTGCCGGCGGATCGTACGGACGATCTCACCGACCGTGTCCTGCTCGTCGCGGGCGGGGAGCACGACGGACACCGTGCTGGATCCCTTCGCCCGGACCAGATCTCGGGGTTGCCACTGGCTGGCGGTGCCGGTCCGGTACGCGGACCAGGCCTCCACGACAGGGCTCACCGAAAGCGGATGCCACATGGGGGAGTGGTTTCCCAAAGATCGGGTATCCAACCGCCGCGACAGTCGGGCGTTGGGAGCGAGAACACATGGGTGGAACGTGCGCCGTCGCCATTGTCGGTGCGGGCAACGTGGCGCGGCGCCACGCCAGCGTGCTGTCCGGTTTCCCGGACGTGCGCGTCGTGGGCGTGACCGACGTGGTACCCGACGCGGCCGGCGCGCTCGCGGCCGAGCACGGCGCGCTGGCGTACCCGGACGTAGCGGCTCTCGTCGATGCCCAACCGGATGCTGTATACGTATGCGTGCCACCTTTCGCGCACGGGCCGGCCGAGGAGGCGGTGCTCGCCGCGGGGCTGCCGATGTTCGTGGAGAAGCCGCTCGCCGTCGACCTCGCCACCGCCGAACGCATCGCCCCGCTCGCCGAGCGCGTCGTCACCGCGGTCGGGCTGCACTGGCGGTACCTGGCGGTGGTCGAGCGCGCCCGCGACCTGCTCGCCGGCCGCGAGGTGCGGCTGGTCAACGGCGCCTGGCTCGACAAGGTGCCGCCGGTCGACTGGTGGGTGCGGCGCGAGTCCTCCGGCGGGCCGCTGATCGAGCAGGCTCCGCACGTGCTCGACGTCATGCGGCTGCTGGCCGGCGAGGTGGTGCGGGTGCACGCGGCCGGCGGCGGCCGCCCGGCGGTGCAAGGCGCCGACGTCGACGCGGCGACCGCCGCCATGGTGCACTTCGCGAGCGGCGCCCCCGGAACGCTCACCACCGCCTGTGTACTCGGCTGGAAACACCGCGCCGCGGTCGAGGTCATCGCGGACGGTCTGGCCATCGCGGTCGGCGAGGACGCCCTTCTGGTACGGGACGCGGGCGGCGAACACCGCTACCCCGGTGACCCGGTCGCGGCGCGGGTCGCGGTCGACCGGGCGTTCGTCGACGCGGTGCTGGGCGTGGCCGACGACGTGCGCGTGCCCTACGCCGAGGCGCTGCGCACCCACCGCCTCGCCGCCGCCGTGGCCCGCTCGGCCGCGACGGGGGAGGCGGTCGGTGTCTGAGCGGGTCATCGTCGTCACCGCGCCGCAGCACGTGGAGATCCGCGAGCAGGAGCCGGCGCCGCTGCGGGACGGCACCTTCCGGGTCGCCACGCTCTACAGTGGAGTGTCGGCGGGCACCGAGCTGAGCTACGTCAAGGGCACCAACCCGTTACTCTCCGCCCGCCTCGATCCCGAACTCGGCCTGTTCGTGCCCGGCGAACCGGCGCAGGCGTACCCGGTGGAGCGGCTCGGCTACATGGAGGTCGGGCAGGTCACCGAGTCGGCCACCCCGGCCGTCGCGGAGGGCACGGTCGTCGCGATGGCGTACGGGCACCGCACCGGCTACCTCGCCGACCCGCTGGTCGACCGGTGGGTGCCGCTGCCGGCCGACCTCGACCCGATGCTCGGCGTCTACGTGGCGCACGCCGGTCCCATCTGCGCCAACGGTCTGCTGCACGCGGCGGCGGACGTCTTCGGCGCGGGGGTGCGCGACCTCGGCGACGGCGTGCGGGGTCGGCGGGTAGCCGTCGTCGGCGCCGGGATGATCGGTCTTCTGACCGCGGCGTTCGCAATCCGTCACGGCGCGGACTCGGTGCTCGTACTCGACGAGACGTCGCGGCGCCGGGATGTCGCGGCGGCCCTCGGTTGCGCGGTGCTCGACCCGGCGGCCGGTGACCCGGCGGTCGCGGTCAAGAGCCGGTGGCGGCGGGGGCCGGGCGACCGCGGCGCCGACGTGGTCTTCCAGTGCCGGGGGCGGGCGTCGGCGCTGCACCTGGCGACGCGCCTGCTGCGGCCCCAGGGGACCGTCGTCGACCTGGCGTTCTACCAGGGCGGGGCGGGCGAGCTGCGGCTGGGGGAGGAGTTCCACCACAACGGGCTTTCGGTGCGCTGCGCGCAGATCGGGCGAGTGCCGCGCGGTCTCGCCGCCGCCTGGGACCGGGAACGGCTCTCCGCCGAGACGATATCGATGGTGCGCGAGTGCGCCGCGGGGATCCTGCGTCACGTGGTGACCGCGGTGGTGCCGTTCGACAAGGGCCCTGAGCTGCTACGCGACCTCGCGTCGCGAACGCGGCAGGAGGTGGCGACGATCTTGGAATGTTGAATAGTACCGTTGCCCACCATGGGTGTGTCGCAGCGGTTGAAAAGCAGGATGCAGCGCTTCCTCCAGCGCCCGGGTACCACGGTCGACCTCGGCCCGCTGGAGAAGCTGCTCCCCAAGATCAGTAGTCGGGCGGAGGAGCTTGCCGACCTCAGCGACTCCGAGCTGACCGAGAAGGCCGCCGAGGCGACCGACTACGTCGACATCTGCGCGTTCGGGCGGGAGGCGGCCCGGCGCGGGCTCGACCAGACGCCGTACGACGTGCAGCTCCTCGGCGCGATGGCGTTGCTCTCCGGCAAGGTCGCCGAGATGGCCACCGGTGAGGGCAAGACGCTGACCGCCGCGATCGCCGCGTACGGGCACGTGCGCCGCGGCAAGGGCCCGGTCCACGTGATCACGGTCAACGACTACCTCGCCCGCCGCGACGCGCTCTGGATGGCACCGGTCTACCGGCTGCTCGGGCTGACCGTCGGGTGGGTCACCGAGGCGTCCACCCCCGAGCAGCGCCGCGCGGCGTACGGCAACGACGTCACCTACGTCTCGGTCAGCGAGGGCGGCTTCGACTACCTGCGCGACCAGCTGGTCACCGACATCGACGACCGGGTGCAGCGCGAGCTGGCCTGCTGCATCGTCGACGAGGCCGACTCGATCCTCATCGACGAGGCCCGCGTGCCGATGGTGCTGGCCGGCACCGTGCCCGGCGAGCAGGACCCGGTGCACGCCGCGGCCGCCCTGGTCAAGGCCCTGGTCAACAAGCGCCACTACGAGATCGCCGACGACGGCCGGTCGGTCGCGCTCACCGACCGCGGTCTCCGGGCGGTCGAGAAGGCGCTGGGCGGCATCGACCTGTACGCGGACGAGAACGTCGAGCAGCTCTCCGCCGTCAACGTCGCCCTGCACGCCGAGGCGCTGCTGCACCGCGACGTCGACTACATCGTGCGCAACGGCGCGGTCGAGCTCGTCGACGAGATGCGCGGCCGGGTGGCCCAGCGCCGCCGCTGGCCGGACGGGCTCCAGGCGGCCGTCGAGGCCAAGGAGGGGCTGAGCGCCACCGCCGAGGGCGAGGTGCTCGACACGATCACCGTGCAGGCGTACATCGCGCTCTACAAGACGCTCTGCGGCATGACCGCCACCGCGGTGCTGGTCGGCAACGAGCTGCGCGAGTTCTTCAAGCTCGAGGTCGCGGTCATCCCGCCCAACACACCCTGCGTCCGCGTCGACGACGAAGACCGCATCTACGCCACCCGGGCCGAGAAGGAGGAGGCGCTGATCGAGGAGATCCGCCTCACCCACGAGGCGGGCCGCCCGGTGCTGATCGGCACGCTCGACGTCAAGGAGTCCGAGCAGCTCGCCGCCGGCCTCAACACCGCCGGCATCCCCTGCGTCGTGCTCAACGCGAAGAACGACGAGGAGGAGGCGGCGATCATCGCCGAGGCCGGCACGTACGGCGCGGTGACCGTCTCCACCCAGATGGCCGGCCGCGGCGTCGACATCCGCCTCGGCGGCAGCGACCAGGCCGACTACGACCGGATCGCCGAGCTGGGCGGGCTGTACATCATCGGCTCCGGCCGCCACGACAGCCGCCGCGTCGACGACCAGCTGCGCGGCCGCTCCGGCCGGCAGGGCGACCCCGGGCACTCGGTCTTCTTCGTCAGCCTGGAAGACGAGCTCGTCGTGCGCCACGCGCCCGAGCTGATCCCCGCCTCGCCGAAGATGCACGCCGACGGTCTGGTCGTGGACGAGCAGGTCACGTACGCGATCGAGCACGCCCAGCGCGTCGCCGAGGGCGTCAACCACGAGATCCACCGCAACACCTGGCGGTACAGCGTGGTGATCGAGCAGCAGCGCATCGCGCTCGCCGAGCGCCGCGAGCGGCTGCTCACCACCGACGTCGCCGCCGACCTGCTCCGCGACCGCTTCCCGGAGGAGACCGAGGAGATCGACGACGAGCTGCTCTCCCGCATCGGCCGCTCGATCGCGCTCTACCACCTCGACCGCCTGTGGGCCGAGCACCTGGCCGAGCTCAACGAGGTGCGCGAGGGCGTGCACCTGCGGGCGCTGGGGCGGCTCGACCCGCTCGACGAGTTCCACCGGTCGGCGGTGCCGGCGTTCAACGACCTCTTCCCGAAGATCGAGCAGCTCACGCTGGAGACCTTCGAGACGATCGAGGTCACCGAAGACTGGGAACCGGAGGAGGCCACGCTGGTCCGCCCGTCGGCCACCTGGACCTACCTGGTGCACGACAACCCGTTCGGCTCGGAGCTCGACCGGTTGATTTCGGCGGTCGGTCGGCGGTTGTCGTCGCGCTGACTAGGTTTCTTGTATGACTGACCACTTCAACGTCGTGGTGCTGGGCGCCGGACCGGGTGGGTACACCGCCGCGGTCCGGGCCGCCCAGCTCGGCTTGTCGGTTGCCGTCGTCGAGGAGCGGTTCTGGGGCGGGGTCTGCCTCAACATCGGCTGCATCCCCTCGAAGGCGCTGCTGCGCAACGCGGAGCTGGCGCACATCTTCACCCAGGAGGCGAAGACCTTCGGCATCCAGGGCGAGGTGACGTTCGACTACGGCGCCGCGTTCCAGCGCAGCCGCAAGGTCGCCGACGGCCGGGTCAAGGGCGTCAACTACCTGATGAAGAAGAACAAGATCAGGCAGTACGACGCGCGAGGTGTGTTCGTCGATCCTCATACGTTGCGGGTGGGGGATGCCACCGTGACGTTCGACCATTGCATCATCGCGACGGGGGCTACGACGCGGCTTCTGCCCGGGACGTCTTTGTCCCCACGTGTCGTGACTTATGAGGAGCAGATCCTTTCGGACTCGCTGCCGTCGAGCATCGTGATCGCCGGCGCCGGTGCGATCGGCGTCGAGTTCGCCTACGTGCTGGCGAACTACGGCGTGCGCGTGACGATCGTGGAGTTCCTCGACCGCCTCGTGCCGCTGGAGGACGAGGAGGTGTCGGCCGAGCTCGCCAAGCGCTACCGCCGCCTCGGCATCGACGTGCTCACCTCGACGCGCGTGGAGTCGATCTCGGAGTCTGACTCCGGTGTGCGCGTCACCGTGTCGCGCGACGGCCAGCAGCAGGTGCTCGAAGCGGACAAGGTGCTCCAGGCGATCGGCTTCCAGCCCCGCGTCGAGGGCTACGGCCTGGAGAACACCGGCGTCAAGCTCACCGACCGCGGCGCCATCGACGTCGACGGCCGCTGCCGCACCAGCGTGCCGCACATCTTCGCGATCGGCGACGTCACGGCCAAGCTGATGCTCGCGCACGCCGCCGAGTCGATGGGCATCGTGGCCGCCGAGACGATCGGCGACGCGGAGACCATGGAGCTCGACTACGTGATGATTCCGCGCGCCACATACTGCCAGCCGCAGATCGCCAGCTTCGGCTGGACCGAGGCGCAGGCCCGCGAGAAGGGCTTCGACGTGCGCGTCGCGAAGTTCCCCTTCACGGCGAACGGCAAGTCGAACGGCCTCGGCGACACCTCCGGCTTCGTCAAGGTGCTCAGCGACGCGAGGTACGGCGAGCTGCTCGGCGCCCACCTCATCGGCCCGGACGTGACCGAGCTGCTGCCCGAGCTGACCCTGGCCCAGCAATGGGACCTGACGGTGCACGAGGTCGCCCGCAACGTACACGCCCACCCCACCCTCGGCGAGGCCGTCAAGGAAGCCATCCACGGCCTGGCCGGCCACATGATCAACATGTGACACTGGCGGGCGTGGCTCCACCCGCGCACCCGGAGTCCGGCCTGCCCGCGGCCCGCTGGTGGCACCCGGCCGCGTGGACGCTCGACGACGCCCCCGTGCTGGCCTGGCAGGGCTGCCTGGTCCACGCCGTCGACGTCGGCAAGCTGGAGGGCGAGCCCGACGAGGACGACATCGTCGACGACACGATGCCCGTCGACTACCTGCGCGTCGACTTCGACTACATCGTCCGCCGCGTCGAGCCGCAAACCCCCGACGGCCAGCCGCTGTGGTGGGTCGCGCCCGCGACACTCGACTGCGACGCCGGCGGCATCACCGCGGCCATCGGCCACGACGCGCGGCCGGCCCGTCTGGGTCACGGCCGCGTCGAGACGGCAGCGGTGCTGCGCGAGGTGCGGCAGGAGACGCCCCGCACCGGCTGGATCGACCCCGACTGGCGGATCGCGGGCGACGGGCTCGACATCCGCGTCCAGGCCGCGTCGCTCCAGGTCTACATCAGGCAGCCGCCGCGCCTGGTGCCTCGCCCATTCCTAGACCCGGCCGAACGCGGCGGCGTGAGCTTCGCCCGAAGCGCTTTCGCCTAGCCACGCTCCGCGCGCGGGGGTCACGGTGTGGCTCTCGGCGAGCTGTCGACCTGCTCGCACGAATGCGTCCACCGATGATCGTTAGCCCAACACCCAGAGTCTCCCCGGCGTGTCGTCCGGTTTCCGGGCTAACGATCATGGCGCATCTCAGATGCGAGCCGCTTGTCCCGCCATGTGGACCTGGTGCTCGCCCGAAACCCGGGCCGAGTGCGGCGCGTGCGCGCGGCCTGATTCGAGGAGCGCGTGCGCAGCCTCAGCTAAGCGCAGCGCACGGGCGAGCGGTACCGGGCGGGAGTGGCGGCGGGTGACCAGACGCGGACGCGGGCAAAGATGCCTAGCCCTTGACCCCCGCCACCGCGGCATCCCGCGCGCCGCGCCACACGAGCCCGATCTCCGCGTACCCCGCCGCCCGTAGCGCCTCCAGGTGCCACGACACCGGTGGCGTCCACTCCGAGCTGTGGTGCTCGGTGAAGAGGCGCTTGCGTTCGATCACCAGCGGCCCCAGCGTCGGGTCGGCCGCCGCCCGATCCCACCAGTCGGCCCACGACAGGGCCGCGCCGGCCGCGTAGCGGGCGTGGCGGAGTGCGTCCGCGCGCTCGCCGAGGCGGGCTGACAAGCCGGGCAGGCCGTCGTCGGGCATGTGGTCGGCGTTGACGAAGACGCCGCCGGGGCGGAGGGCTTCGCGGATCTCGCCGTACAGCTCGGCCAGGCGCGACGGGTCCAGCCAGTGCAGCGCGGTCGCGGTCAGCACCGCGTCGAAGTCCTGGTGGGGGAGGGCCGACAGCCATTCCTTGGTGCGCAGGTCGGCCGTGACCACCGTGGCCCGCTCGCCGAGTGTTCCGGCGGCGATGTGGCGGAGCACCGGGTCGAGGTCGAGGAGGGTGGTGGTGGCCTCGGGGAAGCGCCGCAGCAGCCGCAGTGAGATCGAGCCGGTGCCGCCGGCCAGGTCGAGTACGCGGGGTGCGCGTCCGGCGGTGACCGCGTCGACCGTGTCCAGGAGGGCGGTGAAGCGCTCCTCGCGGTCCGGCATGTACGCCTCCTGCTGGCGGTCCCAGCTTTCCTGCCAGGCGGCCGCCTCCACGATGTAAGGACTCATGTGCCTCAGACTAGTTACCTGGCGGCAGAGCTGTCGAGGGCCGCGTGTGTGAGTAGGGTCGGTCCGGGGTAACTGAGATTTGATCACGGCTTAGGAGGCGACCGATGACACTCGCGCGGGACGAGGTAGCCGTGATCTACCTCGAGGGCGACCTGGACATGCAGGCCGAGGATCGCGTGGTCGCCGAGATCGAGGCGGCGCTCGCCCGCGCCCAGCGCGACGTGGTGGTGGACCTGTCGGCCGTGCCGTTCCTCGACTCCAGCGGCGTGCGCGCGCTGCTGCGTGGGCGCGAGGCGGCCCAGCGGAGCGGCGTGCGGCTGTGCGTCCGCAACCCCCGGCGCATCGTCGAGGAGGTTCTGCGGATCACCGGCGTGGCGCCGCTGTTCGGGCTATGAGCGTCCCGCGCCCCGCGGAATGGCACGGCATGCTCGCCGAGCTGATCGACGTGGCACACTTCGTCGGCCCGAGCGGGCTCGCCGAGATCGTGGAGGTGGCCGCCGCGCGGGTCGGCCTCGACGTCACCATCCACCTCGTCGACCACGAGCAGGAGCGGCTGCGCGTGCTGTCGCCCGACAAGGCCACCGACCCGATCCCGATACGGGGTTCGGTCGCGGGCCGGGCGTTCATGACGCTCACCCCGGTGCCGTCCGCCGGCGACCCGCCCCGCCTCTGGATGCCCATCGTCAACGGCACCGAGCGGATCGGCGTGCTGGAGGTCCGCGGCGCCGACCCGGCCGACCCGGCGATGATCTCCGGCACCCGCCTCCTCGCCGGCCTGGTCGGGCACATGATCACCTCGAAGACCGCGTACGGCGACGCGATCGTCGTGGCCCGCCGCTCCCGGCCCATGACCACGGCCGCCGAGGTGCTGTGGCAGCTGCTGCCGCCGCTCACGTTCGCCACCGACCACTTCGTCCTCGCCGCCGTGCTCGAACCCAGCTACGAGGTGGGCGGCGACGCGTTCGACTACACAGTGGACGACGGGGTGGCCCGCTTCGCCGTGTACGACGGAGTCGGCAAGGGCCTGCCCGCCGCCCTCACCACCGCCGTGGCCCTCGGCGCCAGCCGCGCCAGCCGCCGCGCCGGTGCCGGGCTGGCCGAGATGGCGGAGGAGGTCGACCGCGCGCTGAAGGGGGAGTTCACCGACTCGCGTTTCGTGACGGCGGTGCTGGCCGAGTTCGACCTGCACGCCGGCCACCTCCGCTACGTCGGTGCCGGCCACCCGCCGCCGGTCCTGCTGCGCCGCGGCAAGGCGGTGCGCGCGCTGGCCGGTGGCCGCCGCACCCCGCTCGGCGTGCCCGCGCCCACCGCCGTCGCCGAGGAGCGCCTGGAGCGTGGCGACCGCCTCCTCTTCTACACGGACGGGATCACCGAGGCCCGCGACGCCGACGGCACGCTCTTCGGCCTGGAGCGCCTCGTCGACCTGGTCGAACGCCACGCCGCGGTCGGTCTCCCGGTGGCCGAGACCGCCCGACGCATCTCCCACGCGGTCCGCGACCACCAGGGCGGGCCGCCGGCCGACGACGCCACCCTGCTCCTGCTGGAATGGTCGGAAGCGGCGGCGAAGCGGTCGGTACCCTAAGCACACATTCGCAGCAACTTCACGAATCGTTGCGCGATTTTGGGTGAGCGGGCCGCGCTAGGCGGAGTGTGGCACCGACGCGCGGTGGCTGGCGAGCACGTCGTCGCCGAAGTCGCCGTGCGGCCGGCGGAGCACCGTGTGCGCGTGGTTGCCGTCGTCGGTCGTGTTGTCGTACTCGATCAGCACGTCCTCGCCCTGCACCCGGTAGTAGTGCCGCCCACCCGGCCGGGTCGGCCCCTCCCACGCGAACCACTGCTCGCCGCTCTCGATCCGCGCGTACTCCAGCGCGGCCAGGCCGGGCGGCAGCCGGTCGAGGTAGAGGGCGACGAGGCGGTAGAGGGCCGCCCGCGCGCCGGGGCCGAGGCGGCTGGCCGGCACGCCCCGCGGCTCGAGGGGCCCGCCGACCGCGGGTCGGGTGGCGGTGCGGATGTCCGGCGGGGCTTCGTCGGAGACGATCGCCGCGCGGCGGTCGGCGCGGCCCATCGCGTCGAGCAGCGCGCGGGCCAGGTCTTCCTCGGCGGCGAGCGGGCGCAGCACGGTGCCGCCGGCGTACCCGACGCGGTGCGGGTTGGCGCCCAGGAAGATCGGCGCGGGGGAGACGACCCCGTCGGCGACCGTCATCGTGACCGAGAGGTGGTGGCCCTCGAAGCGCCACCCCCACGGCTCGTCCCGCCCCGGCTCGCCGAAGACCGCCACCCAGTAGTCGTTGCTGTGCCGCCCGCGCGCCCACCCCTCCTGGCGGTCGAGCACCTCCTCCAGGGCGACGATCGCCATCGCCTGCGCGTACGCGGGCGGACTCAGCGCCGTCGCGAGTAGCCGGTGGGCCGCCTTGCGCGCGGTGCGGTCCAGGTCCGCGAGGCACGCGCCGGGCCGGGGCCGCGGGCGGTACTCGATCCACCGCCGCGCGGCCTCGTCGGCGAAGGGCCGCGACGCGAGTGAGCGCTGCTCGCCGTCGAGCGCGGCGAGCAGCGCCGTCGCAGCCTCAGACATCTCACCGGGTACCGCGTCAGCCGCCATCTCCTCTGTATACCGCCCGGGCCTGTCTCCTGGGTCTCGACGGGCTGCGGCGGGCCCAGACGACGAGCGGCGGCACCGGGCGAAAAGGTCGCATACCGGTGTTGTATGCGGCCTTTCGCCCGGCACCCCCGGACGCCGCCTGGATCTCGCCTCGCTCCACCGAGACCCAGGAGACAGGCCCTAGGCCACCTCCCGGCGGAGGAGGCGCGCGAGGCCGGCGGCGAGTGGCACGGCGAGCCAGACGCCGACGGAGGCGGCGAGCTTGGGCCAGTCCGCGCCGGCCATGGTGTTGTCGACGAGCGGCTGGGAGGTCATGCCGAGGTCGAGCCACTCGGCCGGCGTCCGCAGCGCGTCGATCATGTTGGTGAGCATGCTCCACACGGTCGGCAGCAGGAAGTACATGACGATGGCGAGCGCGGAGTTCATCAGCAGCATGCCGAACGCCACGCCGACGGTCATGTTGATCAGCTGGAACAGCACCGCGCTGCCCAGCGCGCCGGCGGTCAGCCGCCAGCTGCCGTCGCCGTCGAAGAACGTCATCCCGATCGCGTTGCCGACCGCGGCGACGAGCAGCCCCGCGACGACCGAGGCGCCGGCCAGCACGAAGCCGGCGAGCACCTTGGCCGCGGCGACCCGCTCGCGCTCCGGCACCAGCGTGAACGTGGTCAGCGCGCCCCGCTGCGTCCACTCGCTGGTGACCGAGAGGATGCCGATGACCGGCAGCAGCACGCCGGCCGGCAGCAGCGTGGTCTGGAAGATGCCGTAGAACGTGAGGTCCGGCGGGTCGGCGACGATGAGCATGACCACGACCAGCGCCGCGTACGCGAGCCCGGTCACGGCCAGCAGCCAGAAGCCGGCCCGCGTGTCGGTCATCTTGCGCACCTCGACGAGCGTGAGGCGCCCGAGCGAGGGGCGGGGCGGCGCTTCCAGAGTGGTCATCGAGGCGCTCCGTTCGAGGTGAGTTGGAGGAAGAGCTGCTCCAGCCCGCCGCCGTCGGCGGGGCGGAGCTCCAGCAGCACGAGCCCGGCCGCGGTAGCGGCCCGCCCGACGGTCTCCGCGTCGGTCTGCGCGACGAGCGCGCCGTCCGGCGTGGGGGTCACGGCCACGCCGGCGGCGGTGAGCGCCCATTCGAGCTTGTCCGGCTCCAGGCCGCGCACCCGTACCCCGGAGCCGGCGAGCAACTCCTCTTTGCTGCCGTCGGCGACGACCCGGCCACCCCCGATGACCACCAGCCGGTCCGCCACCGCCTCGACCTCGCGCAGCAGGTGCGAGGAGAGCAGCACGGTGCCGCCCCGGTCGGCGAAGTCGCGCAGCACCGTACGCATCCAGAAGATCCCCTCCGGGTCCAGCCCGTTGGCCGGCTCGTCGAGGATGAGCACGCGCGGGTCGCCCAGCAGCGCGTGCGCCAGGCCGAGCCGCTGCCGCATGCCCAGCGAGTACTGGCGGACCCGCTTGCGGCCGGCCTTGGCGTCCAGCCCGACGAGGTCGAGCAGCTTGTCCACCCGGCCGCGGTCGACGCCCATGACGTGCGCGGCGAGGCTGAGCGTCTCCCGGCCGGTGCGGCCCGGGTGCTGCGCGGAGGCGTCCAGGAGCACACCCACGCGGCGGCCCGGGTTGGGCAGCCGCCGGTACGGCACGCCGTCCACCGTCGCCCCGCCCACCGTGGGTGGCGTGAGGCCGCAGATCATGCGCATGGTCGTGGACTTGCCGGCGCCGTTGGGCCCGAGGAACCCGGTCACTGTCCCGGCCTCGCAGCGGAACGACACGTCGTCGACGGCCGTGTGCTGGCCGTACCGCTTGGTCAGGTGCTCCACACTGATCATGCGTCCAGCCTGCGGCTCCGGCCGGTACCCCGGAATCGGCCCGAGGTCGGCGGCGGGTGACCGAGGGCTGTCCCCGCGCCGACCGAGGTCTATGGCCGGCATTCGACTTTGGTCGGATGCCCGGGCGCCTGCCGGGTCGTACCATTTGATCATGGTTGGTGGGGCAACGCCCGAATACCGCGCGCTGCTGCCCGGCGCGCTGCTGGCGAAACCCTACCCGGAGGACCGCCGGCGGGTGCGGCGCACGGCCCGCGACTGGGTCGTCGACGTGCTGCTGTTCCTCTTCGCGGTAGGGCTCGCGCTGATCCTGGCCGCGTACGGCTTCGAGCAGGGCATCGACGAGGGGCGGATGACCCTCGACTTCCTGCTCGGCCTGCTGTGCTGCCTCGGCCTGTGGGTGCGGCGGCGCTGGCCGGTCGGGCTCACTATCGCCGTGACGGTCGTCGGCCTCTGGTCGGTGACCAGCGTCGGTGCCGCGGTGGTCGCGTTCTTCACGGTCGTGGTGCACCGGCGCGTCGCGGTGGCGCTGGCACTCGCCGCGGTCGGCGTCGCCAGCGGCTTCGTCTTTCCGCTGCTGCGGCCGGAGTGGAGCAGCAGCCCCATGTGGGTCGACCTGGTCTGGACCCTGGTGTTCATGGCGCTGGTGCTCGCCTGGGGGCTGGTCGTCAAGGCCCGCCGCCAGCTGGTGCTCTCGCTCCGCGACCGGGCCCACCGCGCCGAGTCCGAGCAGCAGCTGCGGGTGGCGCAGGCCCGCCAGGCCGAGCGGGCCCGCATCGCGCGGGAGATGCACGACGTGCTGGCCCACCGGATCTCGCTGCTGAGCCTGCACGCGGGCGCGCTGGAGTTTCGCCCGGACGCGCCGCCGGAGGAGGTGGCCCGCGCGGCCGGCGTGATCCGCGACAGCGCCCACCAGGCGCTCCAGGAGCTGCGCGAGGTGATCGGCGTGCTCCGCGACGACCCGGCCGACGAGGCGCCCGACCGTCCCCAGCCCACGCTCGCCGACCTGCCCGGCCTCGTCGACGAGTCGCGGGCGGCCGGCATGCGGGTGCGCCTCGACCGGCGGGTGGCCGACCTCGGCGCGGTGCCTGTGGCGGTGGGGCGAAACGCGTACCGGATCGTGCAGGAAGGACTCACGAATGCCCGCAAGCACGCGTACGGTTCCACTGTGGACGTGATCGTGGCGGGGGCGGCCGGCGACGGCCTGTCGGTCGAGGTGCGCAACCCGTGGCCGGTGGGCGTGCCGGCCGGGCCGGAGATTCCCGGCACGGGCACCGGCATCGTGGGGCTCACCGAGCGGGCCACGCTCGCCGGCGGGCGGCTGGAGAGCGGCCGCACCGCGTCCGGCGACTTCCGGCTCTGGGCCTGGCTGCCGTGGCCGGCGTGAGCGCCTTCCCGGGCGGCCCGCCGCCCGGCGGCGACGGCGCCGCGGGCGCTTTTCCGGGTGGCGCGCGGGCCGGCGGCGTCGGCGCCGCGGGCGGCCAGGCGCCGATCAAGGTCCTGATCGTGGACGACGACGCGCTGGTCCGCGCCGGCCTCGCGATGATCCTCGGCGGCGCGGACGACATCGTGGTGGTCGGCGAGGCCTCCGACGGCGCCGAGGTGGCCGCCGCCGTCCGCTCGCACGCGCCCGACGTCGTGCTCATGGACATCCGCATGCCCCGCCTCGACGGTCTCGCCGCCACCGAGGCGCTGCGCCGCCGGCCCGAGCCGCCCGAGGTGATCGTGCTGACGACGTTCCACGCGGACGAGTACGTGCTGCGCGCGCTCCGGGCCGGCGCCAGCGGCTTCCTGCTCAAGGACACCCCGCCGGCCGAGATCCTGCGCGCGGTGCGCCGGGTCGCGCTCGGCGAGCCGATGCTCTCGCCCGCCGTGACCCGCCGCCTCATCGACCACGTCAGCGACACCGGCGCGGACGGGCGGCGGCGCCACGCGCTGGCGCTGCTCGGCCGGCTGAGCGAGCGGGAGCGGGAGGTCGCCGTCGCGGTCGGCCAGGGCAAGTCCAACGCGGAGATCAGCGGCGAGCTCTTCATGAGCGTGGCGACGGTCAAGGCGCACGTGTCCCGGGTGCTGACCAAGCTGGAGCTCAACAACCGGGTGCAGGTGGCGCTGCTCGCCCACGACGCCGGCCTCACGCTCCCCTGAGGCGTTCCTCGGCCAGGTCCTTCGCCGCGCGGTGCGGGCTCATGCCCGCGCCGAGTATCCGGGTGACCGTCGCGCCGATCCCGCGCACCTCCGCGAGCGCCGCCGCCGGGGTCAGGCCGCGCAGCTCCACGCCGGTGCCGTAGATCGCGCCACCCGCGCTCACCACCGGGTCGGGCACCCACAGCACGCCCCGCTCGTGCAGCATGTCGGCGACGCGTTCCTCGGCGAGCTGGTTGTTGGCCGGCCCGGCGATGGCGGCGCAGCGCAGGCGCGGTACAAGATCGGGTGTCAACAGCCCGCCCAGCGCGGCCGGCACGACCACGTCGGCCGGCGCGGTGGCCGCCTCCGCCGGAGCCACCCAGGCCGCGCCCATCGCGTCCGCGAGCGTGCGACGGCCGGGGTCGACGTCGGTGACCGTGAGGATCGCGCCGGCGCCGGCGAGCGCCTTCGCCAGGTGGGTGCCGACGTGGCCCAGCCCGATCAGCGTGACCCGCAGCCCGGCCATGTCCGCGCTGCCGAAGCGGTGCGCGCAGAGGGCGGCGAGCGCGGCGAGCACCCCTTCGGCGGTCGGGCCGGACGAGTCGCCGCTGCCGCCCCGCTCGGCCGGGCGGCAGAAGACCCACCGCGTGCGCTCGCCGATCGTCACCATGTCGGCCGGCCCGGTGCCGACGTCGGGCCCGGTGCCGTAGCGCCCGCCGAGCGACTCGACCGCGTCGCCCACGTCGAGCAGCACGTCGTGCCTCTCGTCGGTGGTCAACGGCGCCGCGGTCGGTAGCGCCACGACGGTCTTGCCGCCGCCGTGGTCGAGGCCGGCGACCGCGGTCTTGTACGTCATCGCCTCGGCCAGCCGCAGCGCGTCGGCCACCCCGTCGCGCCAGTCGGCGTAGTGCTTGAGCCGGCACCCGCCGATCGCCATGCCCCGTACGGTGGAGTGCACGGCGATCGCCACCGGCAGCCCGCTGCGTCGTCCCTTGTGGACGGTAAGCTGTTCATGATCGAACGTCATGGCCCGACGCTATTCGCTTTCAGCCGCATGACCAGCGCCGCCGAAGCAAATCCGGACGCCACCGGAAAATCCGCGCGGAACCGAACGACGTTCGACCGACACTCCATCGAGATATGTAAGAATATCGACATGATGACTCGCCTGGCGGCCGCCGCGGCCGGTGTACTCCTGCTCTTCGCCGCTCCCGCCGCCGCGCCGGCGCACTCCCGCGGCGGATGCTCCGACCGGCTGCTGTTCTGCGAGGACTTCGAGCGCATGCCGCTGGGCGGGGCCGCCAGCCTCAAGTGGGGCATCGACACCAAGCACGGCACCCTCACCGTCGAACGCCACCGCGGCGACCGCGTACTCCACGTGCACACCGAGGGCAACGGCCGCGCCTTCCTCAAGGTCGACGACTTCGCCGCGCCCGGCAACAGCTTCTTCGGCCGCCTCCGCCTACGCGTGGCGGCCTTCCCGACCGCGCCCGACTGGGCCCACTACACGCTCGTCGAGGCCACCGGCCAGGGCCCGGAGATCGTCCGCCCGCTGGGCGGCCAGTACGTCCCGACACTCGACCGCGCGCTGTGGGGCGTCGGCGCCGACGGCGGCCCGACCGGCGACTGGACGAACTGGCGCGAGTCCGCCCCCTCCGTGGCCGGCCGCTGGCAGTGCGTCGAGTGGCGCGCCGACGCCGCCGACAACCGCATCGACATCTGGATCGACGGCCGCCCCCAGCCCGACCTCACCGTCACCACCAAGGACCACGGCGGCAACCCGGTCGACTTCGTCTTCCCGCGCTTCGACACGGTGAAGATCGGCTGGCAGCTCTACCAGGGCGACCCCACCCCACCCGCCTACGACATCCTCATGGACGACATAGCCCTGAGCACCACCCGCGTCGGCTGCTGACCCGGGGTGGCGGCGGATCGATTGACAGATCTTGGTCGATCCGTTCCGTCCCGTCGATCCGTCTCTAGTCTGTTGACTCATGGCGGCCGGTTTCTACGTGCGAGTCCCCCCGGAGCTGGCCGGAGACCTGCACAGCGACGGGTTCCTCCGACGCGGCGACGACCGTGGCGCGGGAGAGGTGCTCGACGCCGCACAGGCGGCCGCGGCCGTGCTCGGCGCAGGGCTCGGCCTGGGTGCGGATGCGGTGTCCATCCTGGTCGGCCGGCATGAGGTCGCCCGGCTCGTCCGTCGGCTTTGGCGGTCGTCGCGACCCGACCCGGCGGGCCGGCGCCGCATCACGGTGGCGGTCGGGCACACGCCGGTGGGTGGTTCGGTGGTGTTCGAGACCGACGGATACGCCACGGACGACCTACCGGAGAAGCTCGTCGAGGCCGTCGCCACTTTACTGACCGCACTGGCCGACGAGCAGTCCGGCGGAGCGGGCGCCTGATGCCGGCGTTCAACCTCGAGCGGCTCTCGGTCCTCCTTGCCGATCGTGCCGCCATCTTCCAGCAGATCCGCGTGCTGCGGGATCGGCGCGACGACCTCACCGACGAATACAACGAGTTCATCGAGGAGATGCGCGGCAGCACCGGGTCGCGGCGGAGCCATCTGCACCGGAAGGCGCAGAACGCGCACGAGGCCAAGATGGCTATCCGGCCGCAGGAAAAGGCGCTGCAAGGGAGGCTCGAAGCAAAGGAGAAGGAGATCGTCGACTTCATCGCCGCGATGTGGGCCGCATCGGAGCTCCTCCTGGGCGCTGAGCGCCAGCACGACCTGTTGCGGAAGGGTGTGGACGACCTGGGCGCGCGGCTGTCCGCGCTGGAGACCCGGGTCGGCGCGCTGACGGACGCGATCGGCGCACTCCGGAGCGGCCAGGCCGGCCAGGCCGGTGCGGTCAAGGCCATCGGCACCCGGATCGATCGGCTGGCCGGCGAGGTCGCGAACGCGCGGGTGACGTTCCGCGCGGTGGAGGGCACGGTCGCCCAGATCACCAACGCCGTCGAGCCGACGGTCGAGCGGAGGGGCTGGAATCCGGACTTCCAGCCGGTGTCCGAGCCCTGTTCGCGCGCCATCCCCGAGGCGGAGCTCGACGCACTCCCGGAGCGCGTCACCGTCCTGCTCTTCGCGTCCCACGTGCCCAAGGAGACGACGGTCGACGTCGCCGAGGAGGCGCGTGAGATCGAAATGAAGATCAATGACGCCACGCTGGCGGCGTACGTCCGGCTCAAGGCATGGCAGGCGACGCGTCCGCTGGACCTGATGCCCATGTTCAACCGGCACAAGCCGTACATGGTCCACTTCAGCGGCCACGGCCAGCCGGGCGCACTGATCATGACCGGCGGTCCTGATCGGCCGGAGCCGGTGCCGACCGACCTGCTGGTCCGGATGTTCAAGGCGTCGGCCGATCACCTTCGGGTGGCGTTCTTCAACGTCTGCGACTCCGAGGAGCAGGCGGTCGCGGCGGCCCGCCTGCTGGATGTGGTGATCGGTATGCGCGGCCGGCTGCCGGACACGATGGCCCGCATGTTCGCGGCCCGCGTCTACTCGTCGCTCGCGTTCGGCGAGTCTATGCGCAAGGCGTTCGAACAGGGACTGCTGGAGGTCGAGAAGTTTCCGGAGGCCCGGGTCGTGCCGCAGCTCTACCACCGGCCGGGCGTCGACCCGCACAAGGTGGTGCTGGTGCGGCCCCGACAGCGCGACTGAGCGCGGGCGTTACAGGGGGATCTGGCGCATTCGGCCGATCTCGGCCTGCTGCTCGGCGGCGATGCCGGTGGCGAGCCGCTCCACCTCCTGGTCGCGGCCGGCGCGCAGTGCGTCCGTCGCCATCGCGACCGCGCCCTCGTGATGGGCGACCATCATGTCGACGAACATCTTGTCGAACGCGTCACCGCGCATGCCGGCCAGCGCCTTCAGGGCCTCCGGCGGCTGCATCCCCCACATGCCGGCGTGGCTGTGGCCGGCCTGGTCTTCGGGGAGGCCGCGCGCCTTCAGCCAGGCCTGGAACACCGCGATCTCCGGCTTCTGCGCCGCGGTGATGCGGGAGGCGAGGGCGCGGATCTGCTCGTGGCCGGCCCGGTCGGGGGCGAGGGCGGCCATCTCCAGGGCCTGGGCGTGGTGCGGGATCATCATGCGCATGAAGAAGGCGTCGGCCTGGTTGTAGAGGCTGCCGTCGGGCGCGGGGATCTTGTCGGAGGGGATGACCGACGCGGACTCGCCGGGGCGGCCGGGCACGATCACCGGGACCGGCGACGTGGTCGGTGTCGGGGAGGCGCTCGCCGCCGGGTCGTCGCCCGAGCCGGCCGCGCGGACGCCGAGGGCTATCGCGACGCCGGCTACCGCCACCACTACGGCGCCGATCACCGCGTACGTGCGACGGCTCATCAAGACTGACCTCCGTAATCGCAGGGTGCGCGCGATCGTATATCGCCGACCTGAGTATCCGAGTGACGGGTGTCACATCGACGGTTACGATGCCTCGGTAAGGTGTGCACCAATCTGGCGCCCTTTCGCCGTTGAAAGGGCCTGAAAGACGGGGTATGCCCATGTTCAGATCGGCCCCACAAGGGTTGCGGCGGCTCAGTGCCGTCGCGGCGGCCGCGTTCGCTCTCACGCTGGCTGTCGCGGCCTCCGCCTCCCCGACGAGTGCCCAGTCGCCGTCCACAAACGAGATCCCCGGCGTCGACGAGATCGTCAGCAGCAACAACATCCGCCTGTTGACGAACGTGCCCCTTTCGGGCCCGCTCGCCAACGGCATCAACTCCGACATCGCGTTCCAGGGCAAGTACGCGTTCGCCGGTAACTTCAACGGGTTCGCCATCTTCGACATCAGCCGGCCGTCGCAGCCGAGGCTGGTCTCCCAGGTGTCCTGCCCCGGCGGCCAGGGTGACGTCTCGGTCGACGGCAACCTGCTCATCATGTCGGTCGACTCGTCGCGCAGCGACGACTCGTGCCAGAGCACGAGCCTTTCCGCCACCAACAAGGCGGCCTGGGAAGGCATCCGCATCTTCGACATCAGCGACAAGGCCAGCCCGCGCTACGTGAAGTCCGTGGAGACCAACTGCGGCTCGCACACGCACACGCTGGTGCCGGGCAAGGACCGCCGTTCGCTCTACGTGTACGTGTCGTCGTACTTCCCGTCGGAGACGTTCCCGGACTGCAAGCCGCCGCACGACCTGATCTCGATCGTCAAGGTGCCGGTGCGCAACCCGACCTCCGCGGCGGTCGTGGCGACGCCCAACCTGTTCCCGGGCGACTCTGGCAACCCGCCGGGCACGCCGAGCACCGAGACCAGCGGCTGCCACGACATCACCGCGTACCCGAAGAAGGACATCGCCGCGGGCGCGTGCATGGGTGACGGCATCCTGCTCGACATCAGCCGTCCGGAGGCGCCGCGGGTGATCACCCGGGTGCGCGACACGGTCAACTTCGCCTTCTGGCACTCGGCCACGTTCAACAACGCCGGCACCAAGGTCGTCTTCACCGACGAGCTGGGCGGCGGCGTGGCGGCGGAGTGCCTCGCGAGCGTCCCGTCCACCAAGGGCGCGGACGCGATCTACGACATCCAGGGCTGGGGCAAGCACCGCCGGCTCGTGTTCAAGAGCTACTTCAAGATCCCCCGCTTGAACGCCGAGACCGAGAACTGCGTCGCGCACAATGGCTCGCTGATCCCGGTGCCCGGCCGCGACATCATGGTGCAGGCTTGGTACCAGGGCGGCATCTCCATCTGGGACTTCACCAACTCGTCCCGCCCGAAGGAGATCGCGTACTGGGAGCGGGGTCCGGTCTCCGCGACCGACCTGGTCCTGGCCGGATCGTGGTCGGCGTACTACTACAACGGCTACATCTACTCCAACGACATCACCAAGGGCCTCGACGTCCTCCAGGTGCGTGACTGGCGGCTCTTCGGCGCCGAGTTCAACAGGTTCCACCAGCTCAACGCGCAGACCCAGACGCGCTACTGAGCCTGTACCGGCGAACCAGGCCCGGCCTCCGCGGAGGCCGGGCCTGTTTGTTCGCTCATGTATTCGCATGATTCAATAGTCGGACGCGAGTGGCCTTTCTCGACCGCGAAGGGCGCGCCGGGCACGGGTGTCAACGGGCGGCACCCCCGGTGGGCGCCCTCGCCTGTCCGGGCGACCCTGTGCAGTCGCGACGAAAGGCAACGAAAGTGAAAGCGAGACGCAGGTTGGCGGTGCTCGCCGCCGCCGCGCTACTGGGCAGCGGGATTCCGCTGCTCTTGAAACCCAGTCCGGTGGAGGCGCACGGCGCGTTCGTGTCTCCGGCCACCCGCACGTACGCGTGCTACAAGGACGGCCTGGCGGGCGGCGGTGGCGACATCAACCCCACCAACCCGGCCTGCGTGGCCGCCGTGGCCCAGGGCGGCAAGCAGCCGCTGTGGGACTGGTTCGGCGTGCTGCAAAGCAACGCCGCCGGCAACCACCGGACGATCATCGCCGACGGCCAGCTGTGCGGCGGTGGCACCACCAAGTACGCCGCCTACAACGCGGGCCGCCTCGACTGGCCGGTCACCCAGGTCCAGTCGGGCAGCACGATGCAGTTCCGGTACAACGCGTGGGCGCCGCACCCGGGCACCTGGACGCAGTACATCACCCGGGACGGGTTCGACCCGAACCAGCCGCTGAAGTGGTCGGACCTCGAGGCGACGCCGTTCGACCAGGTGACCAACCCGCCCACGCAAAACGGCTCGTCCGGCAACGAGTACTACTGGAACGCCCGCCTGCCGGTGAAGCAGGGCCGCCACATCATCTACTCGATCTGGCAGCGGTCGGACAGCCCCGAGGCGTTCTACAACTGCGTCGACGTGCAGTTCGGTGGCACCCCGCCCACCTCTCCGCCGCCGACCAGCCCGCCGCCCACGTCGGTGCCGCCGACCAGCCCGCCGCCGTCCACCAGCGGCCCGCAGACGTGCACCGCGACGACGCGGATCAGCAGCCAGTGGTCCGGTGGCTTCCAGGGTGAGGTGACGGTGCGCAACAACAGCACCGCCCCGCTCAGCCCGTGGACGGCCACCTGGACGATGCCGGCCGGTGCGACGGTCGCCAGCGGCTGGAACGCGACGGTGAGCCAGAGCGGCACCACGGTCACCGCCGCGGCACCGTCGTGGAACTCGACCCTCGCCGCGGGAGCGTCCGCGACGATCGGGTTCACCAGCAGCGGCTCGCCCGGCCCGACCGGGATCCGCCTGAACGACAACGTGTGCGGCGCGTAACCAACCGCACACAGGAGCGGGCCCCTCGCGGGGCCCGCTCTTTTTTCTTCGCCGCCACCGCAACCCCGCCGTGACCGCCGCCCGTCATCGTGGGTGAGGGTGGTCGGGGGAGGAGTGCACCGTATGCGGACGGACGACACGTCCGAGTACGTCGAGTTCGTCTCGGCGCGGCTGGCCCGGTGGCACCGCGCCGCCTACCTGCTGTGCGGCGACGAGCACCGCGCCGACGACCTGGTGCAGACCACCGTCACCAAGCTCTACGTGCACTGGGCGCGGGCCCGGGCCGCCGACAACCTCGACGGGTACGTGCACCGCATGCTCGTCCGCACGTACATCGACGAAAAGCGGCTGGCCTGGTCGAAGGTGTGGCTGATGTCGGCGACCCCGGAGCGGGGCGCGTCCGGCGACAGCGGCGTGGAGGAGCGCGACCTTGTGGTGCGGGCGCTCGCCGACCTGCCCAAGGGCCAGCGCACGGTGCTGGTGATGCGCTTCCTCTGCGACATGCCGGTGGAGAGCGTGGCGGCGGCGATGCGTTGCTCAACCGGCAATGTGAAGGCACAGACCGCGCGCGGCCTCGCCACGCTGCGCGCACGGCTCGGCCAGGAGGCACCGTTCGCCGGGGCGGGCACGGGCAAGGGTGGGGGCTTGTAAGCGTGAGTGATCCGTTCGAGGAGCGGGCCGACGACGTTCGCGTGCTGCTGGAGACCGCGCGGGTCCCGCCGGCCAACGCCGACCTGTCGCGGGCGATCGAGGCCGGGGGAGTGGTGCGGCGCCGCCGCCGGTACGCGGCCGTGGCCGCCGCGACCGTCTTCGCCCTCGCCGGCACCGCGGCGGTCGGGCAGGCGCTCGACCGCACCGAAGGCGCCGACCGGCTGGACGTGCCGATCGGCGAGACAGTGACCTCGACCCCGCCGCCGTTCAGCACCTGCACCGTGGCGGCGCTGCCCGCACCGGCCGGCAAGGGCAGGCTCACCGGGCAGGTCGTCGCCGACCCCACCGGCCGGTACGCGGCGGCCGGCCTGGTGCGGCCCGACGGCTCCGTGCGCCCGGTGCTCTGGACCGGCGGCGAGCCGAAGGTGCTGCCCGCCGTCGGCACGAACGCAGAGCCCCGCGCGGTCAACTCCTCCGGCGTCGTGGTCGGCACGTCCGCCACCGCCGACGGCGGCCCGCTGGCCTGGATCTACCACGACGGCTCGACCGTCAAGCTGGCCCCCGTCGACGGGTACGAATGGTGGACGCCGCTCGCCGTCGACGAGGGCGGCGACGTCACCGGCGAGGCGTGGCGCGGCGTGCGGTTCGCGGTCGTGTCGTGGCCGCACGCCGACCCGCTCCGCGGACCGGTGCTGCTCACCCGCCCCGGCGACGTGCGCGGCTCCGGCGTCGGCGGCGACGGCACGGTGGTCGGCACGCGCGGCGAGGGCGCCGCACCGTACGCCTGGCACCCCGACGGCACCGGTCGCGCCCTCGACCTCCCGCCGGGCGCGGCCGCCGGGCAGGTGCTCGCCGTCCGCGGGCACTGGGCCGCCGGCTGGGTGGGGCTCCCGGTCGAGGAAGGCCCCCCGCCAGCCCACCAGGTCGCCCCGCGCGTGCAGGGCAGCGAGCCCGACCGGCGCGTGCTCGACATGCTCGGCAAGGCGGTGGCCGGTGGCAACCTGGTGACCGCGCCCGCCCGCTGGGACCTGCGCACCGGCGAGGTCACCCACTGGCCCGACCTGGCCATGCCGGCCACGGCGGTCAACGCCACCGGCTGGGTCGCCATCCCCGGCGACGCCGGCCCGACGGTCATCTCACCCGCCGGCAAGCTGACCACCCTGCCCGGACCGGCCGACGGCTACCCGACCGCGCTGAGCGACGACAACCGCCGCCTGTACGGCGAACGCTTCCCGCAGCCCCCCGAGGCCGGGGCACTGTCCACGAAGGAGCGCGCCGCGACGGCCACCGGCACCGAGCTGCTGATGTGGAGCTGCTGACCCCGCCGCGCTCAGAGGTCGAAGAGGTTGCGCAGCGCGTCGTCGACGCGGGCGAGGCTGGCGCCGGTGATCATGCCGAGCCGCTCGGCCCCGGAGGTCACCGGGAGGCGGCGCATGCGGTTGACCACGACGACGCCCGACACCGGGTCGGTCTCCGACAGCGGCACCGCGAACGGCGGCAGGTCGGTGATGCTGCCGCGCTGCCGCACGACCGGCGCGCAGTAGGGCGCGGCGTTGGGGCGGTCGTTGTGCGTGTCGCCGGAGAGCACGACGACCCGGTACCGCAGGTCGGTGCGGTCTCCTATGGTCCACACCTCACCGCGGTTCACGGGCCGATGCTACGCCCGCCGCCGCGCGCTCACCGGCGCGGGACGCGCGAGATCCGTTCACGGATGTCGTTGAAATGGTCGGCCATGGCGGCGGCGAGCACCTGCCCGTCGCCGTCGCGCAACGCGTTGAGGATGTTGCGGTGGGCGGCCGCCGCCACCTGCGGGGTTTCGACCGTGCGCGGCAGCTCGGCGTTCACCTTGTCGAAGACGCTCCAGAAGACCCGCAGCAGGTCGCTGATCAGCTCGTTGCGCAGCGGCTCGTAGAGCGTCTTGTGGAAGAGCCAGTCGGCCTCGGGGGAGTAGCGCCCGTCGGCGGCCTCCCGCTCCATCGCGGCGACCGCGGTCTCGAGGGTGTCGAAGTCGGCGTCGTCGACGAGCGCGAGCACCTGGCGCACCAGCCCGGTCTCCAGCACCTCGCGGATCTGCACCAGGTCGCCGATGTCGCGCAGGTCGCCGCGGAGCGAGAGGTGCGAGTGGAACGTGAGGCCGGCCTCCAGCGGCGAGAACGACGGCGTGCCCACGTACGTGCCGAGGCCGTGGCGGATGTCGACGATGCCGAGCGCCTGGAGCGCCTTGATCGCCTCGCGCAGCGGGTGGCGGCTGACCGAGAGCTCGGCCATCAGCTCGGTCTCGGTCGGCAGCAGGGAGCCAGGGGCCAGTCCGCGCCGCACGATCAGCTCCTTGATCGCCTCTTGCAGCGCCCGCTGGTTTTCGCTGGCTCCCCGCCGCGGTGGGGTCATGGTCTTCCGTCTTTCGCGCGAGTCATAGGACGTCCGAGGTTACCCTATCGAAGCTGCTGGATCGGTATCCGCTGGAAGGCTATCCGCTCGTTGGCACCGAAGTCGCCGGTCTCGTACAACACACCCAGCGTGGTGCCGAGCTGCACCAGATCGGAGTACGCCGCGGGCAACCCGGAGAGCGGCAGCGCGGCCCGCCACGTGACGCCCCGGTCGGTGCTCACCCGCAACGTCAGCGCCGCGCGGGCGGCCGGGTCGGCGGGCCCGGCGAAGACCAGCGGCGCGCCCGGCCCGGACAGCTGGAGCACGCTGCCCTGCACGACCGGCCCGGTGAGCGTGGCCTGCGGCCGGTAGGGCTTCTCCAGGGTCACCCCGCCGTCCGCGCTGTACGCGTCCGCCCGGTTTCCCGGCCCGGTGCCGTTGTGCTCGCGGGTGTTGAGGTAGAGGCGCCCGTCGGGCAGCTCGGCGACGGTGGTCTCGTTCACGTTGAGGTACCCGTTGGGGTTGTCGTCGACCGCCCCGATCGCCCACGTCTCGCCGCCGTCGTCGCTGTAGAGCGTGTGCCCGCCGTAGTACTTCGCCTCGGTGCCGCTGTCGGGCGAGCCGGCCGGCGGGGCGATCGAGTGGTTGGCCGGGATGACCAGCCGCCCACTCCGGGCCAGCCGGATGCCGTGCACGGGCCCGGTCGCGTACCACCGCCAGTTGGCCGCCTTGGCCGCCGCGGTGATCTCGCGCGGCGCCGTCCAGCTCGCCCCGTCGTCGTCGCTCGTCTGGACGAACACCCGCCGGCTCTGGTCCGCGGGCACCTCACCCCGCATGATCGCGGCCTCGGTCGCCGTCCCGCCGTTGTACGTCGACAGCAACACCACCCGCCCACCGGCCGTCACGACGGGCGCCGGGTTGCCGGAGGTGTTGGCGCCGCTGTCCGCGACCACCTGGAGCGCCCCCCAGGTGCACCCGCCGTCGGTGGAGCGCCGCAGCACGAGGTCGATGTCGCCGGCGTCACCGAGCCCACCGACCCGCCCCTCGGCGAACGCCAGCAGCGCGCCCGACCGGGCGGCCACGACAGCTGGAATGCGGAAGGCGCTGTACCCGTCGGTGCCGGCGACGTACGGGACGGAGCTCGAACACCGCTCCCGGTCACCCCCGGCGGCGGTGGCCTCGGCGCACCCGGCGGTGGCCAGGAGGGCGGCGGTGAACAGGAGTACGGCAGGTCTCGGCAGGCGGGTCATGGGGTCCTCCACTCGCTGGTGGGCGATCAGACATAGGACGTCCGCTGTTCCTTTCGAGACGGTAAGTGGGCATGTCGATGTCGTCAAGACAAGGTTCGGGCGGCGGATCCGTGGGTATGGCGGCCGGGACCCTGCATGCAGAAAACCGGAGGGAGCTTCCGATGCTCACGCTGACCGACAACGCGGTGGCGGTGATCCGCAACCTCACCGAGCAGCCCCAGGTGCCCGAGGGCGCCGGCCTGCGCATCGCCACCGACGACGCCCAAGGCGCGCTCATGCTCACCCTCGCCGCCGAGCCCATGGACGGCGACGAGGTGCGCGACGAGGCCGGCGCCCGCGTCTTTTTGGAGACCGAGGCGGCCCGCATCCTCGACGACAAGAGCCTGGACGCCGCGGTCGACGCCAACGGCGCCGTCCAGTTCGCCGTGGGCGAGCAGCCTGGTTGAGTGAGGTCTGGCGTGTCGATCAGGGAGTCGGTGGGGCGCTCCACCAACTCCCTGATCACCGCTCTGGAGAGCTTTCGCGGTCGGGGGTCGCGAGACTGGCCACAACGCACGGTCAAATCCGGAACAGACTCTTTCCCAGGTCCGTGTCAGCGGTAGACCGTATGCTCCCGCGGGCACCGCTCCCGGCCGGCGGCTCGCAGGGCGAGCCGAAATCCCCGGCCGTCCACTGCCGGGTCCGCGGGACAAGCCCACCGCGCGACCGCTCCGCCCGATGATCGTTAGCCCGCAAACCGGACTCTCCCCGGCGTGTCGCACAGCTGGAGGGCTAACGATCATGGAGCCGCCCAGACACTGTGGCCCCGCCGGAGGCGCCGATCTAACCGCGACCACAAGCGAAGCTGAGGCCCGCGGGAGCATGCGGCGCGCAACCAAAAGCGGACGTGGGCAAACCTAAGGGTCGAGGAGTTCGAGGAGGCCGAGTGCGTGGGCGGTGGCCAGCGCGCCCGCCCGGTTCCGCGCCCCCAGCTTGCGGAACAGGCGCGCCTGCGTGTTCTCCACCGTCTTCTCCGCGATCCCGAGTGACCGGGCCGTCTGCCGCACGCTGTGGCCGGCCGCGATCGAGCGGAGGATGTCGCCCTCGCGGATGGTGAGCTCGGGCAGCCCGCCGTCCGCCTCGCCGGCGTGGGTGCCGGCGGCGGCGATGAGCCAGTTGGCGGCGGCGGGGTCGATGGTCAGGTGACCGGCCGCGGCGAGGGTGAGGGCGGGCACCAGGGCCTCGCCGATGCGTTCCGCGGCCACGATGGCCACCGCGCCGCGGCCGAGTACGTCCAGGGTCTCGCCGCGGCTCATGGGGCGGGTCGTGACCACCATGATGGGGACGCGGGCGTCGCCGAGTCGCTGCCACGCCTCCGCGTCCGGGTCGACAAGGATGACCGGGACCGTGCCCGAGCCGGCGTGGTCCCACAGGTCGAGGCCCTCGCCGCCGTTCCCGCCGTCGGTGACGAACGGGATGTGCTGGGCGAGCAGCGCCACCGCCACGTCGTAGCGGGCGGGCACGTCCGGTCCACAGAGGACGGCCAGGGTGAGGCCGCCGGCCGCGTAGACCCGCGGGCGCGGCAGTGGCGCGCGGTTGACCAGGCCGAGCGTGATGGCGCGGGCGATCGCGTGGCTCTGGCTGGTGACGGCGAGCTTCTGGTAGATCCGCCGCTTGCAGTTTTCCACCGCGAACGGGGTCGTGATGAGCAGCTCGGCGATGCGGCTGACCGGGTGCCCGGCGGCGGTGAGGGTGATGATCTCGCGTTCCTGGGTGGTCAGCCCGCCCGGCACCGGTACCGCCACGCCGGACCGCAGCGCGTCGACGTGCTGGTGCAGCAGCATGAGCAGCGCGTCGAGCCCGTGCGAGCAGGGGATCAGCGTGTCGACGCCGACCTGGCGGCTGCCGGACAGGTCGGCGGGCGTGAGCCGGTCGTAGATCACGATGAGCCGGAGGCGGACGAAGCGGGTGCGCAGCATCCGCAGGGCGCGCAGTGCCTCGCCCACGCCGGCGCCCGCGTCGTAGACGACCAGGTCAGGCCCGCACAGGTCGCAGAGGCCGAGCAGGGCCGCGTCGTCGGAGACGTGCCCGACGACCGTGAACTCGGGCTGCCCGGACAGGCAGACCGCCAGCGTGTCGCGGAACAGGCGCCGGGGCGAGCGGATGGCCACCCGCACCAGGTGCCCACTCGGTGCCGAAACCTGTCCCATACCGGCCTCCCCGGCGGTTAGGACTACGTTTCAATTTTGTTACATAGACTCAGATAAGTGTCAAGCGATGGGAGGCCGGTCCTAGGGGATTCTTGCGTCAAACTGTGATCAGGCGTGGGGTGTGAGGTACCCGCCCATGGTCGTGAAGTGGTCCGCCGCGGGCAGCTCAGTGCCGTCCTCGAGGCGTACCCGTTTGACGAGAAGTCCGTGGTTACGGCCATGCCGGGCGTCGGCGCCGGCCACGATGACCACGCCGTCGCCCTCCCGGATGAAGATCCGACCGGGCGTGCCGCCGTAGCGACCCGTGGACACGGCCGCGGCGAGGATCCGCAGGCGCTGCCCCCGGTGGTACGTGAACGCGTTCGGGTACGGGTCGGACTGCGCGCGCACGAGCCGCTCGATGTCTTCGGCGGGCCAGCTCCAGTCGATGCGACTGTCCTCAATCGATCGCTTGTGGAAGAAGCTGGCCTTGGAACGGTCCTGCTTCACCCAATCGGTGCGTCCGCTCGCGATCAGCCCGAGACCGTCCACTGTGATCGGTCCGAAGAGGTCGAGCGTGCGGTGGAACAGGTCGGTGGCGGTGTCGGTGGGGCCGACCGGCACCGCCCGCTGGAGCACGATGTCGCCGGCGTCGAGGTCGTCGTCCATTATGTGCGCGGTCACACCGACCTGCTCCTCGCCGTTGATCAGGGCCCAGATCAGGGGCGCGAAGCCGGCGTACGCGGGCAGCAGCGAGTCGTGCACGTTGAGCGTGCCGAGGCGGGGGAGCCGGAAGATCTCCGGCGGGATCCAGGTGCGCCAGTTGGTCGCGACGATGACGTCCGGCTCGACCTCGCGCAGCCGCTCGACGAGGCTCTCGTCGGGCCGGCTGCGGATCTCGACGGGCACCCCGTGCTTCTCGGCGAGCTCGGCGACCGAGTCGTCCCAGATCTTCTCGTACGCGTGGTCGCTCTTCGGGTGGGTGACCGCGAGGACTACCTCGTGACCGGACTCGAGCAGTGCCTGGAGGGTGCGATGCCCCCAGGTCTGATACCCGAACATAACGACCCGCATCAGTGCCCTCCACAAAATGTGATCAGTTAAGCAAGGCTTGCCTAACTCGATAACTTAAGCAAGGCTGTCCTAAGTCGCAACCGAGTGATGGGGCAGGCATGTCGCAGGCGGTACCCGTGTACGACCTCGTCGGTGTCGGCTTCGGGCCGTCGAACCTGGCACTGGCGATCGCGCTGGCCGAGCACAACGCGATCTCCGCGGACAAGACGACCGGCGTCTTCCTGGAGCGGCAGCCGCACTTCGGCTGGCACCGCGGCATGTTGATCGAGGACGCCACGATGCAGGTCTCGTTCCTCAAGGACCTGGTGACGCTCCGCAACCCGACCAGCGAGTTCTCCTTCCTCTGCTATCTGCACAGCAAGGACCGGTTGATCGACTTCATCAACCACAAGAACCTCTTCCCGCTTCGCGTGGAGTTCCACGACTACCTCGAGTGGGCGGCGGCCAAAGTGGACGACCTGGTCTGCTACGGCCACGAGGTGCTGAGCGTCGAGCCGGCCGACGGCTTCCTCGACGTCACCGTGCGCAGCCCCGACGGCGTGAGCGTCTACCGCGCGCGCAACGTGGTCTTCGCCACCGGCCTGCGCCCGCACCTGCCGGCCGGGGTGGTCCAGTCGCGCCGGATCTGGCACAACCGCGGTCTGCTCGAACGGGCCGGCGAGCTCACCGACGGCGGGCGCTTCGTGGTCGTGGGGGCGGGGCAGAGCGCGGCCGAGGTGGTGGCGTTCCTGCACGAGCGCTTTCCGGCGGCCGAGGTGTGCGCGGTCTTCTCCCGGTACGGGTACAGCCCGGCCGACGACAGCGCGTTCGCCAACCGCATCTTCGACCCCGCCGCGGTCGACGACTTCTACGACGCGCCCGCGGACGTCAAACAGTCCCTTGTGGACTACCACGCCAACACCAACTACTCCGTCGTCGACATCGACCTCATCGACGAGCTGTACCGGCGGGTCTACCGCGAGAAGGTGCTCGGCGCCCAGCGGCTGCGGCTGTTCAACGTCTCCCGCGTCACCGACGCGGTCGAGACGGCCTCGGGCGTCCGGACCACAGTGGAGTCCCTGGCCACCGGCGAGCGGACGGTGCTGGACGCCGACGCGGTGATCTACGCCACCGGCTACCGCCCCGCCGACCCGGGCCCGCTGCTGGCGTCCTGCCCCTGCGACCGCGACGAGGCGGGCCGGCTGCGGGTGGGGCGGGACTACCGGGTGGTGACCGATCCCGCGCTGGGACCGGGCATCTACCTACAGGGCGGCACCGAGCACACCCACGGCATCACGTCGTCGCTGCTCTCCAACACCGCGATCCGGGCCGCCGAGATCCTGGCCTCGATCGTCGGCGCGGGAGTGCCCGCCCCGCAGTTCACGACTGCCTGACCCTTCGACCAGTCCCAGGGGAGCGACATGTTGCGATCACGCATGCCCGTGGTGGCCGCGTTCGCGGCCGCACTGGCTCTGGGAGCCTGCGGTTCCGGCTCCGATCCGGAGGAACCCGCGGCGGCGTCCGGCCAGGGCTCTTTTCCCGTGACGGTGGCCCACAAGTACGGCAGCACCGAGATCAAGGCGGCGCCCGCCCGGGTGGTGACGCTGGGCCTCAGCGACCAGGACGCCGTGCTGGCGCTGGGCGTCAAGCCGGTCGGCGCGGTGGACTGGTTCGGCGAGAAGCCGTTCGGCAAGTGGCCGTGGGCCCAGCCGCTGTGGGGCTCCGCGCCGCCGGAGATCGTCGGCGAGCGCGACGAGTACAACTTCGAGAAGATCGCCGCGCTGAAGCCGAACCTCATCCTGGCCCAGTACAGCGGGATGACGAAGGAGAACTACGCGACGCTGTCCCAGATCGCCCCGACGGTGGGACAGCCGCCGAAGTTCGACGACTACGCGGCGCCGTGGCAGGACATGACGCTCGCGATCGGCAAGGCGCTGGGCAAGGAGGCGCGGGCGAAGGAGCTGATCGCCGGCATCGACAAGCGCTTCGCCGACGTGCGCGCGCAGCACCCGGAGTGGGCCGGCAAGACGGCCGCCGTCGTCGACCCGTTCGAGCCCGGCCAGTACGCGGTCTTCGCCGGCAGCGACCCGAAGGCGGTGTTCCTGACCGCGCTCGGCTTCACCATCCCGGACGAGATCACCAAGCTCGCCGGCAAGGAGAACGCCACGGTCGTCAGCTCCGAGCGGCTCGACCTCGTCGACGTCGACCGCCTGCTCTTCCTCAGCAGCGATCCCACGGCTGAGTCGCGGGTCAAGGCGGACAAGGTCTACGCCGGGCTCGCGGTGGCCAAGGAAGGGCGGGCCACGTTCCTGCCGTACGAGGAGCCGCCGCTGGGCGGGGCGCTCTCCTTCAACACCGTGCTGAGCATCCCGTACGCGATCGACCAGGTCGTACCGATCCTCGCCGGAGGCGGCAACAAGTGAGCAGTGGAACGACCTGGCCGGACCTGTTCGAGGCGCGGGTGCGCGCGACGCCGGACGCGGTGGCCCTCGTCTTCGAGGACACCGAGCTGACGTACGCGCAGCTCAACGCCCGCGCCAACCGGGTGGCCCACGCGCTCGTCGCGCGCGGCGTCGGCCCGGAGCAGGTCGTCGGGCTGTCCCTGCCCCGCTCGGTCGACATGATCGTCGCCGAGGTGGCGGTGCTCAAGGCGGGCGGGGCCTACCTGCCGCTCGACCCCGACTACCCGGCCGAGCGGATCGCCTTCATGGTGGCCGACGCGTCGCCGGTGTGCGTCCTGGACTCGCTGGACGGGCTCGCCGACGGCCAGCCGGACACCGACCCGGTCCGGTCGCTCCACGTCACCAACGCCGCCTACGTCATCTACACCTCCGGCTCCACCGGCCGCCCCAAGGGCGTCGTGCTGTCGCACACCGGCGTCGCGAAGCTCCTCGCCACGCAGGTCGAGCGGTTCGGCGTCGGGCCGCACAGCCGCGTGCTCCAGTTCGCGTCGCCGAGCTTCGACGTCGCGTTCTGGGACCTGTGCCTCGGCCTGCTCTCCGGCGGGCGGCTCGTCGTCGTGCCGGCCGAGCGGCGGGTGCCCGGACCGGCGCTCACCGACTACATCCACGCGCACGGCGCCAACTTCATGATCCTGCCGCCGGCGCTGCTGGCCGCGCTGCCCGCCGACTGCGTGCTGCCCGAGGGGGCCACGCTGCTGGCCGGCACAGAGCGGGTGGCGCCGGAGCTCGTCGCGCGGCACGCCCGCGGCCGGCGGATGTTCAACGCCTACGGCCCGACTGAGGCGACCGTCAACTCCACGCTGGGCCTGTGCGATCCATCCACCGCGTCCTCGTCCGTCCCCATCGGAGTGGCGGACCCCGGTACGGCGGTCCACGTTCTCGACTCCCGGTTGCGGCCGGCGGACTTCGGTGAGCTGTACCTCGGCGGCGCCGGGCTCGCCCGCGGTTACCTGGGGCGGACCGCGCTGACCGCGGAGCGGTTCGTCGCCAACCCCTTCGAGCCCGGCACCCGCCTCTACCGCACCGGCGACCTCGTGCGGGTGCTGGACGACGGGCGCCTGGACTTCGTCGGGCGGGCCGACGACCAGGTCAAGATCCGGGGGTACCGGATCGAGCCGGGCGAGGTCGAGGCGGTCCTCGGTGGACACCCGGCCGTCGCGCAGGTCGCCGTCGTCGCGCGGGACCAGCGGCTGGCGGCCTACGTGGTGCCGGCCGTCGGCGCCACGCCGGAGGTCGACGCGCACGTGCGCGGCTGGCGGGAAGCGCACGACGCGCTCTTCAAGACGGACGCGGTGGACAACCCGTTCGCCGGATGGAACAGCAGCTACGACGGCGAACCGCTGCCCGTCGACGAGATGCACGCCTGGCGGGACGCCACCGTGGAGAGCGTCCTCGCGCTGCGCCCGCGCCGGGTGCTGGAGATCGGTGTCGGCAGTGGACTGATCCTCACCGCGCTCGCCCCGCACACCGAGGCGTACTGGGCCACCGACCTGTCGGCGGAGGCGATCCGGCGGCTGCGTACCGGGATCCCGCCGCACGTGGAGCTGCGCTGCCAGCCGGCGCACGACTTCGACGGGCTGCCGCGCGGCTTCTTCGACACCATCGTGGTCAACTCGGTGGCGCAGTACTTCCCGAGCGCCGCCTACCTCACGTCGGTGCTGACCGCCGCGTTCGGCCTGCTCGCGCCCGGCGGGCGGGTCTTCGCCGGGGACATCCGCAACCACCGCCTGCTGCGCCACTTCCGCGCGGCGATCGAGTCGGTGCGCGGCGGCGGGCCGGCCGACGTCGACCGGGCCGTGGCCTGGGAGCGCGAGCTGCTGCTCGACCCGGACTACTTCACCACCCTGCCCGGTGTGGTGGCCGACGTGCGGGTCAAGCGGGGCCGCTACCACAACGAGCTGAGCCGGTACCGGTACGACGTGGTGCTCTCGCCGCCGGCCCCGGCGACGGCGGCTCCCGAGGCGCCGTGGCCGCAGGCCCTCGACCTGCTCCGGACGCGCCGGCTCGAGCGGCTGCGCGTCACCGGGATCCCCAACGCGCGCCTGGCCGTCGGCGGCGTCGAACCGGAGGACCTGCACGACCTCGCCGCCGAGCTCGGCTACGAGGTCGGTGTCACCTGGGCCGGCGACGGCCTTGTCGGCGAGCTGGACGCGGTGTTCGCCCGGCCGGGCACCGGGTTCGGCACGGTGTACCGCCCCGGCCAGCGGGTCCGGCCGGCGCTGGCGAATACCCCCGCCGCGTTCCTGGACGTCAACGCGTTCCTGCGGTCGGTCCGCTCGTACGCCCGGGAGCGGCTGCCGGAGTACATGGTGCCGTCGGCGATCGTGCCGCTGCACCGGCTGCCGGTCGCGGCCAGCGGCAAGCTGGACCGCAAGGCGCTGCCCACTCCCGACTTCGCCGCGCTCGCCACCGGCACGCCGCCCCGGGACGCCCGCGAAGGCGTGCTGTGCGCGCTGTTCGGCGAGGTGCTCGACCTGCCGGGCGTCGGCGTGGACGACGACTTCTTCGCGCTCGGCGGCGACAGCATCGTGGCGATCCAGCTGCTGATCCGGGCCCGCGAGGCCGGCCTCGCGCTGTCGCTGCGGGACGTCTTCCGGCACCGGACCGCCGCCGCGCTCGCCACGGCCGCGGGTGCCGGCGGGTCCACTGTGGAGCTGCCCGCCGTCGTCCTGGAGCCGCTGCCGGGCGAGGACGCGGCCGAGGTGCTGCCGCTGTCGCCGCTACAGGAGGGCTTCTTCTTCCACGCCCACCTCGATCCCGGCTCCGCGGTCTACGCGGTCCGGCTCACCGTCGACCTGACCGGGCCGCTCGACGTGCCGGCCCTGCGCCGCGCGGCACAGGCGCTCGTCGACCGGCACGCCCCGCTGCGCGCCACGTTCCGGCAGCGGCCGGACGGGCGGGTGGTGCAGCTGATCGCGCCGTCGGTCGAGCTGCCCTGGTCCGATGTGGACGCGCCGTTCGACCTCGGCGCCGGGCCCCTGGTGCGGGCGGCGCTGGTCCGGCGCGACGCCGAGCGGCACGAGCTCGTCCTGCGCTTCCACCACATCGTCGCCGACGGCTGGTCGGTCTCCGTCCTGCTCCGTGAGCTGCTCGCCCTCTACGGCGGCGCCGCACCGCCGCCGCCCGCGCCGTACCGCGACTACCTGGCCTGGCTCGGCGGGCGGGACCGGGCGGCCGCGACCGAGGCGTGGCGGGCCGCGCTCGCCGGGCTCGACGAGCCGACGATGCTCGCACCGGCCGCCGCCACCGCGCCGCCGCGCCACGAGGAGGTGCGCGTCGCGCTGCCCGAGGAGGTCACCGCCGGTCTCACCGCCCGGGCCCGGGAGCGCGGCCTCACCCTCGGCACCGTCGTCCAGGGCGCCTGGGGCCTGCTGCTCGGCCGCCTCACCGGCCGCACCGACGTCGTCTTCGGCACCACCGTCTCCGGCCGGGCCGCCGAGGTGGACGGCGTCGAGTCGCTGGTCGGCCTGCTCGTCAACACGCTGCCGGTACGCATGCGCTGGCGTCCCGGCCAGTCGCTGGCCACCGCGCTCGGCACCTTGCAGGCCGAGCGGTCCGCGCTCCTCGACCACCAGCACGTGGGGCTGGCCGAGCTCCAGCGGATGGCCGGGCTCGGCGACCTCTTCGACACGATCGTCGTGCTGGAGAACTACCCGGTCGACGGCGACCTCACCGACCCGGGCGGCACGCTCCGCGCCGGCGTACCGGACTACGTGGACACCGGCCACTACCCCCTCGCTCTCATCGTCATGCCGGGCGACCGTCTCGAGCTGCGGCTCAAGCATGACGCCGCACGGCTGGACGCGGCCACGGTGCGGGACGTCGCCGACCAGCTCGCCCGGCTGCTCACCGCGGTCGCCGCCGACCCGGACCAGCTGGCCGCCCGCGTCGACCTGATCCCGCCGGTGGAGCCGCTCGCCGGACCGGCCCGGGACGTACCGGGGACCACGCTCGTCGCCGCCTTCGCGGAGCAGGTCGCGCTCCGTCCACAGGCGACCGCACTCGTCGCCGGCGACCAGCGGGTGTCCTACGCCGACCTGGACGCGCGCGCCGGCACGCTCGCCGGGCGGCTGCGGGCGCGGGGCGTCCGGTCCGGACAGGTCGTCGCCGTCGCCATGCCCCGCTCGGTGGAGCAGATCGTCGCGCTGCTCGGCGTGCTCAGGGCCGGCGCCGCCTACCTGCCGGTCGACGTGGACTACCCGGAAGACCGGATCGCGTTCCTGCTCGCCGACTCCGGCGCCACGCTCGTCCTCCGCGACCTCGACATCGACGGCCCGGCCGTCGACGGACCGCCGCCGACCGCGAGCGACCCCGCTTACCTGCTCTACACCTCCGGCTCGACCGGCACACCCAAAGGTGTCCTCGTCACCCACCGGGCGATCGGCCACCAGCTCGCCTGGGCCCGCGACAGGTGGGGCCTCGGGCCCGACGACCGCGTCCTGCACCAGCTCTCCGCCAGCTTCGACCCGTCGATCCTGGAGATCTTCTGGCCGCTCACCGCCGGGGCCGCGGTGGTGCTCGCCAAGCCGGACGGGCTGCGCGACCCCCGGTACGTCGCCGAGCTGGTCCGCGAGCACGGCGTCACCACCGTCGTCACCGTCTCGTCGCTGCTCGGCCCGCTCGCCGACGCCGGCGCGGGCGCGTTCGCCGGGGTGCGGCGGGTGCTGGCCGGCGGTGACGCGCTGACCGCCGAGACCGCCCGCCACTGGCTGGCCACGGCCGGCGCGCCGCTGCACAACGTCTACGGCCCGACGGAGTCCGCCGTCCAGGTCACGTCCTGGGACGTGGACGGGGCGGAGGGCAGCACCGTCCCCATCGGACGTCCGGTGTGGAACACCCGCCTCTACGTGCTCGACCCGTTCCTGCGGCCGGCCACCACCGGTGAGCTGTACATCGCCGGCCCGCAGCTGGCGCTCGGGTACCACGACCGGCTCGGACTGACCGCGGGCCGCTTCGTCGCCGACCCGTACGGCGAGCCGGGGGAGCGCATGTACCGCACCGGCGACCGCGTGCGGCGACGGCCCGACGGGGCCCTCGAATACCTCGGCCGCGCCGACCAGCAGGTCAAGATCCGCGGCAACCGGGTGGAGCCGGGTGAGGTCGAGGCCAGGCTGCGCCGCGCCCCCGGGGTGACGGACGCCGCGGTGGTCGCCCGCGCGGACGGCCCGGGTGGCGTCCGGCTCGTCGCGTACGTCGCCGGCCCGGCCGATGTCGCGGTCCTGCGGGACGAGCTCGCGGCAGTCCTGCCCGAGCCGATGGTCCCCGGCGCCTTCGTCGCGCTCGACACGCTGCCGCGGACGCCGAACGGCAAGCTGGACCGCGCCGCGCTGCCCGCGCCCGACGCGACCCGGGCCGTCTCACGCGCGCCGAGGAACGACCGCGAACGGCTGCTCTGCGCCGCCGTCGCCGACGTGCTCGGCCTGCCCGAGGTGGGCCCGGACGACGACTTCTTCGCGCTCGGCGGCGACAGCATCCTCTCCATCGCGGTATCCAGCCGGGCCCGGACCGCCGGCCTGGAAGTCAGCCCGCGCGACGTCTTCGCCCACCGCACGCCGGCGGCCCTGGCCGAAGCGGCCGCGCCCGCGCCCCAAGAGGGCAGCCCTCTTGGCGTCCCGGCGGGCACAGGGCAGCCCTCTTGGGAAACGGGCGGGCCGCTCGTCACGCTCAGCGACGACGAGCTGGCCACCGTGCGCCGGGCCAGCCCGGTGCCGGTCGCCGACGTCTGGCCGCTCTCCCCGCTCCAGGAGGGGCTGTACTTCCACGCCAGCTACGACACCGGCGGCATCGACGTCTACACCGCGCAGGCGTCCTTCGGCTTCGTCCGCGGCGTCGACGCCGCCCGGCTGCGTGCCGCCTGCGCCGCCCTGCTCGACCGCAACCCCAGCGTGCGGGCCGGCTTCACCAGCGACGGCCTGCGCGCGCCGGTGCAGTTCGTCGGCGCGACCGTCGAGGTTCCACTGTCCGAGGTGGACCTCTCCACGCTGCCGGCGGCCGAGCGGGACACCCGCCTCGAAACGCTGCTGTCGCGGGACCGCACCCGCCGCTTCGACCTCGCCCACCCGCCGCTGTTCCGCCTTCTGCTGGTACGCCTCGGCGGTGGCCGGGACCGGCTCGTGCTCACCCACCACGTGCTGCTCTGGGACGGCTGGTCCGCGTCACTGTTCCTGGAGCAGCTGCTGAGCCTGTACGGCGGCGCCGCCTCCGCGGCACCGGCCGTCGCTGGCGCGGACGGTGCGGCCGACCTCCCGCCGGCCGGCTCCTACCGGGACTACCTCGCCTGGCTCGCCGCTCAGGACGCCGACCGGGCGACCAAGGCGTGGGGACAGGCGCTCGCCGGCCTCGCCGAGCCCACCCTCGTCGGACCGGCCGGCCGCACCGAACGCCCCACGCTGCCGGAGCGGCACCGCGCCGAGCTCACCGCCGCCCTCAGCGACCGGCTCCGCGCCGTCGCCCGGGAACGCGGCGTCACGCTCAACACCCTCCTCAACGCCGCCTGGGCGGTGGCGCTGTCCACCGTGTCCGGTCGCACCGACGTCGTCTTCGGGGCCACCGTCGCCGGCCGCACCGCCCCGATCCCGCACATCGAGCGGGCGATCGGCCTGTTCCTCAACACCGTGCCGGTGCGGGTCACCCTCGACCCGCGCGAGCCGGTCGCCGACCTGCTGACCCGCCTACAGGCTGAGCGGACCGCGCTGATGCCGTACGAACACGTGGGCCTCGGCGCGATCCAGCGGGAGACCGGCCACCCGCGGCTGTTCGACACGCTCTTCGCGCTCCAGAACGTGGGCGGCGATTCGGGCCTAGCGGCCGGGAGTGGCAAGGATGCGCTGGCCACATTGCTTGACCGCCACGGCGTCGAGCAGGTGGGCAGCGTGGACGCCACGCACTTCCCGCTCGCGCTCGTCGTCACGCCGGCCGAGGCGCTGCGGGTCATGCTCGCGTACCGCCCGGACGTGCTCTCCGGCCCGGTCGCCGCGGGCGTGCTCGACCGGTTCACCGCCGTGCTGGAGCGGATCGCCGCCGACGCCGGCACCCCCGTCGGCCGGCTCGACGCGCTGCCGGCGGGGGAGCGAGACCGCCTCGCCGCCGACTGGGACACCACCCGGCACGACCTGCCCGACGACACGGTCGCCGACCTGCTGGCCCACCAGGCCGCCCGGACACCGGACCAGACCGCGCTCGTCTTCGGCGACGAACGGGTCACCTACGCCGAGCTGGACGCCCGGATCAACCGCCTGGCCCGGCTGCTCGCCGCCCGCGGCGCGGCCCCGGAGAAGGTGGTGGCGCTCGCGCTGCCCCGCTCGACCGACATGGTCGTCGCGCTCTTCGCCGTGCTCCGCACGGGCGCGGCGTACCTGCCGCTGGAGCTGGACCACCCCGCCGAGCGGCTCGCGCTCATGCTCGACGACGCCCGCCCGGTCTGCGTGGTCTCGACCACCGCCGTCGCGGCGAACCTGCCGGCGGACTGCCTGGAGCTCGACGCCCCGACGGTGGCGGCCGAGCTGTCCACACAGGACTCCGGGCCGCTCGGGCTGCGGTTCGACCAGCGGCATCCCGCCTACGTCATCTACACATCCGGCTCCACCGGCCGCCCCAAGGGCGTCGTCACGCCGTACCGCGGCCTGACCAACATGCAGCTCAACCACCGCGAGGCCATCTTCGCCCCGACGATCGCGGCGGCCGGCGGGCGGCGGCTGCGGATCGCGCACACGGTGTCGTTCGCGTTCGACATGTCCTGGGAGGAGCTGCTCTGGCTAGTCGAGGGGCACGAGGTGCACGTCTGCGACGAGGACCTGCGCCGCGACGCCGAGGCGCTCGTCGCGTACTGCGCCCGGCACCGGATCGACGTCGTCAACGTCACCCCCACGTACGCGCAGCACCTCATCGAGGAGGGGCTGCTCGACGGGGAGCACGTGCCGCCGCTGGTGCTGCTCGGCGGCGAGGCCGTCTCCGAAGCGGTGTGGGGGCGGCTGCGCGACACCGAGGGCACGTTCGGCTACAACCTGTACGGTCCGACCGAGTACACCATCAACACGCTCGGCGGCGGCACGCACGAGAGCACCACGCCCACCGTCGGCCGTCCGATCTGGAACACCCGGGCGTACATCCTGGACGGTTGGCTCCGTCCCGTGCCGGACGGGACCGCCGGTGAGCTGTACATCGCCGGCGCCGGCCTGGCCCGCGGCTACCTCGACCGCCCCGGCCTGACCGCCGAGCGTTTCGTCGCGGACCCCGCGGTGCGCGGCGGGCGCATGTACCGCACCGGCGACCTGGTGCGCCGCCGCCCGGACGGCAACCTCGACTTCCTCGGCCGCACCGACGACCAGGTCAAGATCCGCGGGTACCGGGTGGAGCTCGGCGAGATCGAGTCCGCGCTCGCCGCGCACCCCGCCGTCGCGCAGGCCGCGGTGACCGTCCGGGACGGGCGCCTGAGCGGCTACGTCGTGCCCGCCGCGCCGGAAGGCGACGAGCGCGAGGCGGCGGAGCGCGCGCAGATCGGCGAGTGGCGGGAGATCTACGACGCCGAGTACACGCGGATCGGCACCGCCGTGTCCACCGAGGACTTCTCCGGTTGGGACAGCAGCTACGACGGCACCCCGATCCCGCTCGACGACATGCGGGAGTGGCGGGAGACCACGGTCGCCCGGATCCGCGAGCTGGCGCCCCGCCGGGTGCTGGAGATCGGCGTCGGCAGCGGGCTGCTGCTGAGCCGCCTGGCGCCGGAGTGCGAGGCGTACTGGGGCACCGACCTCGCCCCCTCGGTCATCGAGCGGCTGCGCGCCGACACCGCCCTCGTCCCCGAACTGTCCCATGTGGAGCTGCGCGGCCAGCCGGCACACGACCTCGACGGGCTGCCGCGCGGCTTCTTCGACACCGTCGTAGTCAACTCGGTGGTCCAGTACTTCCCCGGCGAGGAGTACCTGACCCGGGTACTCACCGGCGCCCTGGACCTCGTCGTGCCCGGCGGCCGGGTGTTCGTCGGCGACGTGCGCAACCTCCGCCTCGCCCGCCACTTCCACGAGGCGGTCGCGGCCGTCCGGGGCGGAAACGCCGACCGGGCCGCCGCGCTGGAGAAGGAGCTGCTCGTCGACCCGGACTACTTCGCCACGCTCGCCCCGGCGACGGTGCGGGTGCGGCGCGGCCGGGCGCACAACGAGCTGACCCGCTACCGGTACGACGCGGTGCTCCACCGCGGGCCGGTCGCGCCCCCGGTGGACGCCCCGCACACCACACTGGACGCTCTTGGCGGGCCGGCCGCCCGCGTCACGGGCATCCCCAACGGCCGCCTCTTCGACGGCGGGACGGAGCCGGAGGACCTGCACGCGCTCGGCGAGCGCCTCGGCTACCACGTCCACGTCACGTGGGCCGACGGGGACGACGGGAGCCTCGACGCGCTTTTCCTGCGGGACGGGACCCTTCCGGTGGTCCACCGGCCGGGGATCCGCAAAAGGCTGACCAACGACCCGGCGGCCGCCCGCGCTCACGGCGACCTCGTGCCCGCGCTCCGCGAGCACCTCAAGCGGCACCTGCCCGACTACATGGTGCCGTCCGCGATCGTCCCGCTGGACCGGCTGCCGCTCACCGTCAACGGCAAGCTCGACGTTCGGGCGCTGCCCGACGCGGAGCCGGCCGTGTCGCTGGCGCCGAGCCGGGAGCCGGCCACCGCGCAGGAAGAGGTCCTGTGTGGACTCTTCGCCGAGGTGCTCGGCCTAGCCCGGGTTGGCGTCGACGACAACTTCTTCGACCTCGGCGGCCACTCGCTGCTCGCCACCCGGCTGGTCAGCCGGGCCCGTACCGCCCTCGGCGCCGAGCTGGCCATCCGTGACCTCTTCGAGGCGCCGACCGTCGCAGAGCTGGCCAGCCGCGCCGGCGGCGGCGACCCGGCCCGCCCGAAGCTCGTGCCCGTCGCCCGCCCGGACGAGGTGCCCGCCTCCTACGCCCAGCAGCGGCTGTGGGTCCTCCACCAGATCGACGGCGCCGGCAGCGCGGCGTACAACTTCCCGATCGTCATGCGGGTCCGCGGCGCCCTCGACCTCGACGCGCTGCGCGCCGCGGTCGGCGACGTCGTGGCCCGGCACGAGGCGCTGCGCACGGTCTTCGCCGAGCGCGACGGGCGGCCGGTGCAGCGGGTCCTGCCGGTCGCCGCGGCGCGGCCGGTCGTGGAGGTGGTGCCGGACGCCGACCTCGACGCGGTCGTGCGGCGACCGTTCGACCTCGCGGAGGATCTGCCGCTGCGGGTCACGGTCGTACCGCGCGGGCCGGACGAGCACGTCGTCGCCGTGCTGCTGCACCACGTCACGACCGACGAGTGGTCGGACGGGCCGTTCCTGCGCGACCTCGCCACCGCGTACGCCGCCCGCCGGGCCGGTCACCGTCCGGAGTGGACCGCCCTGCCGGTGCAGTACGCCGACTACACGCTCTGGCAGCGGGCGCTGCTCGGCGACGAGTCCGACCCGGACAGTCTCGCGGCGAAGCAGCTCGCCTACTGGCGGGAGGCGCTGCGCGGCGCGCCGGAACGGATCGACCTGCCCACCGACCGCACCCCGCACGGGCCGGCGGCCGGCGCCGCGGGCGGGGCGTTGACCGTACCCCTGGACGACGCCGCGGCGCGCGGGCTGCGCGACCTGGCCCAGCGCGCGGGCGCCAGCATGTTCATGGCCGCGCACGCCGCGGTTGCCGCGCTGCTGCACCGCCTCGGCGCCGGCCCGGACATCCCGCTCGGCGCGCCGATCGCCGGCCGCACCGACGAGGCGCTCGACGACCTCGTCGGGTTCTTCGTCAACACGCTCGTACTCCGCACCGACCTCAGCGGCGACCCGAGCTTCGCCGAGCTGCTGCGCCGGGTGCGCCGCGCCGACCTGGCCGCGTTCTCGCACCAGGACGTGCCGTTCGAGGCGGTCGTGCGGGAGCTGAACCCGGACCGGTCGCTGGCCAGCAACCCGCTCTTCCAGGTGATGGTCGTGTACCGCAACCGGGCGGCCGGCGACGCCGTCCTGGACGGACTCGAGGTGACGCCCGAGCCGGTGGAAACCGGGACGGCCCGCTTCGACCTCGTGTTCGGGTTCGTCGAGGGCGCGGAAGGGCTCGACGTGCTGCTGGAGTACCGCACGGACCTCTTCGACCGCGCCACCGTCGAACGGCTCGGCGAGCGGCTCAACCGGCTCGTCGCCGCCGCGGTCGCGACACCTGACTCGCCGCTCAGCCGGATCGAGGTGCTCGGCGACGGCGAGCGGGAGCGGGTGCTGGTCGGCTTCAACGCGACCGACCGCGCCGTGCCGGAGGAGTCGCTGCCCGCGCTCTTCGCCCGCCAGGTGGCCGCGCGGCCGGAAGCGGTCGCGGTGGTCGACGGCGACCGGCACCTCACCTACCGCGAGCTGGACGCCCGCGCCGAGGAGATCGCCCGGCTGCTGCACGCCCGGGGCGTACGCCCGGAGAGCGTGGTCGGCATCGACATCCCCCGCACGGCCGACATGGTCGCCGCGATCCTGGCCACGCTCCGGCTCGGCGCCGCCTACCTGCCGCTCGACCCGGTGCACCCGCCCGAGCGGCTCGCGTACATGGTCGAGGACTCCGGCGCCCAGCTCGTGCTCACCCCGGCCGACCTCGCGGGGTCCACGGTGGACGGCCCCGCGGCGGCCCCGTACGTCCACCTCGACCAGGCCGCGTACGTCATCTACACCTCCGGCTCGACCGGCCGTCCCAAGGGCGTCGTCGTGCCGCACGAGGGCATCGCCAGCCTCGTCGCCACCGCGCAGGACCGGATGGGCGTCACCGAGGACAGCCACGTGCTGCACTTCGCCTCGGTCGGGTTCGACGTGGCCGTCTTCGAGCTCGCAATGGCGCTCTGCACCGGCGCCCGGCTCGTGCTCGTGCCCGACGAGGCCCGGGTCGCCGACAAGGTGCTCACCGACTTCCTCGACGAGCAGCGGATCACCCACATGATCCTGCCGCCGTCGCTGGTGTCCGCGCTCCCGCCGGAGTGCGAGCTGCCCGAGGGATCGGTCATCCTCGTCGGCACCGAGACCGTGCCGCCGGACCTCATCGCGCGGTGGGCCGGCCGGGTCCGCCTCATCGCCGCCTACGGGCTGACGGAGGCGACGGTCAACTCCACGCTCTGGCCCGCCGAGCCGGGCTGGAGCGGGTCCGTCCCCATCGGACGGCCGGACCCCAACACCCGCGCGTACGTGCTCGACGCCACCCTGCGCCCGGTGCCGCCCGGCGTGGTGGGCGAGCTGTACGTCGGCGGGCGCGGCCTGGCCCGGGGCTACCTCGGCCGGCCGGACCTGACCGCGACCCGGTTCGTGCCGGACCCGTTCACCGGGCCGGGCGGGCGCATGTACCGCACCGGCGACCGGGCCCGCTGGCGCGCGGACGGCACGCTCGACTTCCTCGGTCGGGTCGACGACCAGGTGAAGATCCGCGGCTTCCGGGTCGAGCTCGGCGAGGTGGAGGCCGCGCTCGCCGGCCACCCCGGCGTCGCGCAGGCCGCCGTCGTGCCGCACCGCACCGGCACGGTGACGCGGCTCGTCGGGTACGCGGTGCCCGCCGGCGAACCCCTCGACGGCGCCGCGCTGCGCACCCACGTCGCCACGTCGCTGCCCGACTACATGGTGCCGGCGACGGTGATGGTGCTCGACGGGCCGCTGCCGCTCACCCCGAACGGCAAGCTGGACCGCAAGGCGCTGCCCGCACCGGTCTTAACCACCGGCGGCACCGCGCCCCGCGACGCGCGCGAGGAGGCGCTCAGCCGGGTCGTCGCCGACCTGCTCGGCCTGCCCGCGGTCGGGGTCGACGACGACTTCTTCGCGCTCGGCGGCGACAGCATCGTGGCGATCCAGCTCGTCGGCCGGGCCCGCGCCGCCGGGCTCGCGATCCGGCCCCGGGACGTCTTCACCGGCCGCACGATCGCCGGCCTCGCCGCACTGGCCGGCGAGGTCGTCGATACCGGACCGGTGCCGTCCACATTGGTCGCCCTGGACGCGGCCGAACGCGCCGAGCTGACCGGCGCCGCCGAGGTGCTGCCGCTGTCGCCGCTCCAGGCCGGCCTGCTCTTCCACTCCACCCTGGACACCGAGGGGCCGGACGTCTACACCGTCCAGTCGTACTTCGCGCTGTCCGGGCCGGTCGACGCGGCGGCGCTGCGGGCGGCCGGGCAGGGCCTGCTCGACCGGCACGCGAACCTGCGCGCCGGCTTCCGCTACCTGCGCTCGGGCCGCGCCGTCGCCGTCGTACCGGCGAAGGCCACCCTGCCCTGGGCGGAGCTGGACCTGTCCGGTGTGGACGGCGCCGAGCGGGACGGGGCGTGGTCCCGTTGCCTTGCCGGGCAGCGGGGCCGCTTCGACCCCGCCGAGCCGCCCCTGCTGCGGCTCGCGCTGGTCCGCTTCGGCCCGGAGGAGCACCGGCTCGTCCTCACCCACCAGCACCTGCTGCTCGACGGCTGGTCGGGCGGGCCGCTGGTCCGCGAGCTGATGACCCTCTACAGCGGAGGGACCCTGCCGCCGGCCGTGCCGTACCGCGAGTACCTGGCCTGGCTGGCCCGCCGGGACCGGGTGGAGGCCGAGGCGGCCTGGCGCGCGGCGCTGGCCGGTCTCGCCGAGCCGACCCGGATCACGCCGGCCGACCCGGACCGGGTGCCGGCCGTGCCCCGCCGCCACACCACGGAACTCCCGGTGGACCTGACGGCGCGGATCGCCGCGGCCGCCCGGCAGCGCGGCATGACGGTCAGCACGCTCGTGCAGGCCGCCTGGGGCATCGTGCTCGGCCGGCTCGCCGGCCGCGACGACGTGGTCTTCGGCGCCACCGTCTCGGGCCGCCCCGCCGACCTGCCCGGCGTCGAGTCGATGATCGGCCTGTTCATCAACACCGTGCCGGTCCGCGTGCGCTGCGCCCCGTCCGACCCGGTCGGCACCGTGCTGGAACGCCTCTGGGAAGCGCAGTCCGGCCTCGTCGAGGCGCAGCACCTGGGCCTGGCCGACATCCAGCGGCTGGCCGGCCTGGGCGAGCTCTTCGACACCCTCGTCGTGTTCGAGAACTTCCCGGACGGCGCCGCCGAAGTGGTGGGCCTGCCCGGCGACGTGCGGGTCGTCGGCGGGGGCGGCGAGGACGCCACGCACTACCCGCTGACCTGGGCCGTGGACCCGGGCACGCGGCTGCGCCTGGTCGCCGAGTACCGGGCGGACCTCTTCGACGAGCCGGCCGTCGCCCGGCTGGGCGCGCGGTTCGCCACCGTGCTCGCCGCGCTCGCCGGCGACCCCGCTCTGCCGGTCGGCCGGATCGACCTGCTCGAGGCCGGCGAGCGGGAGCGGATCCTGGCGGCCGGGCGCGGCGCCGCACGGTCGAGCGAGCCGGCCACCGTGCCGGAGCTGTTCGCCGCACAGGTGGCCGCCGGGCCGGACCGCACCGCGGTGGTCAGCGGCGGCACCCGGTGGACGTTCGCCGAGCTGGACGCCCGCGCGAACGCGATCGCCGAACGGCTCGTCGCGCACGGAGCCGGCCCGGAACGGGTCGTCGCGCTCGCCCTGCCCCGCACGGCCGACATGGTCGCCGCGATCCTCGGCACCCACAAGGCCGGCGCCGCGTACCTGCCGCTCGACCCGGACTACCCGGCCGACCGCGTCGCGTTCATGCTCGCCGACGCGGCGCCGGTGTGCGTGGTGGCGGCTCCGGGCTTCCCGGCCGGCGACGTCCCTGTCGTGACGCTCGACGGGCTGAGCCCCGGGACAGCGCGTCCGCGCGCACACCCGGGAGACGCGGCGTACGTCATCTACACCTCCGGCTCGACCGGCCGCCCCAAGGGCGTCGTCGTCACCCACGACAACCTCGCCAACCTCTTCCACTCGCACCGCGAGACGCTGTACCGGCCGGCGGTCGCCGCCACCGGGCGGGAGCGCCTGCGCGTGGGGCACGCCTGGTCGTTCTCGTTCGACGCGTCGTGGCAGCCGCAGCTCTGGCTGCTCGACGGGCACGAGCTGCACGTCCTGGACGAGGAGACGCAGCGCGACCCCGAGCTGCTCGCGGCCGCCGCGCGGGAGCTGGACTTCCTGGAGGTGACCCCCTCGTACTTCGCCCAGATGGCGGCGCTCGGCCTGGTCCGGGACGGCCACTGCCCGCTCGCCGTCGTCGGCGTCGGCGGGGAGGCGGTCCCCGAGCCACTGTGGACGGCGCTGCGCATGCTGCCCGGCACCGAGGCCTACAACCTGTACGGGCCGACCGAGTGCACAGTGGACGCGCTCGTCGCCCGGGTGCGGGACACCGCGCGACCGGTCGTCGGCCGGCCGGTGGAGAACGCCCGCGCCTACGTCCTCGACTCGGCGCTCCGGCTGCTCCCGCCCGGCGCCGCCGGTGAGCTGTACCTCGCCGGCGCCGGCCTGGCCCGCGGCTACCTGGGCCGGCACGGGCTGACCGCCGAACGGTTCGTGGCCGACCCGTACGGCCCGGCGGGCGCGCGCATGTACCGCACCGGCGACCTCGCGCGCTGGACCGAGGACGGCCGCCTCGAGTATCTCGGGCGCGCCGACGACCAGGTGAAGATCCGCGGCTACCGGATCGAGCCGGCCGAGATCGAGGCCGTGCTGGCCGACCACCCCGCGGTGGCGGAGGCGGTCGTGGTGGTGCGCGACGACGCCCGGCGCTCCCGCCACCTCGTCGCGTACGCCGTCACCTCCGCCGCGGTGGACGACCTGCGCCGGCACGCCGCCCGGGCCCTGCCCGACCACATGGTGCCGGCCGCGATCGTGCCGCTGGAGCGCCTGCCGCTGCTGCCCAACGGCAAGCTCGACCGGGCCGCCCTGCCCGCGCCCGACTACGCCGCCGCCGGCACCGGGCGGGCACCGTCGACCGACCGCGAGCGGCTGCTGTGCCGGGTCTTCGCCGAGGTGCTGGGCGTGGCCGAGGTCGGCGTGGACGACGACTTCTTCGCGCTCGGCGGCGACAGCATAATCTCCATCCAGCTGGTCAGCCGGGCCCGCGCGGCCGGGCTGGCGATCCGCCCCCGCGACCTGTTCCGGCACCGCACGGTCGCCGCGCTGGCGCCGCTCGCCACCGCCACGGCCGTCGCGGCCGGCACCGGCGACGGGCCGGCCGAGCTGCCGCTCACCCCGGTCATGCACTGGCTGCGCGAGCTGGGCGGCCCGATCGACGGCTACAACCAGTCGGTCGTCCTCCAGGTGCCGGCCGACCTCGGCTGGGAGCGGCTCCTGCGCGCTCTCGACGCGGTGGTGGACCGGCACGACATGCTGCGCGCCCGCCTCGACCGGTCCACACCGGACTGGCGCCTGGCGGTCCGCGGCCGGGGCACCGCGCCGGCCGCCGGGTGGACGGTGCGGGTGGACGTGTCCGGTGTGGACCAGGCGGACCTGGCGGGCGTCGTGGCCCGCGCCGCCGAGGTGGCGCGGGACGCGCTCGACCCGGACGCCGGCACGATGGTGCGGGCGGTGTGGTTCGACGCCGGGCCGGGCCGCGCCGGCCGGCTGCTCCTGGTCGTCCACCACCTTGTCGTCGACGGCGTCTCGTGGCGGATCCTCATCCCCGACCTGGCCGCCGCGTGGCGGGACGGGCCGGCCGCGCTCACCCCGGTCGGCACGGCGTTCGCCAGCTGGGCCAACCGCCTCGCCGAGCGCGCCACCGACCCGGACCGCGCCGCGGAGCTGCCACTGTGGACGGAGATCCTGGACGGCGGCGGGTCGTTCGGCCCCGCACCGGACCGGTCCCGCGACGTCGTCGCGACGGCCCGGTCGCTGACGCTGACGCTGCCGGCCGAGGTGACCGCGGCGCTGCTCGGCCCGGTGCCGTCGGCGCTCGGCGCGAGCGTCAACGACGTGCTCCTGACCGGCCTCGCGATCGCGGCGGGCGGCCCCCTTCTCGTCGCCCTGGAGGGGCACGGCCGCGAGGAGCAGGTGGCCGGCGACCTCGTCGACCTGTCCCGCACCGTCGGCTGGTTCACCAGCGTGTACCCGGTGCGCCTGGACCTCGGCCCGGTCGACGCCGGGGCGGCGCTCGCCGGCGGCCCCGCCACCCGCGCCGCGGTGGCCCGCATCCGGTCGCACCTGGCCCGGATTCCGGACAGCGGCATCGGGTACGGCCTGCTGCGGCACCTCAACCCGGCCACCGCGGCCACTCTCGCCGCCCGGCCGGTGCCCGCGGTCCAGTTCAACTACCTGGGTCGCTTCGACTTCCCGGAGGCGGCAGACTGGGCGTACGCGCCGGAGATGGACGCGGTCGGCGGCGGCGCCGACGCGGGCATGACGATGGAGTACACGCTCTCCGTCGTCGCGCACGCCGAGGACCGTCCGGGCGGCCTCGTGCTGAGCGCCCGGTGGGAGTGGCCGGCGGCGCTGCTGACCGAGGAGACAGTCGAGGACCTGGCGCTGGCCTGGTTCCGGGCGCTCGAGGCGATCGCCCGCACCGCGAAGGAGGAAACCCCGTGACCAACCCGTTCGAGGACCCCGAGGGCCGCTACTACGTGCTCGTCAACTCCGAGGAGCAGCACTCGCTGTGGCCGTCCTTCGTGGACGTCCCGGAGGGCTGGACCGCCGTCTTCGGCGAAGACTCGCGGGACGCCTGCCTCGCGTACGTCGAGACACACTGGACCGACCTGCGCCCGCGCAGCCTGCGCGAGTCGATGGCCGACCGCGGCTAGCCGAGACCTTTCGGGGTCAGGGTCGCCGCCCGTCCGTTTCTCGGAGACATATTTGCCCGCGTCCGCGTCAGCCGCGGACCGTATGCTCCCGCGGGCACCGCTCCCGGCCGGCGGCTCGGAGGGCGAGCCGAGATCCCCGGCCGTCCGCTGCCGGGTCCGCGGGACAAGCCCCTCGGCGGTCTTCGCGAGTGAGCGCGACCAACGGCGGACGGGTGAGGCCGCGGGAAACGCACCCCCAGAAAACGCTCCGCCGCGCTCCACGTTTCCCCGGGGGCGTGCCAGGCCTAGCGGGTCGTGGACCAGGCCGCCCACAGGGCGGCGTACCGGCCGCCGGCCGCGACAAGGTCGTCGTGGGTGCCGGCCTCGACCACGCGGCCGGCCTCCAGCACGATCACCCGGTCGGCGGCCGCGGCCTGGGTGAGGCGGTGCGCGACCACCAGGCCGGTACGCCCGGCCAGCGCGGCGGCGGCCGACTCCTCCAGCACGCGGGCGCCCGCGCTGCCGGCGTCGGCGGTGGCCTCGTCGAGCACCGCGATCGGTGGGTCGGCGAGCACCAGGCGGGCGAGGGCGAGCTGCTGCGCCTGGGTGACCGTGAGCGGGTGCCCGCCCTCACCGACCACGGTGGACAGTCCGTCCGGCAGCGCCCGCGCCCAGGGGAGCGCGCCGACCCGTTCGAGCGCGGCGCGCAGCTCCGCGTCGCTGGCGCCGGGCCGGGCGAGGCGCAGGTCCTCGTCGAGCCGGCCGGCGAAGACGTGCACCTCCTGCGTGATCAGCGCGACGGTCCCGCCGGTCGCGGCCGGGCCGAGCTCGTCGAGGCGTACCCCGCCGAGGTGGACCGTGCCGCTCGACGGGCGGTGGATGCCCGCGATCAGCTTGGCCACCGTGGTCTTCCCGGCGCCGCTGGCGCCGACCAGCGCGACCCGTTCGCCGGGCTCGATGTGCAGGTCGACGTCGCGCAGCACGGGATGGCCGGGCACGTAGGAGTGGCCGAGCCCGGCCGCCTTGACCGACCCGCCGACCATCTCCGGCGCGGCGGTGTGCGGGGTCGCCGGCAGCGACGCCACCCCGACGAGCCGGGCGAGTCCGGCGGCGGCCACCTGCGCGTCGTCCACAAGGGAGAGCGCCACGTTGAAGGGCGTGAAGAGGTTGTGGAAGTACAGCGCGGCGGCGGTCGCGGTGCCGATCGTCGCGGCGTCCGCGCGCACCAGCACGAACCCGGTGACCAGCACCGCGCTCAGCCCGATGTACTCGGCCAGGTTGAGCCGACCGAAGAAGCTCGTCATCAGCCGCACCGCGCGCAGCGCGAGCCGGACCGTGGCGGACGAGCGCTCGTTCACCAGGTCGACGTGGCGGTCGGCGAGGCGGAAGGCGCGCACCGTGGCGGCGCCGCCCACCGTGTCGAGCAGCTGCTGCTGCTGGACGCCGACGCTGACCCGCTGCTCGGCGTAGAGCGGGATGGCCTTGCGCACGTACCACCGCACGGTGTGCGCCTGCACGGGCACGGCGAGCAGCGCGGCCAGCAGGAACCGCCAGTCGAGCACCGCCATGCCCACGAGCGTGAGCACGATCGCGAGCCCGGAGCGGGCGAGCTGGGGCAGCGCGCGCCGGACCGCCTCGGCCACGATGGCCACGTCGGCGGTGACCCGGGCGCTGAGGTCGCCGGAGCCGGCCCGTTCGAGGCGGTCGAGGGGGAGGCACAGCGCCCGCGCCACGAACCGTTCGCGGAGCTGGGCCAGCATCTCCTCGCCCACGCCGGCGACGAGCGTCACGCCGAGCGCGGTGAGGGCGCCCTGGACGACCGCGACGACCGCGAGCAACACGATCGGTGTGGTGAGCGCGCTCGCCGGGCGGCCGTCCGCGACGAGGTCGACGATCCGCCCGAGCAGCGGCGCGGTGAACAGGCTGGCCGACGTCGCCGCCACCAGCACGGCGAACGCGACGCCCGCCGTCAGCCGCCGGCCGCGCAGCAGCTCGCGTACGGCGGCCCACGTTTCGCGCCCGCTCGCGGTCGGGAGCAGGACCTCGGAGTTCACTGGAGCACCGCCGCACGGTAGGAGGGGTCGTTCGCGACGAGGTCGGCGTGGTGGCCGAGCGCGGTGACCGTGCCGCCGTCGAGGACCGCCACGCGGTCGGTCGCCGCCAGCAACGCGGGGCTCGTCGTCACCACGATGGTGGTGCGGCCGGCGCGGACCTCGCGGATGCCGGCCGCGATCCGCGCCTCGGTGACCGCGTCGACCGCGGTCGTCGGGTCGTGCAGCACGAGCACCGGGGGATCCGCGGCCAGCGCGCGGGCCAAAGCCACCCGCTGGCGCTGCCCGCCGGAGAGGGACTGCGCCCGCTCGCCCAGCACGGTATCCGCGCCGTCCGGGAGGCTGTGTGCGACCTCGTCGGCGGCCGCCGCGGCCATCGCCCGGCCGACCTCGCCGTCCCCGGTGGACGAGACGTTGGACGCCAGGGTGCCGGCGAAGAGGATCGCGTGGTGGGCGGAGACGAGGATGGCGCCGCGCAGCTCGGCCGGGTCCAGTGTGGACAGCGGAACGCCGTCCAGCGTCACCGTGCCCGCGTCGGGGTCGGTGTCGCGGGCGAGCGTGGCGAGCAGTGCCGTCGCGGCCGCGGGGTCGGGTGCCACCACGCCGAGCAGCTCGCCGGCCGCCACCTCCAGGTCCACACCGGACAGCGCGCCGTGGTGGACGCCGGACAGGGCGACGTGGCCGCGTACCGGATCGGGCATCCGCCCCTGGCCCGCGGCGACGGCCGGCGGCGCGGAGAGCACCGCGGCGATCCGGCCGGCCGAGGCGCGGCCCTGTGCCAGCTGGGCGTTGACCCAGGCGAGGAGCTGGAGCGGGGTGAGCAGGAAGAGCGCGAGGCCGACGGCCGCGACGAGGTCGCCGACGCTGATGTCGCCGTTCGCGGCCAGGCGGCCGCCGACCAGCGCGACGGCCGCGATGAACACCCCGGTCAGCGCGAGGATCGCGCCGTCGTGCGCGGCCTGCGCCCGGGCCGCCCGCAGCGTCGCGGACAGCGAGTCCTGGCTGGTACGCCGGTAGCGCGCGACCGCCGCCCCTTCGGCGCCGATGCCCTTCAGCACGCGGAGGCCGGCGACGAGGTCGGCGGCGACGCCCGAGGCGTGTGCGGCGCGCTCCTGCTCGACGGCGCTGCGGCGCTCCAGGGGGCGGCCGAGCAGGTGGCCGAGCCACAGCAGCGGCGGCGCGCCGAGCAGCACGACGAGGCCGAGCGGCACCGATATCCACAGCAGCGCGGCCGCGCTGACCAGCAGGCCGGTGAGCGCGGCGATGCCGGCGGGGAGCACCACGTTGACGCCGCCGACCCGGCGGGCGTCGCCGGTCGCGATGTTGGTCAGCTCGCCGGCCAGGCGCCCGGTCTCGGCGCCGCCGCGCGGGTCGAGGATGCGGCGGGTGAGCCCCACCCGCAGGTCGTGGCCGGCCCACTCGGAGGCCCGCTCGGCCGCGCGGGCGCCGAACCTGTAGCTGTACGACAGCACCGCGAAGACACCGCCCAGCACGGCGAGCCACAGCACCAGCCGGGTCACCGATCCGGTGGCCACCGCGGTGTCGATGACCACACCGATCAGCACGGGTACGAGCGCCTCGCCGGCCTGGTGTCCGGCCGCCAGGAGAGCCGCCACGGCCACGTGCCGCCGCTGGCCACCGATCGCCCGGCCCAGGACTGTCCCTCGATCACCTCGCATAGTAAGGCGAGGCTAATCTAACAACCGTGGATGTGGCGAGAGGGGTGGCCAAGGGCACTGGCCTACTCGTCGCCGCCGGTGCACTCCTCCTTGTCTTCCTGGTGAGCGTGTGGGTGGGGTCGAAGCAGATCCCTTTCACCGCCGTGTGGAGCGTGCTGTGGCACGACGACGGCTCCAGCGACGCGGCGATCATCCACGAACTGCGCATCCCGCGCGCGTTCCTCGCGGTGCTCGTCGGCGCCGCGCTCGGGCTCGCCGGCGCGCTGATGCAGGGGGTGACCCGCAACCCGCTGGCCGACCCGGGACTGCTCGGCGTCAACGTCGGCGCGGCCGCCGCCGTGGCCCTCGCGATCGCGTACGCCGGGGTGACCAGCGTCGTCGGGTACGTGTGGTTCGCGTTCCTCGGCGCGGCGGCCGTCTCCGTGCTCGTGTACCTGATCGGCTCGGCCGGCCGCGCCGCCACCCCCGAGCGCCTCGTCGTGGCCGGCGCGGCGGTGAGCGCGGCGCTCGGCGCGGTCACCTACGCGGTGCTGCTGCTCGACCCGGAGGCGTTCAACCAGTTCCGGTACTGGGTGGTCGGCTCGCTCGCCGGCCGCCGCGAGGACACGCTCGTGCGGGTGGCGCCGTTCATCGCGGTCGGCATCGTGCTCGCGCTGCTGCTCGCCCGCCCGCTCAACGCGCTCGCGCTCGGCGACGACGCCGGCCGGGCGCTCGGCGCGCACGTGGGCCGCACCCGCGTGCTCGGCGCGGTCGCGGTGACGCTGCTCTGCGGGGCGGCCACGGCGGCGGCCGGTCCGATCGGCTTCGTCGGCCTCGCCGTGCCGCACGTGGCCCGGATGATCGTGGGGCCGGACCAGCGGTGGGTGCTGCCGTACTCGATGGTGCTCGCCCCTGTGCTCCTGCTCGGCGCCGACGTCGTCGGCCGGGTGGTGATCGCGCCCGCCGAGCTCCAGGCCGGCGTGGTCACCGCCTTCGTGGGCGCGCCGGTCTTCATCGCCCTGTGCCGGCGACGGAAGCTGGCCCGGCTGTGAGCGGGAGTCGCGAGGCTACGGGCGGCGGAGCGTGGCGGACACAGACGGTGCTTCGCACGCCGCGGGACCGCGTCTCGGTCCGGATTCCCCAGCGCGCCCTCGCCGTCTGCGTCGCGCTCACGCTCGCGGCCGCCGGCGTCGGGGCGGTCACCATGACGACCGGCGACTACCCGGTGCCGCTGCTCGACGTGCTCAAGACGATCGCCGGCCAGGGCCCGCCGGGTACCGACTTCATCGTGCTGACGCTGCGGATGCCGCGCCTGCTCACCGGCGTCCTCGTCGGCTTCGCGCTCGGCGTCGGCGGCGCGGTCATGCAGCGCCTGTCCGGCAACCCGCTGGGCAGCCCGGACGTCATCGGCTTCACGAACGGGTCGGCCGCCGGCGCGGTCGTCGTGATCCTGCTCTTCGACGGCGGCATGTACCAGGTGGCGGCCGGTGCGGTCGCGGGCGGGCTGGGCACGCTCGCGCTGGTGTACGGGATCGCGTTTCGCCGCACGCTCTCCGGGATGCGGCTGATCCTGATCGGCATCGGGCTGTCCGCGATGTTCGTCGCGCTCAACAACTACCTCATCGCGCGGGCCAGCCTCGACGACGCGATCGCCGCGCAGGTGTGGCTGATCGGCAGCCTCAACGGCCGGCGGTGGGACCACGTGCGGCCGCTCGCGCTGGCACTGGCGGTGCTGCTGCCGCTCGTGCTCCACTATGGACGGAAGCTGGCCATGCTGGAGATGGGCGACGACACCGCTCGTGCGCTTGGGGTGCCCGTCGCGCGTACCAGAGGGATCTTGGTGTTGGCGGCTGTCGCGTTGAGCGCGGTCGCGACGGCGGCCGCGGGCCCGATCGCCTTCGTGGCGCTCGCGGCGCCGCAGGTGGCGCGGCGGCTGACCCGGTCGGCGGGCCCGGGCCTGATGGCGGCGGGGCTGATGGGGGCGCTGCTGCTGACCGGCGGCGACCTGGCCGTCCAGCGGGCGTTCGGGGCGGCGGCGCTGCCGGTCGGGCTCGCCACCTCGGCCATCGGCGGCGTTTACCTCGCGTGGCTCCTCGTGCATGAGTGGCGGCGCACCCGGGCATAGAACGGGCGAGAACTCCGCCCGCTCGGGCATCCCAATCCTGCGTTCATGTCCGATAAATCCTCAGGTAAGCGTTGCTCCCGCGGGTCCGAACGGGCAAAGTCAGGCGCAGGAACCCGCTCTGTGAACCGGCTCACACCGTTACGGCGGTGTTAGAACATGTTTACGCGCGGGCTCAGGACGGAGGTGCGGAGGATGAAGGCCGACGAGCGGCAGCACCGCATCCTCGTGCTGGCGCGCAGCAACGGCGACGTCGACGTGGCCAAGCTCGCCGCCGAGCTCGCCGTGGCGCCGGAGACCATCCGGCGCGACCTGCGCATGCTGGAGCAGCACGGGCTGGTCCGGCGCACGCACGGCGGGGCGCGCGCGGTGGAGACCGCCCGCTTCGAGACCACCCTCGCGATGCGCACCACCCGCCTGGTGCCGGAAAAGCGCCGGATCGCGGCCGCCTGCGCCGATCTCGTGGGCGACGCCGAGACGGTCTTCGTCGACGAGGGGTTCGGGCCCCAGCTCATCGCCGAGGCGCTGCCCGCCGACCGGAGCCTCACCGTGGTCACCGCGTCGCTGAGCACGGCCGCCATCCTCGCCGCCAACCCGGCCACCACCGTGCTGCTGCTCGGCGGGAGGGTGCGCGGGCGCACACTCGCCACGGTCGACCACTGGGCCACCGGGATGCTGGCCGGCTTCGTCATCGACCTCGCCTTCGTCGGCGCCAACGGCATCTCCCGCGAGCACGGGCTGACCACGCCCGACCCGGCGGTCGCCGACGTGAAGGCACAGGTCGTCCGCGTCTCCCGGCGGCGGGTGTTCGCCGGGGTGCACACGAAGTTCGGGGTGAGCAGCTTCTGCCGCTTCGCCGAGATCGCGGACTTCGAAACAATCGTCACGGACGCGGCGCTGCCCGCGTCCGAGGCACACCGTTACTCCCTGCTCGGCCCGCAGGTGCTGCGGGTCTGAGCCTTCGCTGAGTCGCTCTCCCGGGAGGTTTGTCGTGCCACGCCGCCCCTTATTTATTGCTATTTCGGCTCTTGTTATGACACTCACCGCCTGCTCGGGCGCCGGTGGCTCCGGCTCCAGCAGCGACGGAGACAGCAAGACCATCACCGCGCTCATGGTGGGCAACCCGCAGATGGAGGACATCGCCAAGCTCACCGCCGACACCTTCACCAAGGAAACCGGCATCACGGTCAAGTTCACGATCCTTCCCGAGAACGAGCTGCGCGACAAAGTCACGCAGGACGTGGCCACCCAGGGCGGGCAGTACGACGTGGCGACCATCGGGGCGTACGAGGCGCCCATCTGGGCCAAGAACGGCTGGCTGCACGAGCTTTCGTCGTACGCCGACGGGGACTCGGGCTACGACAAGGCCGACCTGCTCGAACCGATGGTGAAGTCACTGTCCGGTGAGGACGGCAAGCTCTACGCGGCGCCGTTCTACGGCGAGTCGTCGTTCCTGATGTGGAACAAGGAGCTCTTCGCGGCCAAGGGCATCACGATGCCGGAGCGCCCCACGTGGCAGCAGGTCGCCGACTTCGCCGCCCGGCTCAACGACAAGAAGGCCGGCGTCGCGGGCATCTGCCTGCGCGGTCTGCCCGGCTGGGGCGAGGTCTTCGCTCCACTCACGACGGTCGTGAACACGTTCGGCGGCACATGGTTCGAGAAGGACTGGACCCCCAAGGTGAACTCGCCGGAGTTCACCCAGGCCACCAAGTTCTATGTGGACCTCGTGCGGCGGTACGGCGAGGCGGGCGCGTCGCAGGCCGGCTTCACCGAGTGCCTCAACACGTTCGGGCAGGGCAAGGCGGCGATGTGGTACGACGCGACCTCCGCCGCGGGCACGCTCGAAGACGCGTCCGCGTCCAAGGTGGCCGGCAAGGTCGGCTACGCCTACGCGCCGGTGAACAAGACCAAGTCGTCCGGCTGGCTGTGGGCCTGGGCGTGGGCGATGCCGAAGACCACCAAGCAGGCCGACGCCGCGTGGAAGTTCATCTCGTGGGCCACCGGCAAGGAGTACGAGAAGCTGGTGGGGGAGAAGCTGGGCTGGTCGCGGCTGCCGGCGGGCAAGCGCACCTCGACCTACAACCTGCCCGAGTACAAGCAGTCGGCCACCGCGTTCGCGGACATCACGCTGAAGGCGATCGAGGAGGCCGACCCGACCAACCCGGGCCTCCAGCCGCGGCCCGCGCTGGGTGTGCAGTTCGTCGGCATCCCCGAGTTCGCCGACCTGGGCACGAAGGTCTCCCAGGAGGTGGCGTCGGCGATCGCCGGCAAGACCACAGTGGACAAGGCCCTCGCCGACGGCCAGAAGCTCGCCGAGGACGTCGCCGAGAAGTACCGCAAATGACCTCGACCACCTTGGCGAAAGCGCCCGCCCGGCCCGTCTCGCGCCGGGTCGGGCGGGCGCCCTCCCGGCGGGACCGGTGGTCCCGGCGGGCGCCGCTGCTCCCCGCGCTGATCTTCGCGATCGTCGTGACGCAGGTGCCCTTCCTCGTCACGCTGTACCTGTCCACATTGAGCTGGAACGCGCTGCGGCCCGGGTCGCGCTCCTTCGTCGGGCTCGACAACTACGGCACGGTGCTGTCGGACGGCCGGCTGCGCGCGGCGCTGCTCAACACCGTCGTGCTGACCGCCAGCTCGGTCATCGTGTCGGTGCTGCTCGGCCTGGGGCTGGCGATCCTGCTCGACCGGAAGTTTCCCGGCCGGGGCATCGTGCGCACGCTGCTCATCACGCCGTTCCTGGTGATGCCGATGGCCGCCGCGCTGCTGTGGAAGCACGCCATCTACAACCCGGCGTACGGCCTCGTCAACGGCGTGCTCGGCGGCGACACCGACTGGGTCTCCACGTACCCGATGGTCGCGGTCGTCGCCACGCTCGTGTGGCAGTGGACGCCGTTCATGATGCTGATCATCCTGGCCGGCCTGCAGGCGCAGTCGCTGGAGACACTCGAGGCGGCCCGCGTCGACGGCGCGACCGCGTGGCAGACCTTCCTGCACGTCACGCTCCCGTACCTGCGCCCCTACCTGGAACTGTCCGCACTGCTCGGCTCGATCTACCTGGTGCAGACGTTCGACGCGGTCTTCACCATCACCCAGGGCGGGCCGGGCACGGCGACCACCAACCTGCCGTACGAGATCTACCTGACCACGTTCCGCAAGTTCGAGTACGGCGAGGCGGCCGCCGCCGGCGTCGTCGTGGTGATCGGCACGATCGTGGTCGCCACCTTCGCGCTGCGGGTCATCTCCGGCCTCTTCCGGATGGAGGTGCAGCGATGAGGCGTTCACTGTGGACCGTGGTGGCCTGGGTGTGCGGGCTGGTCTTCTTCTTCCCGGTGCTGTGGATGGTGCTGACCGGCTTCAAGCGGGAGGCCGACGCCGCGTCCAACCCGCCCACGTGGGTCTTCACGCCCACATTGGACGGTTACCGGCAGGTGTTCGACCGCGACCTCACGCCCTACCTGCTGAACTCGCTGATGGCCAGCCTCTTCTCCACGCTGCTCGTGCTGGTGCTGGCCACCCCGGCCGCGTACGCGCTGTCGCTGCGGCCGGTCGCGAAGTGGCGGGACGCGCTGTTCTTCTTCATCTCCACCAAGATGCTGCCGGCCGTGGCCGCGCTCCTCCCCATCTACCTGGTGGTCAAGGAGCTCGGCATGCTCGACAACGTCTGGACCATGGTGATCCTCTACTCCGCCATGAACCTCCCGCTGGCCATCTGGATGATGCGCTCGTTCCTGCTGGAGGTGCCCACGTCGGTGCTGGAGGCCGCCGAGATGGACGGCGCCGGGCTGCTGATGTCGATCCGGCGGGTGCTGCTGCCGATCGTCTCGCCGGGCCTGGCCGCCACCGCGCTGATCTGTTTCATCTTCTCCTGGAACGAGTTCTTCTTCGCGGTCAACCTGACCGCGACCCGCGCCGGCACGGCGCCGATCTTCCTGGTCGGGTTCATCTCCTCGGAAGGGCTGTTCCTGGCCCGGCTGTGTGCCGCCGCCACGCTGGTGTCCCTGCCCGTCGTGCTGGCCGGTTGGCTGGCGCAGAAGCAGCTCGTGCGGGGCCTGTCGATGGGAGCTGTGAAGTGAAGGCCGCTGTTGTGGTGACACCCGGGCAGATCGCCATCGAGAAGGTGCCCGATCCCACCCCGGGCCCGCGGGACGTGGTCGTGGAGGTCGCCGGTTGCGGCATCTGCGGCACCGACCTGCACATCATGGACGGTGAGTTCGCCCCGGCGTACCCGATCATCCCCGGCCACGAGTTCGCCGGCCGCGTGGTAGAGGTGGGCAGCGCGGTGACCGAGATCGCGGTCGGGGAGCAGGTGGCCGTGGACCCGTCCCTGCACTGTGGAGAGTGCTACCAGTGCAAACGGGCCCGCGGCAACCTGTGCGAAAACTGGAACGCGATCGGCGTCACCAAGCCCGGCGGCGCGGCCGAGTTCGCGCTCGCGCCGGTCGCCAACTGCTTCCGCCTCCCTGCTTCCGTCAACGTGGCGGACGCCGCCCTGATCGAGCCGTTGTCCTGCGCGGTACGCGGCTTCGACGTGCTGCCGCGACGGCTGGCCGACCACTACCTCATCTACGGCGCCGGCACGATGGGCCTGATGATGATGGAGCTGGCCAAACGCGCCGGCGCCGCCACGGTGTCCATGGTGGACATCAACCCGACCCGCCTGGACACCGCCCGCCTGCTCGGCTGCTCGGCCGCGGCCGCCTCGGCCGACGAGCTGACCGCCCCCCGCGGCTGGGACGTGGTCGTCGACTGCACCGGCGCCGAGGCGGCCATCACCGACGGCCTGGCCCGGGTGGGCAAGGGCGGCACGTTCCTCCAGTTCGGCGTGGCGTCGTACGGCGCGCGGGCGGTCATCGAGCCCTACAAGATTTACAACCAGGAGATCACCATCACCGGCTCGATGGCGGTCCTGCACAGCTTCGACCGGGCGGGCGAGCTGTGGTCGACCGGCCTCCTCCCGGCCGACGTCTTCATCAGCCACCGCTACCCCCTGGACGACTACGCCAAGGCCATGACCCAGTTCCGCGACGGCGTAGGCCGCAAGATCCAGGTCGAACCCTGACCCGGCCGGCACGGCCCCGGGGCCGGCCGCGGCCGGTCGGCCCCGCGAGCCTGTCGACCTGCTAGCAGCAATGCGTCCATTGACCACCGCGCCGCCGTTTCTCGATGCCGCTGTACCCCGCGGCCTCACCCGTCCGTCGGTCGCGCTCGCCCCGCCGGCTGCGCCGGCCCGTGCGGGCCTGCTAGTGGGCGACGTCCTCGAACTACCTGACGGTAGGGCCGCTGATCCCTTGATCGGCGGGACACCTTGTAGATCGTGGTCGTCTGGACCCCCTCCAGGGGGACTAAACGACCACGATCACCAGGAGGGCCTCCACCCTCGTCGCCGATCAAGGCCCTTGCGGCAACTCGCTGGACGCCAAAGGCGAGCCCAACGATCTTCTTGAACCCATCGACTTTCGCGGTTCCGGCCGGCTTGCGGCCCGGCCAAGCAAGGCTCCGCAAGCCCCGGTGTCCACCGCTTCGGTGATCGTTAGCCCAAAACCCGCGTTCGTGCCGGCGTGTCACGCGGGTTTCGGGCTAACGATCACGACGCCTTCCAGATCCCGAGCCGATGGTCCCGTCATGTGGGAGATGCGGGGCTGCGGCGGCTGGCTGGCGTGATCGTTAGCCCGTTAGGGGCGTGGTCTTCGGCGTGTCGCGACCTTTTCGGGTTAACGATCTTGGCGCCGCCCACATGCTGAGCCACATCCCCAACCAGTGGGAAGGTGGGCCGGCGATCCGCCGGTCCTTGTGTTTCGCGGCCAGGCCAATCCCGAAGCCGCTGCCAGCGTGCGAAGCCCGAGGCGTGCCGTATGCCGTCGTCCACCCGCACGGGGAGCGGACCAGCGCCGGGGCCGCCACGACCCGCGGACGGTGAGGATCAGACGCAAGGCTGGCGGCCCCGGCCCCGGCGCTGGTCTGCTCGGCTCAGCGTGGACGACGGCATACGGCACGGCTCCCACCGCAACCACCCACCAAGAAGGGTGAACAAGCCGGGGACGGCCCGGCCGGAGCCCGAGGCCCCGCCGGAGGCGCACTAACCGTAACCACAAACCCGAAGGAAGTGGAGAAGCGGCAGAAAGACCAAACAGCAACGGAAACGCTTCGGCGGCCACCGAAGGATGGCGGGCATAGCGTCTGCGGTATGGAGATCTTCGTGGAGTGCCCCGACGACGTCCGAGCGGTGCTGGCGGACCCCCGCTTCATTCCCGTCCCACCGGACCGGAGTGGACCGCAGGGGTCGATGGCGTGGCTGAGGTCGGCGGTGGCCCGGTTCAGCCACGGCACCGACCACGTGCGCCGGCGCGCGATCGTCGAGGCCGACCTCGCCGCGATCGACCCCGCGGCCCTCGCCACCGCCGCCGCCCGGTCCTCCCGCCCCGCCGACGAGGTGGCCGTCGCCGTGCTGGCCGAGGCCCTGGGCATGCCGGACGTCGACACGGTGGTGGCGGAGGTCCCCGCGATCGCGGCCGGCTACCTCATGCCGGGCGGCGCGGCCGCCGAACACGCCGCCGACTGCGCGGTGGCGGCGCTGGTGAAGCTGCTCGGCGGCACGCCGGACGAGCGTGTCGCCAACCGGATCGGCCTGCTCGTCCAGGCCTACGCCGCTACCGCGGCCCTGGTGCGGGCCGCGGTCGAGCACGGCTCGATCGTGGACGCCGCGCCCGTGCGCACCACCCGGCGTGTGGCCACTGTGGACACCGAGTTGGCCGGAGCGGGGGACACGCTCGTGCTCGACCTCGCCGCGGCGGGCCTGCCGTTCGGCGGCGAGCCGCGGCTCTGCCCCGGCCGCGCGCACGCCGTCGCCATCGCGGAAGGAGTGGCGCGGTGACGGCCTTCCGGGACCTGCACCACCAGGAGCGCCCGCTGGTGCTCCCCAACGCCTGGGACTACGCCTCGGCCGCTGCCCTGGCGGCGCGTGGCTTCCCCGCCGTGGGCACCACGAGCCTGGGCGTCGCGGCCGCCGCGGGAAAGCCCGACGGCACCGGTGCCACGCGCGACGACACCGTCGACCTCGCCCGCCGGCTCCAGGGCCTGCCGTGCCTGGTCAGCGTCGACATCGAGGGCGGCTTCAGCGAGCGGCCCGGCGAGGTGGCCGACCTTGTCGCCCAGCTCGCCGACCTCGGCGTCGCGGGCGTGAACATCGAGGACGGGCGGCCGGACGGCACCCTCGCCCCGATCGACAAGCAGTGTTCGGTGATCGGGGAAGTGCACCTGCGGGTACCCGAAATGTTTGTGAATGCCCGCACGGACACGCACTGGCAGCGGCGGGCGACCCCCGCGGCGCTGGAGGAAGCGCTGCGGCGCGTGCGGGCGTACGCGGACGCCGGCGCCGACGGGGTCTTCGTGCCCGGGGTGACCGGCGACGCGGAGATCGGTGCGCTGGTGGAGGTGGCGGGCGTGCCGCTCAACGTGCTCTTCGCGCCGGGGGTCGACCTGGAGCGGCTGGCCGCGCTCGGGGTGCGTCGGGTGAGCACCGGCTCGCTGCTTTTCCGGGCGGCGCTGACGGCCGCGGTCGAGACGGCGGCCACCGTCGCCGCCGGTGGGCAGCCGGCGAAAGGCCTGCTCAGCTATGTGGACGTACAGGCGTTGAACGAACTCCCAGGCGCGTCGCGTACAACTGCCATGTGAGGACCACGTCCCGTCGCGGGTTGCTATCCATGGCCGCAGCGTTCGGTGTCGCGGGGTTGGCCACAGGTGGTGCTGGCATCGTGACACTGCGTTCAAATCGTCCCGCCGGTGCCAATGGGCCCGCCGCCGGGCCGGCGCGCACGAGACCGACGCCCTCGCCCTCGCCCGACCTGGTGGCGAAGACGAAGGCGCAGCTGGAGCGGTTTGTCCGGAGCAACGGCGGGCGGGTGGCCGTGGCGCTGCACGACGCGGTGAGCGGTGCGGGGTTGTCGGTGGGCACGCGGCGGTTTCGCACCGCGAGCATCGTGAAGGTCGACATCCTCGCCGCGCTGCTGCTCGACGACGACACGTTGACGACCACGCAGCGGGCGCTCGCCACCGACATGATCACGGTCAGCGACAACGACGCGGCCAGCCGGCTCTTCCGCACCGTGGGCGGGGTGTCCGGGCTCAACAAGGCAAACGCCGCCTTCGGCATGAAAGAGACGAAGGCCAACTCGGCCTGGGGCGTCACCACCACCACGGCGGCCGACCAGGTGCGGCTGCTGCGGTCGATCACCGCGGGCGACTCGCCGCTGTCGGGGGCGGCGACGAAGTTCGTGCTCGGGCTGATGGGCAAGGTGGTCGAAGAGCAGCGATGGGGCGTGCCCGCCGCCGCGCCCGCCGGCGCCTCCGGCGTGTGGGTCAAAAACGGCTGGGTCCAGGTCAGCGCCGACGGCGGCCGGTGGGCGGTCAACAGCATCGGCCGGATCACCGAAGACGGCCACGACTGGCTGATGGCCGTGCTCTCCGACCACCACGCCACCCAGGAGAAGGGCATCGAGATCGTGGAGCAGGCGGCCACGATGGCGTTGCGCTCGATGCGGGCCTAGGTAGACAACCACCACATCCGTCACAGAGAATTGATGCGCCTGGTAGTGAACCAGGCACGCAGCGTCGACGTATAGGTGAAAACATCCGCGGTTCTCTTTGGCGGGAGGAGCCGTGACACTAGCCATCGTTCCGTTGCCGAGGCGCGTGGTGGCCCGGCGCCGGCGTGCGTTCACGCTGCTGGCGTTCGTGCAGGCCACGCTCATCTTCACGATCACCGTGGTGTCGGTGCCACTGCCCGCGATCGGTCGTGAGCTGGGCCTGGAGCGGGCCCAGCTGATCCTGGTCAGCGCCGCGTACGCGCTGTCGTTCAGCGGCCTGCTGCTCTTCGGGGGCAGGCTGGCCGACCGCTACGGCGGGCGGCGGATGCTCCTCATCGGACTCTTCGTCTTCGCCGCCGCGTCGATCACCGCCGGATACGCGCAGAGCTATCCGATGCTGGTCGGTGCCCGCTTCGGCCAGGGGATCGGTGCCGCGGTCATCGCGCCCGCCCTGACCGCGGTGCTGCGCGGCGTCTTCGCCGACCCGGTCAGCTACCACCACGCGATGGCCAGGTGGGGCGGCATCTCCGTGCTCGGCGCCACCTCCGGCGTCGTGCTCGCCGGCATCGCCACGACCTGGGTGTCGTGGCGGTGGATGTTCGCGGCGCCGGCGCTCGTCGCGACGCTCGCCCTGCTGATCGCGCCCCGGCTGGTGCCCGCCGGCGCGCAGCCCCACCCCGGCCAGCGCCCCCGCCTCGACCTGATCGCGGCCGTGCTCGCCACCGGCGGCATCACGATGCTCAGCTACGGCTTCGTGATCACCGACGAGTACCCGTGGTCGTCACCGCAGGTCACCGGCCCGCTGGTGGGCGGCGCGGCGCTGGTATTGGCGTTCGTGCTGGTGGAGCTCCGCGGCAACACACCCCTGCTGCCACTGTCCTTCCTGGCCAACTCCCGCCGCGTCATCGCCCTCCTCGCGATCGCCCTCGCCGCGGCCGGCTCGTCGATCATCTGCCTGCTCCTCGGCCTGTACCTCCAGCAGGTCCGCGACTGGACCACACTGCACACGTCGCTCGCCTTCGTGCCGTACGCGGTGTCGCTCATCATCATGGGCCGCATCGGCCGCCGGCCGATCGAGCGCTACGGCGCGCCCGCCGTCGTCGCCACCGGCCTCGCGCTGTCGGCGGCCGGCTTCCTGCACCTGTCCGGCCTCGACCCGCAGACCACCTACCTGACCGGCCTGCTCCCCGGGCTGGTGCTGGTGCCCGCGGGCGTGGCGCTGGCGTTCGCCGGTGCGACGGTGCTGGCGATGGCCGACGTGCGACCGCGGCAGGCCGGCCTGGCCGGCGGCCTGATGAACACCTTCATGGAGATCGGCCCCACCCTCGGCGTCGCCCTGCTCATGGCCGTCGCCGCCGCCCGCAGCACCCACGTCGGCGGCGCCGACGCCGCCGCGGCCACGACCAGCGGATACGCGTGGGCGTTCGGCGCGGCGGGGCTCACGTTCGCGCTGCTGGCGGTGGTGGCGCTGGCGACCGAGCAGCCCGACCCCGCGACCGAGCCGGCCCGCGAGGAGCCCGACGCCGAGTACGCCTGGCGCGCCCGCGCCGCCGCCTAGCCCGCCGTCCTGGGGGTCCGGCCTCTGCGGCCTCCGCCGGGCCTCGCGGCCTTCAAACGGATTTCGAATATTTGAGCTACCGCGATGTCCGTCATGGTCCGGACCGCTGCGCGGGGCCCCCGGGGAAACGTGGAGCGCAGCGGAGCGTTTTCTTGGGGTGCATTTCCCGCGGCCTCACCCGTCCGCCGTTGGTCGTGCTCCCCCTGCGCGCAAGCGGCGGGGGAGAAGGGTGTGCTGGAGCTCGCGCCGCGGTGGTCGACGTTTGTCCACAATGCCCGTTCCCGGATCGGCGATCTGGGGAAGTAGCGGGGTTTGTCGCCGCCGGGAGCGGTGCCCGCGGGGGCATACGGTCCGCAGGTGACGCGGGCATGGGCAAATATGCCTGAAGCAACGCCACGACGGGGCGGCGACCCTCACCCAGACTTGAAGCTCAAAGGTGTCAGGGGCGCTCTTCGGGGTCGAGGCCGCGGGCGGCGCGGCCGCCGTCTACCGGGATCGTGGCGCCGGTGAGGAAGCTGGCCTCGTCCGACAGCAGGTGGGCGACGGTGGCGGCGACCTCCTCGGGGCGGCCGAGCCGGCCCAGTGGGTGGAGCCGGCGCATCTCCGCCTCGATCCGCACCGCGCCGGCCGGGCCGGCGTCGGCGAGGTAGGCGTCGTAGCGTTCGGTGGCGATCGAGCCGAGCGCGACCGCGTTGACGCGCACGCCGTGGCGGCCGTACTCCACGGCGAGCGCGCGGGTCAGCCCCTCGACCGCGGCCTTGGCGGTGGCGTAGGGGAGCGCGCCGGGCACCGGGCGGCGGGCCTGGTGGGAAGAGACGTTGACGATGGCGCCGCCGGTGCCCGCCGCGAGGAAGTGCTTGACCGCCGCGGCGCAGCCGGCGACCGCCAGGCCCAGGTTGAGGGCGATCAGGTCGATCACCTCGCGGGCCGGGCCGGCGTGCAGCGACGCGTCGCGGAAGACGGCGGCGTTGTTGACCCAGCCGGCGAGTGGCGCCTCGCCGGCGGCCAGGTGTGCGGCCCGGGCGGCGATCTCCTCGTCGGCGGCGTCGCCGGTGACGGTCATCAGGCGGTGCGGGCGCCGCTCGCCCGGCCAGCCGACCTCGACGTCGACGTCGGTGTGGCCGTGGGGGAGCGGCAGCGGCCAGTCGAGGTCGATGCCGACGACCGGGCCGTCGTGCAGCAGGCGTTCGACGATGGCCCTCCCGACGCCGCGGGCCGCGCCGGTGACCACATAGGACCCACTCATCGGAACGCGTCCGCGTGCGCGCGCACCCGCTGGCCGGCGCCGGCGAGGGCGCGCACGATCTCCCCGCCGACGTTTCCGGTCGCCCCCGTGACGACGATCATGGGTTGAGCTTACCGAGCAACCCGTTCAGCTCGCCGTAGTCCAGGTCGGACGAGAGCCCCTCGTACGTGCCGGTGGTGAGCACCTCGCGCATGCCGCGCCGGGCGTGCGCGTACGCGGACAGCGCGATCGACGCGCCGACACTCACCCGGGCCACGCCGAGCTTGGCCAGGTCGGCGACGGGCGGGGAGCCGGGGCCGGCCATGATGTTGAGCGGCGCGTCGATGCCCGCGGCGAGCGCGGCGATCGTCTCCGGGTCGGCCACGCCGGGGACGAAGATCCCGTCGGCGCCGGCCGCGAGGTACGCCGCGGCACGGTCGAGCGTCGCCGCCAGGCGCGTGCCGGGGTCGCCCACCGCGCGCAGGTAGGTGTCCGTGCGGGCGTTGACGAACAGGGGTACACCGGCGGCGGTGGCCGCCTCCCGCGCGGCCGCGAGGCGGTCCGCCTGCTCGCCCGTTGGCCGCAGGCCGTCGCCGCCGGCGTCCTCGATGTTGACGCCCGACGCGCCCGCCTCGACGATCGCCCGCACCGTCTCGGCGACCCCGGCCGGGTCGGCCGCGTAGCCACCCTCGATGTCCGCGCTGACCGGCACGCTCACGGCGGCCGCGATGCGGGCGACAAGGGCGGCGGCCAGCTCGCGGCCGAGGTGGTCACCGTCCGGCGCGCCGAGGCTCCACGCCACGCCCGCGCTGGTGGTCGCGACCGCGGCCGCACCGGCGTCCTCGGCGAGGCGGGCGGTGGCGACGTCCCACGCGTTCGGCAGGACGAGGACGGTGCCGGGCGCGTGGAGGGCGCGGAGGGCGTTGGTCTTGTCGAGAAGGCTCGTCATGCCCTCCACTCCACCAGCCGCGACGGCCGATGTCCGGCCATTTTCGGACATCAACGCGGCGGCTCGTCGACGACTGGAACACCAGTGCTGTCAACGCGGCCGGATAACAGCACTGGTGTTCCAGTCGTGGGTGTCGGGACGTCAGACGAGCCAGACGATCAGGATGATCAGCACCGCTACCACGAGCACGACCGGGATGAGGCGGATCAGCACGGGCGCGGCCGCGGCGCGCACGAGGTCGACCGGTGCCGGCTCGCCGCCCGCGGAGACGTCGCCGGCGCCGTCCTCCACCGCGGGCGACGTGGCCGGTGCGGTCGCGCCGCTGGGGGAGGTGAGCACCGTCTCCTTGAGCTGGGCGACGAACTGGTCGAGGAGCTTGCCGCTCACCTGGGCGATCGCACCCCGCCCGAACTGGGCCAGCGGACCGGCCACCGTCAGGTCCGTGACCACGGTGACGCGGGTGCTGTCGGCGCCCTCGCCGGTCAGGTCGGCGGTGACCACCGCGGAGGCGCGGCCCGGCCCGCCGCTCTGCTTGCCGGTCGCCTCCAGGACGGCGTGGTGCCGCGCGGCGTCGCGCTCGCGGAAGCGGGCTACGCCGGCGTACTGGGCCACCACCGGGCCGACCTTGACCTTGACGGTGCCGTGGTAGTCGTCGCCGTCCACCTCGGTCAGTTTGGCGCCGGGCATGCAGGGGGCGATGCGTTCGATGTCGGTGAGCACCGCCCACGCCTCGTCGACCGGGCGGGGGACGACGAACTCGTTGTCCAGGCGCACGACTACTCCAGAACGGGCAGCAGGGAAGCGGACGGTGGCACGACCGGCGGCGGGGGAGCGGCGCGAGGGCGGCTGGCGACGATCTCGGCGAGGATGGACAGGGCCACCTCGGGGGCGGTGCGGGCGCCGATGTCCAGGCCCGCCGGGGAGTGCACCGCGGAGGTGTCGACGTCCAAAGAGGACAGCACCGCGGCGCCGCGGCGGCGGCTGGCGACAAGGGCGACGTACGGCACACCGGCCCGGAGGGCGGCGGTGAGCACCGGCTCCTCGTCGTGGCCGTGCGAGGCGACGACCACCGCGACCGCGTCCGCCGGGATCGCCAGCGCCGGGTCCACAGTGGTGGCCACCTCGTAGCCCAGCGCGCCGCCGAGCGCCACCAGCGCGCGGGCCACCGGGGCGTCGCCGAGCACGTGCACCAGCGGCGGCGGGAGCATCGGCTCCAGGAAGATGTCCAGCGCGCCGCCGGAGTGGCACGGGTTGGCCACGGTGACCGCGCCTTCCTCGACGGGCACGTCACCGACCGAAGCGGGCACGTCACCGACCGAAGGCGTGATGCGTAGCAGCGTCGACTCGCCCGAGGCCAGCGAGCGGAGGCCGAACGAGAGCACCGTCGACTCGGCGCACGTGCCGCCCACGAAGCCGTCGAGCGTCCCGTCCGCCAGCACCAGCGCCGCGTCGCCCGCCTTCGCGCTGGTCGGGCGCTGCGCGCGGACCACCGTCGCCACCACGAACGGCTTCCGCTCCGCGCGCAGCACCGAGGCGCGGGACAGCAGGTCGGGTCTCATGTGATGGCCAGGTCGGTGCGGAGCGGCCGCCCCTGGATCGCCCGCCACACGTGCGCGGGCGTGAGCGGCATGTCGGCGTGCCGTACCCCATAGGGCCTGAGGGCGTCGAGGACCGCGTTGACGACGGCGGCCGGGCTGCCGACGGTGGCCGACTCGCCGACTCCCTTGGCACCGATGGGGTGATGTGGCGACGGGGTGACCGTCTCGCCGAGCTCCCACGAGGGACATTCGACCGCGGTGGGCAGCAGGTAGTCCATGAAGGACGCGCCCAGGCAGTTGCCGTCCTCGTCGAACGCGATCAGCTCCATCAGCGCCATCCCGATGCCGTCCGCCAGGCCGCCGTGCACCTGGCCCTCGACGATCATCGGGTTGATCCGCACGCCGCAGTCGTCGACCGCCACGAACCGGCGCACCTTGACCTGCCCGGTGCCCGGGTCGACGTCCACCACGCAGATGTACGCGCCGAAGGGGAATGTGAGGTTGGGCGGGTTGTACACGGTCGTCGCGTCCAGGTGGCCCTCGACGCCCTCGGGCAGTTCGAGGCTGGAGTGCGCGGCGAGCGCGATCTCCTGGATCGTGCGCCCCTGCGAGGCGTCGCCGCGCACGTACCAGCGGCCCTTCTCCCACTCCAGGTCGCCGGGGTCGACCTCGAGCATCGCGGAGGCGACCTGTTTGGCCCGCTCGCGCACCTTGCGGGCGACGACGGCGGTGGCCGCGCCGGAGACCGGGGTGGAGCGGGAGCCGTACGTGCCGAGGCCGAACGGGGTCTGGTCGGTGTCGCCGTGCACCACCTCGATGTCGTCCGGCGGGATGCCCAGCTCCTCGGCGACGATCTGCGCGTACGTGGTCTCGTGCCCCTGCCCCTGCGACTGCACCGAGATGCGCAGCACCGCCTTGCCGGTGGGGTGGACGCGAAGCTCGGCGCCGTCGGCCATGCCGAGCCCGAGGATGTCCATGTGCTTGCGCGGGCCCGCGCCGACCGCCTCGGTGAAGAAGCTGAGGCCGATGCCCATCAGCGGCCCGCTCCGGTCGCCGTCGGCCCAGCGTGAGCGCTGAAGGGCCTGCTGGGCACGGAGCTCGGAGTAGCCGGCCATGTCCAGGGCGAGCGACAGGGCTCGCGGGTAGTCGCCGGAGTCGTACTCCCAACCCGTCGGGCTGGAGTACGGGAACTGCTCGGGCTTGATCAGGTTCTTCATCCGCAGCTCGGCCGGATCCATGTCGAGCTCCAGCGCGAGCACGTCGATCATGCGCTCGATCAGGTACGCGGCCTCGGTGATCCGGAACGAGCAGGCGTACGCCACGCCGCCCGGCGCCTTGTTGGTGTACACGCCGGTGACCGCGCAGTGGGCGGCCTCCACGTCGTACGAGCCGGTGAAGACGTGGAAGAAGCCGGCCGGGTACTTGGTCGGCTGGGCGGTGCCGTTGAAGGCGCCGTGGTCCGCGATCACCTTCACCCGCAGCGCGCGGATGTCGCCGTCGCGGGTGGCGGCCACCTCGCCGCGCATGTGGTAGTCGCGGGCGAAGCCGGTGCTCATCAGGTTTTCCGAGCGGTCTTCCATCCACTTGACCGGCTTGCCGGTGACGATCGAGCCGACGATCGCGCATACGTACCCGGGGTAGATGGGCACCTTGTTGCCGAAGCCGCCGCCGACGTCCGGCGAGATGACCCGGATCTTGTGCTCGGGCAGGCCGGCGACCAGCGCGTACACGGTGCGGTGGGCGTGCGGTGCCTGGGTGTTGCACCACATGGTGAGCTTGCCGGTGACCGCGTCGAAGTCGGCGACCGCGCCGCACGTCTCCAGCGGGGCGGGGTGGACGCGCGGGTAGAGCACGTCCTGAGCGACCACCACCTCCGCCGACGCGAACACCGCGTCGGTGGCCGCCTCGTCGCCCGCGCCCCAGTCGAAGATGTGGTTGTTCGTCTGGCCCTCTTTGTCGTCCCGGATCACGGGGGCGTCCGGGTCGAGCGCGCGGCGGGCGTCCACCACGGCGGGCAGCGGCTCGTACTCCACGTCGATGAGCTCCAGCGCGTCGCGCGCGGAGTACTTGTCCTCCGCCACGACGAACGCCACCTCCTGCCCCTGGAAGCGGACCTTGTCGGTGGCGAGCACCGCCTGGGTGTCGTACGACAGCGTGGGCATCCAGGCGAGCTTGAGCCCTTCCAGCGTCTGGCCGGTGATGACGGCCTTGACCTTCGGGTGGGCCTGCGCGGCGGCGGTGTCGATCGACACGATCCGCGCGTGCGCGAACGGGCTGCGCAGCACCGCGCCGTACAGCATGCCGGGCAGGTTGACGTCGTCGACGTACGTGCCCCGCCCGCGCACGAACCGCGCGTCCTCCTTGCGGTGCATCCGGCCGAAGCCGATCGGCTTGTCCACAGTGGTCATGGAGTGGCCACCTCCCCGGCGGGGTGCTCGGCGGCCCAGCGGACCGCGCGGACGATGTTTTCGTAGCCGGTGCAGCGGCACGACTGGCCGGAGATCGCCTCGCGGATCTCGTCTTCCGACGGGTCGGGGTTGCGGTCGAGCAGCCAGCGGGCGGTCATCATCATGCCCGGCGTGCAGAAGCCGCACTGGAGGCCGTGGCAACGCACGAAGCCCTCCTGCACCGGGTCGAGCGCCGCGCCGGCGGCCAGCCCTTCGACGGTGCGGACCGTGCGGCCGTCGGCCATCACGGCGAGCACGGTGCACGACTTGACCGGCGTGCCGTCGAGCCAGACCACGCAGACGCCGCAGTTGGAGGTGTCGCAGCCCCAGTGGGTGCCGGTGAGGCCGAGCGTGTCGCGTAGGAAGTGCACGAGCAGCAGCCGCGGCTCGACGTCCGCGGTGTGCTCGTCGCCGTTGACGTTGACGGTGATCTGCATCAGGCCCTCCCCGAAGCCCGAGCCACGGCCCGGCGCAGCGCGCGGACGGTCAGCTCGCCGGCCAGGTGTCGCTTGTAGTCGGCCGGGCCGCGCTGGTCGACGACCGGCTCGCAGTGCTCGGCGGCGATCCGGCCGGCCTCGACCAGGCTCGTGTCGGTCGCCGGTGAGCCGCGCAGGTACTCCTCGGCCTCGGGCGCGTGGAAGTGGGCCGCGCCCACCGCGGTCAGGCCGATGCCGGCGTCGGTGATCGTGTCGCCGTCGAGCCACACGGCAGCGCCGGCGGCGGCCACCGCCCAGTCGCCGACCCGCCGCTCCACCTTCTCGTAGGCCGATCCGCCACCTGGTCGGATCGGTACCGCGATCTCGGTGAGCAGCTCGCCCGGCGCGACCACCGTCTCGTACGGCCCGGTGTGGAACTCGCGCACCGGCACCCGGCGCGTGCCGGCCGGCGTGCGGATCACCGCCACCGCGTCGACCGCGGCGAACGCGGCCGACAGGTCCTCCGACGGGTCGGCCTGGCAGAGCGAGCCGCCGACCGTGCCGCGGTTGCGCACGACCGGGTCGGCGATCACCTTCTCCGCGTCGTGGAATATCGGGTAGTGCTCGCCCACCAGCGGCGAGGCGAGCAGGTCCGCGTGGCGGGTCATCGCGCCGATGGCCAGCACGTCGCCGTCGAGCCGGACGTAGGCCAGCTCCCCCAGGTCGTTGATGTCGACGAGCGCCTCGGGCCGGGCGAGCCGCAGCTTCATCATCGGGATGAGGCTGTGCCCGCCGGCCACCACGCGCGCCTCGCTGCCCCACTTGGCCAGCAGCGCGAGGGCATGGTCCACACTGGTCGCGCGCTCGTACTCGAAATGCGCCGGCACCTGCATCGGCCCATCCTCGTGACCCGTGTGAGAGGCTGACAATGCCGCGATAACCAAATGGTTAAGGGGTGGCCTGTGACACTCACGCAGCTGGGCGTCTTCGTGCTCGTCGCGCGGCTGCGTTCGGTGCGGGCGGCGGCCGACGTGCTCGGCGTCAGCGAGCCGGCGGTGTCCCGCTCGCTCGCCGCGCTCCGCGTGCACCTCGGCGACCAGCTCGTCGTCCGCGAGGGCAACGAGATGACGCTGACCGAGGGCGGCAGCCGCCTGTTCGGCATCGCCTCGCAGATGGTCGCGCTCGGCGCGGAGGCCGAGGCGGCGGTGCGCGCGGCGCAGGGCGCGGCGGCCCAGCTGCGGCTGCTGGTCACGAGCACGATCGCGGAGTTCATCGCGACGCCGCTGGTGGAGGCGTTCGGCAAGCGGTGGAGCGGCCAGATCGAGACCTCCTCCGGGGTGGCGAGCGCCGCCGAGATGCGGGTGCTGCTGCCCAACCGCCTCGCCGACGTGGCGATCGGACCCGACCTGAGCGGCGACCCGTCGCTGTCCTCGGAGCCGGTGCTGCGCTACCGCCTCGTCGTGGTCGGCCCGCCGCGCCACCGGCCGACCGGGCCGCCGGGCCGCTGGCCGTGGCTCGTCGACCCGTCCGGCACCGACCCCGACAGCGACACCGGGCGGCTGCTGCGCGCGTTCCGGGTGCCCGAGGACCGGATCCGGGTCTTTCCCAACCAGACCGCGGCGTGGTCGGCGGCGGCCGACGGGGCGGGGGTGGCACCGGCCGTGTCCACATTGGTCAGCCGCGAGCTGCGGCGGGGTGAGCTGTCCATTGTGGAGACCGACCGCACGCCGGTGCAGGCGAGCTGGCACGTGACGACGCTCGCCCCCGACCGGCGGCCGGACGCGGCCCGCCGCCTGCGCAACTTCCTCGGCACCCCGGACGCGATGCAGCTGATGTGCGCCCCGGGCGCGGGCGTGCCGCCGTCCCGGTTTCGCCCGCCGGTCTACGTAACTATCTGGAGCTGATCGTCACCCGTACGGCGCCGGTGTCGTCGACGATCTCGAAGCGGTCGATCGCCGCCCGGTCCACGGTGGTGCTGCCCAGCCCCGTGAAGTCGTCCTGCCCCTCCGCCGTCCGCCAGCGCAGCGCGGTGTGCGTCGCGCCGTCCGTGGTGACCACGTGGAGCGCGCACTCGCACGGCCCGTCGAGCTTGGCTACGGTGAGCGACACGTCCAGGCCCGCCGCGGTGGCGCTGAGCCGCACCTCGGCCGCGGCGCCGGTCGCGGGGTCGCGGCCCGTGAGGCGCTCACCCTCCGCGCCATCTCCGGGGCCGGCCTTGATCGCGTCCGGCCTCGTCGCGTCGGGCGCGACCTTCGTCTCTTCCTTGGTACCCGCGGCGGGCGGAGTGGTCGGCGGACGAGTGGGCTCCCGCGCGGGCGGCTTCGGCGCGGTCGCCGGCGGCGCGACGGTGCGTGGCGGGGGAGGAGCGGCGGTGGTGGCCGTGGCCCGCGGTGCCGCCTCCGGCGGGCGCTCGGCCACGGTGGACGGGTCGGTCACGCTCGACCGGGCCGCGATCGTCACGAGGCTGACCATCGTCACGACGGTCAGGACGGCGGCGACGAGCACCAGGCGGCGTACCAGATCGCCGTTGGTCTTGTCCTTGCTCTTGCCCTTGCCGCCGCGGGCCCGGCGGGTGGCCGGCTCGGGTGGTGTGTGCGCGGCCTTTTGCTCTGCTTCCCTAAAGGAGGCATCCAGCCGGTCCGGCGCGCGGAAGCGGTCGTCGAGCTCGTCCCAGGCGCGCAGGTGCGGGCGGCGGATCCGGTCGTGCGTCGGCTCCCGCTGCCGCGGAAAGAGGGCCACGACGGCGCCGGGCGGGTGCGCCGGGGTCCGGCGCACCCGCCCGAGTTCGGTGTCGGCGAGCAGTGTCGCCGCGTCGACCTGGCCGAGCAGCTCGATCATGGGCGCCAGGCCCTCCAGCGTCCGCAGGCAGTGGGCGCACGTGATGAGGTGCCGTTCGTAGGCGGTGCGTTCGTCCGCCTCGAGCAGCCCCAGCGCGTACGCGCCCACGTCCGGGTGGACGCAGGGGCCTGGCCGGTCAGGCATCGTGGTTTCCGCTCCCCATCAGTACCTTCTGGAGTGCCCGGAGCGCGAAGAAGAGCCGCCACTTCACCGTCTCCGGCGGCAGCCCGAGCTCGTCGGCGACGTCGCGCACGCCGCGGCCCTGGAAGTAGGCCTCGACGAGGATCTCCCGATCCGGCTGGGGGAGCGAGCGGAGCCCGTCGAGCACCATCATCCGCTGGAGGGCCGGTGCGACGCCGGCCGCGTAGACGTCGGGTGGCTCGTCGTCGTAGTGCTTGTCCGGCTCGTGGCGTTGGTCGCGCTCGTAGCGCTGGTCCGGCTCGTAGCGCTGGTCCCGCTCGTACTGCTCGCCGCGCAGGTCGTCGACGATCCGGCGGGCGATGCCGATCAGCCACGGACGCAGGGACGACGCCGCCACGTCGATCTGGTCCACGTCGCGCCAGGCGGTGAGCAGCGTCTCGCGCACCACGTCTTCGGCCAGCCGCCGGTCGCCGTCGGTCATGCTCAGCGCGATCATGAGCAGCGGCTCGGCGTGCTGGTCGTACAGGCTGCGCAGCAACCCACCCTCGGCCCGGTGGATGCCGGTGCGGTGAACCGGGCGGCCGGCCGGCCCGGGCACCATGCGGGCGTGCCGTCCACGGCCCGCGACCGGCCGCGCCTCTAGGTGGCGCGGCGCGGGCATGAGTACTTCTCCACGTGGTCCCCCAACCGTCGTGATCGTTGTCGCACCCGGGTACGGGAGTGATCTGCCACTTGGATCGACGTCCCGCAGGAATTAAGGATCTCTTAAGGCAGATCGATGAACCTCACCGTTTCTTGACCCCTTCGTGGCGCCGGGGATACGGTGCGTTGACCCAGAAGCATCGGCTTTTCTGGATCTTCACGGTTTCGAGAGAGGGGAGGAGGCGGGTATGAGCGATACGTCCCGCGTCCGGGCGCGCGGGCGGACCAGCTGGCGCCGGTTCGCGGTGGCCGCCGGACTGATGACGGTCCTGTCCGGGGGCATCCTGGTGATGCTGTCGCAGGGTGTGATGGCGGCCAGCTTCATGGTGTCGGGGCAGCAGTTCAAGGTCTCGGCGGACACGCTCGACGCCACCGGCTTCGTCAACTACGGCTGGATCGACCAGCACGCCGACGGCTCGCCGCAGCCGGTGGCGGTCTCCGCGATGCGCCGCGCCGAGCTGCGCAACCTCTGTCAGTCGGTGCTCACCACGCTCCCGATCGTGGGCGACATCAGCCTCAAGCTGACGGCGGGGAAGGACTCGCCGGTGGTGGCGGAGAACATGTTCGTCGACATGGCGCAGCTCGACGGCAACGCCACGTTCACCAACATCCAGATCGGCCGGGACGCGTCCACGCTGGACAAGGGGCCGCCCGGGGCGAAGGGGCTACAGGGCCTGTTCAGCCAGCAGGCCGACACGGTGCACATCGACAACCTGCGGCAGGTGGCCTGGTCCACCAACGCCGGCTCGTTCAAGCTCACCGGGCTGCGCATGAAGATCTCGAGTGGCAAGGACGAGTGCTTCTAGCCGCTGGCGTGTTGCGGCGACCGGCTTGACGCGGATAGATGGCGGGGAATACCGTCGCTTCAATCCAGAAACGCTCCCTTTTCTGGACGACGGAGTCCCCGCCATCTCTCTAAGGAGATCGAGATGGGCAACCGATCCCCCTCCCTCCTCGCGGCCGCGTTCCTCGGCGCGGTCGCCGTCCTCGCGGTGCCCGCGGCGCCCGCTCTCGCCGCGTCCTCGACCACCGTCACGCCGGCCGGCCACGGCTTCACCGCCGCGCTGGCGCCGGGTACCACGGCCGACTTCCAGGTCGGCTCGGTGACGGTCACCTGCAACACGTCCTCGACCGACGGCGCGGTCCCGGCCGAGCCCGACAACCACAGCCCGGACGGCCCGGTCACGGTCGGGGTGACCGCGCCGGTGTTCAACAACGACGGCGGCGCCTGCCCGACCGGCATCTTCCTCACCACGGCCACGACCACGACCACCGGCGAATGGACGATCGGCCTCCAGTTCGACCCGGCCGGCTCCAGCGGCACCCTCACCATCCCGGCCGGCGGTGTGACGACCGAGATCTCCGGGCTCGCCACCTGCACGGTGCTCGTCGCGCCCGACGCACCCGCGACGGTGACCGGCCCGCTGGTCGACGGCACCGCCACCACCCTGCCGACGCTGGACTTCTCGGCCGGCATCGACGTGCCCATCCGCGTGACGGGCGGCTTCGGCTGCCCGACGGCGGCGACGAGCGCGGTCTTCCGCGCCACGTACCAGATCGCCGACACGACCGATCCGGCGCAGCTCCTTACCCTTACGGCCTAGCGCGGTTCGCGGTTCGCGGGTCCCGTTCGCTTCGCGGGCGGGACCCGCTTCGCTGCTGGTTGCCCGCTCCGCGCGCCGCCGGCCGGAGCGGTGCCCGGCGGGAGCATACGGCCCGCGACCGGCGCGGACCGGAGCAAACCGGGCGCGGCTAGGCGGTGACGGGGAGGCCGGCCGCGGCGGCGGCGGCTTTGGGGCCGATGAAGGGGGCCAGCACCACGTAGGTCAGCTCGGGCAGGTGGCCGGGCAGCTCGGCGGCGCGGCCGGTGGAGACGTGGTCGAAGATCACGCCGTAGATGCCGGCGATGATCGCCTCGACCGCCACCCGTGGCACCTCGGGCTGGCCGGCGCGGCGCGGGGCGGCGGCGAAGAAGTCCAGGTAGCTGGCGAGCAGCTGGCGGCGGCAGGCGAGGGCCTTGGGGCCGGCGGCCAGGACCTCGACCACGGCCAGCGACGCGAAGGCCGGCTCGGCGGCGAGGATGTGCAGCAGGGTGCCGAGGCCGCGGCGCATCCGCTCGGGCCAGCGGCCGGGCTGGCCGTAGGCGACCGCGACGCTCTTTTGCAGCAGCTCGACGCCCAGCTCGAACGCGGCCAGGAAGCACGTCTCCTTGTCCGGGAAGTGCTGGTAGTAGGCCCGGGTCGACACGCCGGCGGCCGCGCACACGTCGCCCAGCGAGGCGCCCACGTAGCCCTTCTCCGCGACGGTGCGGGCCATGGCGTCGATCAGGCGGTCGCGCTGGGTGCGGGCGACGAACTCGCGCGGGAGGTCGTGGCGGCCCCTCGGCAGGCGGCGGTCGGGCGAGTTGGCCGAACGGGAGCCGGGGATGCCGGTGCCGAGCGCGACGGTCCACTCCGACACCCCGCCGCTCGGTGCTGCTGCGCTCGACATTCCCTCATAGTGCCGCATCGCCGCAGCCCCCTCGCCCTCCGTCCGGTCCGACCGCGGTGTGCACCCCGGCGCGCCGGAATCCGACACACCGGGGATGGAGATCCACATATGGTGATGCCTTGACACCTCTGGGTGGCGTCGGCACGCTGGGTGGCGGCAATCGCTACGGGGGTGAGCGGTGTGGGCGCACCGGTTGTCGCGCGACCGCTGGCATTCTCCAATGTGGAGCGGCTGGTCGTCTCCTTCCTCGCCGCGCGGCCCGAGATGGCCGGCGTGCGGGTGGCCGTCCGGCTGCCCGACGACTACGACGGGTTGGCCCGGGCCGCGATCGTGACGCGGGTGGGTGGTGAGTTCTCCGCCGACGACCGCGTCGACCGGGCCGTGGTGCGCCTCGACACCTACGGGCCCGACAAGACCGCCGCCCTCGACCTGGCCGGCACCGTCCGCGGCCTGGTGTGGCTGGCGCCCGACGCGACGCACGCCGGCGGCGCCGTGGTCAGCGACGTCGCCGAAGACCGCGGGCCGAGCTGGCTGCGCGACCCCGCCTTTCCCACCGCCAACCGCTACACCACTCGATACCTGCTGCTGATCCGGGTCCCGAGCGGCCCGGCCTGACGGAAGTGAGCCGCAGATGCCCCTCAACGCCAGCGAGATACGCGTAGCCGGCACCGGCCGCGTGCTCGTCGCCCCGGCGCACACCGCGCCGCCGGCCAACTTCACCACCGACTGGGCCGCGCCGTGGGTCGACCTGGGCTACACGTCGGCCGACGGGGTCAAGTTCACGAAGAAGGACAAGCTCGACCCGATCGACACGTGGCAGACGGTGGCCGCGATCCGCTACGTCTACAGCGACCGCGACCTGTCCGTGAAGTTCGCGCTCCTCCAGGTCAACGCGGACACGCTGCCGTTCTTCTTCGGCGGCGGGTCGGTCACGTCGGGCGCGGCCGGGCTGAGCTACGAGATCGCCGCCGCGCCGCGGGTCGACGAGCGGGCGCTGGGCATCGAGTTTCGCGACGGGCCGAGCATTACCCACCGCTTCGTGGTGCCGCGCGGGGTGGTGACCGAGACCGACGAGACGTCGTTCACCCGCACGTCGGCGGTAAAGCTTGGCGTGACGTTCTCCGCGCTCACCCCGATCACCCGGCCCGACCAGCTCGCGGTCTGGACGATGAACGCGGCCGCGCCGGGCGCCGCCACCGCCACGGTGGCCGCCGCGTCCGAGGGCGCGCCGGCTGAGGACGGGAGGTAGCGGCCGTGGGGCGGTACAACGTCAACGCGGTGCGCGCGCAGCGGCTCGAGGCGCTGGGCGAGCGGTGGGAGTTCGAGCTCGACGGCGACGTCTTCGGCCTCCCCACCGAGCTGCCCCGCGACGCGGTGCGGGCGCTCGCCGGGCTCGACCCGTCCGACCTCGACGGGCTGCTCGGGCTGCTGCTGGGCGAGGAGCAGTTCAAGCGGTTCGCCGAGCACGCCACGAGCGTGCAGGACATCCAGGCGCTGCTGGAGGCCTACGGCCGCGACACCGGCATGTCCCTGGGGGAATCCTCGGCCTCGACGCGCTCCTGACCGAGCACGCCGAGGCCGTCGAAGCCGACCTGCTGCGCCACTACGGCGTCGACGTCCTCGACTACCACCGCGGCACCCTGTCGGCGCGGCGGCTGCGCGTGCTGGTGCAACACCTGCCCCGCGACGCGGCGCTGGTGCGGGCGCTGCGCGGCGAGGAGGCCGAGTGGGGGTTGGGCGAGCACCTGCTGGCCGCCGCCGTCGACCAGCTCGCCGCGGGCAACTGGATGTACGCGTCGACCCACACGGACGAGCACGCCGACCCGCCGGCGCGGCCCGAGCCGATACCCCGGCCGGGCCTCGACGAGGCGGAGCCGGCGGGGGTCGCCGCCACGACGGCGGCGACGCCGGAGCAGATCGCCACGTTCTTCGGAGGGAGGTGAGCGGTGACCCAGCCCGCGTCGTCGATCGGTCAGCAGCTCATCCAGCAGCTGACCGCGCCGTTGCAGGAGGCGGCCACCGCGTTCTCCACGAAGGTGGCCGAGAGCCTGGCGAAGCAGGTCGAGGGGATCACCACGTCGTTCCGCGAGGCCAACCCCGCGGTCACCGCGGTCACCGACGCCGTGGTCGGCTGGTCCGGCGCGGTCACGATGTCGGCCGGCTCGGTGGCCGGCGCGAGCGGCAGCGTGCGTGACATGATCCGCAACACCCGGGAGATGCGCCAGGAGATCACCAAGGTGCTCGACGGGATCCCCGCGCTCGACGGGCTGCGGCTGCGCTTCATGCAGGTCACCGACGCGGTGAAAAACCTCAACATGGAGACCGTGCGGGGCACCGCGATCAAGGTGCGGGACGCCGTCACCACCCGTGTCGTCGCGGCCGCCAAGGCGGTGTGGAACGCGATCACCAAGGTCGTCACCGTCGCCATGCGCGCGCTCAACCTCGTGATGCGGCTCAACCCGATCGGGCTCGTGGTCACCGCGATCATGCTGCTGATCGGCGGGCTCGTGCTCGCGTACCAGCGAAGTACCACGTTCCGAAATATCGTCAACGCGGCCTTCTCCGCGGTGCGCAACGTGGCGATCTCGGTCTTCAACGCGATCCGCAACGCGGTCGCGGCGGTGTGGCCGTTCGTCTCGCGGGTCATCCAGATCGCGGTCACGGTCATCCGCATGTACGTGACCACCTACTTCACCGTGGTCCGCACCGTGGTCACCACCGTCTTCAACGCGGTGCGGGCGATCGCCACCGCGGTGTGGGGTGCCGTGCGCGCGGTCGTCACCGGCGCCGTCAACACCGTCGTGAGCACGGTGCGGCGGGTCCAGCAGGTGTACACGGTCGTGCGCGACGCGTTCAACCGGGCCCGTTCCGCGGCCGGCGACGCGATCGGCGGCGTGGTGAGCTTCGTGCGCGGGCTGCCCGGCCGGATCGTGAGCGCGCTCGGCAACATCGGCCGCACCCTGTACCAGAGCGGTCGCGACCTCGTGCAGGGCTTCATCAACGGGCTGCGCGACATGGCCGGGCGGGTCGTGTCGGCGATCCGCGACTCGATCCTCGACCGCATCCCCGGGCCGATCAAGGGCTTCCTCGGCATCGGCTCGCCGTCCCGGCTGATGGCCGAGATCGGCCGCAACGTCGGCGAGGGGCTCGTCGTGGGCATCGACGACAGTCGCGACATGGTGGCGGAGGCGATGACCAACCTGGTGCCGACGCCGCGGGCCGCCACGATCCGGCCCGCGCTCGCCGGCCTCGCGCAGGCGACCGTAGCGCGTGCCGCACCCGGCGCGGGCCCGGTGACGGCCCGTGCGGGCACCGCCGAGGCCGCGCCGGTCACCGTCAATGTCTACCCGCGGGCCGGCCAGTCCGAGTACGAGATCGGCCAGGTCGCCGCCCGCGAGCTGGCCTGGGCGGCGAAGCACTGATGGCCGACACGCTCCTCCTCCCCGAGTACACAGTGGACGGCTGGACCGGCAACGCGGTCGACGCGGACGGCGTGGAGTGGTGGGTGACCGGGGAGAGTGGTTGGTCCGGCGGCCCGCCCGTGCGGCTGGAGCTGGCCAACCGGCCGCAGCGCGACGGCGCGTTCGACGCCCCTTCGTTCCGCGGCGCCCGCGTGATCACGCTCGAGGGCACCGCGGTCGCGCCCGACCGGGAGGCCAAGGAGCGGGCCAAGGACCGGATCGCGGCCGTGCTCGCCGACGGGTCGGCGCTGCGGCCGCTCGCCGTGCGCGAGCTGCTGACCACCCGCCAGGCCATGGTGCGGCTGTCCGCCGAGACGAAGGTCGCCGACCAGACCCCGTACTCGTTCACCTGGTCGCTCCAGATGACCGCCCCCGACCCGGTGCGCTACGGCACCGAGCAGCACACCGCCCTCTGTGGCCTGCCGCTGCCCGGCACCGGCGTGGCCTTCCCGATCACAAGCTGGCCGCTCGACTTCGGCGAGCCGGCCGGCGGGTCGATGGCCCTCGCCAACGCCGGCACCGTGACCACGTGGCCGGTGTGGACGATCAGCGGCGAGTGCGTGCAGCCGGTGATCCGCGACGCCGCCAGCGGCCAGACGCTCGGCTTCCGGCTGGCGATGACCGGCGGCGACGTGCTCGTGGTCGACGTCGCCGCGCGCACCGTGCGGCTCAACGGCGCGTCCCGCCGGGCCGCGCTGCTGCCCGGCTCGACCTGGTTCGGCCTGCCGGCGGGCACCACCGGCATCGAGTTCGACGCCCTGCGCACCGACGCCCCCGCCGTGCTGTCGGTGGCGTGGCGGGACGCCTGGATCTGAGAGGGAGCGAGATGCCCGAGAGCCATCCCGGGTGGGTCACCGGGATCAACGACTTCGAGGCCCGGCTGGCGACCGGCGCGCTGGTCACCACACACCAGTTCACCGACCAGCTCGACCCGCTGCGGGTGCGGTCCGGGCTGCGCGACTCGCCGAGCACCCCGGGCCGGCTCACCCTCGCCACCAACCGGGTCACGGTCCTCCCGTTCCAGGCGGTGATCCAGGATCCCGCGCGCCCGGCCCTCGGCGCCTACGTGGTGACCCTCGACGCGCCGAAGGAGCTGCCGCTCACCGCGTCCGACCCGTCGCTCAACCGCACCGACCTGGTGATCGCCGAGATCGTGACCGACGCGCCCGGCTTCCTCGTGCGGGTCGTGGAGGGGGAGCGCACCAGCAACACCACCCCGCAGCCGCCCACCGTGACCAACCCGCTGCACCTGCGGCTCGGGCAGATCTTCGTGCCGTCCGGCGGGGCCACACCGACGTACACGGACACGCGCCAGTTCACCGCGGCCCTCGGCGGGATCCTGCCGGTGCGCGGCAACACCGACCTGCCGTCGGCGGCGACCGGACCGCAGAGCCAGTTCATCTACCGGCTCGACACCCGCGAGCTCCAGGTCCGCAGCGGCAACAACTGGGTCACCTACCGGCCGCCGCGCGGCAGCGTCGACACCTGGCACGCGCTGTCCGCGTCCGGCTGGAGCAACTACGGCTCGCCGTACGCCCCCGGCGCGTACACGATCACGGAAGACGGCTGGGTGCGGCTGCGCGGGCTGGTCAAGACCTCCGCCGCGCGGGCCGCGGGCGCCGTCATCTACACGCTGCCGAGCCCCTACCAGCCCCGCCACAAGCACATCTTCACGGCGATGAGCTCCAACGGACCGATCCGGCTCGACGTCAACAGCGCCGGGCAGGTCCTGCTCGGCCCGGCGCTCCAGGCCGACGACTGGCTCTCCCTCGAGGGGGTCGCCTACGCCGCGCTCGCCACCTACACCACCTGATGTACACGTACCTCGTCGCGGACCTGCGCGCCGGCACGATCCTGGACGAGCTGCCGCTCACCGGGGTGACGTTCGAAAAGCGCCTCAACGACACCGGCACGCTTCGCGGCCAGCTGCGGGTCGACGACCCCGAGATCCGGGGGCGGGAGCCGCGGCTGCTCACCCAGCCCGGCCGGGCCGCCGTGTACGTCGACCGGGACGGCGACCTGCTCTGGGGCGGGATCGTGTGGACCAGCCGGTACATCGCGTCGTCGGCCACGCTGGAGATCGGGGCGGCCGACTTCCTGTCGTACTTCGAGCACCGGCGGGTCCTCGCCCACCCGGTGACCGAGACCGGCGTGGTCCCGTACTCCAATGTGGACCAGCTGGAGATCGCCGCCGGCCTGGTCGAGCTGGCCCAGTCGCACCCGGGCGGCGACCTGGGGGTGGAGGTGCGCGGCGCGACCAGCTCGGGAGTGCGCCGCACGGTCAGCTGGACCGCCGGCGAGCTCAAGCCGGTCGCCGACGCGCTGCGCGACCTGGCCAACGCCGACGGCGGCTTCGACTTCACGGTCGACGTGGAGTACGGGTCGGGCGGCCAACCGGTCCGCTACCTGCGCCTGGGCTACCCGCGGCTCGGCCAGCCCGGCGCCGCGCACGTGTGGGAGTACGGCGCCAACCTCGTCGACATCGTCTGGCCGGTCGACGCCGCGAGCATGGCGACCCGCGTCTTCGCGCAGGGCGGCACGCTGCTGCGGTTCGCCGAAGACACCGGCGCCTACGCCGGCGGCTGGCCGCTGCTGGAGGAGGCCGCCTCCCAGCTCGACACCGCCGACGCCGCGCTGGTGCTGGCCCAGGCGAGGGGTGAGCTGGCCGCCCGGCGCCGCCCGGTCGTGCTGCCCGAGCTGACCGTGCGCGCCGACCTCGACCCGGTCGTCGGCACCTACACGGTCGGCGACGACGTCCGGCTGGTGGTCGACGACCCGTTCTTCGCCGGCGACCACGTCGACGTGACGGTGCGCCTGCTCGGCTACACGGTCACCCCCGGCGACGACGCGGGCGAGGAGCGGGTGACGCTCACGGTCACGCCCACGGCGGAGGTGCCATGACGAGGATCAACCGGCCCGACACCCTGCTCACCGAGCTACGCGACCTCAAGCGCCGCCTCAGGCTGCTGGAGGCCGCCCGGATGCGCGCCACCCCGGCCGCGGCCGCCGCCCTGGCCGCCGCCGGCGCCGAGTCCGCCGCTCCGGCCGCTTCCGCTGGCGCTGAGTCCGCCGCTCCAGCCGCCGCTGGCGCCGAGTCCACCGAGGGCCGTGCGGCCGGTGTGCCGCTCATGCCGGCGCGGCCGTCCGACTGGCCGGGCACGTCGCGGTCCTCATGGGAGCGGCTGGCCGTCACCTGGACCACCCGCGGCGGCCGGCTTGTCGTGCGCACGGCCGCCGACCCGGACACGGCAGGCGAGGCGCGCGTGCTCGTCGACGGCGAGCCGGTCGGCGAGGTGGCGCCCGTGTCACCCGACCCGGCCCGATCCACTGTGGACATCCCGCCGCCGGCCGGCGGCGAGGTCGAGGTGGCCGTCGAGGCGCGGCGCACGTCCGGCCCCGGCCTCGTGCGCGTCGCCGCCGCGCTCCAGCCGTCCTAGAGCCTTCCTTTCCCGGACCCGCGTCAGCGGCGGACCGTCGCTCCCGCCGGAGACCGCGGAGGTCGGCGGCTCGCCAGGGCTCGCCGAGATCCCCGACCTCCCCTGCCACCTCCGCGCCGCAAGCCCACCCGGCTGGTGCTCTGCGACCCCGAGGAGCCGGGTCGGCGGATGAGACCGCGAGCGGCGTGCGCGAGGCTGCCGAGCTGGACGCGCCAACGCGCTCAGTGTGCCCGTCGCCGCGATCCGGTCGACCCGGAGCCCGCCCTCGCCGGCCCAGGTCGGGACGCATCGGGCAGCTCCTCCGCCCACCCAGCTACCCGGGCGGTCTCACCCGCCGGTCGCCGGTCGGCGGCTTGGCGGCGCGGCGCGTGGCCACCCTGAATCAGCACCGATGGGAAAGCAGCGGCGGACCTCGCCATGGAACTGACGCCGCACCCTGGGGCGAACCCGCGGTCGCGGCGCGGCAAGGTCCGGTCACGCATTTTGGCGAGCGCGGCCGAGGTAAACAATTGCAGCTGCCGCATTCACCAAATTGTCCCGCAGTCGCCGCCAAATTTCTGTCCCGAGCCGTGATCGATCATGTGGGGATCTTTGTATGAATGGATCGCATGAGAAGTCACCGCATTCCGCTCACGTCGATCAAGTGCACACCCCGTCGCGGCCAGCCCGGACCGTGAGTCAGCAGAAACCTGGCTCCTTTGTGGCCTTGTCGCGCGGAATGGCAGCGCGGGTCGGGGTTTCGGCGAGCCCTGGCAAGCCGCCGACCCAAGCGGGCGGAGCTCGTCGCGCAGACCAACGGAGCGCGCGGGTGACAGCGGCCCGCGCGGTGCCCGCGGCAGCTACGTCCGGGTGTGGTGGCGCAGTTCGCGGCGGGTCAGGGCGGCGCGGTGTACCTCGTCGGGGCCGTCGGCCAGGCGGAGGGTGCGGGCGGCGGTCCACAGGCGGGCGAGCGGGAAGTCCTGGCTCACGCCGCCGCCGCCGTGGGCCTGGATGGCCTTGTCCAGCACCCATTCGGCCATCGCCGGCGTGACGATTTTGATGGCCTGGATCTCGGCGTGGGCGGCCTTGTTGCCCGCCGTGTCCATCAGCCACGCGGTCTTCAGCACCAGCAGGCGGGCCTGCTCGATGCGTACCCGCGACTCCGCGATCCAGTCGGCGACCACGCCGTGCTCCGCGATCGGGCGGCCGAACGCCACCCGCTGGCTCGCCCGCTCGCACATCAGCGCGAGGGCCCGCTCGGCCATGCCGATCAGGCGCATGCAGTGGTGGATGCGGCCGGGACCGAGCCGGGCCTGTGCGATCGCGAAGCCCTCGCCCTCGCCGGCGATCAGGTTTTCCGCGGGGACCCGCACGTCCTCGAAGGAGATCTCCGCGTGACCGCCGTGGGCGCCGTCGTCGTACCCGAAGACCTTCATAGCGCGCCGCACCGTGACGCCGGGCGTGTTCCGCGGTACCAGGATCATGCTCTGCTGGCGGTGACGCGGCGCGGAAGGGTCGGTGCGGCCCATGACCACGAAGATCTCGCAGCGGGGGTTCATCGCGCCGGTCGACCACCACTTGCGGCCGTTGACCACGTAGTCGCCGCCGTCGCGGGTGATGCTCGTGGCGATGTTGGTGGCGTCGGAGGAGGCCACGTCCGGCTCGGTCATGCAGAAGGCGGAGCGGATGCGCCCCGAAAGCAGCGGCTCCAGCCACCGCTCGCGCTGCGCCAGGCTGCCGAACTCGGCGAGCAGCTCCATGTTGCCGGTGTCCGGCGCGGCGCAGTTGAGCGCCTCGGGGGCGAGCATCGGGCTGTGGCCGGTGATCTCGGCGAGCGGGGCGTACTGGAGGTTGGTGAGCCCGATCGACGGGAGGAACAGGTTCCACAGGCCGCGCTCGCGGGCCCGCTCCTTCAGCTCCTCCACGATCGGCGGTGTCGTCCACTGTGGACCGGCCGCCTCCTGCTCGTCGAGGAGCGGCTCGGCCGGGTACACGAACTCGTCCATGAAGGACAGCAGCCGCGCGCGCATCTCCTCGGTCTTGTCGTCGTACCCGAAGTCCATCTAGGCCTCCTCCGACAGCGTGGCGTGCCCGTACGCGACCAGCGGTGGGACGATCTGGCCGATCTGCTCGAAGCCGGCGCCGACGGTCTTGCCCCGCGTGAAGCGGTAGTGGATGCCCTCGGCGATGACCGCGAGCTTGAAGAACCCGAACGCGGTGTACCACGGCAGGCGCGTGAGGTCGGCACCGCGCCGCTCGGCGTAGCGGGCGGCGAGCGCGGCCCCCGGCGGGAAGCCGGCGGCCGGGTTGACCGCGGTGGCGACCGCGTTGCCGCCGATGCGGGCCAGCCCGTCCCAGTAGACGAGGAGCAGCCCGAGGTCGGCGAGCGGATCGCCGAGCGTGGCCATCTCCCAGTCGAGCACGGCGGCGACCCGCCCGTCCGCGTCGACCACGACGTTGTCGAGGCGGTAGTCGCCGTGCACCACGCTCGCGCCGCTCTCCGCCGGCACGCTCTCCGCGAGGCGGGTGTGCAGCTCGTCGACGCCGGGCAGGTCGCGGCTGCGGGAGGCGTCGAGCTGGCCCTTCCACCGGCGCACCTGCCGCTCCAGGTAGCCGGCCGGATGCCCGAAGTCGCCGAGCCCCACGGCCTCCGCGTCGACCTCGTGCAGGTCGGCGAGGACGTCCACCAGGGTGAACGCGAGCGTGCCCGCCCGCTCCGCGCCCAGCGCCGCGGTCTGCTCGGCGGTGCGGTAGACGGTGCCGTCGACGAACTCCATCACGTAGAAGGGCGCGCCGATCACCTCCGCGTCCGGGCAGAGCAGGAGCGTGCGGGGGACCGGCACCGCGGTCGGGGCGAGGGCGCTGATCACGCGGTATTCGCGGGCCATGTCGTGCGCCGTCCGCAGTACGTGGCCGAGCGGCGGGCGGCGCAGCACCCAGGTGTGCGAGTCGTCCCGCAGCGTGTAGGTGAGGTTGGACTTGCCGCCGGGGATGAGGTCGGCGCGCAGCTCGCCGTCGCGCAGGCCGGCGTGCTCGGTGTCGAGGTAGGCCCGCAGGCGCGCGATGTCGAGGCCCGGCGTCACAGGCCCGTCACCAGCGTCCGGCCGCCGTCGATCACGAGCGTCTGCCCGGTGATCCACGCGGCGTCCGCCGAGGCCAGGAACGCCACCGCTCCCGCCACGTCGCCGGGCTGGCCCAGCCGCCCCAGCGGGTAGCCGGCCGACACCTCCTCCTCCCGGCCGGCGTAGAGCGCGGTCGCGAACTGCGTCTTCACGATGGCCGGCGCGACCGCGTTGACCCGCACGGCCGGCGCGAGCTCGACCGCGAGCTGTGCGGTGACCTGCATGAGGGTGGCCTTGCTGGCCGCGTACACGCCGAGGCCGGGCGCCGCGCCCAGCCCCGCGATCGACGACATGTTGACGACGGCGCCGCCGTTCTTGCCCAGCCACGCGTCGTACGCGTGCCGCACCCAGGCGACCGCCGAGAAGACGTTCACCTCGAAGACCTTGCGTACCGCGCCCGGGTCGGTCTCCAGCAGCGGCCCGAACGTCGGGTTGATGCCGGTGTTGTTGACCAGGATGTCGAGGCTGCCGAAGGACTCGACCGCCCGCACCACGGCCTCGGCCTGGTGTTCCGGGTCGTCCGCCTTGCCGGCGACCGCGATCGCCCGGTCGGGCCCGCCGAGCGCGGTGGCCGCCTCGAGCAGCGGCTCGGCCTTGCGCGCGGTCAGGCAGACCCGTGCGCCCTCCGCGACGAGCCGCTCCGCCACGGCGTACCCGATGCCCCGGCTCGCGCCGGTGACCAGCGCGACCTTCCCTTCCAGCCGCCGATCCACCCGGTCGCCTCCCGTTCGCACCCACGAAAACGCTACCCTGCGCTTCGCGCCGCTCCGCGTTTCTGCGGGGCCCCGCCGTCGCGTGCCCTCCGCCGTATGTTACTGCCCAGTTAACCGGGCGGGTCCGGTACTCTCGCCCAGGTTCATCGACGATCATCGGGGAGGTTTTCTGATGCGCGGGGGAATCAGCCGGCGGGCGGCGCTCGGGGCGACCGTGGCCGCGGGAGCGGCGGCGGTCGGGGCGACCGGCGGGCCGGCACAGGCCGCGGAGGCCGGCGGCACGCGTCGCGTCGCGAACGTCTACGAGCGGCAGAAGGTCAAGGCCGGCGGCACCTGGCACTCGCATGTGGCGGCCGTCGACGCGGCGGGCGCGCTCACCACGCTCGTCGAGGACGACGCCGACTACGTGCTCAACGGCTACAGCGTGCAGAAGCTCTTCGTGGCGACCGCGGTGCTCGACAAGGTCGACCGGGGGCAGCTCACGCTTGGGCAGAAGCTCGACCTGCCGGCCGACATCATCCTCGGCGGCAGCGGCATCTACCACCTGCACGGCGTGTGGGGCGACGACATCACGATCGCCAACTTCCTGACCGCGATGCTGCTGGTCTCGGACAACACGGCGGTGCGCATGTGCGGCCGCGTCGCGCCGGCGCTCGAGATCAACGACATCCTCGCGGCGAAGGGCTTCGTGAAGACGCGGGTCGAGCCCGTGGCCAACCCCAACCGGTTCTTCCTCGGCGTCACCACGCCCCGGGAGGCCCACGACCTGCTGTGGCGGCTGGCCAACAAGACGCTGCTCTCGCCCGCGTCGTGCGACTTCCTGCTCCGCGTCACCCGGTGGGTCAACGGCTACCACGACGGCGTCCGGCGCAACATGTCGTCGAACGAGCGGAGCCGGGTCGCCACCAAGTACGGTGCGGAGAACCCCACGCAGGGCGCGTCGCGGCACGAGGTCGGCATCATGTTCGGCACGGACGGCGCGCCGGTGCTCACGTACGCGTTCTTCGCCGAGAAGCTGGCCGAGCCGGAGAACTTCGGCGCCACCCACCCGGCCGTGCAGGCGCACGCGGTGCTGGGCCGGGCCATGTTCGACTCCATCGCCGCCGCCACCAACCCCACCGCGAAGGCCAAGCAGGTGCTCACGCCGTACCGGGCGCTGGGGTAGTCCACAGTAGAGCGGCCGGGATAGCATGCGCCCGATGCCTGACGACAACGGCACCGGGCGCGAGCCGCCGCTCCGCCCGCGCTACCGGCGCCCCGAGCCGGAGCGGCCGGCCCGCCGGCCCGCCTCGGTGTGGATCGTCTCGATCCTGCTCGTGCTGTTCGGGGCGCTGGGCGCGGTGGTCGCCGCCCTGCTGGTGGAAGACGCGGTTTCCCACGGCGAGGAGGACGAGGTCGTCGCGGCGGCGATCTTCGCCATCCTGCTCGCGGGCGCGCAGGTGGTCGCCGGCGTCGGCGTCTTCGTCGGCTGGGCACGGGGGCGCACGCTGGCGATGCTCGTGTGCGCCGCCAACGTCGTGCTCGTCGTCGTCGGCGCGGCGACCGACCGGGTGGGCTCGGGCCAGGCCTGGCTGTCGGTCGCGGTCTACGGCGCCCTGCTCTTCGGCCTGGCCGGCCCCAAGATCAGCGACTGGTGCCGGCCCGCGTCCAGAAGACCGGGTTCGAGATTTTGAGCTACCGCGACGCCCGTCGTGGTCCGGACCGTTGCTCCCGCGGCCTCACCCGTCCGCTGTTGGTCGCGGTCACCCCGTTGCCTCCGCGGATGCGCGGCCCACGCCGCGCGGTGCGGCGTTGTTTGTCCACAATGCCTGTTGCCGAACAGGCGGTGGGAGATCAAACAGGGCGTCGTCGCCCTGAGTAACCGCCACCGCCGTGCGCGCGGGCCACGATTCGAGATCTTGGAGAGTTAGGGCGCCATATCAACCCTAACTGTCCTAGATCTCAAAAGCTCTCGGTCCCGGCCGGTGACGCCGTGTAACTGATAGCCCGGTGACCGAAGCGGACCTTGCGAGCGGGGAGCATACGGTCTACCGCTGACGCGGACCCGGGGAAAGGATCTGCCTGCAAGTAGTCGGCTGAAACGGTCATGACGCGCCGCTGCGGCCGGCCCCGCCTCTTGCCGCAGCCAGCGTGCGAAGCCCGAGCCGTGCCGTATGCCGTCGTCCACCCGCCAGGGGAGCGGACCAGCGCCGGGGCTGCCACGACCCGCGAACGGTGAGGATCAGACAAAGGCTGGCGGTCCCGGCGCTGGTCTGCTCGGCTTAGCCTGGACGACGGCATACGGCACGGCGAACACCGCAACCACCCACCAAGAAGGGTGAGCAAGCCGGGGACGGCCCGGCCGGAGCCCGAGGCCCCGCCGGAGGCGCACTAACCGCAACCACAAGCGAAGCCGAAACCGCAGGGCAAGGGACAAGCGGCAAGTCGAGGGGCTGAGCCTGCTGACGCGGCGTCGCAGACGGTGGCCGGCGAGAGCCGGGCCACCCTGTGCGGGCGCGAAATCCATGTAGTGCCGGGGATCTTTGCCGGTCCTGTCACCCCGTGCGTCTCGGGATGTCCGGGTGAGTGGCAGCGACCGGACCGCGGCCTCTGTTGGGGCGTCGCTTCGCGGCGCCTGGGGGTCGGGCTTGTCCCGCGGACCTGGAGCCCGCCGGGAGCATACGGTCCGCAGGTGACGCGGACGGGGGCAAAAATAGGGTTCAGGAATCGCCGAGCCACTCCGGGGCCAGCAGTGACCAGACCTCGGTGTCGTAGCGGACGCCGTTGTAGAGGTACTCGCCGCGCAGCACGCCGTCGAGGCGCATGCCCAGCCGCTGGGCGACGGCTCGGCTGGCGGTGTTGTCCGGGCGGGCCTGCCAGATGATCCGGTGGATGCCGCGGACCCGCACGGCCCAGTCGACGAGGTGGCGCACGGCGCGGGTGATCAGGCCCTGGCCCTGCCCGGCCGGCTCCAGCCAGCAGCCGATCTCGCAGGTGCCGGCCGCCGCGTCGAAGTGGACGAACATCGTGCCGCCCACGAGCGTGCCGTCGAGCCAGATGCCGTAGAGGCGGCCGGCGTCGGCGGCCTGCTTGTCGGCGTAGCCCTGGAGGGTGGCGCGGGCCGAGTCGAGGTCGGTGCTGCGGCTGGCCCACGGGATCCACGGGTCGACCGCCTCCCGCGCGCGGTCGATGTGGGCGAGGAACTCCTCGGCCTGCCACGGCTCCAGCGGGCGCAGCTCGGCCCCGCCGCCGAGGTCGGTCGCGAACACGTCACATCGGGAAGCGGAGCGAGACCGCGCCGCGCAGGTCGAGCCAGGCCGCGTCGGGCGTGCGGACCATCCGCAGCACGACCTCCTCGCAGCCGGGGCAGCGGGCGACGAGGCCGGGCGCGTTGGGGTACACGTGCAGGTTGGCGACCGCGCCGGTCTGGCCGCAGGCGGCGCAGCGGCTCGTCGCCGAGGTGACGTCGACGGCGAAGATCTCCCGCAGCGGGCCGGCGAGCGCGTTGCCGTCGAGGTGGGGGTCGCTCATCTTTATCCTCCAGTCGGGCCGAAGCGCTCGGTGCGCACGCGGCGGGGGTCGTGGCCGAGCGCGACGAGGATGTCGGCGACCGTCTCGACGAATCCGGTCGGGCCGCACACGTAGCAGTCGGGCGTGAGCGCGGCCGGCCACCCGTTGGTGTTGACGTCCGCGACGCCGATCCGGCGCGGCGGGTGCGGCCAGCCGTCGGGGACCGCCCGGGTGTAGGCGAACGTCACGTCGAGGCCGGCGTCGTCGCGGGCGCGCCGGCGCAGCTCGTCGCCGTAGTAGACGTCGTCGGGGGTGCGCACCGAGTAGATGAGGCGGAACGGGACGCGGCTGCCCGCCGCCCGGCGCGCCCGGATCATCGCCATCAGCGGCACGATGCCGGAGCCGCCGCCGACCAGCAGCACCGGGTCGATGCTGGTGGTGCGCCACACGAACCAGCCGCCGACCGGGCCGCGCAGCTCCACCGGGTCGCCGGGGGAGAAGACCTCGGTCAGGTACGGGGAGACCTCACCGTCGGGCACCGCCTGGATGGTGAGCTCCACCCGGTCGCCGTCGGCGGGCGCGGCGATCGAGTAGCTGCGCTGGGTGCTGTATCCGTCGTCGGCGGTCAGGCGCACGTCGACGTGCTGGCCGGCGAGGTGGCCGGGCCAGCCGGGCACGTCGAGCACCAGCGTGCGCGCGGTCGGCGTCTCGGCGCGGGCCTCCGCCAGCTTGCCGACCCGCCAGGTCAGTCGCCCTGGTATCGCTGCTCGCGCCACGGGTCACCGTAGTCGTGGTAGCCGGCCGTCTCCCAGAAGCCCGGCTCGTCGTCGAAGCGCAGCTGGATGCCGCGCACCCATTTCGCCGACTTCCACAGGTACAGGTGCGGGACGAGCAGCCGGGCGGGGCCGCCGTGCTCGGGGGCGAGGTCTTCGCCGTCGTACTCGTACGCCACCCAGGCCTGGCCGTCGAGCAGGTCGGCGAGGGGGAGGTTGGTGGTGTAGCCGCCGTACGAGTGGACGAACGCGTAGTCGGCGGCGCTGTCCACATCGGACATCAGGGTGTCGAGGGAGACGCCGCGCCAGGTGGTGCCGAGCTTGGACCACTTCGTCACGCAGTGCAGGTCGACGGTCGGCGTATCGCTCGGCAGCGCCGTCAGGTCGGCCCACGTCCAGCGGTGCTCGCGGGACGTCTCCGTGGTGATCACGAACTCCCAGCGGTCCATCGGCACGCGCGGCGTGGGGCCGGCGGAGAGCACCGGGAAGTCTTCGGTCAGGTACTGCCCGGGCGGCAGCTCGGGCCTGGACGAACGCGGCCGGCCGCGAAAGCCGGGCGAGACGATTCCCACCCGAGCAGTCTAGGCGGCTGCGATGATCTCTTGGGCCGTTTGCGCGGCGCGCTCGATCGGGATCGCGAAGCCGATGCCGATGTTGCCGTTGCCGTCGATGGTGGCGATCGCGGTGTTCACGCCGACGACCTGGCCCTTCGCGTTGACCAGCGGGCCGCCGGAGTTACCGGGGTTGATGGAGGCGTCGGTCTGCACCGCGGACTGCCTCCCCGCGTCACCCATCCGCACCTGGCGGTCGACCGCGCTCACGATGCCGGCCGTGACGCTGCCGGAGAGGCCGAGCGGCGAACCGACCGCGAGCACCGGCTCGCCCACCTTGAGGTCGGTGCTGCGGCCCAGCGACAGCGGGCGCAGCGTTTCCGCGCCGTCGGTGACCCGCAGCACCGCGATGTCGGTGCGGGCGACCCGGCCGACGAGCCGCGCCGTGTGCTCCTCGCCGTCCTGCCCGACCACGGTGATCCGGCCGCCGGACTCCACGACGTGGTTGTTGGTCATGATGTGGCCCTGGTCGTCGATGACAAAACCGGAGCCGGACGACGCCTCGTCGTCGCCCACCACCTCGATCGACACGACGCCGGGCAGCGCCTCCTCGGCGGCGCCGACCAGCACCTCCGGCACCGCGGTGTCGGCGGTGAGGCGGGGCGTCTGCTGGACGTTGGCCCAGAGGGACGCGTACCAGCCGGCGGCTCCGCCCGAGGCGGCCGAGAACGCGGCGATCAGCAGGCCGGCGAGCAGCAGCCGGCCCGGCCCGCGACGGCGGGACCGCTCCTGCGGTGGCTCGTCCCAGACCGTGCCCGGTGGCAGGTCGGCGCGGTGCCGGGGGTACGTGCGCGGCCCCGGCCACGGCTCCTGGTGCGGGCCGGGCGAGTATCCCGGGCCGGGCGAGTATCCCGGGCCAGGCGCGTATCCCGGGCCGGGCGAGGACCCCGGGCCGGGCGGGTAGTAAGGGCCGCCGCGGGGGTCGTCGTAGCCCAGCATCGCCGTCATGTCCGGAAATACGGACGGCGGGCGCGAGCGGCTGAACGGAAACGAGAAATTTTCCTGACGCTGATCATCTGTATTGCCCCGCGGTACGTGTACACCGGCACAGCGTTTGAAGGTCGTTGGGGGACCGATGAACGAGCGTGGGCTCATCTACGTGTTCGATGGCTACTGTGCGTGGTCGTACGGCTTCGCCCAGACCATGGTGGACGTCGCCGCCGCCCATCCCGAAACCCGCGTGGAGGTCCTCTGCGGAGGGCTGTACGTGGGGTCGGCGCGGGTGCCGATCCGCCAGCTGGGCGACGTGCGCGCCACCAACCGGCGGATCGCGGAGCTGACCGGCGCCTGGTTCGGCGACGGGTACGAGCGGCTGACCGCGGACGGTTCGTTCGTGATGAACTCCACCGCGGCCGCGCGGGGCTTCGCGGCGCTGCGCCGGGCGGCGCCCGAGCGGGCGGTGGAGCTGGCCGCGGCGATGCAGGAGGCGTTCTTCGTCGACGGGCGCAGCCTCGCCGAGCCGGAGACGCACCGGCGGATCGCCCAGGAGTACGGGCTGGACGCGGCCGCGGTGGTGGCCGGCTTCGACCACCCGTGGTCGCTGCGGGCCGCGGAGGCCGACTTCGCCCGGGTACGTCGCCTGAACGTGGTCGCCTTTCCGACACTATTGGTCGACACCGGTGACTGCCCGGCGGCGATCATGACCGGTTCGGGCACCGCGCACCAGGTCGAAGACCGCCTATCTGTGCTGCTGGGAGGGGTCGGACGGCATGCCGCGCGGGAGTGAGTGGCGTTTGGTGCGCTTGTGACCGTTGGGACGCAAGTTGCAGGATAATTATGGACAGGTGCCGTCCAATAAACTAGCTTGCCCTGTGGACGGCGACGGTCACCGTGTGGGGACGGGGACGGCCGCGATCCGGCGAGGTGGTGTCCATGGGGAGGCACGCGCGGCTCGAGGTGGTGGTCGACACCGCCACGGTCGCCGCGGCGCGCGACGGTGACAAGAGGTCGCTCGACGACCTCGTCACCGAGCATCTGCCGTTGGTGTACAACATCGTCGGCCGGGCGCTCGACGGGCATGCCGACGTGGACGACGTCGTGCAGGAGACCATGCTGCGCGTCGTCCGCAAGCTCAAGGGCCTGCGCGACAGCAGCCGCTTCCGGGCCTGGCTCGTCGCGATCGCGATGCAGCAGGTACGGGCCCGGGCGCGGGCGCGCAAGGAGATGCTCGCCCGCGGCACCGACCTGGACGAGGCCGGCCAGCTCGCCGACCCCGCCGCCGACTTCGTCGACGCGACGATCACCGAGCTGGGGCTGACCGGGCAGCGCAAGGAGGTCGCCGAGGCCACCCGGTGGCTCGACGTGGGCGACCGGCGGCTGCTCGCGCTGTGGTGGCAGGAGGCCGCCGGCGAGCTGACCCGCGACCAGCTCGCCGCCGCGCTCGGCCTCACCGGCCCGCACGCGGCGGTGCGGGTGCAGCGGATGAAGACCCAGCTCCAGGGCGCCCGCGCGGTAGTCCGGGCGCTGTGGTCCGACCGCCACTGCACCGAGCTCATCGACATGCTCGAAGGCTGGGACGCCAAGCCCAGTCCACTGTGGCGCAAACGGCTGATCCGCCACACCAAGGGCTGCGCGGAGTGCGGGCGCCACTGGGCCGACCAGGTGCCGGCCGAGCGGCTGCTCGCCGGTGTGGCGCTGCTGCCGGTACCCCTGGAACTCGTGGCCCGGCTCGGCGGACCGCACGGTGTGGTGGTCACCCAGGCCACCGCGGACGTCTCGGCCCACACCGACCCGGACGCGCCCGGCGCCCTCGAGCGCTGGCTGGACCAGGCCCGGGAGACCATCTCCGCGCGCCCCGGCGTCCGCGGCGGGCTGCTGGCCGGCGCGGTGGTCCTGGCCGTCGGCATCGTGTACCTGATCGTGCCGCACGGACCCTCCGCGCCGGACGAGGTGGCCGCGCCGCCGCCCGCGACCGCCCCGGCGGTGGCACCGTCGCCGAGCCCGTGGGAGCTGAAGCCGGGGGAGCGGGGGAAGGTCGCCGAGGAGCGGGCGCCCGTGCCGGCGAAGATCGCGCCCAAGCCCGGATACGGGAGCAATGTGGACGCTCCCGACCCGGCGCCGCCGGCCGACCGCGCGCCCGGCCCGCTGCCGCGCCGCCCCGAGGGTGGCAAGGTGGCCCCGGTGGGCGGCACCTTCGACCGCTTCGACCGGAGTGACAAGGTGGCCCTGCGGCAGCGCGGGCACCGGGTCACGCTGGAGGGCGAGGGCTACTTCGCGGTGCGCTGGTCCGTGGCGTACTACAACTGCGGCGGCCAGATCGCGATGCCCACCTGGACCGGCCTGTCCGGCAAGCTCTTCCACGCCGGCTCCGGCGGCGGGCTGCGGCTCGACGACCGGATGCCGGGGCCGTACCCGGGCGCGACCTGGATGGGCCACCCCGACCGCAACCCCGCGCGGGTGCCGCCGGGCGCGCAGCAGATGTGGCTGGTCGAGTACTACTACCTCGACGGCGCGGTCACGCTGCACCACAACGAGGTCCCCCAGGCCTCGGCCGACTACGACCTCGCGGTCGGGCCGACCAGCTGGAACGACGTGAACGCCGACCTGTCCCGCGGACCGAGCCAGGGCGGGTGGGGCCCGCTGCGCTACGGCAAGGTGCGCGACACGGGCTCGGACCGGGCCCCCATCCCGCAGTACCTGACCAGGCGAAACCCGGCCGATCCAAGCGGCGTGGCCCAGCGGTCGGTGGTCTAGCGCATGGGTGGTCTAGCGAACGGTGGTCTGGTGGCCTGGGGTGTGGCCGCCGCGGAGGCCGACGAGCACCATGTCGACGAGGCGGTCGACGTACTCCTCGGTGCGGGCGGTCACGTCTTCGCCCGGGGCGGGCGGCGCCATCGAGACCTGCACGGTGGCGACGCCGAACATCGTGCCCAGCACCAGCGCGGGCTCGGTGCCCTCGGGCAGCTCGCCCCGGTCGACCGCCGCGGCGATCATCGCCTCCACCGTGCGCACGCTGCCGAACAGGTAGAAGTCGCGCAGGTCGGCGAAGAGGTCGGGGTAGGTGCGGGCGTCCAGCCAGAGCCGCATGATCGCCAGGCCGGCCCACCCCCAGTACATGTGGAACACGTACCGCGCCATGGTCTTGAGGTCGGCGCGCAGGTCGCCGGTGTGGGTCCAGCCCTGGAACGGCTCCAGCCGGGCGCGCATCGCCGCGAGCAGCAGCTCCCGCTTGTCGCGCCACCGCAGGTAGACCGAGGCCTTTCCGACGCCGGAACGGCGGGCCACCTCGTCCAGCGTGAAGCCCGCCCAGCCCTTTTCGGCGAACACCAGGACGACGACGCTGTAGACCCGCGTCTCCATATCGGGGTCCCGGGGACGGCCACGCCGCCGTAACGCACCCGAATCCTCCACCGCGCGAGCGTACCGGGCGGCCGTCACGCGTTCGTTACCGGCTCTGGGTCCGGAGTGCACTGTGGGTGCCAGGTCACCGCGGGTATCTGGTAGAACCTCGTCGATACGGGCCGCGATCATCCGTCGATGGGATCCCCTCCTAAGTGAAACCCATGATGCCTGTGTGACGTGAGCTGGGTAAAGTGCCGATTGAGGGTTACCGCGCGTGGTCCCTCCCGGGTGACGGGCGCGGCCCAGCGCGGTTGCGGAGCGTGGCGGCAACATGACGTTATGGCACAGATCGGTCTGAATAGGCTCAGTCTGGTGCAAGGGACGTTTTAACCTTCCTTTCCGGGGCGAACTCTCCCTACCGTGTCTGTGGGCGACACGGAGGGAGGACGGCCATGCGGCGCAACATCGACTGGGGCTGAGCCTCTCCCGGGGTGTCGATCTCACTCTCCGCTGCGGTAACCTGACCGGATGTCAATCGGTCGATGGAAACCCTCCACAGTGGAAGGGACAGGTCGGCGTGCGGAAGGGTGAGACCGGGCAGCTACGGCTGTTGACCGGTCTCGTCCTGTTTCTGGCCGCCGGCTGCGTGGCCTGGGCCATCGCCCATCTGACCGTCCCACCGCCGGCGGAGGTCATCTACCTCGTCGTCGCGGTGAGCCTCGCCGGTGTGGGCGTCGCCTGCTCGGCACCGGTCCGCATCCGCACGCAGATCCGGTTCAGCGCCTCCTCGGCGTTCCTGCTCGTGCTGGTGCTCGGGCTGCCGCCCGCGTGGGCGATCGTCTGCACGGCCGCCGGCGTCACCGCCGCCCGGCTCGTGGTCCGCCACAACGGCGCCTCCGCGCACAAGGCCCTGCACAACAGCGGCAAGGACATCCTCGCCGCCACCGCGGCGACATACGCGGTGTGGCTGGCCGGCGTCCGCCCCTCCCTGGAGGGCGACCTGCTCACCCAGCCGTGGAGCGTCTACCCGCCGGCCCTGCTGCTCGCCGCGGTCGCGCTGATCGCGGTCGAGGAGATCATCATGCTGGCCACGCTGGTGCTCGCCACCGGCCGGCCCTGGGCGCAGATCTTCCGCACCGACCTCGACGTGCGGCTCGCGCTCAACGTCGCCTCCGTCCTGCTGGCCGGCGCCGCCCTCGCGCTCGTCGGGCTCGACCCCGGGCTGCTGATCGCCATCCCGCCGGCCCAGCTCGTCGTCTACCTCGTCTACATGCACCGGCTGCACCTGCGCGCCGAGCGCACCACCTGGGAGCAGCTCGCCGCCGCCACCGACGCGCTCAACGGCGTCGACCTCGACGGGGTGCTGCGCACCGCGGCGCGCGGGGCGGTCGCGGTCTTCGGCGCCCGCCAGGCCCAGGTCGAGCTCTGGGACGTCGAGCCGTGCCGGCTGGTCCGCGCCGACGCCGACGGCGTGCTCTACGACGGGCCGTCCAGCGCGGCGCCCCCGCCGGCCACGCTGACCGCCAGCCGCCTCCTCGGCGGCCGCGACGGCAGCGCGATCGGCGTGCTGCGGCTCGCCCTGCCACCGACCACCGGTGGCATCCAGGGGCGGGAGGAGAGCACGCTGCGCGCGTTCGGCGCGTCGCTCACCACCGCGATCCTCAACGCCCGCGCCTACGCCGAGCTGCACCAGCAGTCCGAGCGGCACGCCGACGACGCGCGCCGCGACCCGCTCACCGGCCTCGCCAACAGGCGTGCCCTGCTCGACCTCCTCGGCACCGCGCAGGAGCGCCCGGGCAGCGGCACCCGCGCGCTGGCGCTCGTCGACCTCAACAGGTTCAAGGAGGTCAACGACACGCTCGGCCACGCCTTCGGCGACCAGCTGCTGGTCGACCTCGGCGGCCGGCTCGAGGCGGCCGCGAAAGACAACGGCGCGGTGGTGGCCCGGCTGGGCGGCGACGAGTTCGCGATCCTGCTCGACAACCTGCCCGCCCCGGCCACCGCGATCCACCGCGCCCGCCGCATCCTCGACTGCCTCCGCGAGCCGGTCGCGCTGGCCGGCATGCAGGTCACGGTGCAGGCCAGCGCGGGCATCGCGCTCGCCGGCCCCGGCGTGAGCGCGGGCGAGCTGCTGCGCCGCGCCGACGTCGCGATGTACCAGGCCAAGCGCGCCGGTGTGTCCATCGTGGACTACCAGCATGGCCGCGACACCGCCGACCACCGCCAGCTCTCGCTCGGCGGCGAGCTGGCCCGCGCGGTGGCCGAGGGCGAGTTCACCGTCCGCTTCCAGCCGATCGTCGACCTCGGCAGCGGCGAGGCGGTCGCGGCCGAGGCGCTCACCCGCTGGGCCCACCCCCGCCACGGCGTGCTGCTGCCCAAGCAGTGGCTGCCCATCGTCGAGCGCTCCGACCTGCTCGGCGCGTTCACCGCCCGGGTGCTGCGCCAGGCGCTCCTCGGCCTCCGCGAGTGGCGGTCCGCCGGCTTCGACCTGGCCGTCGCGCTCAACGTGTCGCCGCACAGCCTGCTCGACCCCGCGTTCCCCGGGCTTGTCCTCGACGAGCTGCGCGCCCACCACCTCGACCCCGGCTCGCTGGTGCTGGAGCTGGCCGAGACCGCCTCGGTGGGCCAGCTCCAGGCGGTCGAGCGCGTGCTGACCGGCCTGCGCAACGCGGGCGTGCGTCTCGCGCTCGACGACTTCGGCACCGGCCACTCGACGCTCTCCGTCGTCTCCGAGATCCCGGTGCACGAGCTGAAGATCGACCGCACCTTCGTCGCCGCGATGCGCACCTCCGCCCAGGCCGCCGCCGCGGTCCGCTCCACTGTGGAGCTGGGCCGCTCGCTCGGCCTGACCGTGGTCGCGGAGGGCGTCGAGACCGCCGACCAGCGCCAAGCCCTGTGGGAGCTGGGCTGCACGGCCGGCCAGGGCCACCTGTTCGGCCGCGCGATGAAGGCCGGCGAGCTTTTGGAGGCGCTGCGCGACGGCGTAGACGGCGCCCGCGGCTCCCTAGCCACAAGCCTCCACCAGGGCGCCACAGTCATCGCCCTCCGAAACCGCCCACCCGCCTGACCGACTTCTTGATCGTTAGCCCGGAAACCGGAGTCTTCCCGGCGTGTCGCACAGGTTGCGGGCTACCGATCATGCGGCGCCACGGCGGCGGTGAGGACGTCCAGGACCTCCCGCCGCACCACATCCGTCTCAAAGAACAATCGTCGGTGGGTAAAGCGGACCACCTGAATCCCGTGCGCTGCCAACTGGGCGTCTCGCCGCAGATCCGCCTCCCGCTGGTCGGGGGATCCGTGCGAAGCAACGCCATCCAACTCGAAGTCAACCCGCTCCTCGGGCGCCCACACGTCGAGGTAGAACGTCCGCCCACCGAGGCGCACCCGCACTTGACGCTCGAACGGCGGCATGCCGGGTCCCGCGAACACATGGTCGTGACCCCAGATTTCGAGGGCGCTGTGGCAACCCGCGGCGAGGCGGTCCAGCAATACGCGCATCGTGGCTCGGTCGGTGAGTCGGGGCGCGGTTTCCAGCGCCGCCAAGACTCGCTCCGGCGTGGTGAGGCGGCCACTGACGGCCGTGATCACGGGAGCCGGTCGCTGGTCGGGTGATAGGAGCGGCCACGCATCGACGAGCGTGGTCTCCAGACGGGTGACCGGCAGGCTGCGGCGGACGACCACGTCCGGTGCCTCGATCCGCAGGCCTCGGCGTTGGTGAACCACTACCAGCTGGCGAAAGCGCAGCCGCACCCCGAAAGGGACACTGACGTGGACCGGTTCGTCACGATCGGCGGGCCGCAGCCCCCACACGTCCAAGGCGGTCGTATGGCTGATCGCCGCGCGCCCGCCGGCATAGCGCACGGCTGCCTGCCGGAGCACCGCGGGCTCGCCGGCCACAGTGCCGTCCACGTAGACACCCGGAAGGAGCCGGCGCACGTCGCCGACCCGGCACGCCCACTCCAGCACCCAGGTCGGCACCACGCGGCACACCTCGTCGCGCGTCGCGACGCCGCCATTGCGGTCGAGCAGGGCCCGCAGTTCCGGGTTCATTCGGCGACTGTCGCCGACGAGGCTCGCCTGAGCAACCGGCCAGGATCGATCTGTGGATAACCTCAGTGGCCGCGGAAGGCCTCCTCCAGCCACCAGGACGGCTCGGTCGAGACGACTTTGGCGTCCACGACCATCGGGCGGGTGCGGTCGCCGGCCAGCCACGCGTGGACGCCGCGCAGGTCGGCCTCGGTGCGGACGGTCAGGGCCTCGCAGCCGAAGCCGCGCGCGGTCGCGGCCAGGTCCGTGTCCGGGAAGGTGACCGTGTCGAGCGGGTGGCGGTGCGGGCCGAAGTGGTGGACCTCGGCGCCGTACGCGGCGTCGTCGTAGACCACCGCCAGCAGTGGCAGGCCCAGGCGGACGGCGGTGGTGAGCTCGGCGACCGACATCAGGAAGCCGCCGTCGCCCAGCGCGGCCACCGTCAGGCGGTCGGGGCGGGCGACCGCGGCGCCCAGGGCAGAGGCGAGGCCCAGGCCGATCGACTGGAACGCCTGGGTGAAGCAGAAGCCGGCGGCGTCCGGCACCGACATGTACATCGCCGGGTAGCCCATGAAGTTGCCCGAGTCGACGACGACCGTCCGTTCGCGGGGGAGGAGGTCGTCCAGCGCGATGCTCAGCGTTCGCGGGTCGATACGGCCGTCCGCGGTGGTGTCTTCGAACGGCACGTCGCGCCAGCGGCCCTCGGCCGCGATCCTTGCTCGTAGCGCGGGCGTGCGCCAGCCGGCGTGGTGGCCGAGCGCGTCGGCGCAGGTACGGGCCACCTCGACCACGTCGCCGGTCACGGGCACGTCGACCGCGCGGTGCCGGCCGAGCGCGGCCGGGTCCGTGTCGACCTGGGCGACGGTGGCGCCGGGCGGGATCAGACGGCCGTGCCGGGTGGTCCACATGTTGAGGGTGCTGCCCCAGGCGACGACGAGGTCGGCGCCGGCGATGAGCTCGGCGGCGAGCGGGGTGGCGAAGCCGCCGGACACGTCGAGGTACCACGGGTCGCCGGCGAACAGGCCGCGGGCGGCGGCGGAGACGGCGAGAAGGGCGCCGCGGCGGGCGGCGAGCTCGGCGATCGCGGTGCGGGCGGCCGCGCCCCGGCGGGCGGCGCCGCGGCCGGCGATGAAGACCGGCCACCGGGCCGCCGCGAGAGCGTCCACAAGGGACCCGACACCCGGCGCGTCCGGCGAAACCGGCGGCACGCCAGCGGAAACGGTGCCGGCCGGAAGATTCCGCGCATCCGGCGGCACGCCGGCGGAAACGGTGCCGGCCGGTAGATCCCGCGAAACCGGTGGCACGCCGGCGGAAACGGGGCCGGCCGGTAGGCCCTGCACGTCCAGCGGCAACCCCAACACCACCGTCTGACCGGCCGCACAGGCCCACGCCACATCTGTGTACACAGTGGATGGTGTCACCCGCCGGAAGGTGGCGCCCACCGACGCGGCCAGGGACGGCAGGTCGATGTGGAAGTTGGAGTGTGGGTTCGTCGCCTCCGGGGCGAGCACGACCAGCGGGGTGCGGCTCTTGGCCGCCTCGGCGACGCCGGTCAGCGCGTTGGTCACGCCGGGGCCCTGGTGCACGGACAGCACGGCGAGGCGGCCGGAGACGCGGGCGTACCCGTCGGCCATGCTCGCCGCGCCGCCCTCGTGGGCCGCGGGGTGGAAGCGGGCTCCGGCCGCGACGAGCGCGTTCGTCACGTGGAAGTTGCCGCTGCCCACCACGCCGAACACGTCCCGCACGCCCCGCTCGGCCAGGGCGTGGCCGACCGCCTCCGCTACGTTCACCGCTCGACGAGCGCGAGCACGCGGCAGGGGCTGCCGGAGCCGTCCACGATCGGCAGCGGGCCGGTCACCAGCACCGCGCCGGTGGGTGGCAGCTGGGCGAGGTTGCGCAGCTGGGTGAGGCCGTACTTGCCGGCGCCCAGCAGGTACGAGTGGCAGGGGAACGGCGGGTCGAACGAGTGGGACGCGCCCGCGTCCGTGCCGACCGTCTCCACGCCCACACCCCGCACCGGCGCCTCCTCGGCCAGCCACTTCGCGCAGGCCACCGACATGCCGGGGGTGCGGCCGGCGTTGAGGTACGCCGCGTCGTCGTCGGCGCGGGCGTCCCACCCGGTGCGGACGAGCAGCCACCCGCCGGCCGGGAGCGGGCCGTGCTCCTCCTGCCACGCCTCGATGTCGGCGACCTCCAGCAGCGCGTCGGGGTTGCCGGCGACCCGGGCGGTGAAGTCGAGCACCACGGCCGGCGCCACGAGGTCGCCGGCCGGCACGCGGGAGACGTCGGGCAGGTCGCGGCCGGTCACCCAGTGGATCGGCGCGTCGAAGTGGGTGCCGGTGTGCTCACCGCTGGTGAAGTTGTTCCAGTACCAGGCGGGGCCGGCGTCGTCGTACCGGCTGATCTGGGCGAGCCCGAAGCGGCTGGTCTGCCCGAACTGCTCGGGCAGCGCGATGATCGGGGTCCGCGAGGACAGGGGAGCGGTGAGGTCGACCACCTCGATCGTGCCGGAGTCGAGGGCGGCCACGAGGTCCGCGAGCAGCGTCATGGGAGGACGGTAGAGTCACCGGCCCGCCCGGACAAGTTGTGCGCAATTGAATTGCGCGCTACGGTGAGGGACGTGGACGAGGAGTTGTTGCTGCGGCACCAGGTGTGCTTCGCGCTGCACAACGCGGCCCGCGCGGCCAACGCGCTCTACCGTCCGCTGCTCGACCCGCTCGGCCTCACATACCCGCAATATCTGGTCCTGTTGCTGCTCTGGGAGCGCGACGGGCGCACGGTGGGTGAGCTGGGCGCGGCCCTCGACCTCGACAGCGGCACGCTGTCGCCGCTGCTGAAGCGCCTCGAAGGCGCGGGCCTGGTCACCCGCGAGCGGTCCGCCGGCGACGAGCGCGTCGTCGAGGTCCACCTGACCCCGGGTGGTACGGCGCTGCGGCGCCGCGCCCGGAAGATACCCGCGACGCTGGCGGCGGCCACCGGGCTGTCCGTGGCCGAGCTGTCCACATTGCACAGCACGCTGACCCGGCTGGCCGGGTCACTGCGCGAAAGCGCGACACCGACGAAGGGATGATGCCGCATGCGCGTGCTCTACACCGCCGAGGCCCTCGCGACGGGCGATGGACGCAGCGGACATGTCCGAGCCTCCGACGGCCTGTTCGAGGCGGATCTGGCCGTGCCCAAGGCGATGGGCGGCCCGGGCGGGGCGACCAACCCGGAGCAGCTGTTCGCGGCGGGCTACGCGGCCTGCTTCCACTCCGCGCTCAAGGGCGTCGCCAAGCGCGCCAAGGTGGACGCCACCGGCTCGGCGGTGACCGCCCGCGTGGGCATCGGCCCCAACGACGCCGGCGGGTTCGGCCTCGCGGTCACGCTCGAGGTCACGCTGCCCGGCGTCGCCCGCGAGCTGGCCGAAGACCTCGTCGGCAAGGCACACCAGGTCTGCCCGTACTCCAACGCCACCCGCGGCAACGTCGACGTCGACCTGGTGGTGGCCGAGTGAAGGCGCGCGAGATCCACCTCGCCTCCCGCCCGAGCGGCTGGCCCGAGCCGGACAACTTCCGTCTCGTCGAGGTGCCCGTGCCGGCGCTGGAGCCCGGCCAGGTGCTGGTGCGCAACGAGGTGATGTCCGTCGACCCCTACATGCGCGGCCGGATGAACGACGTGAAGTCCTACGTCCCGCCCTTCCAGCTCGACGCCCCGCTCGACGGCGCCGCGGTCGGCGAGGTGATCGCCTCCGAGTCACCCGACCGCGCGGTCGGCGACGTCGTGGTGCACAACTCCGGCTGGCGCGACCTCGCCGTCCTCCCCGCCGCCCGCACGCGCGTGCTCGACACGAAGGCCGCGCCGGCGACCGCGTACCTGGGGCCGCTGGGTGGGCCGGGCCTCACCGCGTACGTCGGGCTGGTCGAGATCGCGCCGATGAAGGAGGGCGAGACCGTCTTCGTCTCCGGCGCGGCCGGCGCGGTCGGCAGCCTCGCCGGCCAGATCGCCAAGCTCCGCGGCGCCGCCCGCGTGGTCGGCAGCGCCGGCTCACCGTCCAAAGTAGAGTACGTGCGCGGGCTCGGCTTCGACGCCGCCTTCGACTACCACGACAGCCCGGTCCGCGAGCGGCTGCGCGAGGCCGCGCCCGACGGCATCGACGTCTACTTCGACAACGTGGGCGGCGAGCACCTGGAGGCCGCGATCAGTGCGCTGCACACCCACGGCCGGGTGGCGCTGTGCGGGGCGATCGCCCAGTACAACGCGACCGAGCCGACACCCGCGCCGCGCAACCTCGCGCTCGCGATCGGCAAGCAGCTGACACTGCGCGGCTTCATCGTCACGTCGTACGGCCACCTGGCGCCCGCCTTCTACGCCGAGATGGCGCAGTGGCTGCGCGAGGGCCGCATCCGCTACGACGAGACCATAGTGGACGGTCTGGAAAACGCGCCGGACGCCTTCCTCGGCCTGCTGCGCGGCACCAACCTCGGCAAGATGCTCGTCCGCGTCTAGAGCCCTTTCGGGGTGAGGTTCGCCGCTCGTCGTGGCGTTTCTTCGAGGCATATTTCGCCCATGTCCGCGTCAGTGGCGGACCGTATGCACGGGGTCCCCGGGGAAACGTGGAGCGCGGCGGAGCGTTTTCTTGGGGTGCTTTCCCGCGGGCACCGTTCCCGGCCGGCGGCTCGCGCGAGCTCAATCCGCTCCCGCCGGTTGCGTGGGTGAGTGCGACCAGCGGCGGACGGGTGAGGCCGCGGGAGCAACGGTGCGGCTGTCGGGGCACCGGTCACCCGGCCACGGTTGATCGCGCTCACCACGCGTGGCGGTAGGCCTCGCGAGGTCCACAGCGGACATGTCGCGCGGGTGTATCACTTCTTGTGACCATGCGACCGCGTAGCGACAATGGCGGGATGGTGCTGCTGGATCTGCAAGGCATGGCTACCGGGCGCGTCGCGGTGCGGTTCGAGAGCAATCTCAGCATGTCGTGCACGCCGGAGAGCAATGTCAGCCAGGTGATGTGCGACGACGATCCCGACTACAGCGGCGTCAGCGTCGCGCTCTGCGTGCGCTGACGCGCCGCCGCCGGCGGCCGTGGGTCGGTGTCACCGCCTCCGGCGCGGCGCCATCCCGTCGCCGGCGCCGCCCGGCCGCGGGTCGGGTCAGTCGCAGGCCTTGCCGTTGACGGCGCACGCCGTCGGGTGGCGGTCGCGGCCCCACTGGTCGAAGTGCATCCGCAGCGCGAGCTTGCCCTGGGCCGCCACCGGGACGCTGCCGGTGAAGATGTACGCCTCGCCGAGGCGGCTGAGCGCGGGCTGGGGCACGCCGTCGACCCAGAAGGTGTTGAGCCGGCCGACGCCGGGCGGAAACTGCACGCGCACCGTCCAGTCGCGCGGGTTGCCTGACGGGTTGGTGACCATGACCTCGCCGATGAAGCCGCCCTGCCACGCGTCGACGACCGCGTAGCGGCCGGTCACCGGTGGCGGCGGCGGGGGAGCGGGCGGCGTGGTGCGGGGGCTGGCCGTGGTGCGCTTGGGCGTCGGCGAGAGGCGCGGCAACGGCGAGGCGGTGCGCGTCGGTGACGAGGCGCGGGTGGCGACGCCGGGCGTGTAGTCGGCGACCGGCGGCGTCCAGGCGTAGTCGATGGAGGCGCGTGGTGCCGGCCCGGCGCCGGTGCCGCGGGTGACCGCCACCGCCGCGATGATGATCAGCGCCACCGAGACGCCGAGCGCGGTCGGTGCCCAGAGCAGCAGCACCTCGGACGGGGTGGGACGGCGCAGGCGCCGGCCGGTGGTGGTCGCGGCGCGGCGGCGGCCGGGTGCGCCCGCTGGGCTCGCGGAGCGAGGGCCGGGGGGATCCGGGCGGCTGCGCACTCACTCTCCCTGCGTGGGCGGCACGGCGGTGGTCGCCCGAGTGGGGGCCGGGCGGGTGGTCCGGCGGTGCCGCCGGCGCGCCACAGCGTATCCCGATCATCCGCGAGCGGAAATCCCCCTCGGTTGACATGATTCATGGACATCGATACGCTCGTACCTGGAAAGCGTTTTCCTGTCCTCCGGGCTACCGCTTCGCCGCGCCCGCCGGTGCCGATCTGCCTCGCGCCGGCCGTGCACGGCGCACCGTCCCATGGGAGGTTTCCTCATGACGCTCCACCGCACCGACCACACCGAACGCCCGCGCTCGCGCCGCTGGCGCGGACCGGCGATCGGCGCCGCCGCACTGGCACTCGCCGCGGCCGGCGCCCTGGTCGCGATGCCGGAGGCGTCCGCCGCCACGTTCAACATGCAGGGCTGGGCCACGCAGGGCGGCGGCACGAGCGGCGGCGGCAGCGCCTCGCCGGTGACCGTCACCACCTCGTCCGACCTGATCAGCAACATGCAGGCCAGCGGCGCCCGGGTCATCCGGGTCTCCGGCACGATCTCGATCAGCGGCATGCAGAAGGTGGCGGCGAACAAGACCATCATCGGCGTGGGCAGCGGCGCCACCATCACCGGCGGCGGGCTCAACGTGGCCAGCGTCAGCAACGTCATCATCCGGAACATCAACTTCCGGAACTGGGGTGACGACGCGATCAACGTGCAGTACTCCACCCGCGTGTGGATCGACCACAACAGCTTCAGCAACGGCAGCGACGGCGCCGTCGACATCAAGCGCGCGTCCGACTACGTCACGGTGTCGTGGAACCGCTTCTTCAGCCACGACAAGTCGATGCTGCTCGGCCACTCCGACAGCAACGGCGGCGAGGACCGGGGCAAGCTGCGGGTGACGTACAACAACAACTACTTCGACGGCAGCAACCAGCGCCACCCCCGGGTCCGCTTCGGCAACCCGGTGCACGTGTTCAACAACTACTACCGCAACGTCGGCAGCTACGGCGTCGCCTCCACCTGCGAGGCCGGCGTCCTCGTCGAGGGCAACTACTTCGAGAACGTCGAGGACCCGTTCCACCGCGGTGAGGGCAGCTCGCCGGCCGGCTCGCTGGTCGCGCGCAACAACCACTTCGTCAACTCGGGCTCGGGTGACCAGGGCGGCAGCGTCCGGAGCATCCCGTACTCGTACCAGATGGACAGCGCGAGCAGCGTCAAGGCGTCGGTGACGAGCGGCGCCGGCACCGGCAAGATCTGAGGTCTCGCCCGGACGCCACCCGCTCTCAGCAGGTGGCGTCCGGGTCGAGCCGGGCGAGGACGGCCGCGCTGATCTCGTCGAGCTGGGTGATCTGCTCCGGGGTGAGCGCGTCGAAGACCACCGACCGCACCTTCTCCACGTGGCCGGGCGCGGTCTCCACCACCTTCTGGTATCCCTCGTCGGTGAGCACCGCCACGTAGCCGCGGCCGTCTTCGGGCGTGCGCTCGCGGCGCACCCACCCGCGCTCCTCCAGCCGCCCGACGAGGTGGGAGAGGCGGGACTGGGAGCCGTTGGCGAGCGCGGCCAGCTCGCTCATGCGGAGCGAACGGCTGGGCGCCTCGGAGAGCATGGCCATCACCCAGTAGCCGAAGTGTGTGATCTGCGCGTCCTGCTGGAGCTGGGTGTCGAGCGTGCCGGGCAGCTGCATCACCACGGCCGCGAACCGCCGCCAGGCACGCTGCTGCTCGGCCGTCAGCCAGCGCGTCTCCTCCACGGTCGAATTTTACCGGCGCGCCCCGCTCCCAAGTGGGCAGCCCTTTACCCGCCTCGATGGGTAAAGGGCTGCCCTCTTGGTAGCGGGGCGTCGTAGCCTGCGTGGCATGCACGTGGCGTTGCGGGACGCGACGGCGGCCGACGGCGACTTCTGCTGGGCGCTGCGCCTGGTCTCGCTCCGGCCCTACGTCGAGGCGACGTGGGGCTGGGACGAGGAGGTGCAGCGCGGCTTCCACGAGCGGGGCTTCGACCCGACAAAAACAAAGATCATCCTGGTGAACGGGCGGGAAGCCGGCCGCCTCGACGTCGACCGCCGCCCGGACGGGATCTTTCTCGGGCTGATCGAGCTGCTCCCGGTGTACCAGGGAAGGGGTGTGGGTGGGCGGCTGCTGCGCGAGCTGATCGCGGAGGCCGCCGAGCGCGGGCAGGCGATCTCGCTCGAGGTGCTCGTGGTCAACACCCGCGCGCACGCCCTATACACCCGCCTCGGATTCCGCGAGACCGGCCGCGACGCGCTGAAGGTGCGAATGCGTATCGATACTTATGGTTAGTTTGGGTCTATCGTGAGCGGATGGATGCGCGTAACCGCCCACCATTCCGCGCCGACCACGTCGGCAGCCTGTTGCGACCCGCCGCGCTGCTGCGCGCACGGGAGGACCGCGCCGCCGGCCGTATCACCGCCGACGAGCTCCGCGCGGTCGAGGACGACGCGATCACCGAGGTCGTCCGCATGCAGGAGGAGGTCGGCCTGCGCTCGGCCACCGATGGCGAGTTTCGCCGGACCTCCTGGCACATGGACTTCATCTACCAGCTCGGCGGCATCGACCCGGCCGACGAGAAGCTGACCGTGCGGTTCTTCAACGACGAGGGGACGCTCGAGTTCAGCTCGGCGGCCCTGCGCGTGCACGACCGCGTCTCGCTCGCCCAGCCCATCTTCACGGACGCCTTCACCTACCTCCAGTCGCAGGTCAAGACCAACATCCCCAAGCTCACCATCCCCTCGCCCAGCATGGTCCACTACCGCGGCGGCCGGGCGGCGATCGACACCGCGGTCTACCCGGACCTCGACCAGTTCTGGGACGACCTCTCCGCCGCGTACGCCGAGGAGGTGCGCCAGCTCGGCCTGCTCGGCTGCACCTACCTCCAGCTCGACGACACGAGCCTGGCCTACCTCAACGACCCGCGGCAGCGCGAGCTCGTCGCGGCGCACGGCGGCGACCCGATGCACCAGCACGAGCGGTACATCCGGCAGATCAACGCCGCGCTCGCCGGCCGCCCGCCCGAGATGGCCGTGACCACCCACATGTGCCGGGGCAACTTCCGCTCCTCGTGGGCCGCCGAGGGCGGATACGACTTCGTCGCCGAGGCCCTCTTCAACCAGCTCGACGTCGACGGCTTCTTCCTGGAGTACGACGACGCCCGCTCCGGCGGCTTCGGCCCGCTGCGCTTCGTGCCGCCCGGCAAGATGGTCGTGCTCGGGCTGGTCACCACCAAGCGCGGCGAGCTGGAGAGCAAAGACGACCTCAAGCGCCGCATCGACGAGGCGGCCCGGTACGTGCCGCTGGAGCAGCTGTGCCTGTCACCCCAGTGCGGCTTCTCGTCCACAGTGGAGGGCAACACGCTCACGTACGACGAGCAGGTCGCCAAGCTGCGCCTCGTGGTGGAGACCGCGACAGAGGTCTGGGGGTGAGTCGTCATGCGCCGGCTCTCGTTCGTCGTCGTGTGCGTGCTGCTCTTCGGCTGCGGCGGTTCGCCGGAGGAGTCTCCGGCCCCGGGTCCGGACAAGGTTAACGTCGGCGTCATCGCCATCCTCGACGTGGCACCCATCTACCTCGGCAAGGAGAAAGGCTTCTTCGCCAACCGCGACATCGACCTCACCCTCACCCCCGCCCAGGGCGGCGCGGCGATCGTGCCCGCGGTGGTGAGCGGCCAGTACCAGTTCGGCTTCAGCAACGTGGTGAGCCTGCTGCTCGCCCAGTCGCAGCGCCTGCCGCTCAAGGTGGTGAGCAACGGCAACAACTCCACCGGTGAGGACGGCAAGGACTTCGGCAGCGTGCTGGTACGCGCCGACAGCCCCATCCGCACCGCCGCCGACCTCGCCGGCCGCAACATCGCCGTCAACACGCTCCGCAACATCGTCGACACCACCGTCCGCGCGTCGGTCCGCGAGGCCGGCGCCGACGCGTCCTCGCTGCGCTTCACCGAGCTGCCCTTCCCCGACATGCCCGCGGCGCTCCAGGGCGGCAAGGTGGACGCGGCCTTCATGGTCGAGCCCTTCCAGTCCGCCGCCCGCGCCCAGGGCGCCCGCTCGGTGGCGTCGAGCTACGTGGACGCCGCGCCCAACCTGACGGTCGCGGTCTACTTCACCTCGACCGCCCTGATCGACAGCGACCCCGACCTGGTCCGCCGCTTTTCCGAGGCGATGCGCGAGTCGCTGGCCTACGCCGACGCCAACCCGGACGAGGCGAGGCGCGTCATCGGCACCTACACGAAGATCACGCCCGAGGTGATCGCCCAGGTCACGCTCCCGAAGTGGCCCCCGGAGGTCAACCGCGCCTCGGTGCAGACCCTGGCCGACCTGGCCCTACAAGACGGCCTCCTGGAGTCACCCGCCGACGTGAACGCCCTACTCCCGTAAGCCCATCATGATCGTTAGCCCGATACGGCCGCTCCGACCGGCGAGTCACGCCCTTTTCGGGCTAACGATCATGAGCCATCCCGGCCAGTGGGCCGAATCGCCCGCTTACCGGGACGCGGTGTGCGCTGGCCCGCGACCGCATGCCCACCGCAACCACCCACCAACAACGTGAAACAAGGCCGGGCGGCCCCGTCCGGAGCCCGAGGCCCCGCCGGAGGCGGGGTAACCGCAACCAAAGGGGCCCCGCCAGCGCGGCGGGGCCCCCAAGAAACCGATCAGCTGGCCGTACAGGTAGGAGTCGGGTTGGTGTTGGTGCCGTTCCAGGTGCCGATGAAGCCGAACGCGGTGGTGGCCCCCGCGCCCAGATTGCCGTTGTAGGTCATGTTGCGGGCGGTCACGCTCGATCCGCTCGACGTCACCTGCGCGTTCCAGGCCTGGTTGACGGTCTGTCCGGACGGGAAGGTCCAGGTGACCGTCCACCCGCTGATCGCGGAGCTGCCGGCGGTCACGCGCACCTCGCCCTGGAAGCCGCCGCCCCACTGGTTGGCCACCGCGTACGTGACCGAGCAACTGCGCCCCCCGGGCGGGGGCGAGGTGGTCGGTGCGGTCGTCGGCGGCGTCGTCGGCGTGGTGGTCGGCGGGCGGCTGGTCGTGGGCGCCGTGGTCGGGTTGCCGCCGAACCAGCTCAGCTCCCGCGAGGTCTGCCGGATGCCGTTGGCGCCGTTGATGATCCGGGTGCCCCACGACGTCAGCTGGGCGGGGTTGAAGTTGGTGACCATGTCGAGGTATTCGACGCCGCCGCCGTTGCCGCTCCAGCTCCAGCCGATGTACCCGATGCCGTTGGCCTGGGTGTACGACATGATGGTGTCTTCGTCGGGGTTGCCGTCAGAGTGGTTGTGGCCAAACTCGCCGACCACGATCGGCAGCCCCGCGGTGCGGAAGCGGCCCAGGTAGTCGGTGATCTCCGCGGCGGTGTCGAAGACGCCGTACATGTGCACGGAGAAGACGGTGTTGCGCTGCGGGTCGCTGTTGAAGACCGTCTGCGCGTTGTCGCGCATGATGAAGCGCCAGTCCTGGCCCCAGTTGGGCGCGTCCACCATGATGAGGTGCTCGAAGCCGGCGTTGCGCAGCCGGCCGATCGCGTTGGACGTGGCGGTGGGCCAGGTGGCACTGACCTGCTCGTTGTTGCCGAACGGCTCGTTGCCGATGTTGATGATGACGAAGTTCTCGGTGCCGGCGAGCGCGCTGCGCTGGCTGATCCAGTAGCTGGCCGCCTGGTCGAGCGTGGCCGCCGCGCCCTCCTCGCCGTACCCGGTGGTGTCGTGCACCTCGAGCACGCAGAGCAGGCGGTTGGTGCGGCACAGGTTGACGACCGTGGGCAGGTCGTTGCTCGGGCCCCAGCGCTGGCCGCTGCCGAGCACCACGCGCACGGTGTTGGCGCCGGTCGCCTTGATGTTGGCGAACGAGCTCGTCTGGCCGGTGTACCAGACGTGCGGGTGGCTGACGCCGCGCATCACGACGTTGGTGCCGTTGGCCTCGACGACTCGGCCGCCGCTGACCCGGAGGCCCACGGCGGCGTCGGCCGGCTTGACGAAGAAGAGGACCGACGCGAGCAGGGCGAGGGCCGCCGCGCCGACGATCGCGATTTTGCGTTTCATGGATCACCTCGTAAAGGAGCCCAAAGGGCATCGGACGGGGGCTGTGCCCGAAGCCCCACGCAAAGACCACCCGGCTCCCTGGGTGACGGCATCAGCGTAGATGAATGGAGTACTCAAATCAACCGGTTAAGTTGCGGCCGGAGGGAGGTCAGGCGGGGTGTGCCGCGCACCCCCCAAAGGTGAGGTGGATATAGTGCAACGGCTGCAAGGGGGGAGCGGAGGGAGGCTCGGTGTCGCATCAGGGCGCCCAGGCTTCCCGGGTCCTCACGATTCCCAACGCGATCAGCTTCGTGCGGCTGCTCGGCGTGCCGCTGTTCCTCTATCTTCTGCTGGGCCCGCGCTCCGACGTCGCCGCGGTGGTCGTCCTCGCCATCGGCGGCACCACCGACTGGGTCGACGGATACGTGGCCCGCCGCCTCCAGCAGGTCAGCCGCCTGGGCGAGCTGCTCGACCCGGCCGTCGACCGCCTGTACATCCTCGCCACGCTCGTCGCGTTCACCGTGCGCGAGGTGGTGCCGTGGCAGTTCACCGCCGCGCTGCTGGCCCGCGAGCTTGTGCTGGTGGCGAGCCTGGCGGTGCTCCGGCGCCACGGGTACGGTCCGCCGCCCGTGCACTACGTGGGCAAGACGGCCACGTTCATCATCCTGGCCGCCTTCCCGGTGCTGCTGCTCGCGCACGCCTCCGACGGCGCGGCGCCGGTGGCCTTCCCGATCGGCTGGGGGCTGGCCTGGTGGGGGCTGGTCCTCTACTGGGTGGCCGCGGCGCTCTACGTCGTGCAGACCGCCCAGCTCGTGCGCGCCCGGGCGGTACAGCGGTGAGCGAGCGAGTTGGCGCGGCGGCGTCTGGACTGAGCTGGCCCGTCGACGAAGTCGGGGTTTCGGGCCGGCGAGGGAAGACGTCGCCTTCAGCGCCGCACGAGCGAGCGAACCCGGAGGCTCGGTGAGCGACAACGACAAGACCCGGGTGTACGCGCCGGACTTCCTCACCGAGCTGTTCCGCAACCCGCTCGACCAGGGGTACGCGGACGCCGCCAAGCGCAAGGCCATCGCCGGCGAGCCGCGCGGCTGGCGGGCGACCGGCGTGCGGGTGGTGAGCGCGCTGACGCTGGTGGCGGTCGGGTTCCTGCTGGTGGTGGCGTACAGGCAGACGGTGGCCGACGAGCCCTCCCGCAGCCAGGCGCGGGCCGGCCTGGTCGACCAGATCGGGCAGCGCCAGGACGCCACCGACGCGCTCCAGCGCGAGGCCGACCAGCTGCGCGACGAGGTGGCCCGCCAGCGCGACGCGGTGCTCGACGACCGTGACGCGGCCCGGCTGCGCGACCAGGAGGCGGCCGCCGGGCTGGCGCGCGTGCGCGGCGACGGCGTGGAGGTGCGGCTCGACGACGCGCCGGACGCCGTCGACGCGGTCACCGGCGCCGGCAAACCCGACCTGGGCCGGGTGCTCGACCGCGACCTCCAGGAGATCGCCAACGCGCTGTGGAGCGCCGGCGCCGAGGCCATCTCGATCAACGACCAGCGGCTCACCGCCACCTCGACGATCCGGGCGGCCGGCTCGGCCATCCTGGTCGACTTCCGGCCGGTCAAGCGCCCGTACGTGGTGCGCGCGATCGGCCCGGACGACCTCGACGACGACTTCAAGGACAGCGACACGGCGCGGCTCTTCCGGGCGCTGGTCGAGGACGAGGGCATGTCCTTTTCGGTCCGGCAGGTCGACAACCTCACCCTGCCGGCCGCGTCCGACCCGCACCTGCGCTACGCGACGCCGTCGCCCACCGCCACGCCCACCCCTCGCGCCACGGAAGGCGGAAAATGATCGCGGTACTCGCCCTGGCCGTCGGCGTCGTGCTCGGTGTCCTGCTGGACCCGACCGTGCCGGCGGCGCTCCAGCCGTACCTGCCGATCGCGGTGGTGGCCGCGCTCGACGCCGTGTTCGGTGGCGTCCGCGCCCGGCTCGACGGGATCTTCGACGACAAGCAGTTCGTGATCTCCTTCATCTCGAACGTGCTGGTCGCCGCGCTTATCGTGTACCTGGGCGACCAGCTCGGCGTGGGCGGGCAGCTCTCCACCGGCGTGGTGGTCGTGCTGGGCGTGCGGATCTTCGGCAACGTGGCGGCCATCCGCCGGCGGCTCTTCAAGGCGTAATGACATGAGCGACGATCACAAGCCATCTGGTACCGGCTGGCCGGAGCCGGACGAGGAGCCGGAGACCGAGCGGCTGAGCCTGGCACCCGAGCCGGACGAGGAGCTCGGCCAGCAGACCGTGCGCCTGGACGTCCCGGGTGGGCCCGAGGAGGCCCCCGGGCACGAGACCGTGCGCCTGGACATGCGCGGCGCGGCCGCCACCGGCCAGGAGACCGTGCGGCTTCCCGCGGGTCCGCCCGACCCGGACCCGGCGCCCGAGCCGGAGTCCGCGAGTGACGACGCGGCGCCGGTACCGGATGAGGAAGCGGAACGGCGCGCGGAGGGTGAGCGGCCGGCGGCGGGCAAGCGGCGGATCAGCTCGGCCGGTGTGGTGATCGCGGTCCTGCTGGCGCTGCTGGGTTTCACGCTGGTGGTGCAGGTCAAGAGCAACTCGGCCGACTCGGGCCTGGCGTCCGCGCGCCAGGAGGACCTGGTGCGGATCCTCTCCGACCTGGACGCGCAGGAGGAGCGGCTGCGCGACGAGATCCAGGACCTGGAGGACAGCCAGCGGCAGCTCACCTCGGGTGCGCAGGGGCGGCAGGCGGCGCTCGACGAGGCCACCCGCCGGGCCGACGAGCTGGGCGTGCTCGCCGGCACGCTGCCGGCGCGCGGGCCGGGGCTGACCGTGCGGTTCCAGGAGGGTTCGGAGCGGCTCAAGGCCTCGGCGATCCTCGACGCCGTGCAGGAGCTGCGCGGCGCGGGCGCGGAGGCGATGCAGATCGCCGGCGCGGACGGCAACGCGGTGCGGATCGTGGCCTCGACCTGGTTTCTCGACTCCGACGGCGGCATCCAGGTCGACGGGCGCAAGCTCTCCGCGCCCTACACGATCTCGGTGATCGGCGAACCGCGGACCATGGAGACCGCGCTCCAGATTCCCGGCGGGGTGGTGGAGTCGGTGGAAAACGACAGCGGTACGGTGATCGTGCAGGAGCAGGACGTGGTCGACGTGTCGGCACTCCGCGCTCCGACCAGCCTCCAGCACGCGCGTCCCACCTCTTGATGTGAAGGAACGTCTGTGATTCCTGAGGATCTGCGATACACGGCCGAGCACGAGTGGGTGGCCGGGGCGAGCGGTGGGCCGGTGCGGGTGGGCATCACCCACTTCGCCCAGGACGCGCTCGGCGACATCGTCTACGTCCAGCTGCCCGACCCGGGCACGGCGGTGACGGCGGGGGAGGCGTTCGGCGAGGTCGAGTCGACCAAGAGCGTTTCGGAGATCTACGCGCCGCTGACGGGCACGGTGGCCGCCCGCAACGACAAGCTGGCCGAAGAGCCGGAGGTCATCAACACCGACCCGTACGGCGAGGGCTGGCTGGTCGAGATCGAGCCCGCCGACCCGGCGGCCGTCGAGGGGCTTTTGACCGCTTCCGCCTACCGTGAGTTGACGGCGAGCTGACACCGCGCGGCTTCTGCCCGCGCGTCCGGTTGACCCTGTATTTCGGCGCTGGCTAGGCTCGCCCAGTCGAGCCAGACCTGTGTTCAGCGCTGCCCGAATAGATCCGTGAGGTGGTCAGATGACTCGCCCAGACGACGAGTTTCCCCCACTCGACGTCACGTCCACGCTCAACCTGGGCTCGCTCGACGAGGTCCTGGAGGGTCCCGACGCGGACGTGGTGCCGAGCCGCATGTCCGGCTCGCTGCCGCCCGGCATGGCGCTGCTCGTCGTGCGGCGGGGGCCCAACGCGGGCGCGCGCTTCCTGCTCGACCACGACGTGACGACCAGCGGCCGCCACCCCGACAGCGACATCTTCCTCGACGACGTGACGGTCTCCCGGCGCCACGCCGAGTTCCACCGCGACGGCGGCACCTTCACCGTCCGTGACGTGGGCAGCCTCAACGGCACGTATGTCAACCGCGAGCGGGTCGAGGCGGCCACGCTCAGCAATGGCGACGAGGTGCAGATCGGCAAGTTCCGGCTGGTGTTCATCGCCGGGCCGCGCCCGGACGAGGACGGCCGGTAGGGAGTGTCGGCTTCGCCCTCGCCGGCCGGCCCGCCTTCGCCGTCGGCTCACATGAGCATCGGCGAGGTGCTGGCTGAGCTGCGCGCGGAGTTTCCCGACACCACCATCTCCAAGCTGCGCTTCCTGGAGGCCGAGGGGCTCGTCGAGCCACGGCGCACGGCGGCCGGCTACCGCAAGTACAGCTGGGAGGACGTCGCCCGGCTGCGGTTCGTGCTGAGCGCGCAGCGCGACCAGTACCTGCCGCTGCGCGTGATCCGCGAGCAGCTCGCCCAGCGGGACGCCACTCCGGTGCGTTTGGTGGCGGTCGGCCCCGCGCCGGAAGGCGACTCCCGGCTCTCCCGCGACCAGCTGATCGAGCGCTCAGGGCTGGACGAGCCGACGCTGGTCGAGGTCGAGCGGCTGGGCCTGCTCGCCCCGATCGCCCCCGGCCGCTACGACGCCGACGCGCTGGCCGTCGCCACGGCGGTCGCCGGCCTGGCCGCGTTCGGGCTGGAGCCGCGCCACCTGCGCGCCTACCGTTCGGCGGCCGATCGCGAGGTGGGCCTTTTCGCCCAGCTGGTGGCGCCGCTGGCGCGCCAGAACGACCCGGCGGCCCGGGCCCGCGCCGCACAGACCGCCGACGACCTGGTGCGCCTCTCACAGCAGTTGCACGCGGCACTCGTGCGGGCGGGGCTGCGGGAGGCGTTGGGGCGCTGAGGTTTTTTGGGGCCGTTGGCCCAGGTGTCGTTGACACAAACCGTGGGGGACGGGCCACCGGCGGCCCGTGTACCGTGACGGTGAGGGCGGGAAAGACACAACCACACGGAGGCGGCGGTGCGCGAGCTGAGCGTGGTCGGGGTGCGGGTGGAGCTGCCCAGCAACCAGCCGATCGTGCTGCTCAGGGAGGTCGAGGGCGACCGTTACCTGCCGATCTGGATCGGCGCGGTCGAAGCCACCGCGATCGCGTACGAGCAGCAGGGCGTGAAACCGGCCCGGCCACTCACCCACGACCTGTTGCGCGACATCCTGGCGGCCCTCAAGGCGCCGCTGCGCGCGGTCGAGATCACCGAGCTGAAGGAAAACGTGTTCTACGCCGACCTGCTCATCGGCGACGGCCTCCGCGTCTCCGCCCGGCCGAGCGACTCGATCGCCCTCGCGCTCCGCGTGGGCGCCCCGATCCGCTGCGCCGACCAGGTGCTGAGTGAGGCCGGCATCGTGATACCCGACGAGCAGGAAGACGAAGTGGAGAAGTTCCGGGAGTTCCTGGAGCAGGTCCGCCCGGAGGACTTCGCGGGGTGATCCGTCGCCCACGGGCGGCGTGTCGTGCGAATGCTTCCCCGGGAACCCTCCAGGTGCGCTATAGGGTTGGGCCGTTCCCGGGCCCTTTTGCGAGCGGCAGCTTGCACGGCCCCGTTGGGAGGTTGCCACATGGATGAGGGTTCCTCCTCCGCCGCCGCCGTGGGTGGCGTCGAGGTCGACACCGTCGGATATCGCGGCGTGACCGCCTGCCACGCGGTCGGGATCAGCTACCGCCAGCTCGACTACTGGGCGCGCACGGCGCTGGTGGTGCCGAGCATCCGGGACGCCTCGGGCTCCGGCACCCAGCGGCTGTACTCCTTCCGCGACCTGGTCGTGCTCAAGGTGGTCAAGCGCTTGCTGGACGCCGGCGTCTCCCTCCAGAACATCCGCAAGGCCATCGAGACCCTCCGCTCCCGCGGCGTCGAGGACCTGGCCGGCATCACGCTCATCTCCGACGGCACGACGGTGTACGAGTGCCGCTCGCCGGAGGAGGTCGTCGACCTGCTCCAGGGCGGGCAGGGCGTGTTCGGCATCGCGATCGGCGGCGCCTTCAAGGAGATCCAGGGCTCGCTCTCCCACCTGCCCGCCGAGCCCGCGGCCGGCGCCCCGGTGACCACGGAGGCGGCCGAGGAGGAGGCGGACGACGACTCCGGCGCCGTGGGCGACGAGCTGGCCGCCCGCCGAGCCCGCCGCCGCGCCGGCTGATCCTCCACCACCGCGCCTGCCGCGCCGGCTGACCCTCCACCACCGCGCCTGCCGCGCCGGCTGACCCTCCACCACCGCGCCTGCCGCGCCGGCTGACCCTCCACCGCCCCGCCCGCCGCGCCGGCTGTGCGCCCGCGACACCGGCCGCAGCCGCTGAGCGTGCGCGCAGGCCGAGATCGGTGCGCCGGCGGCGCCCGCCCCTGGGCCCCCGATGTGACAGCGCTCACCGCGGCACCGCACGGCCCTGCCGTCCAACACCCCTGCGACCGACGCCGAGGGGCCCAGGCCGACCCTTCACACAGCGATGCTCTTTTACCGGCGCGGGTGTGGCGTGCGCTCCGCGCGGACAGGTGGCTAGGTGGAGATCGCCTGCCGAGGGGATCATCACCCCTGGGTCTGGTTTTCCCCATCTCTGAGGCGGCCCAGGGTCGTGGGGCGCTTCAAGCCGACCGTCCGCCCCACCTCGGAGGTCACAAAGCGTGAGCGGGCAGCACGACCGACTTTCAGATCTAGGACGCTTAGGGTTGATATGGCGCCCAAACTCTCCAAGATCTGGAATCCTCGGCAGCTCGCGCCGTCACGGCGTTACTCCGGCGACGAAGTCTCCGCGGCGACGGCAGGAAACAGACAAAGCGCCCCGGCCGCGGAGGGCTTGAACCGCGGACCCGGCAGCGGAGGCCGGGGATTCTCGGCTCGCGCTGGCGAGCCGCCGGCCGGAGCGGTGCCCGCGGGAAAGCACCCCAAAAAAACGCTCCGCCGCGCTCCACGTTTTCCCGGGGACCCCGCGCATACGGTCCGCAGGTGACGCGGACCGGGGCAGAAATGAAACCCCTAGACGCAGGTGGCGCAGTTGGGCTGGGTGCTGTAGGGGTCGCCGGGGGTGACCTTGATCGTGCCGAGGTCGGGCAGTGGCGGCAGCGGCGGCAGCTCCTGGCCGGGGCGGCGCGGCGGCTGGTCGCAGGCGACGAGGCGGCCGGGGGCGTACGCGAGGCAGACCCCGATCAGCGGACCGGTGTGCTCCTCCACGGCCGGGTCGATCGCGCCCTCGAAGAAGGTCCGGCCCTCGTCGTAGGGGCGCAGCCGCGACTCGATGACGTACGCGCGCGGCGTCGTCTCGTCGGGGCGCTGCACGAAGTAGACGAAGCCGAAGCGTTCGTCCGCGTCGGGGGTCTCGCAGGGCTCGATCCACCCGGCGAGCCAGGTGACCAGGCGGCCCATGTCGTCTTCGGCGTCCCACTGGCCGGTGAACTCACCGTCCGCGCAGGTCAGCCGCGTGGCCCAGGTCTCGGCGGCGGCGGCCGGGGAGGCCCCCAGCAGCAGTGTCGCCACCAGCGCGATGGCGAGTGTCGCTCGGCGCTTCAACGGTCCTCCTTCAGACGCAGGTGGCGCAGTTGGGCTCGGTGCCGACCGGGGCGAACGGTGACACAGGCAGCCCGGCCAGGTCGTGTGTGGGCGGCAGGGGCGGGCGCGGCGGGCCGTCGTCGGTGAGGGGCTGGACGCAGTCGACGAGGTGGCCCGGGCCGTAGGCGAGGCAGACGCCGATCAGCGCGCCGTTGTTGTGCTCGACGGTCGGGTCGATGGTGCCCGCGAACGTGGTCTGGCCCGGGGCGTACTGGCGCAGCCGCTCGTAGAACACGTAGCCGACCGGGCCGGGTGCCTCGCGGTCGCGCACGTAGTAGACGAAGCCGAAGCGCTCACCCTCGCCGGCCGGGCCGCACGGCTCGATCGTGCCGGAGAGCCAGGTGGTGGTGCGGCCCTGGTCGTCTTCGCCGATCCACTGGGCGGCGATGCCGCCGCTGGCGCAGGGGAGCTGGGTGCTCCACGACGGGTCGGCGTGTGCGGCCGTGGCGGCCGAGGTGGCCAGCACCAGCGCGGCGGCCAGCACGGCGAGGGCACGGCGGATCATCGGTCATCCTCTCCCGCGGGCGGGGGCGGCTCGGCCGGCTGCGCGGTGCGCATCGCGCCGATCGCGAGGCCGAGCTGGAAGCGGTTGTCGACGCCCAGGCGGTCCATCAGGCCGCGCAGGATGTAGGACACGGAACGGGCGCTGATGCGCAGCTCGCGAGCGGCGCTTGCGTCGGTGTGACCGCGCGCGAGGAGCTCGATGAGCGAGCGTTCGCGGGGGTCGAGCGCGATGTCGTACAAGGTGTGCTCCTGCGGCGGCTGGGCGGTCTCCCAGTGCCGTTCGAAAAGGGCGACCAGGGCGGAGACGACCGGTGGCTGCGCCACCTCCAGGTAGCCCCGGCTGAAGTCGGCGGGGGCGACCGGGAAGAGCGCGACCTTGCGGTCGACGACGATGAGCTTCATCGGAACGGACGGAGCCTCCCGGTACTCCGGACGGCGTCCGTCCGGTTTTCCGGGCGGCGGGGAGAGCCACCGGCGGTCGGGTGGCTGCACGCCGAGCACGCGGACGCGGACCCCATGGTCGACCAGCGCGCGGTCCATGGGGGCGGCCGAGCGGCTCGACTCGGTGTCGAACCGCGGCTCGGTGTTGATCGCCAAGTGCTCGTGGCGGGCGATCCGCACCAGCTCGGCGAGGCGGTCGCGGGTGGCGGCCCGGCTCGGCAGGTGCCGCAGGTCGTCGCCGAGCGGCAACGGCTCGCGCGCCTCCTGCGCCCCTGTGCGCACCAGCCGGAGCCGGGCCCGGCGCCGGTCCGCGATCACCTCGTCGGGTGGTCGCGGGGTCCAGATCAGCCCCCGGCGCGGCGTCGTCGGACCGGTGCGCGCGGCACCGGCGGCGGCGAGCTCGTCGAGGGCGGCCTGGACCCGCCGCCGGGACATGCCGAGGCTCCGCTCGAGGTCTGCCGCGGCCGCCGGCCCGAACGTGACCAGCGTGCGGTAGACCAGATCCGCGTCCGGCGACATGCCCCAAGGCACCAGTGACGGTGCCGGTGGCGCCGTCGCCAAGGCGTCGCGGGATCGAAGCATCGACACCTCCCCCGTGCGGGGCCCATGCAACCAGCCTGCGTCAAACCGAAGCCACGCCCGTGACCTCTTCGTGACCTGATCTTGCAGTAAAGCGCACCTGAGCGGGCTACTCCGTGGCGTACTTGTCGATCTCGGCGAGCTCGTCGCCGGTGAAGCCGAGGTTGTCGAGCGCGGCCACGTTGGCCTCCAACTGGGCCACGCTGCTGGCGCCGATGATGAGGCTCGTCATGCGCGGGTCGCGCAGCGCCCAGGCGAGCGCGAGCTGGGCGAGCGACTGCCCCCGCCGGCCGGCGATCTCGTTGAGCGCGCGCACCTTGCCCATCGTCTCGTCGGTCAGCGCGCTCTCCTGGAGGAACCCGCCGGTGGCGATCCGCGAGTCGGCCGGGATGCCGCCCAGGTAGCGGTCGGTGAGCATGCCCTGGGCGAGCGGGCTGAACGCGATGCAGCCGGCGCCCGCCGCCTCCAGCGTGCCGAGCAGCCCGTCGCGCTCGATCCAGCGGTTGACCATCGAGTACGACGGCTGGTGGATCAGCAGTGGCGTGCCCAGCTCACGCAGCACCGCCGCGGCGGCCGCGGTCTGCTGGGAGTTGTAGTTGGAGATGCCGACGTAGAGCGCCTTGCCGGAGCGCACGATCTGGTCGAGCGCCGCCATCGACTCCTCGACCGGAGTGTCCGGATCCGGGCGGTGGTGGTAGAAGATGTCGACGTAGTCGAGGCCCATCCGGCGCAGCGACTGGTCGAGCGACGAGATCAGGTACTTGCGGGAACCCCACTCGCCGTACGGCCCGGGCCACATGTAATAGCCGGCCTTGGAGGAGATGACCAGCTCGTCGCGGTGGGCCCGGAAGTCGGTCGCCAGCACCCGCCCGAAGTTTTCCTCCGCGGCGCCGGCCGGCGGCCCGTAGTTGTTGGCCAGGTCGATGTGGGTCACGCCGAGGTCGAACGCGCGCCGCAGGATCTCCCGCTGGGTGTCGAGCGGGCGGCCGTGGCCGAAGTTGTGCCACAGGCCGAGCGAGATCGCCGGCAGCCGGAGCCCGCTGCGCCCGGCGCGGCGGTAGGTCATGGATTCGTAGCGGTCAACCGCGGCTTCGTAGGTCACGCCGTGACCTTAACCGCATCCTGTGACACGTAGCCGAAACACGGATCCTGGTAGGTTGAACCTTGCCGGTACCACCCGCGCGGGAGAGACCGTTACACGGCGCCGAAGGGGCAAATCCTCCCCGGAACCTCTCAGGCAAAAGGACCGCGAGGGCAGGCGACTCTGGAGCGCGCAGTGGCGCGACAGAGGGGGAGGTTGGACAGCCGACCTTCCCGGGAGTCGCCGATGAGTTTCGCCGCCCGCCACATCGGACCGTCCGCCGCCGAGCAGCGGCGCATGCTGGAGACCGTCGGCTACGGCTCGCTCGACGAGCTGATGGACGCCGCGATCCCCGAGGTCATCCGCTGGCACGACGGGCTCGACCTGCCGCCGGCCGCCACCGAGGAGGAGGCGCTCGCCGAGCTGCGCGCGCTCGCCACCCGCAACACCGTGGCGGTCTCGATGATCGGCCTCGGCTACCACGGCACCCACACGCCGGCCGTGATCCGCCGCAACGTGCTGGAGAGCCCCGCCTGGTACACGGCGTACACCCCGTACCAGCCGGAGATCAGCCAGGGGCGCCTGGAGGCGCTGCTCAACTTCCAGACCATGGTCGCCGACCTCACCGGCCTCACCACCGCCAACGCCTCCATGCTCGACGAGGCGACCGCCGCGGCCGAGGCGATGACCCTCGCCCGCCGCGCGAGCAAGAGCCCCAGCCAGGTGTACGTGGTGGACGCCGACGCGTTGCCGCAGACTCTCTCCGTCATCCAGACCCGCGCCGAGCCGCTGGGCATCACGGTGCGGGTGCTCGACCTCGACGCCGAGCCGCTGCCGGACGAGTTCTTCGGGCTCCACCTCCAGTACCCCGGTGCCTCGGGCGCGGTGCGCGACCACGCCGCGCTCGTCGACGGCGCGCACGCCGCCGGTGCGCTGGTGACCGTCGCCGCCGACCTGCTCGCGCTGACGCTGCTCCGCCCGCCGGGCGAGATCGGCGCCGACATCGCCGCCGGCACCACCCAGCGCTTCGGTGTACCCATGGGATTCGGCGGTCCGCACGCCGGCTACCTGGTGGTGCGCGCGGGCCTGGAGCGGATGCTGCCCGGGCGGCTCGTCGGGGTGTCCCGCGACGCGGACGGCGCCCCGGCCTACCGGCTGGCGCTGCAAACCCGCGAGCAGCACATCCGGCGTGAGAAGGCGACCAGCAACATCTGCACCGCCCAGGTGCTGCTCGCCGTGATGGCCAGCATGTACGCGGTCTACCACGGTCCCGAGGGCCTGCGCGCGATCGCGTCCCGGGTGGCCGGCCGGGCCGCCACGCTCGCGGCGGGCCTGCGGGCCGGCGGGATCTCGCTGGCCTCGGACGACTTCTTCGACACGGTGACCGCGGTGGTGCCCGGACGGGCTTCCGCCGTGGTCGCGGAGGCGGCCGCGCGCGGCGTCAACCTGCGGCTCGTCACGGACGACGCGGTGGGCATCGCCTGCGACGAGACGACGACTTTGTCGCATTTGTCGGCGGTGTGGGCGGCCTTCGGCGTCGACCCGGTCGAGCCGGTCACCGCCACGGTGCCGCTGCCGCGGTCGTCGGAGTACCTCACCCACCCGGTCTTCCACAGCCACCACTCCGAGACCGCCATGCTGCGCTACCTGCGGCGGCTCGCCGACAAGGACTACGCGCTCGACCGCGGCATGATCCCGCTCGGCTCCTGCACGATGAAGCTCAACGCCACCACCGAGATGGAGCCGATCACCTGGCCGGAGTTCGCGGATGTGCACCCCTTCGCGCCGGCCGCCCAGGCGACCGGCTACACCGCGATGATCTCCCAGCTCGAGGGGTGGCTGGCCGAGATCACCGGGTACGACGCGGTGAGCGTCCAGCCCAATGCCGGCTCCCAGGGTGAACTGGCCGGGTTGCTGGCCATCCGCGGATACCACCTGTCGCGCGGCGACACGGGCCGCACCGTGTGCCTCATCCCGTCCAGCGCACACGGCACCAACGCGGCCAGCGCGGTGATGGCCGGCATGCGCGTGGTCGTGGTGGCCTGCGACGCCGACGGCAACGTCGACCTCGTCGACCTCGACCGCAAAATCGCCGATCACCGTGACTCGCTGGCCGCGGTCATGGTCACCTACCCGTCCACCCACGGCGTGTACGAGACGGGCATCGCCTCGCTCTGCGCCAAGGTGCACGACGCGGGCGGGCAGGTGTACGTCGACGGGGCCAACCTCAACGCGCTCGTCGGGTACGCCAAGCCGGGGCGGTTCGGTGCCGACGTGTCGCACCTCAACCTGCACAAGACGTTCTGCATCCCGCACGGCGGGGGAGGCCCCGGCGTCGGCCCGGTGGCGGTGCGCGGGCACCTCGCCCCGTTCATGCCCACGTCGGTGTCGGCGGCGCCGCACGGCTCGGCGGGCATCCTGCCGATTCCGTGGGCGTACCTGCGGATGATGGGGCCGGACGGGCTGATGCGGGCGACCGGCGCCGCGGTGCTCGCCGCCAACTACGTGGCCGCGCGGCTGCGCGAGCACTACCCGGTGCTGTACTCGGGCAACAAGGGTCTTGTCGCCCACGAGTGCATCCTCGACCTGCGCCCGCTGACCAAGGCGACCGGCGTGAGCGTCGACGACGTGGCCAAGCGCCTGATCGACTACGGCTTCCACGCACCGACGATGTCGTTTCCGGTGGCCGGCACCCTGATGGTCGAGCCGACGGAGTCGGAGGACCTGGCCGAGCTCGACCGCTTCTGCGACGCGATGATCGCCATCCGCTCGGAGATCGATTCGGTCGCTTCGTGGGGCGGGGACAACCCGCTCGCCAACGCGCCGCACACGGCGTCGATGGTCACGGCGGACGAGTGGACCCACCCGTACCCGCGCTCGGTGGCCGCCTATCCGGCGGGGGTGGACCGGTCCGCGAAGTACTGGCCGCCGGTCCGGCGCATCGACGGAGCGTTCGGCGACCGCAACCTTGTGTGCGCGTGCCCGCCGGTCGACTCCTACGCGTGACGACATGGCCGCGCGGTGTTACGGCCGGCCTTATCGATGAGGGACGACGGTGTCCGTCGAGAGCCTCAGCCCGCGAACGTTGGGGGCGAGGCTGGTGGCATGCTCACTCAGATGGAGCGTGCCGGGTCTCAGGCGGCGAGGGCGTGGCGTGCCGGGCCGCGGTGGGGGGCGATGGTCCTGCCGTCGGGCAGAAGCTCACCGGTGTCCTCGAAGACGATTACGCCGTTACAGAGAAGGCTCCAGCCTTGCTCCGGGAAACACGCGACGACGCGTGCGGCATCCCTGTCGGTGGCTTCAGCGGAGGGGCAGGACGGTTGGTGCGGACACATCGGGTTCTCCGGACTGTGGGGGTGCTGTGTCACGGTTCACATGACCAGTGACGCACGCTACCAAGCAGAACGACACTCTTTCGAACAAGTAATGGCACTAACACGGGAGAATCCACCCTTCGGATGAGGCACTTCGGACCGGTCGTACTGGGAACGCTCCCAACACAGTCCAACGTTGTCAGCGGGGCGCAGCCTTCCCGTTACCGCGCGTTCAGAGAGCGTTGCCGCGTCGAGTGGCGGATCGACAGCGGTGGCGATCCCTTCCATCTTCTCCAAGCGTTCCTCGATCAACACGGACTACCGGTGCGGGATGTGCGTCAAATCGGCGACAAGTCGCCCCGCCCGGGTGCCGCCGCCGGCGCGTCGGTCTTCGTCTCGGCCGCGGCGGGTGCGTTCGCGGCGGGTGCGCCGGTCGGCCGACCCACCCCCGCCCCGGCGGTGCCCGACCTGGTCGCAGTGGTCTACGACGCGGCCTCCCCGGAGCTTTCCGCGGCGGTGCGCGACTTCTCGGCGGTGGTCTACGACGCGGCGTCCCCGGACGTTTCCGCGGCGGTGCCCGACCTCTCCGCGGTGGTTCACGACGTGGCCTCCTCGGGCGTTCCCGCGGAGGGCGGGCCGTGGGAGCTGGGGGAGTGGCGCCCGAGCTGGACCCGTGCCGCCCACGCCGAGGCGGTCCGGGCGGTGCGGGCCGCGATCTCCCGCGGCGACGTCTACCAGGTGAACGTCGTCGGCCACGCCTCCGCCCCCTACCTCGGCGACCCCCTGCCCGCGCTGCGGCGCCTGGCCGACCTGCCCGGCGCCCGCTACGCCGGCGTGCTCACCGGGCAGCGCTGGGCGATCGGGTGCGCCTCGCCCGAGACGCTCGTCGAGGTCTCCGGCGGCCGGGTCGTCACCCGCCCGATCAAGGGCACCCGCCCGGCCACCCCGGCGGGGCGGCGCGAGCTGCTCGCCTCACCGAAGGAACGCGCCGAGCACGTGATGATCGTCGACCTCGAACGCAACGACCTGGCCCGCGTCGCCCGCACCGGCTCGGTCCGCGTCGACGAGCTGTACGCGATCCGCCGCTGGTGCGACCTCTGGCAGGCCGAGTCCGTGGTCTCCGCCGAACCCGCCCCCGGCCTGAGCCTGGCCGACCTGCTGCGCGCGATGGCGCCGGGCGGCTCGGTCACCGGCGCGCCCAAGCGCGCCGCGCTGGCCGAGATCGCCGCCCTGGAACCGGTCGGCCGCGGCCCCAGCATGGGCGCGCTCGGCTGGATCGGCCACGACCGCCTAGACCTGGGCCTGACCATCCGCACCGCCGCCGCCGACGGGGAACGCGTACACCTGTGGGCCGGCGGCGGCATCACCTGGGGCAGCGACCCCGAGGCCGAGGTGGCGGAGGCGGAGGCCAAGGCGGCGCCGCTGCGCGCCGCGCTCCAAGGCCGACGCTGACCGCGCCGCGCTCCAGGGGCGGCCCCGTTGCGCGCCGCGCCCCAGAGGCGGCGCTGACCGCGTTCCTGGGGCGGCGCTGACGTAAGGGACCAGATAGCCTGGCGGCCATGACGATGCGGCCCATCCGGCTGCTGGGCGACGCGGTCCTGCGCACGCCCGCCGAACCGGTCACCTCCTTCGACGCCGAGCTGCACTCACTGGTCACCGACCTGATGGACACGCTGCTCGGCGCACCCGGCCGGGCCGGCGTCGCGGCCACGCAGGTCGGCGTGAGCGCGCGCGTGTTCGTGTACGACGCGGACGGTCAGGTGGGCCACGTGGTCAACCCGACCATCGAGCTGTCCGAGGAGCTCCAGGAGGGGGAGGAGGGCTGCCTGTCCATCCCCGAGCTGTACTTTCCGACGCCGCGCGCCATGTCCGCGACGGTGCAGGGCTTCGACCAGTACGGCACGCCGCTGACGGTGAGCGGGAGCGGCTTTCTGGCCCGGGCCTTGCAGCACGAGACCGACCATCTGGACGGCAAGCTCTACATCGACACCCTCCGCGGCGACACCCGCCGGCAGGCCCTGCGCGACATCCGCGCGGCCGCCTGGTCCCGCCGCTGACCGCCACGCGCATTGATCGTTGGCCCAAACGGCCGCTCCAGCCGGCGAGTCACGCCCTTTCGGGCTAGCGAGCACGGCGACCCGCTGGGTACCCGATGGGGGCGGCCCGCCCGAGCCGCCCCCATCTGTCCCCCGCTGGGCTATTCGTGGGCGATCGCGCCGAGCACGTTGAGGCGTGCGGCCCGGATCGCGGGCAGGATCGCGGCGACCACTCCTACGATCGCTGCCACTACCACGGCCAGCCCCATCTGGGACCAGGGAAGGACGAGCTCGGTGATGCCGTCGTCCTTGAGGGCGCGGACCACCGCGGCGCCGAGGCCGGTGCCGACCACGATGCCGAGGATCGCGCCGAACATCGAGATGACCACCGCCTCGACCGTGATCATGCGCATCGTCTGGGCGCGGCGCAGGCCGATGGCGCGGAGCAGGCCCAGCTCGCGGGTCCGCTCGAGCACCGACAGGGCGAGGGTGTTGACGATGCCGAGCACCGCGATCAGGATCGCGAGCGCCAGCAGGATCTGGATCATCGTGAGGATCTGGTCGAAGCCGCTGGTCTGCTGCTCGATGAACTTGCTCCGGTCGGCCACCGACACCTCGGGGCTGTCCGCGAGCAGCTTGTCGACCTGGGGCTCCACCTGCGCCACCGTGGCGCCGGGGCTGAGCTGGATGTACCCCTGCGTCGGCTGCGGGATCGCGAAGTCCTTGGTGGCCTGTACCGGCATCACGAAGCCGCCATACAGGTCGGACTCCTTGTAGATGCCCGACAGCGTGTAGGTGTGCGTCTCACCCCGGGACAGCTGTACGGTGAGCCGCGACCCGACCGACAGGCCCTCGTCGGTGGCGGTCTTGGAGTCGACGAGCATCTGGTCGGGGCCGAGCGAGGCGATGCTGCCGGCGGTCGGCTCGGCCCGGTAGACGTCCTTCAGCGCGCCGATGTCGCTGACCGCGGTGAGGTACTCCTTCTTGCCGTTGACCGTGCCGAGGTCGCCGTAGGTGCCGGTCGCGGCCTGCACGCCCGGGATGGCCTTGACCTCGTTGAGCACCGCCGGGTCGAAGCTCGGCGGCCGCGGCCCGCTCTGCACGCCGGAGATGACCAGGTCGGCGTGGATGGTGTCCTCGGCGAGCTTGGTGATGCTCGACTTGGCCGAACCGAGCAGCACGGTGACGCCGGTGACCAGCGCGATGCCGACCATCAGCGCGGCCGCCGTGATGGCGGTGCGCCGCGGGTTGCGGCCGGAGTTGAGGCGGCCCAGCTTGCCCGGCACCGACCAGGAGAAGATGCGGCCGAGCAGGCTCACCACCGGCTTGCTCACCAGCGGGGTCAGGAGCGCCACGCCGATGAACGTGACCAGCACGCCACCCAGGATCGTCCACAGTGTCCCATTTCCGTCGCCGGCGTTGCCGCTCAGGCCGAGCGCGAGCAGCGCGCCGCCGGCGGCGCCGACGATCGCGCCCCACACCGTGACCTTCGTGAGTGGACGGTCGGGCGTGGCGACCTCCTGCATCGCCGCGACCGGCGGGATGCGCGAGGCCCGCAGCGCGGGCAGCACCGCGGCGACCACGGTCACCAGCAGGCCGACCACGAACGAGCTGATGACGGCCGCGGGCGGGACGCCGATCGAGGCTATCTCCAGCCCGCCGCCCAGGCTGCCGAAGACGAACGCCAGCAGCGCGCCCACCCCGATGCCGGCGCCGAGGCCGAGCACGGAGGCGACGATGCCGATGACGATCGCCTCGGTGAGCACCGAGCCGATCATCTGCCGGCGGCTCGCGCCGACCGCGCGCATCAGCGCCAGCTCGCGGGTCCGCTGCGCCACGATGATCGAGAACGTGTTGAGGATCAGGAAGATGCCGACGAACAGCGCCACGCCGGCGAAGCCGAGCAGGATGTTGTTGAAGAAGCTCAGCCCCTGCTGGAAGGTGTCGGACGCCTCGTCGGTCAGCTGCTTGCCGGTCTTCACCTCGTAGCCGCTGCCGATCTGGGCCGCGATGTCGTCGCGCAGCTTGTCGTGCGAGACGCCGCTGGCGGCCTTGACGGTGATGTTGTTCCACACGCCGGTCTCGCCGAGCATCAGCTTTTGCGCCACCGGTGGCGTGAACGCGATCTGCTGCACGCCGCCGAGGCTGTCGCGGTCACCGCTGTAGCCGAAGACGCCGACGATCGTGAACTCCTGCCGCGGCTCGCGGGTCAGCACGCCGACCTTGTCGCCCACCGTGACCTTGCCGGCGTCGGCGAGCGTCGCGTTGATGGCGATCTCGTTGTCGGCGGTGGGGCCGCGCCCCTCGCGGAGCTGGATGAGCCCGTCGTCCGGGTTCCAGCTCTCGCCCAGCTGCGGCGGCCCGAACGAGGTGACCACCTTGCCGTTTTCACCGATGAGGCGGGCGCCGTCGGTGGAGACCGAGCCGGTGGCCTTGGCCACGCCGGGCACCGCCGTCACCTTGTCCACAGTGGAGGCGGGGAACGGCGCCGCCGCCTCCTCGCCCTCGAACTCGTCGACGTCGACCTTGGGCTTCGCGGTGATGCCGACGTCGGTCTGCGAGTACGCCGTGGAGAAGACCTGGTCGAACGAGCGGCCGAGCGTGTCGGTGAGCACGAATGCCCCCGACACGAACATCACGCCGAGCACGACAGCCAGCCCCGACAGCACGAGCCGGAGCTTGCGGGCGAGCAGGCTCTTGAAAGTGGCGCGCAGCATCAGGCCGCCGCCTCACCGGTCAGCACGTCGAGGCGCTTCATGGTGTCGAGGACGGACTCGGGCGTCGGCTCGTAGAGCTCGGAGACGATCGAGCCGTCGGCGAGGAAGACCACGCGGTCCGCGTACGACGCGGCGACCGGGTCGTGGGTCACCATGACGATCGTCTGCCCGTACTCACGGACGGAGCGCTGGAGGAACGCCAGCACTTCCGCGCCGGAGCGGGAGTCGAGGTTACCGGTCGGCTCGTCGGCGAAGACCACCTCGGGCCGCGAGACGAGCGCGCGGGCGCACGCCACCCGCTGCTGCTGGCCGCCGGAGAGCTGGGACGGGCGGTGGCCGAGCCGGTCGCCGAGCCCCACCGTGGCGATCACGGTGTCGAACCAGGCCTGGTCGGGCTTGCGCCCCGCGATCGAGAGCGGCAGCAGGATGTTTTCCTTCGCCGACAGGGTGGGCAGCAGGTTGAACTGCTGGAAGATGAAGCCCACCTTGTCGCGGCGCAGCTTGGTCAGGCCGGCGTCACCGAGGCCGGTGACCACCGTGTCGCCGATCGCCACCTGGCCGCGGGTCACCGAGTCGAGGCCCGCCAGGCAGTGCATCAGCGTGGACTTGCCGGACCCGGACGGGCCCATGATCGCGGTGAAGCGTCCCCGCTCGAACTCGGCGGTCACCCCCCGGAGCGCCACCACCTGGGCCTCGCCCGAGCCGTACACCTTCCACACGTCGGTGGCTCGGGCCGCCACATGCGTGTCGCGGGCTACCGTCGTCGTCACACTTCCCCCTCATCGATCTGCGCCCGGCGTGGTGCCGGGCGCAGGAAGTCTGGTCCGGCCGGACCCGTGGACCGGCCGGCAGCATCCATGTTGAGGGCCGCGAGCCGCGGAATCGTCCGCCCGCGGGGGGAACTCGAAACCCACCTTTGGATGCGGGCCGTCCCCGATGCTCGCTCAGGGTTGCCCCTGAGCGAGCCCGCGCACAAGGCCTGTGGCCAGGCCTTCCCCCGAATGCCCATCACGGATCTCACGCTAGGTCACGGAAGGGCCCGCGCCGTCGTGCTTGCGGAGACTCTTCGGGTACGCCCGGCGAGGTGTCCGGCGCGCCCGGCCTCCCCCTGAAGGAGTACGCCCGCGTCCCCCTACGCGCCGGGGCGTACCAGGCCGGTCTCGTACGCGAGCACGACCGCCTGCACCCGGTCGCGGAGGCCGAGCTTGGTCAGCACGTGGCCCACGTGGGTCTTGATCGTGGTCTCGCTGACCGACAGCGCGCCGGCGATCTCCGCGTTGGACAGGCCCCGGGCGACCTGCACGAGCACCTCGCGCTCCCGTTCGGTGAGCGAGTCGAGCGCCTTCGGCGGGGTGGAGGAGGGGTCGGGCAGGCTGTCCGCGAACCGGTCGAGCAGCCGCTTGAGGATCCGCGGCGCCACCACCGCCTCGCCGGCCGCCACCGTGCGGATCGCGGTCACCAGGTCTTCGGCCGGCACGTCCTTGGCGAGGAAGCCGCTCGCGCCGGCCCGCAGCGCGCCCACCACGTACTCGTCGAGGTCGAAGGTCGTGAGGATGAGGACCCGCACCGGCAGGCGGGCGTCGACGATCGCGCGGGTGGCCGCCACCCCGTCGAGGCGGGGCATGCGGATGTCCATCAGCACCACGTCGGGCAGCAGCCGGCGGGCCAGGTCGACCGCCTCGGCGCCGTCGCCGGCCTCGCCGACGATGTCCAGGTCTTCCTCGGCGCCGAGCACCATGCGAAAGCCCGTCCGCAGCAGCGGCTGGTCGTCGGCGAGCAGGATCCGCACCGGCCGTTCCGAAGTCACCCTGGTCCCCCTGTCGCTACTGTTCCATGGGGATCTTCGCGTACACCCGGAAGCCGCCGCCGGGCCGGGGGCCCGTGCGCAGCGTCCCGCCGTACAGCGCGACCCGCTCGCGCATGCCGACGAGCCCGTGCCCGACGGCCTGGTCGGAGCCGGGCACGGGGCCGCGGCCGGTGTCGAAGACCTCGACGATCAGCCAGTACACGCCGAAGCTGAGCCGCACGTGCGCGGTGGCGTTGCCGGCGTGCTTGAGCGCGTTGGTGAGCGCCTCCTGCACGATCCGGTAGATGGCGAGGGCCACGCCGTGGTCGAGCGGGCCGGGTGTGCCGTCGACCCGGAGCGCGACCGGCAGCCCCGCCTCGCGTACCTGCTCGACCAGCGCCTCGATGCCGGCGAGGCCGGGCTGCGGGGAGAGCTCGGCGGCCGGCTCGGCGTCGGTGCGGAGGACGTCGAGCAGGCGGCGCATCTCGCGGAGCGTGGCGCGGCTGGTGTCCTCGATCGTGGCGAGCGCCTCGTCGGCCGAGTCCGGGTCGCGCTTGAGCACGCGGCGGGCGCCGGTGGCCAGTACCCCCATCACGCTGACGTGGTGGGCGACCATGTCGTGCAGCTCGCGCGCGATCCGGCGGCGCTCGTCGCCGACGGCCTGCTCGGCCAGCGCCCGCTGGTTCTGCTCGGCGGCGCGGGCGCGTTCCTCCAGCGCGTGCGTGGACGTGCGGCGAGCGTGCACGGTGCGGCCGAAGAAGAAGCAGACCATGGCGATCAGCACGTTGAGGAACACGATGTAGCCGAGCGACATGCCGTCGGGGCGCAGGTGGGCGGGTGTGAAGAAGTTGATCACCAGCACCGGACCCCACAGCAGCGCGGCCGCCAGGCCGGCCCGGGAAAGGGCGAACTGGGCGGCGACCGTGTAGGTCAGCAGCAGGATCGCCACGGTCGCGGTCACCGTCTGGTGCTCGGTGATCGCGGACGCGCCGCCGGCCGCGATCAGCAGGACGACGGCGCCCCACGTGCTGACCCGGCGCAGCACCAGCGGCGCCGCGCCGGCGACGCTCAGCACCACGACCGCCGCCCAGCCCAGCTGGCGCGGCTGGGGTGGACCGATCGCGGTGAGGATCAGCTCGACCGCGATGACCGCGGCCGCGAGCAGGCCGTCGTTGCGCAGCACGCGCCGCGCGTCCGGGTCGGGACGCAGCCGCTCACGCCAGCCGCCCCACAGGGGCCGGCCGGCGGCGGGAGCGTCCGCGGGGGTCATGCAGCGAAACTATCCGCTGCGGGACGCTTCTCCTTCGTCGCCCGCGGTGAGCCGGTCATCCTCCTGGGGGATGAGGGCGGCGTCCGCGGTCTCGTCGCCCGGCTCGGGGAACGGCGGTGGGGTGCCGCCGAAGGCCGGGCAGAGCGACTGATGGCTGCACCAGTCGCAGAGGCGGCTCGGCTTGGGCCGGAAGTCGCGCTCGGCGGTGGCCCGGTCGATCGCCTGCCAGAGCGCCAGCAGCGTGCGCTCGAAGCGGACCAGCTCCTCGGGGTCGGGCGCGTAGTCGCAGATCTCCCGGTCGCGCAGGTAGAGCAGGCGCAGGACGCGCGGCACCACGCCCCGGGTGCGCCACAGCACCAGCGCGTAGAACTTGAGCTGGAACAGCGCCCGCGCCTCGAACGCCTCGCGCGGCGCGCCGCCGCTCTTGTAGTCGACCACCCGCAGGTCGCCGGCGGGGGAGACGTCGAGGCGGTCGACGTAGCCCCGGATCACCAGCCGGTCGTCGACCACCGCGGAGACCAGGCTCTCCCGCTCGGCCGGCTCGAGCCGCCGCGGGTCCTCGACCGCGAAGTAGCCCTCCAGCAACTCGCCGGCCGACGTGAGGAACCGCTCCCGCTCGTCCGCGACCAGCAGCTCGGCCAGCGCCGGTGCCTCCTCGACCAGCCGCTCCCACTGTGGAGTGATCAGGTCGGCGGCCGCGGCCGGGGTGCGCTCGGCGGCCGGCAGGTCGAACAGGCGCTCCAGCACCGCGTGCACCAGCGTGCCGCGGGCCTGGTCGGGCGTCGGCTGCTCGGGCAGCCGGTCGATCGTGCGAAACCTGTACAACAAAGGGCAGGTCTTGAAATCGGCCGCGCGCGAGGGGGAGAGGGTGGGGTAGACCGGCTCCTGCGAATCGATCTCGCCAAGCTCCGCGACCGTCATGCCAAGAGGTTAGGGCACGGGTATGACACGTCACCCGCGCCGCGCTCGGCAACCCGTAGCATCGAGGGGTGGAGGATCGCGCGCGGCAGGACCGTGCCCGGAAGGATCAGTCCGACCGCCGACCGGGTCTCGCCGTGGGGCGGGTGCTCGGCGTGCCGGTGTATCTCAACGCGTCGATGCTCCTCCTCGCCGTCCTCGTCACGGTCATCTACGGCGAGTTCGTCCGCCGCGAGCTCGATCTCTCCCAGCCGGCGGGTTACGCGATCGGGTTCGGTTTCGTCGTCTGCCTACTCGGATCGGTGCTCCTGCACGAACTCGGCCACGCGTTGACGGCGCGCCGGTACGGTATCGGCGTGCGCGGCATCACCCTGGAGCTGCTCGGCGGCTACACCGAGATGGACCGCGACGCGCCCAGCCCCAAGGTCGACCTCTACGTGTCGCTCGCCGGGCCGGCCGTGTCGCTGGTGCTCGGCGTGGTGGCCACGGTCGCGGCGCTCGCGCTGCCCGACCGCACGCTGGTCAACCAGCTCGCGTTCCAGCTCGCGGTGAGCAACATCGTGGTCGCCGTGTTCAACTCGCTGCCCGGCCTGCCGCTCGACGGCGGCCGGGCGCTGCGCGCGGCGGTCTGGGCGATCAGCCGCGACCGCCACCTGGGCACCGAGGTCGCCGGGTGGGTGGGGCGCGCGGTCGCGATCGCCACCGCCGCCGCGGTCGCGCTGCTCACCGTGGCCGGCGTGCTGTCCACGTTCGGGCTGGTGTTCATGCTGCTCGTGGCGTTCACGATGTGGCAGGGCGCCGGCCAGGCGATCCGGGTGGCCCGGATCAGCCGCCGGTTCCCGCTGATCGACGTGGCGCGGCTGGCCCGGCCGGTGTTCGCGGTGCCCACCGGCACGCCCCTCGCCGAGGCGCAGCGGCGCGGCACCGACGCCGGCCGCGCGGGCGCCTCGCTCGGGGTCTCCGACTCCGCCGGGCGGCTCGTCGCGCTGGTCGACCGGGCCGCGGCCGCGGCCGTGCCGGCCGAGCGCCGTCCGTGGGTCTCGGTCGACACCGTGGCCCGGGGCATCGACGGCATCCACACGATCCCGGTCGGCACCAGCGGCGAGCAGGTGATCAAGGCGGTCCAGGCACACCCCGGCGCGCAGTACCTGGTGACCGCGGGCGACGATGTCGTCGGCGTCCTCCACGTCGCCGATCTCGCCCAACTCCTCGAACCCAACCGGAAGATGAACACGTGACCGCCGCGCTCTCCGACGACGTCGACTCCGTGCCCGCCCACCGCGGGCCGTTCCGCCCTGGTGACCGGGTGCAGCTCACCGATCCCAAGGGCAGGATGCACACGATCGTGCTGGAGCCCGGCCGCTCGTTCCACACCCACCGGGGTGCGCTGGAGCACGACGCGCTCATCGGCCTTCCGGATGGAAGTGTGGTGACATCCAGCGGCGGCACCGCGTACCTGGCGCTCCGCCCGCTGCTGTCCGACTATGTCCTGTCGATGCCGCGCGGCGCCCAGGTGATCTACCCCAAGGACGCGGCACAGATCGTCGCGATGGGCGACATCTTCCCGGGTGCGAAGGTCCTGGAGGCCGGCGCCGGCTCAGGCGCGCTCTCCTGCTCGCTGCTGCGCGCGGTGGGCACGGCGGGCGAGCTGCATTCGTGGGAGGTGCGCGACGACTTCGCCGCCATCGCCCGGAAGAACGTCGAGGCCTTCTTCGGCGGCCCGCACTCCGCGTGGCACCTGCGCGTCGGCGACGTCACTGAATGCGACGAAACAGGCTTCGACCGGATAATCCTGGACATGCTTACCCCGTGGGAGGCGCTCGACCTCGTCGAGCGGGCCCTCGTGCCCGGCGGCGTCTTCATCGGGTACGTGGCGACCGTGCCCCAGCTCTCCGAGCTGGTCGAGGCGCTGCGCGAGCGCGGGTGCTTCACCGAGCCGCGCGCCTGGGAGAGCCTGGTGCGCGACTGGCACGCCGACGGGCTGGCCGTCCGCCCCGACCACCGGATGATCGCGCACACCGCGTTCCTGGTCTCCACCCGCCGCCTCGCGCCCGGCGTGACAGCCCCGCCGCGCCGCCGCAAGCCCAGCAAGGGCGCCGAGGCGTACGCGGCCCGCAAAGCGGCTTCGGGCGCCGCTCCGGAGGTGCCGCCGCGGGCGGTGGCCGCCGCCGGGCCCGTGCCGGCGCCCGCCCGGGGTGAGGAGGCCGACACGAGTGGCTAGGCCGGCGTTCGGAGGTGGTGAGCTGCCCGCGGTCTTTCCCGACTGGTCGCCGTACCAGGACCTGGACTCGGCGGCCCGGGCCTACCTGCGCGACCCCGATGTGGCCCTGGAGGCCCTCGGCGGGGTGCTGCGCGGCGCCACCGTGCTCGGCTTCACACTCGAACGCTTCGTCAACGAGGTCAACGGTGTCTGGCAGGAGGTCGTGGTCTGCGACGGCAGCCGGCTCATCCTGTGGCACGGCGAGGACGTGGCGCCCGGCGACGGCCCGCCCGGCTCGATGACCTCCTCGCTGCGCGTCGTGCCGCTCTCCACGGTCACCGAGGTGGGCTGCCGCCGGCGGCTCACCCGCACTGCCGGCGGGCAGGCCCGGGTCGACAGCATCGACGTGTACCTGCTGCTCAGCTCCCTCGACGAGGCCGTGCCCAACCCCGCCGCGCCGGCCGAGGAGAACGCCAACTCGGTACGCCACGACGCGCTCCGCTTCGGCAAGACGCTCGACGACGGCGGTGCGGGGCAGATCACGCGGCTCGAGGAGTTTGCCCGGCTCGTGGCCTCGATGGTGGGACGCCCGACACTTTGAGGAATGTGCCGCTGGTCTCCGGGCATTACACAGGCTGCTCACCCCCGCATTGCAGATCAAGAGTCAGTGACGAGGGTGTTGCGTAGGTTCGATTGGCCGTAACAGCGGTTAGTGTTATGGCAGTACGTTCAAGCCCCCCGGGGAGGTGGGACGTGGCACGCAGCGACGACGCGGACTCGCGCGCCGCACGGTGGGAGAAGGAGGCCCACGATCTCTCCACTCAGGTCGCGTTCCTTCAAGAGGAACTCGCTCTGGTGCGGCGCAAGCTGACCGAAAGCCCACGACACGTCCGGCAGCTCGAGGAGCGGCTAGCGGCAACGCAGGCGCAGCTGGCCCGACTGACCGAAAACAACGAGCGGCTCGTGAGCACTCTCAAAGAGGCCCGAGCCCAGATCGTCACGCTCAAGGAGGAGATCGACCGCCTGGCGCAGCCGCCGAGCGGTTACGGCGTCTTCCTGGCCAAACACGACGACGGCACCGTCGACGTGTTCACCGGCGGGCGAAAGCTCCGGGTGGCGGTGTCCCCGTCACTCGACGTCGACGAGCTGCGTCGCGGGCAGGAGGTCCTGCTCAACGACGCGCTCAACATCGTCGACGCGTTCGGTTACGAGCGGGTCGGCGAGGTGGTCATGCTCAAGGAGGTGCTGGAGCACCCCGCCGGCGGTCCGGGTGACCGGGCGCTGGTGGTGTCCCACGCCGACGAGGAGCGCATCGTCCACCTCGCGGAGACGCTCATCGGCTCGGCGCTGCGCGCCGGCGACTCGCTGATGATCGAGCCCCGCTCGGCGTACGCGTACGAGCGGATCCCCAAGAGCGAGGTCGAGGAGCTCGTCTTGGAGGAGGTGCCCGACGTCGGATACGAGGACATCGGTGGCCTCCAGTCCCAGATCGAGCAGATCCGCGACGCGGTCGAGCTGCCGTTCCTGCACTCCGACCTGTTCCGGGAGCACCAGCTGCGCCCGCCGAAGGGCATCCTGCTCTACGGCCCGCCCGGCTGCGGCAAGACCATGATCGCCAAGGCCGTCGCCAACTCGCTGGCCAAGAAGATCGCCGAGGGTCGTGGCGAGGAAAAGCACACCAGCTACTTCCTCAACATCAAGGGCCCTGAGCTGCTCAACAAGTACGTCGGCGAGACCGAGCGGCACATCCGGCTTGTCTTCCAGCGGGCCCGCGAGAAGGCGGACGAGGGCACGCCGGTCATCGTGTTCTTCGACGAGATGGACTCCGTCTTCCGCACCCGCGGCTCCGGCGTCTCCTCCGACGTGGAAAACACGATCGTGCCGCAGCTGCTCAGCGAGATCGACGGCGTCGAGGGCCTCGAAAACGTCATCGTGATCGGCGCCTCCAACCGCGAAGACATGATCGACCCGGCCATCCTGCGCCCCGGCCGTCTCGACGTGAAGATCAAGATCGAGCGCCCGGACGCCGAGGCCGCGCGTGACATCTTCTCGAAGTACATCCTGACCGGGCTGCCCCTGCACCCCGACGACCTCACCGAGCACGGCGGCGACGCACAAGCCACCGTCGCCGCGATGATCGAGGCGGTCGTCCTGCGCATGTACTCCGAGACCGAGGAAAACCGCTTCCTCGAGGTCACCTACGCCAACGGCGACAAGGAAGTCCTGTACTTCAAGGACTTCAACTCCGGCGCCATGATCCAAAACATCGTCGACCGCGGCAAGAAGATGGCCATCAAGGAGTTCCTGTCGTCGGGCCGTAAGGGCCTGCGCTTGCAGCACCTGCTGGACGCCTGCGTCGACGAGTTCCGCGAAAACGAAGACCTGCCCAACACCACCAACCCGGACGACTGGGCCCGCATCTCCGGCAAGAAGGGCGAGCGGATCGTCTACATCCGCACGCTCGTCTCCGGCGGCAAGGGCGCCGAGGCCGGCCGCTCCATCGACACCGTGAGCAACACGGGTCAGTACCTGTAGCCCGCACCGTTCGCACAGAAGGGCCCCGGCGTTGCCGGGGCCCTTCTCGTGTCGGCCGCGTCAGCCTCGTTCGTGGTTGCGGGTTGGTGCGCCTCGGGCTTCGCGCACCGCTGCGGCTAGGGGGATGGCCTGGCCGCGAACACGCATGACCAGCGGATCGTTGCCACAGCCCACGTCTCGGGAGATTGGCTCGGTGTTCACCGCGTTTTGATGATCGTTAGCCCAAAACCCGCGTTCGTGCCGGCGTGTCACACGGGTTTCGGGCTAACGATCACGACGCCTTCCACATGCTGACCCGATGGTCCCGTCACGTGGGAGATGCGGGGCTGCGGCGCCGCATCGCATGATCGTTAGCCCGTTAGGGGCGTGGTCTTCGGCGTGTCGCGACCTTTTCGGGCTCACGATCATGACGCCGCCCACATGCTGAGCCACATCCCAAGGACCGGGCGGGTGGGCCGGCGATCCGCCGGTCATTTGTGTTTCGCGGCCCCGGTCAACCCCCGAAGCCGCAGCAGCGTGCGAAGCACGCCTCCCACCGCAACCACCCACCAACAACGTCAAACAAGGGCAGGCGGCCCCGTCCGGAGCCGGAGGCGCACTAACCGCAACGAAATCCAGGTCCGGACCGCCGCAGCCAGCGGCTTCACCCCATCCGCCGCCGGGCCGCGGTCGCCCCTGTCCACGATGTCTGTTCTCGGATAGGCGATCCCGCAACAACAAGGGGGTTTCGTCGCCGCGAGTAACCGCCGTCGCCGTGCACGCGGCACAAGATTCGAGATCTTGGAGAGTTAGGGCGCCATATCAACCCTAACCGTCCTAGATCTCAAAGCCCCCGATCCCGGGCCGGTGACGCCATGTAACCGATAGCCCATGGCCGGAGCGGACCTTGCGAGCGGGGAGCATACGGTCTACCGCTGACGCGGACTGGAGAGATCTGCTTGGAAGTAGTCGGCTGAAAGCGGTCATGACCCCTGTGGCCGGCCCTGCCTCTTGCCGCAGCCAGCGGGCGTAGCCCGAGCCGTGCCGTATGCCGTCGTCCACCCGCACGGGGAGCAGACCAGCGCCGGGGCCGCCACACCCCAAAGCAGGGTGAGGATCAGACGGCGGCTGGCGGCCCCGGCGCTGGTCTGCTCGGCTTTGCCTGGACGACGGCATACGGCACGGCTCCCACCGCAACCACCCACCAACAAAAGAACCAGCCGGGGACGGCCCGGCCGGAGCCCGAGGCCCCGCCGGAGGCGCAGTAACCGCAACCACAAGCGAAGCCGAAACCGCAGAGCAAGGGACAACCCGGCTCCAACTCCGAAGTCGAGGGGCCACAAATACCAAGACCACCGGCTGTCATCGGGGCGGCCGCCTGAGGGGCTTGCGCCGCGGACCCGGCAGTGGACGGCCGGGGGTTTCGACTCGCCCTGCGAGCCGCCGGCCGGGAGCGGTGCCCGCGGGAAAACACCCCAAGAAAACGCTCCGCCGCGCTCCACGTTTCCCCGGGGACCCCGCGCATACGGCCTACAGCTGACGCGGACGCGGGCAAAACCCAAATGGTCAGCCGCTGGCGCCCGGAGAAGACGCGGGCTCGGCGGCGGGTGGTCTCTGGAAGGCGGGCAGCAGGCCCTTCGCGACCCGGTCGAAGAGGACCGCCACGGCCACGACCAGCGCGGGCAGCATCGGCAGCTCGTACCGGAACATGGTCATGAACGGCGCGATGAGGAAGATGCCCGTGGCGCCGACCCAGGCGGAGGCCACGAGCCACGGCACCACGGTGCGCCAGGCGACCACGCTGGCCACGATCGACAGCACCAGCAGCAGCACAAGGGGCCAGCTGGAGAGGACGATCGTGGCCTCCTTGGAGAGCGCCGTCGGGACCGCCTCGCGGTACCAGGGCATCGCCTCGCCCAGTGTGCGGGCGCGGCCGCCGGTCATGCTGAAGAAGTGGTCGCGGCTGCTCAGCGGCGCGCTGACCTCCTTGCTCCAGATGCCGCCGGCGATCACGCCAACCGCGGCGCCGGCGGCGGCGGCGGTCCAGGAGCGCCAGCGGTCGCGGTCGCGCCACATCGCCCAGAGCCATACCGCCGCGACCGTGGCCACCGTGTAGGGCGTGATGACGCGTGCGGTGCCCACCAGGAACGCGGCCAGCGCCAGGCCGGCCACGGTCCACTTCGTCGCGGGCTTGCGCCAGGGGAGTAGCAGCAGCAGCGTCGTATGGAGCATCAGCGCGAGCGAGTCGGTCAGGCCGCCGACGCACCACTTGGCGATCAGCGGGGACATGACCGCGAGCACGCTCGCCGCGACCGAGGCCGGCACCGAGGCGTGCACGGTGGCGAAGCGGTAGATCAGGAACATCGCGACCACGAACGCGATGGCCGGCACCACCACGATGCCGCCGGGGCCGAAGAGCGCCACCCACGGGATCGACAGCAGTGGCAGCAGTATGCGTGGGCGGTAGCTGAGCGTGAAGGGCTTGGAGGCCCACAGGTAGTCGTACGGCTTGAAGGTGCCGTGGTCGCGGATGTAGTCGAGCACGATCTGCTCGCCGTGCGCCTTGTCGTACCCCATGTACTGATACGTGTAGATCAGGTACCACTGCGAGTCGGGGAAGATCTGGTGGGTCGAGGCGTAGGTCCAGATCATCGCGGTGGTCGTGGCCGCCAGGACGACGAGGGCGCCCCACGCGAACGGTCCGGAGGGTCGGCGCCATCTTCTCGTGCGCCGTTTCGCTGGCTTTTCCTCGGCCGAAGGGGCCGGCACGACGGCCTCCTTCTCCTCGGACGGGACGGCTCGCGTGACCGTCAGCTCACCCACCCGCTACGCTCCTCGCCTGGTCGCCATGCGTTTGCCCGTGCGCCGCCCACTGTGGCCGCGTCATGATACCGGAGCGTAGCCCCGGAGAGTCGTTCCAACCCCACCCGGTGCGGCGCAGCGCGGAGCGTGCCTATCGGACTACGCTCGACGGGTGGCGCGTACGCACCTGGGCGGCAGTGAGGTAGGCGAGGCATGAGTGTTCGGCGGATCATGGGGACCGAGGTCGAGTACGGTATCTCGGTGCCCGGCCAGCCCGGGGCCAACCCGATGGTCACCTCGTCCCAGGTGGTCAACGCGTACGGGGCCCGGCCCGAGCTGACCCGCGGTGGGCGGGCTCGGTGGGATTACGAGGAGGAGTCGCCGCTGCGCGACGCGCGCGGCTTCACCTACTCGGGGGCCGCGTACGACCCGGCGGAGGCGCTCGCCGACGAGGATCTGGGGCTGGCCAACGTCATCCTCACCAACGGCGCCCGGCTCTACGTCGACCACGCGCACCCGGAGTATTCGACGCCCGAGGTGACCAACCCGCTCGACGTGGTCAAGTGGGACAAGGCGGGCGAGCGCGTGATGGCCGAGGCGTCGCGGCGCGCGGCCACCATCCCGGGCACGCACACCATCCACCTGTACAAGAACAACACCGACAACAAGGGCGCCAGCTACGGCGCGCACGAAAACTACCTGATGCGCCGCCAGACGGCGTTCGCCGACATCGTGGCCTACCTGACGCCGTTCTTCGTGACCCGCCAGATCGTGTGCGGCGCGGGCCGGGTCGGGATCGGGCAGGACGGGTCGCAGCCCGGCTTCCAGATCTCCCAGCGTGCCGACTTCTTCGAGGTCGAGGTCGGGCTGGAGACGACGCTCAAGCGCCCGATCATCAACACCCGCGACGAGCCGCACGCCGACGCGGACAAATACCGGCGCCTGCACGTCATCATCGGCGACGCCAACCTGTCGGAGATCTCCACCTACCTCAAGGTGGGCACCACCGCGCTGGTGCTCACGATGATCGAGGAGAAGGCGCTCACGCCCGACCTCGGCATCGCCGACCCGGTCTCCGAGCTCAAGGCGGTCAGCCACGACCCGGCGCTGGCCCACCTCATGCGGCTGCGCGACGGGCGCCGGCTCACCGCGCTCGACCTCCAGTGGGCCTACTTCGAGCGGGTCAAGTCCTTTGTGGACGACCGCTACGGCCAGGACACCGACGCCGCCACCACCGACGTGCTCGCCCGCTGGGAGAGCGTGCTCGACCGCCTCGGCCGCGACCCCATGCTCTGCGCCGACGAGCTCGACTGGGTGGCCAAGCTGCGGCTGCTGGAGGGCTACCGCGAGCGGGAAAAGCTCGGTTGGGCCTCGCACAAGCTCCAGCTCGTCGACCTCCAGTACTCGGACGTCCGCCCGGAGAAGGGGCTCTACCACCGCCTCGTCGCCCGCGGCTCGATGAAGACGCTCCTCGAAGACGAGCAGACCCGCCGGGCGATGGTCGAGCCGCCGGAGGACACCCGGGCCTACTTCCGGGGCCGCTGCCTCGCCCAGTACGCGTCCGAGGTGGTCGCCGCCAGCTGGGACTCGGTCATCTTCGACGTGGGGCGCGAGTCGCTCGTGCGGGTGCCGATGATGGAGCCCGAGCGGGGCACCCGCAAGCACGTCGGTGCTCTCTTCGACCGCTGCGCCAGTGCCAAGGACCTGCTCGAGGCCATCACCGGCGGGTGATCGCTGCGCCCTGGGCGAAACGTCGCGTGAGGCGAGGGTTTTCCGTGGCACCGGCGAGGTAGTTTTTCAGCAAGCGATGTTGAGGAGGACCCGATGGCTACCCGTGACACAGGCGGTCAGTCACAGTCCGGCAAGGCCCGCCGCGAGGAGGACGTCGACGCCGGCCCGGCCCCCGAGGCCAACCCGGAGGTCGCCGAGCGCCACGCCGAGATCACGGAGGACGTCGACGACCTCCTGGACGAGATCGACTCGGTGCTGGAAGAGAACGCGGAGGAGTTCGTGAGGGGGTACGTCCAGAAAGGCGGCCAGTAGTCGGTAAGTGTCTGCTTTGGGCGTTCTTTAGTGCGAGCGGCTCCGTCCGCTCGCGCACTCTGTGACGTGGCGTATCTTGCGAACGCGATCACCTATCTGAAGGGAAGCACGTGCCTGCGGGTTTTGATCCATCCCGGCGTCTACCAGACTTCTTCGCGGACCCGGGGACGTCCTCCTTCACGCAGTTCCTCAGTCTGAACGCGCCTGAGCTCCTGCCCGGGCGTCGTCCGCTCCCGCCGGGGTACTCCGCGGACATGGCACCGCACGCCACCACGGTCGTGTCGATCGTCTGCGCCAACGGCGTGGTGATGGCCGGCGACCGGCGCGCCACGGCGGGCAACCTCATCGCCAGCCGCGACATCGAGAAGGTGCACCCGGCCGACCCGTACTCGCTGGTGGGCATGGCCGGCACGGCCGGCGTGGGCATCGAGCTGATCAAGCTCTTCCAGGTGGAGCTCGAGCACTACGAGAAGATCGAGGGCGCGATGCTCTCGCTCGACGGCAAGGCCAACCGCCTCGCCGCGCTGGTGCGCAACAACCTCGGCGCGGCCATGCAGGGCCTCGCGGTCGTGCCGATCTTCGCGGGCGTCGACCTGGCCGCCACCGACCCGACCAAGGTGGGGCGCATCTTCAGCTTCGACGTCGCGGGCGGCCTCTACGAGGAGACCGGGTACGACGGCATCGGCTCCGGGTCGCTGTTCGCCAAGTCGGCGCTCAAGAAGCGGTACCGGCCGGGCCTGTCGGTGGAGGAGGCGGTGACGCTGGGCGTGGAGGCGCTCTACGACGCGGCCGACGACGACACGGCCACCGGTGGCCCCGACCTGACCCGCAAGATCTACCCGGTGGTCATGAGCGCGACCACCGAGGGCACCCGCCGCCACACCGACGAGGAGGTCGGCGCGATCGCCGAGGCCGTCGTCGCCCGCCGCATGGAAAACATCGGCGGCTGATACCCGCCCCACCGATCTCGTCTGTCTGAAGGAGAGCCGCCGACGTGGCAATGCAGTTCTACGCCTCACCCGAGCAGATCATGCGCGACCGCTCGGAGCACGCCCGCAAGGGCATCTCCCGCGGTCGCAGCGCCGTGGTGCTCACGTACGAGGGCGGGGTGCTGTTCGTCGCGGAAAACCTGACCTCGCTGCGCAAGGTGAGCGAGATCTACGACCGCATCGGGTTCGCGGCCGTGGGGCGGTACAACGAGTTCGAAAACCTGCGCCGCGCCGGCGTGCGCAAGGCCGACCTCGACGGCTACAGCTACGACCGGCGTGACGTGACCGGGCGGGCGATCGCCAACGCCTACGCGCACGCGCTCGGCGCCATCTTCACCGAGCAGGTGAAGGCGTACGAGGTGGAGATCTGCGTCGCCGAGGTGGGCACGACGCCGGAGTCCGACGAGATCTACCGGATCACGTACGACGGCTCGGTGCAGGACGAGCCGGGCGTGATGGCGATGGGCGGCCAGGCGGAGGCGATCTCCGGCGCGCTCAAGGAGGCCCACCGGATCGACCTGTCGCTCGGCGAGGCGGTGCGCCTGGCGGTGAAGGCGCTGGGCAGCGTCGGCGGCGAGGGCGGGCAGCCCCGCACGCTCGGCGCCGAGCAGCTCGAGGTGGCGGTGCTCGACCGGAGCCGCACGGGCCGCACGTTCCGCCGGGTCATCGGGGTGGCGCTGACGTCGCTGCTGACCGAGGAGCCGCCGGCCGCGCCGGTCACCGAGTCGCCGTCCGAGCCGCCGCCGGCGGTGGAGAAGAAGGCTCCGCCGCAGTCCGCCGGCTCCGACGACCTGGAGATCCTCGACGACCTCGACGAGGCCGAAGGCGACGCCAAGGAGTAGGCGCCGCTTCGAGGCAGATTTCCCCTCGTTCGCGTCCGCTGCGGACCGTATGCCCGGGGTCCCCGGGGGAAGCGTGGAGCGCGGCGAGGCGTTTCCTGGCGTGCTTTCCCCGCGGGCGCCGCTCCCGGCCGGCGGCTCGCGGGCGAGCCGAGTGCCCCGGCCGTCCGCTGGCTTGCGGCGCGGGCCTGGCAGCGCGGGTCGGGGATCTCGGCGAGCCCTGGCGAGCCGCCGACCCGCGCGTACTCCGGCGGGAGCAGCGGTCCGCGGCTGACCCGAACCCGGGCAAACTCCAACTCGCCGCAGTCTGGAAAAGCTCGATGCCGTCGCGGTCCATGCCGCTGCCGCGGACTCACTCGTCCGCCGCTCACCCCAGGGACGCACGGTTCGTTTGTCCACGATGTCCATTGCCCGGGGGCGACGGGCACCAGACCGAACAGACACGCCATCACCGCCAGTAACCGCCACAGCGCGCGTGAACCGCGTCCGATGCCAGATCTTGGAGAGTTAGGGCGCCATGTCAACCCGAACTCTCCTAGATCCGCCCTCGGGGCTGGTTACCCTCCGTCAGGGGCGCGGCGGCGGGTGGGCCGCGCGATCCTTCGGGCTTGTCCCGCGGAGCTGGCAGTGGACGGACGGGGTGCGACGAGCGCCAGCGACGAGCCGGCCGGGAGCGGTGCATGCGGGACAGCACCCCAAAGCTCCACGTTTCCCTGGGGCCTGGGGTGACCGCGGCGAGTTGACACTTGCAACATCTATAGACGGCGTCCTATGCTCGCCCGTGGAAAGCGCTTTCCTGCCTCACGGATCCCTCCGGTGGAGGCGACCAAGCGAGAGATGAGGCGAGGAAAAGTGAGACTGCGACTCTTCGCGGCGCTCGGGGCGGCGGCCGTGGTCGCCGGCGGGACCGGTGTGATGCTGGCGATTCCGGAGGCGTCGGCGGCGACCGGCGGCGTCACCGGCTACGCCACGCAGAACGGCGGCACCACCGGCGGCGCGGGCGGCCAGACGGTGCGGGCCACCACCGGCACCGCCATCCACACCGCCCTGTGCAACCGGGCCAGCAGCAGCACCCCGATCGTCATCCAGGTCGAGGGCACGATCAACCACGGCAACACCACCAAGGTGTCGGGCGACAGCTGCAACACCGCCGCCGACAAGATCGAGCTCAAGGAGATCAGCAACATCACCATCATCGGGGTCGGTGGCGGAGCCGTCTTCGACCAGTTGGGCATCCACATCCGTGACTCCAGCAACATCATCATCCAGAACGTGACCGTCCGGAACGTCAAGAAGTCCGGCTCGCCCCTCTCCAACGGCGGCGACGCCATCGGCATGGAGAGCACGGTCCGCAACATCTGGGTCGACCACGTCACGCTGGAGGCGTCCGGCGGTGAGGCGGAGGGCTTCGACGGCCTCTTCGACATGAAGGACAACACCCAGTACGTGACGCTCTCGTACAGCATCCTGCGCAACTCCGGCCGCGGCGGCCTCATCGGGTCGAGCGAGAGCGACACCTCGAACGGGTTCGTCACGTTCCACCACAACCTGTACGAGAACATCGACTCCCGCACGCCCCTGCTGCGCGGCGGCATCGCCCACATCTACAACAACCACTACGTGAGCCTCCGCGAGTCGGGCATCAACTCGCGCGCCGGCGCACGCGCCAAGGTGGACAACAACTACTTCCGGAACTCCAAGGACGTGCTCGGCACGTTCTACACCGACGCGGCCGGCTACTGGCAGGTGAGCGGCAACGTCTTCGACAACGTGACCTGGTCGGCCCCCGGCGACGACACCAACCCGGCCGGCCCCAACGTCCAGTCGAACACCAGCGTCAGCATCCCGTACGCGTACACGCTCGACGGTGCCAGCTGCGTGCCGAACGTGGTCAGCCAGACCGCTGGCGCCAACAAGGGCCTCCAGGTCTCCAACGGCAACTGCGTGCCGCAGAACCCGACCACGCCGCCGCCCACCACCGCCGGCCCGAACCCGACGACGCCGGCGCCCACCACGCCCGCACCGACCCAGCCGAGCGGCACCAACCTCAGCATCGGCGCCGGCTCGGACGGCTCCAGCAAGGCGAGCGGCACGAGCTACGGCAACGTCCGCGACGGCAGCCTGACCACCTACTGGTCCCCGGCCGGCGCGACCGGCGACATCTCGATCAAGTGGGGCTCGGCCACCCGCGTCTCCCGCGCCGTCATCCGCGAACCGTCCGGCACCAGCGGCAGCATCGGCTCCTGGCAGCTCGTCAACCACGACACCGGCGCCGTCCTGACCTCCGGCAGCGGCGCCGGCACCATCACCTTCGCCGCGACGTCGCTGACGAAGATCACCTTCCGCATCACCAGCTCCGGCGGCGCCCCACGCGTCGCGGAGTTCGAGACCTACGCCAGCTAGGCCGCATCGGCTTCCGGCCCAGGCGGTGTCAGCCTGGGCCGGAACCACATTCTGTCCCGGGCCGCGTCAGCGGCGGACCGCCGCTCCCGCCGGAGACCGCTCCCGGCCGGCTCCTCGCCGGCGCTCGTCGAAACCCCGGCCGTCCGCTGCCGGGTCCGCGGTCCCAAGCCCTTATCCTCTTGGTCTTCGTGGATGGACGCGGCTCGGCTTTTGGTTGCGGTTAGCGCGCCTCCCGGCGGGGCCTCGGGCTCCGGACAGGGCCGCCCTGCGGCTGGTTCGTGCGTGGAGGGGTGGTGGCTCGGTGTTGATCAGGGACTTGGTGGGCGTGTCGCCCGGTGCGTCACTCCACCAACCCCCTGATCAACAGGGCGACTGCCGTGGGTGCGACAAATGCCGCGTCATCTGTCCACTGTGGGCGGCCACGATCGCCCATGGCTGGTGTGGCTACGATTGAGAGCTTGTTGCCCTCGACCGGGACTGCTCGTCCCACTTCTTCGAAGAGGCTTTTGGGCGGCACCATGATCGTTAGCCCTCCAGCTGTGTGACACGCCGGTGGGACTGCGGATTTTGGGCTAACGATCATGGCGCGCTCGACGGGTTGCCGGGGAGTTGGGCTTGTCGCGCGGAGGTGGCAGCGGGGGCCGGGGGTTTCGGCTCGCTCGCGAGCCGCCGGCCGCCGCGGTGCCCGCGGCATACGGTCCTCAGGTGACGCGGACCGGGGTGTATCCGCTTGGGAACTGTCGCTCTAGACAGGGAGCCGGCGCGGAGCGGGAGGGGTCAGATCCAGCGGCCGACGAGCCGCCAGTAGCGGGTCATCAGGGCGTTCAGGAGGCCGACGCCCGGCGGGTTGATGAGCGGGGTGTCGAAGCGGTCGGTCAGGACGCGGGTCCACTCGCGGTCGGGGACGACGCGTTCGGCCTGGAGGGCGCGGCGGCGGGCGCGTAGGTGGCGGCGGTGGCGCCACAGCCAGCCGTAGCCGCGGAGCTTGTCCTTCAGCCAGCCCTCCTTGGCGGCCAGCAGGATCATGACGAGCTCCAGCGCCAGCAGCGGTGGGGCCAGCAGCGCCAGGGCGCGGCCGCCCCAGACGGTGGTCACGAACATCAGGCGGTTGCGCTCGATCAGGTAGAACTTGAAGCTGACCTTGCTGAACTCGTATCCGTGCAGCGCGACCGCGTCCGGGACGTTGAGCACGCGCAGGCCGAGCCGCCAGGTGCGCAGCGAGATCTCGGCGTCCTCGACGTACGCGAAATAGTGGTCGTCGAAGCCGCCCAGGCGGTCCCAGTGTGCGCGGCGGGTGACCACGAAGGCGCCCATCGCGCCGGCCGTCTCGGTCGGCTCGCTACGGGTCTCGCGCTCGCGGAAGCCGCCCACCCAGCTGACGCCGAGCACGTGGATCTCGTTGCCGCGGGAGTTGAGCAGCTCGGGCTCGTCGGCAAGGCGTACGGCGCCGGCGGCGATCCCGACGCTCTCGTCGGCCAGCACGTCGACGAGGCGGGCCAGGGCGGTGGGCTCGACGATCGCGTCGCCGTTGACCAGGGCCACGTACTCGCCGGTGGAGGCGGCCACGCCCGCGTTGCAGCCGGCGGAGAAACCGGCGTTTTCCCCCGAGCCGGCCACGACGACGCCGGGGAGGCTCGACAGGTACTCGAAGTCGGGATTCGTGCAGCCGTTGTCGACGAGCACGACCTCGACGTCGACCTTGACGGACGCGAGCAGCGCCTCGACGCAGCGCCGCAGCAGCGGCTCCGTGCGCCACGCGAGCACCACGGCACTCACCCGGGGCAGGTCAGGCACGGGGGCTCCCGAGGTAGGCGGACAGCATCGTCTCCCAGTCTGTCATGGGTGTCATGCCGGCCTCGGCCCACCGATCGTGGCCCAGCACGCTGTACGAGGGGCGGGGCGCGGGCCGCACGAAGCGGTCGCTGGTCGTCGGGCGGACCCGGTCGGGGTCGTGCCCGGCGCGGGCGAAGGCGGCGCGGGCCAGGCCGTACCAGGTGGTCTCGCCGCTGGCCGTGCCGTGGTAGACGCCGGGCGGCGCGTCCGCGAGCGCGAGGTCGACCAGCCGCTCGGCGAGCGCCCACGACCAGGTCGGCTGGCCGCGCTGGTCGTCGACCACGTCGACGGTCTCCCGTTCGCCGGCCAGCCGCAGCATGGTGGTGACGAAGTTGCGCCCGTGCGCGCCGTACAGCCACGCGGTCCGCACCACGTACCCGCCGGCCGCCAGCACCGCCCGCTCGCCGGCGAGCTTGCTCCGGCCGTAGGCGTTGATCGGGTCGGTGGGCGCGTCCTCGGCGTAGGGCGTGGTGGCGTCGCCGCGGAATACGTAGTCGGTGGAGACGTGCACCAGGCGGGCGCCGGTCGCGCGCGCCGCGCGGGCCAGGTGGGCCACGCCGGCGCCGTTGACAGCGGTGGCCTCGGCCTCGCGCTCCTCGGCGCCGTCGACGTCGGTCCAGGCCGCCGCGTTGAGTACCACGTCGTGGCCGGCGACGGCGGCGCGGACCGCGGCCTCGTCCGTCACGTCGAGGTCCGCGCGGGCGAGCGCGGTCACGTCGAGGTCGGGCCGGCCCTTGAGGCTGGGCTGACCCTTGAGGACGTCGAGCAGGTCCTGCCCGAGCATCCCGCCCGCACCGGTGACGAGGATGCGTGTCATCCCTTGAGGGGCTCCCACCAGGCGCGGTTCTCCCGGTACCAGGTGACCGTCTCGGCCAGGCCGCGCGCGAGGTCGACCGTCGGCGCGTACCCCAGCTCCTGACTGATCTTGGTGATGTCGAGGCTGTAGCGGCGGTCGTGGCCCTTGCGGTCGGGGACCGGCCGCACCGACTCCCAGGTCGCGCCGCACGCGGCGATCAGGCGCTCGGTGAGCTCGCGGTTGGTGAGCTCGGTGCCGCCGCCGATGTGGTAGACCTCGCCCGGCCGCCCCTTGTCCTGCACCAGCGCGATGCCCCGGCAGTGGTCGTGCACGTGCAGCCAGTCGCGCACGTTGCCGCCGTCGCCGTAGAGCGGCACCGTGCCGCCGTCGAGCAGGTTGGTGACGAAGAGCGGGATCACCTTCTCCGGGTACTGGTAGTGCCCGTAGTTGTTGGAGCAGCGGGTGACCACCACGTCGAGCCCGTGGGTGCGGAAGTAGGCGAGCGCGAGCAGGTCGGAGCCGGCCTTGGAGGCCGAGTACGGCGAGTTGGGCGCGAGCGGCCAGTCTTCGGTCCACGAGCCGTGCGCGATCGAGCCGTACACCTCGTCGGTGCTCACGTGCACGAACCGTCCGGTGCCGTGCTTGAGCGCCGCGTCGAGCAGCGTCTGGGTGCCCAACACGTTGGTGGTCACGAACGGCGCGGCGCCCTCGATCGAGCGGTCGACGTGCGACTCGGCCGCGAAGTGCACGATCACGTCGTGGCCGGGCACCACGTCGTCGACGAGCGCGGCGTCGCAGATGTCACCCTCGACGAACCGGAGGCGGGCGTCCTCGCGCACCGGGTCGAGATTGGCCAGATTGCCCGAGTAGGTGAGCTTGTCGAGCACGGTGACCGCGGCGGGCGCGGCGGCCGGCAGCGTGCCGCGCAGCAGCTCACGCACGTACTCCGACCCGATGAACCCGGCTCCGCCGGTGACGAGGACTCTCACAGGGTCGGGAGTCTACGCGAGCCGGTCTCGCCGGGCCTGTCGGCAGCACGACTGCCGTGTCGCGCGCTCCCGATAAGGTACCGGGGTGCGTGGAATCCTTCTCGCCGGCGGCACCGGCTCCCGGCTGTGGCCGATCACCCGGGCGGTATCGAAGCAGCTCATGCCGGTCTTCGACAAGCCGATGATCTACTACCCGCTGTCGACGCTGGTCATGGCCGGGATCCGCGAGATCCTGATCATCACCACGCCGGAGGACCAGTCGCAGTTCCGGCGCCTGCTCGGCGACGGTTCGCAGTGGGGTCTCGACCTGCGCTACGCGGCCCAGCCGCGGCCGGAGGGGATCGCCCAGGCGTTCGTCATCGGGGCCGACTTCATCGGCGACCAGCCGGTGGCCCTCATCCTCGGCGACAACATCTTCCACGGTGTCGGCCTCGGCCACCAGCTGGCCAGCCACAACGACGACCTGGTCGGCGGGCGGGTGTTCGCCTACCCGGTGGCCAACCCGGAGGCGTACGGGGTGGTCGAGTTCGACGGCGAGGGGCGCGTGCTGTCGATCGAGGAGAAGCCGGCCCGCCCCAAGTCCCGCTACGTGGTGCCCGGCCTGTACTTCTACGACAACCGCGTGGTCGAGATCGCCCGCGGCCTCAAGCCGTCCGACCGGGGCGAGCTGGAGATCACCGCGGTCAACGAGGCATACCGCGAAAAGGGTGAGCTGTCGGTGACCGTCCTCGACCGCGGCACCGCGTGGCTCGACACCGGCACGTTCACGTCACTGATGCAGGCGGCCGAGTTCGTGCGCGTGATCGAGGAGCGGCAGGGCCTCAAGATCGGCTGCGTGGAGGAGGTGGCCTGGCGGGCCGGCTTCCTGACCACCGCCCAGGTGCGCGAGCTGGCCGACCCGCTGACCAAGAGCGGCTACGGCGACTACCTGCTGGGCCTGCTCGAAGAGCTCTGATGCGGGTCGCTGTCGTCGGTGCGGGCGTGGTCGGGCTGGCCGCGGCGGCCGCGCTGCTCGATGCCGACCACGACGTCCTGTGCCTCGACCGCACCGGCCCGATGGCCGAGCGCTCCACCGGCTCGTCGCGGATCTTCCGGCTCGCCCACGGCAGCGCCGACCTCGTCGCGCTGGCCCGGGAGGCGCGGGCCGGCTGGAGGCGCTGGAGCGAGGCCGCCGGCCGGCCGCTGGTCCACGACGTGGGCTGCCTGGTGAGCGGCGCCGACACGCTGGCCTGGACCGCCGCCATGCGCAAGGCCGGCGCACCCTACGAGACGGTCGGCGCCGACGCGCGGATCCCGGCGCGGCGCGGCCCGGACGTCGCGCTCCTCGACACCACGGGCGGCGTGATCGACGCCGAGGGCACCGGCGCCCACCTCACCCGCCGCGTCGGCGCGGCTTTCCAGACCCGCGTCGTGTACCTGCTGGAAGAGCGCGGCTCGGGCGCGCGCGTGCACACGCCCGAAGGGGCGGTCGACGCCGACGCCGTGCTGATCGCGGCCGGTGCGGGCACCTCGTCGTTGGCCGCGCAGGTCGGTCTCTACACGCCGACCGTGCTGGCGCACCATGTGCGGTTCACGTTCGCCACCACGCGCACCGGCCCGTTGTCCGCCTGGATCGACCAGAGCTCCGGCCGGATGGCCACCTACCAGCACATGGCGCGGCCGGGACGGTGGGCGGTCGGCGGCCTGCTCGACCACGCGGCGACCGCCTGGGAGGCGGGGCGGGCCGAGGCGACCCGGGCCGCACGGGAGGCGGTGCTCGACTACGTCCGCGTTCACCTCGACGGGGTGGTGCCGGAGGTGCTCGACGAGGTCTACTGCACCACCATGGCCGGGCTCGGCGACGGCTTCCACCTCCGGCGGCGCGGCCCGTTCACGGCGGTCTACGGTGACAATCTGTTCAAGTTCGCCCCGCTGCTCGGCGACCTGCTGGCGCGGGCGGTGACCGAGGGTACGGAGGAGAAGGTTGACTATGTGTAGGCGTGCCCGGTTGCGGTCCGCCGGCCGGGTCTGACAGGCTTCGCGCCGTGCAGCAGGAGAAGCCGAGCACCCAGGGTGCCGACTACACCGACCGCCTCCAGCGGGTGACCGGCGCCCGGTGGAAGCAGGTCCTCGACGTCCAGCGCCCCTACCGGTGGAACATCCGCCGCCTCAAGCTCGGGCGCACCCTCGACGTGGGCTGCGGCCTCGGTCGCAACCTCGCCCACCTGGGCGGCAACGGCGTTGGCGTCGACCACAACCCCACGTCGGTCGAGTTCGCGCGGTCGCAGGGCTTCGAGGCGTACACGATCAACGAGTTCTTCGAGACCGACCGGGCGGCGACGTTCGACTCGATGCTCGCCGCCCACCTGCTGGAGCACATGCCCGAGGAGCAGGCCCGCAAGGTCGTCGAGTCCTACCTGCCCTGCGTCAAGCCGGGCGGCAAGGCCGTCTTCATCACCCCGCAGGAGCGGGGGTACGCGAGCGACGCCACCCACGTGCGCTTCGTGGGCTTCGCCGAGGCCGCCGCGATCTGCCGTGACCTGGGGCTGACGGTGGAAAAGCAGTACTCGTTCCCGTTCCCGCGCTTCATGGGCAAGCTCTTCACCTACAACGAGTTCGTGACCGTGGCGCGGTTCCCGTCGTGAAGATCCGCCCACTCGGCATCGAGGGGGCGTGGGAGGTCACGCCCCAGCAGCACGGCGACCCGCGCGGGCTGTTCCTCGAGTGGTACCGCTTCGATCGCCTCGCCGAGGTGGTCGGGCACCCGCTCGACCTCGCCCAGGCCAACATGTCGGTCTCCGCGGCCGGTGTGGTGCGCGGCATCCACTTCGCCGACGTGCCGCCCGGCCAGGCGAAGTACGTCACCTGCCCGCGCGGCGCGGTGGTCGACGTGATCGTCGACATCCGGGTCGGCTCGCCGACGTTCGGCCGGTGGGAGGCGGTGCGGCTCGACGACGTCGACCGCCGCGCGGTCTACATCGCCGAAGGGCTGGGCCACGGCTTCTGCGCGCTCACCGACGACGCGACGCTCACCTACCTCTGCTCGACCACGTACAACCCGGCGGCCGAGCACACCGTGCACCCGCTCGACCCGACGCTCGGCATCGAGTGGCCGGCGGCCGCTCCGACGCTCTCCGCCCGCGACGACGCGGCGCCGTCGCTCGACGCGGCGCGCGCGGCCGGCACCCTGCCGTCGTACGACACATGCCGCGAGTACACCGAAACCTTGCGTCAGGAGTGACGATCCGGGCCCTCGGACGGATAGTGTCTCTTCATGGAACGGCGAATCTTCGGGCTCGAGACCGAATACGGCGTCACCTGCACCTACCGAGGACAGCGACGACTCTCTCCCGACGAGGTGGCCCGCTACCTGTTTCGCCGGGTGGTGTCGTGGGGGCGCTCCAGCAACGTCTTCCTGCGCAACGGTGCCCGGCTCTACCTCGACGTCGGCTCCCACCCCGAGTACGCCACACCGGAGTGTGACTCCGTCTCCGACCTCGTCGCGCACGACCGGGCCGGCGAGCGGATCCTGGAAGGCCTGCTGGTAGACGCGGAGAAGCGGCTGCACGACGAGGGCATCGCCGGCGAGATCTACCTGTTCAAGAACAACACCGACTCGGCAGGCAACTCGTACGGCTGCCACGAAAACTACCTCGTCTCCCGGCACGGCGAGTTCGGGCGGCTCGCCGACGTGCTGATCCCGTTCCTGGTCACCCGGCAGCTGATCTGCGGCGCCGGCAAGGTGCTCCAGACCCCGCGCGGCGCGGTCTACTGCCTGTCCCAGCGCGCCGAGCACATCTGGGAGGGCGTCTCCTCGGCCACCACCCGCAGCCGCCCGATCATCAACACCCGCGACGAGCCGCACGCCGACGCCGAGCGCTACCGGCGCCTCCACGTGATCGTCGGCGACTCCAACATGAACGAGGTCACCACCCTCCTCAAGGTCGGCAGCGCCGACATCGTGCTCCGCATGATCGAGGCCGGCGTGGTGATGCGCGACCTGTCGCTGGAAAACCCCATCCGGGCGATCCGCGAGGTCTCGCACGACATCACCGGCCGCCGCAAGGTCCGCCTCGCCTCCAACAAGGAGGTCAGCGCCCTGGAGATCCAGCAGGAGTACCTGGCGAAGGCCACCGAGTTCGTCGAGCGGCGCGGCGGCGACCAGACCGCCAAGCGGGTCGTCGAGCTGTGGGGGAGGGTCCTGCGGGCCGTCGAGACCGGCGACCTCGAGCCCGTGTCCCGCGAGATCGACTGGGTGAGCAAGCTCAAGCTGATCGAGCGCTACCAGGAAAAGCACGACCTGCCGCTCTCCCACCCCCGGGTCGCCCAGATGGACCTCGCCTACCACGACCTGCGCCGCGGCCGTGGCCTGTACGGGCTGCTCGAGCGGCGCGGCCAGGTCGACCGCGTGGCCACCGACCTCGAGATCTTCGAGGCGAAGGAGACCCCGCCGCAGACCACGCGGGCCCGCCTGCGCGGCGAGTTCATCCGCCACGCACAGGAAAAGCGCCGCGACTTCACCGTCGACTGGGTGCACCTCAAGCTCAACGACCAGGCCCAGCGCACGGTGCTCTGCAAGGATCCGTTCCGCGCGTACGACGAGCGGGTGGAGCGGCTGATCGCCAGCATGTGAGACTTGGTGCCGTGGATTCCCCCGACGACCAGCGCAAGCCAGGCCTGGTGCAGCGCCGCCGGCAAAAGATCGCCGACGAGATCGCCCGCAACCGCCGCGGCGAGTACCGGGTGCCCACCTGGGTGCTCGCGGTGGCCCTCGGCGTCTTCCTGGCGGCCTGGATCGGCCTGATCGTCTTCTCGTAGCTTGCGTCCACTCGCTACAGTGCGGCGTTACCCGTCGGACGAAGGTCGAGTGTGGACATCGAAGAAGGCCCGATCTGGGCGGTGCTCCGGGAGAAGGCGCGGGATCGCGCGCCCCTGGTCAAAGACCTCGCGGAGGAGGCCGCCGGCAAGCTGCGGCTCGTCCGCGACACGTTCCCCACGTACACCCTCCACGACGAGCTGCACTCGGCGAACGTGCTGCGCATCATGGGCGACCTGCTGGGGGAGCGCGTCACCGACCTGAGCGGCCTTGAGGCGGCCATGCTCATCCTGGCCGCCTACTACCACGACATCGGCATGGTCTACACGCCGGAAGAGCTGGGCCAGACCAAGGAGCAGCCGGAGTTCGAGGCCTACCTCGCGGGCCGGCCCGAGGAGTACTTGGCGGTACGGCACAACGACGGCGAGCCACCGTTGTCGGTGCTGGAAAACTACTGCCGTTTCCGCCACGCCGACCGGGTGTACGCGCACCTGAACCACATCCAGAAGGAGCGCCTCAAATGGGGCGCCGTCTCGCTTCGCGACGCGCTTGGGATGCTCTGCCGGAGCCACAACGGGCCCGCGGCCGATCTCAAAGGGGACGGATTCGATCCGCATTTCCTTGGCGCCTGCGACCTGCGGCTGTGCGCCATCCTCCTGCGGCTCGCGGACATTCTCGACTTCGACGGCTCACGCACGCCGAGGTCGATCTACGAACACCTCGGGCTCGCCGCCCGGGCCGATCATCGCACCGCGACGAGTGACGCCGAATGGCGAAAACACCTCGCCACGGACGGCTTCACGTTTCCCGCCTCTCGCGAGGCCGGGTATCCGCTGCACTTTGTGGCGGGCCCCGAGAGTCCGGCCGTCGAGCACGACATCCGGCGTTTTCTCGACGTGGTCGACGACGAGGTCCGCCGCTCCCGGGCGGTGCTCGACACATGCCACCCGCGCTGGCGGGGTCTGATACTCCCGGGCGAGGTGGACCGTCGCAACATCATCAGCGATGGGTACAAATACGGCGAATTCAGGTTCGAGCTGGACCGCTCGGCCGTCTTGGAGCTGTTCACGGGTGAGCGGCTGTACGAAGACCCTTACGTCTTCGTCCGCGAGCTGCTCCAGAACGCCATCGACGCGGTGCGGCTCCGTGCGGTGCTATATCCGGAGGATCACCCGCGGGGCGTGGCTGTCTCGTGCTGGGAGGATCGCGACGGGTTCGTCTGGGTCAGGGTGGACGACGACGGCGTCGGCATGGACGAGGACCGGCTCCGCGACTACTTCCTTCGCGTCGGCCGGTCCTACTACCGGACCGCGGAGCTCCGCGCCGACCTGCTGCGCCGCGGTCGTGGCGAGCACGACTTCGTGGCCATCAGTCGGTTCGGGATCGGCGTGCTGTCCTGCTTCCTCGCCGGCGACAGGGTGGAGCTGTCCACCCGCAGGCTGCTGCCGGACGGGACGCTCGCCAAGCCACTGCGACTCTCCCTCGACCGGCGCGAGGAGTATTTTGTTCTCCGCGAGCCGCACATGCCTGCCACACCCTTGCCGGTTCGAGGCGGCGGGGAGGTCGGCTATCAGGAGGAGGCGGGCACCCGCATAGCCGTCCGGATCGATCCGACCAACGTCGACATCACGACCTCGGAGCTCGCGACTCGGGTCGGCGGCTACATCCACTGTCCGCCCATCGCGGTTACCTACAACGGTGAGCCGGTGGGAGCGGAGTCGGCCGCCCGCACCGATCGGCCCTGGCTGCCCGAGCCCGTCTCGTCTCCGCGCCTACGGGCCGAGGCGACCACGTCATCCCCGTTCCTTGGTGATCTGGAACTGGGTGCGTTGCCGTTGGACCTCACCGCGGCGTCGCCAACCCCGAGGCTGCGTGGCCAGCTCGTCGCCGTCGGTGCTCGGGTCGTGGCGGCGCCGGGCACGGTCCAATACACCGACCTGCTGACCGGCTGGCCCGAGGAGGAGCGCCAGGTTTTTCCCGACCGCCTTCGCGACGCCCTCGCCGAGGCTGTCGCGGGCTACCACGTCAGCATCGACAGGACAAGCGAGCGTAGGTGGCAGGTGGTCGTGCGGCGAGAAGTCCGGGACATCGACGTACTTCGCGCGGTCGCCGACTTTTCAGCCCGCGAGGGCCTGGCGGCCCGTCTGATCGCCGCGATCCGCGGCGCGGTCCCGCATCTCCCCCTTTTCCTCGGACTTTCCTCGCGCGGTGAGATCGCGCTGGACAGCGAACCTCTGCGTCACCTCGAAGTCGCCGGCTTTGGGAAGCCGCGGTGGTCGCACAACGGCATCGCACTTCCCGAGCCAGACGAATTCGTTCGGGGCTGGATCGACAGCGGCGCGGTGATCCCGGTCGGCGTCGTCGCGTTGGCGGACGGCCTTCGGCCGGACGTCACGATGTCGCGGCAGCGGACGTCCGGCCTCTCCGTCGCGATCCACTCGGCCATGTGGCTGTCGGTGCGCCGAGCGGCCCGGCCATATCTCGGCGGCGCCTTCGACTGGCTGGCGCGAGCCACCATGGGCACCAGGTTCCTCGAGTTTCGTCCGGTCGAACCCGTCGTGCTGGCCGGCGTGCTCGAAGACCCGTTGCTCTCCGGCGGCGACTGGGAGGGCGAGGCCGTCATCGAGATGGACGGCGGTCGGCGCAGCCTCGCCGACGTGCGGGCGGGCGGGACGGCGTCCCTCGCCACCTTCAAGGGCTGGGATTCGTCCGATTGGCCTCGTCCAAGGCGGTACGGCGGACACGGATTCGAGCGCCTGGTCGGTGCGTCCGTGATCCAGTTGGGGCTGGACATGACCTGGCGCCCAGCTGGTCCCGACAGCCAGGCGAGGTATTCCGTGCGATCGAACCGGCGGCCTGAGCTGGCACGAGGGCTCGCCCGGTTTCCGCCGCTCTTCTTCGTGCCATACGAGGCGCCGGTCGAACTGCTTCGCCATCGATTGGGACCGGTGAATCGCGACAACCCGCTCGCGGCTTGGCTGATCGAACGCGCCGACGCGCTCGCCGCCGGGCTGCCGGTGCTGTTCCGGCACCTTGGTGAGGCCCTCACCAGACCTCCCTCGGGGTCCAACGACGCCCCGTCGTTCAACGCCCTTCTGGACCGGGTCGCGATCGCGCGGCCGGACCTGCGACCACCCTCCAACGCGTATCTGTGGGAGGAAAAATCGAAATGGGAGTGGTGGACGCGATGACCGCGCCCACGCGCCGGCCCGACGACCTCGACCTGCCGGACCTGCCGGCCCTCACCTGGGCGCCCGGCGCACTGCGCGCGGACCTCGCCGCCCTCCGTGCCTGGGCCGAGGGCGTGGCCAACGAGGCGGTCGGCTGGTACCTGGCCGAGAAGCGCTACAAGGCGCGCTGGTCGCGCCGCCTCCGCGCGCTCGCGATCATCCTCGCCACCCTCGGCGGCGCCGTGCCCGTGGTCGCGCTCGCGTCCCGGCATCCGGAGTACGGCAACTGGGGCTACCTGCTGCTCGCCCTCGCCGCCGGCAGCGTCGCCTACGACCGGTTCTTCGGCTACTCGTCGGCCTGGCTTCGGTACGTCGCCACCGCCACGCTGATCCAGGCCGACCTGACCGACTTCCGGGTCGGGTGGGCGGCGGAGATGGCGGCGATCGGCGACCGGGAGCCCACCGCGGAGGAGGTGCGCGCGCTGATCGGCCGGGCGCGGGAGTTCGTCGGGCGGGTCAACGAGGCGGTGCGGGTGGAGACGGACGCGTGGCGCAGCGAGTTCGACAACCGCATGGGTGAGCTGGAGGTGGGCGTCCAGGGCCGCCCCACGATGGGTGGCGGCTGACCTACGCGAGCAGGGCCGCGGCGTGGCGGCCGGCGGCCGCGGCGGCCAGGAAGTACCACGGGTCGGCGTCCAGGCCGCGGCCCATCGTGGACAGCGGCACCGGCGATGCCTTCAGGGCCGCCTCCAGCCCGTCCACCGGCACGTGGACGATCCGGTGGCGTGCCGACAAGGCCGCCAGCGCGTCTTCGACGTCGAAGGGCAGGGGCGACGGGACCACCACGTCCGCCGGGGTCAGCGCGACCCGGGCGTACGCGGTCAGGCTGTGGTGGGAGACGCCGCGGTGGCGGGGGCGGGGGTCGGCGTCGGACAGGCGCAGCGAGGCCACCGGGCGGCCGCCGACGGCCGCGGCCGCGTTGACCGCCTCGCCGGCCGAGACGCCGCTGAAGCCCCACGCGGTGCCGGTTCCCAAGTTGCCGGGGCCCTGGGTGACCACGGTGACGTCCGCGCGGAGGACGTGCCGCGCGGCCAGGAGTCCGCTGTGGACGGTGGTGGCCTCCAGATCGCCGCCGAACGACTGGCCGACCGTGACCACGCCGGCCAGGTGGCCCTGTAGGCCGTCGAGCGTGCGGGAGAACCAGGCCGGGAGCGCGCCGCCGTCGGTCATCACGTACGCGACCGAGAGGTCGGAACCCACGCCGGCCAGGATGGCGGGAAGCGCCGAGTGCAGGTCGGCCACCACCACCGGCATGCCGTCGACGGAGTCGACCGACTCCATGACGGCGCGGTGCGGGGAGGCCTCCTCGTCCACGCCGAGCACGATGGCCTGGAGCGGCGTGTACCGGGCCTTCACCAGGTGGCCGGTGGAACGCGAGAGGTCACCCGAGTCCGGAGGCAGCCGATCCGGCAGCGCGACGACGAGCGCGTAACCGCCGGTGCCGAGGCCGAGGTCCAGCGCGCCCACGTTCAGGAGGACCCGGTCGCCCACCGCGGGCTCACCGGTCAGCGCGGGGTAGGCGAGGGCCCGAACAACCGAGGCCGACACGTCGACCTCGAGCGTGACGACGCCCTTCCAGCGACGACCGACCGACGAAACCACACCCGAGCGCCAGCGAACCATGCCGGACACCTAACCACGCCGCCGCGTCGGGTCGAGGAAGACGTACCGGATGCCGCCGTAGCGGGCGCGCAGGCGGCGCTCGGCCTCGTCGGCGGCGGCCTCGATGTCAGCGCCGGTGGCGTCGTCGGCGAAGTCGACCTTGGCGGCGACGAGCACCTCGGCGGGGCCGAGCTGCATGGTGAGGAGGGTGTCGACGCGTTCCACGGTGGGGATGGCGGAGATCTCCTCGGTGATCATGCGGCGGAGGCGCGGGGTGGCCGCGCGGCCGACCAGCAGCGAGATGTTGGTGCGGGCCAGGGCGGCCGCCACGACGAGCAGGAGCAGGCCGATGGCGATGGAGGCGAGGCCGTCCCACAGCTCGTCGCCGGTCGCCTGGGCCAGGCCGAGGCCGGTGCCGGCCAGCAGCAGGCCGACGAGCGCGGCGCTGTCCTCCAGGAAGACCGCCTTGATCGTGGTGTCGGGCGTCACCCGCAGGAACCGGGCCGGGGTGACCCGCCACCCGCGCGCCGAGGCGCGGACCTGGCGCACCGCCCGGGAGAGGGAGATCGACTCGATGACGAACGAGATGGCCAGCACCACGTACGACACCAGGTACTCGCCGCTGTGCTCGCCGGAGATGATCGTGTTCACCCCGTGCGTGACCGAGAAGCCGGCACCCGCCACGAACGTGAACAGCGCCGCGATGAAGGCCCAGACGTAGCTTTCCTTGCCGTACCCGAAGGGGTGCCGCTCGTCGGCCGGGTGGGCGCCGCGCCGCAGCGCGGTGAACAGCAGCACCTCCGTGGTGGTGTCGGCGAGCGAGTGTGCCGCCTCCGACATCATGGCCGCGGACCCGGAAATGAGGCCGGCGACCAGCTTCGCCGCGGCGATGGCGAGGTTGGCGAGGCCGGCCACGATCACGGTGCCGACGCTCTCCGAGGCGCCGGCGCCCTCGCCGAGGCGCGCGTTGAGGTCCGGCGGCAGGGGAGCGGGGCGGCTGTCCGACACGTGCAGATTGTCTCCCAGGATGAGTGAACCGGCCGGGCGACGCGGCGTGGGGGAGACGTACGGGCGTGCGAATGGGGCTAGAGTCTTGGTCGTGTCGAGGTCACGGACGGAGCGCCTGGTCAACCTGGTGATCTGCCTGCTCTCCACGCGGCGGTTCCTCACCGCCGCGCAGATCGCCGCGACGGTTCCCGGCTACGAGCACAACCCCGACGACCCGCGCGACCACGAGGCGTTCCAACGTAAGTTCGAACGCGACAAGGCGGAGCTGCGCGAGCTGGGCGTGCCGCTGGAGACGGGCACGGCGAGCGTGTTCGACGCCGAGCCCGGCTACCGGATCGCCGCCCGGGAGTACGCGCTGCCCGACATCCAGCTCGAGCCCGACGAGGCCGCGGCCGTGGGCATCGCCGCGCGGCTGTGGCGCCACGCGGGGCTCGCCGCCGCCGCCTCGTCCGGCCTGGCCAAGCTGCGCGCGGCCGGCATCGACATCGACCCCTCGGCGACGCTCGGCGTCGAGCCGGTGGTCACCGTCGACCCGGCCTTCGCGCCGCTCACCACCGCGGCCCGCGAGCGGCGCACGGTGGCCTTCGACTACCGGGTGCCCGAGGGAGACGGCCCGACCAGCCGGCGGCTCCAGCCGTGGGGCGTGGTCTGCTGGCGCGGCAGGTGGTACGTGGTGGGGCACGACCTCGACCGCGAGGCCACCCGCTGCTTCCGGCTCTCCCGGATCGTGGGGCAGGTGCGGCTTACCGGCAAGCCGGAGGCCTACGAGCCGCCGGCCGGCGTCGACCTGATCAGCCACGTGGCCCGCTGGTCCGGGCCGGTCGAGCGCAACGGGCGGGCGACCGTGCTGGTGCGCCCCGGGCGGGCGGCCGGGCTGCGCCGGTGGGCCGCCGAGGCGGAGGCGACACCCGAGGGCGACAAGCTCGTGCTGCCGTTCGCCGACCCCGACGGGCTCGCCTCGTCCGTGGTGGGCTACGGCGCCGACGTGCGCGTGCTCGACCCGCCGGAGGTGCGCGAGGCGGTCATCCAGCGGCTCAAGGAGATCGCCACCCGCCACGAGGAGGCGTCGGTGGCGGCCGGATGACCGCGCCGTCCCGGGCGTCCGCCGACCGGCTCGGCCGACTGCTCAACCTCGTGCCCTACCTGCTCGCCCGCCCCGGCATCGAGCTCGCCGAGGCGGCCGCCGAGCTGGGCGTGAGCGACAAGCAGCTGCGCGAGGACCTGGAGCTGCTGTGGGTCTGCGGCCTGCCCGGATACGGGCCGGGCGACCTGATCGACATGGCGTTCGACGGCGACCGGGTCACGATCACCTACGACGCGGGCATCGACCGGCCGCTCCGGCTCACCCCCGACGAGGCGCTCGCCCTGGTGGTGGCGCTGCGCATGCTGGCCGAGACCCCCGGCATGGCCAACCGCGACGCCATCGAGCGCACCCTCGCCAAGCTGGAGAGCGCCGCCGGCGACCTGACCAGCGCGCCGGTGGAGGTACGCCTGCCCGGCAACGCCGACCGCCTCGACACGCTGCGCGGCGCGGTGGAGCGGCGGCGGGCGCTGCGGATCACCTACTACACGGCGACCCGCGACGAGCTGACCGAGCGCGTGGTCGACCCGATCCGGGTGCTGGTGGTCGCCGGTCGCGCCTACCTGGAGGCGTGGTGCCGGCGGGCCGAGGCGGTGCGCATGTTCCGGGCCGACCGCATCGACGCGCTCACCGAGCTCGACGAGCCGGCCCGCCTGCCCGGCGAGGTGCGGCTCCACGACGTGAGCGGCGGCGTCTACCAGCCCGGCCCCGAGCTGCCCCTGGTCACGCTCCGGGTGGGGCGCGGCGGCCGGTGGATCACGGAGTACTACCCGTGTGAGGACGTGCGGCCCGACGGCGAGGAGTGGCTCGTCTCGCTGCGGGTGGCCGACCTGGCCTGGGCGCAGCGCTTCGTGCTCGGGCTCGGCCCGGACGCCACGGTGGTCGCGCCCGCCGACCTCGTCGAGCGGGTGCGTCAGCAGGCGGCGGCCGCGCTCGACCAGTACAGTTAGCGCCCATGAGCGGGAGCCGTGAGGCTACGGGCCTTGCCCACGACGGCGGACGAGCGCCGATCGGCGGAGCGGGGTAGGCATGGTCCTGTGGGTCGTGATCGCTGTGGTGCTGGTGGGGCTGCTGGTGCTGGTGTTGGCCGCCGGATCGCTGGTGGGGCGCCTGCGGCCGCTGCGGCGCGCGGCGATGGCCCTGCTGCGCCGGCAGGCCGAGGCGGAAAAGTTGCAGGCGGCCGCGTTGACGCTGGCCCAGGAGGCGGAGACGCTGCGGCTCAAGGCCGAGATCACGCAGGAGCGGATCGCTCTTATCAAGGTCAAACAACCATCACGCGGCCGTTGACTGTTCGCCGCCAGACGCACGTACGATAGGGCTCGACAGTCCTCACGACGATCAGCAGTTGGAGCTTTCCATGGGCGCCCTCAAGCCGTGGCACATCGCCGTACTCGTGGTCGTGCTGGTCCTTCTCTTCGGCGCGAAGCGGTTGCCCGACGCGGCCCGGTCCTTGGGCCGCTCGTTGCGGATCATCAAGGCCGAGACCAAGCACCTGACCGACGACGACGAGCGCGACCTCGCCGAAAAGGCGGACGCTCAAAACGGTCGCCAGCCGCTGCCGCCGGCCACGGAGCAGCGCCCGGCCGCGCCGGTCCAGGACCCGGTGCAGCGCACCCGCGACGTTTCCTGATCCGCGGCGCTCCCCGTGGCGTTCTCCCTCCTGCGGCGCGGTCCGAGCAACTTCGAGCGTGCCGCTGACGGCTCGATGACCCTCATCGAGCACCTGCGCGAGCTGCGCACGCGGTTGTTCCGGGCGTCGCTCGGCCTTCTCATCGGCTTCATCATCGGCTTCGCGATCTCGAAGCGCGTGATGGACGTCATGGACAACCCGTACTGCCAGCTGGAGGCGGCGAAGGATCCGGAGACCGGCAAGTGCCTGCTGCTCCAGCTCGGACCGGCCGACTACCTGCTGCTCCAGCTGCGGATGTCGCTCTGGCTCGGCCTGATCATCGCCGGGCCGATCTGGCTCTACCAGCTCTGGGCGTTCATCGCGCCCGGTCTGCACCGGCACGAGCGCCGGTACGCGTACGCGTTCGCCGCGATCGCCGCGCCGCTCTTCGCCGCCGGCGGGTTCCTGGCGTTCTTCGTGGTGCACACCGGCCTCGAGTTCCTGCTGACCATCAGCCCGGACAACATCCAGACCACGCTCGAGGTCGGCCGATATTTCTCGTTCGTCACCAACTTGATTTTGATCTTCGGGGTGGCGTTCGAGTTCCCGTTGATCATCTTGATGCTCAACTTCGTCGGGCTGGCCAGCGCGAAACGCCTGCTCGGCTGGTGGCGCATCGCGATCTTCGCGTTCTTCGCGTTCTCCGCGATCGCCACGCCCACGCCCGACCCGTTCGGCATGACCGCGCTCGCGCTGTGCCTCTGCGTGCTCTACTTCGCGGCCGTCGGTGTGGCGTTCATCAACGACCGGCGCAAGCGCCGCCGGCAGGAGACCTACGCCGGGCTCGACGACGACGAGGCGTCCCCGCTGGAGTACGACGCGGAGTCGGTGGAGGCCGGTGAGCCGCTCGAGAGCGTGGCACCCGTGGCCGCGCCGCTGCCGATCGAGCGCCGCTACGACGAGACCACCTGATGTCCGGCGACCTCGTAGTGCTCGTCAACCCGGAAGCGGGACGCGGGCGCCATCGCGACCTGCTCCCACCCGTGCTCGACCGGCTCGCCGAGGCCGACCTGCCGGTGCGGCTGCTCGACGCCCGTACCCGGGAGGAGGCCCAGGCGGCCTGCCACGACGCGGTCGCCGGCGGCGCCGCCGCGCTGGTGGCCGTGGGCGGCGACGGCACCGTCCACCTGGCGCTACAGGCCGTGGCCGGCACCGATCTGCCCTTCGGCGCGGTGCCCGCCGGCACCGGCAACGACTTCGCCGTCGAGACCGGCGTCCCCACCGAGCCGATCGCCGCGGCCGCCGCGATCGCCGGCGCGGTTAAGGCCGGCCGTACGCGCCCGATCGACCTCGCGCGGCTGACCGGTCCCGGCCGCGCCCCGATGTGGTACGGCGCGGTGCTCGCCGCCGGCTTCGACGCGGTGGTCAACGAGCGGGCCAACAGGATGCGTTGGCCACGCGGCCCCCGCCGCTACGACCTGGCCATCTTCGTCGAGCTGCTGCGGCTCAAGGCCCGCCGTTACACGCTGCGCCTCGACGGCGAGGAGCAGGTGCGTAACGCCGTGCTGCTCGCGGTCGGCAACTGCGCCAGCTACGGCGGCGGCATCCGCATCGTGCCCTCGGCCGTGCCCACCGACGGCCTGCTCGACGTGGTGCTCGGCGACGTCAGCCGGGCCACGCTGGTGCGGCTCAAGGGCAAGACCTACAAGGGCACCCACGTCGAGCACCCCCAGGTGCACACCTACCGGGCCCGCACCGTCGAGATCGAGGCCGAGGGCATCACCACCTACGTGGACGGCGAGCGCGCCTTCCCCCTCCCCGTCACGATCACCGCGGTCCCGGGAGCGGTGCGCCTGCTCGGCTGACAGATCAAATTCACGATCTGAGCTACCGCGACGCCCGCGGTGGTCCGGACCGCCGCTCCCGCGGCCTCACCCGTCCGCTGTTGGTCGCGGTCCCCCCTTCCGCGGCTACCTCCACCTCGCCGCCACCTTGGTCACGATCCGCGCCCTCATCCGCCAAGCCCGCACCCACTACCGCTGGGACACCCGCCCCACCACCCGCCGCGTCAATTGGGCAGGTCGCTCTCAGCCGGACCACCTGTATTCCCGTAGGTAACCCACGCCAATTCGGTACGATTAATCGTCGTTCGGGGCAGCGGGTTCGCGGCGGCTGCGGGATAATTTGTGTATGCGGCAGCTTCAGTTGTTCGCCTCGGCTGAGCTCGCCAAAATGCGTGACCGGACCGCTTCGCGTAACTATTCTCCCGCGGGTGAGGAGTTTCGCCGCGAGCATCAATGCCATCGCGCCTGGGGGCTGATCCAGCGTCAGCGCGAGCGCCTGCACCGCCAGCGCGGCAGCTCTTGTGCTTCTCGGTCGGCAGGCTCACCCGAGCACTGCCCGCCGACCAGCCAGCAGACCGCAGGTCGCGGCGGGGACGGCGCCGATGCCGCCGCACCGGTCCGGACGGACCGACCGGTCCACGCCGGCCACGACCACGGCGAGCCACCAAAGAGACCCATATCCGCGCTGGACAAACCCGCGCCGGTGAGGTCGCCGCTTCAGCCGCCATCGTCCACGGCAGGCCGACGCTCCTTTGCCCGCACATTTGGGGCGCATCCAAGACCGCGTCTGCCGCGACCAATCCACGCGCCGTTCGACAAGAGGATTGGCGTCGCGCCGAGACGTGCGATTCATCAGCGGGACGTCTCGCTAAGGTGGCCGGAAAAGGCACGGCCGGTCATCGCGCGCCCCGTCCATAGGTTCGACCGAATGCGTGGTCCGCCGTCGCCCTTTCCATCGTGTCGGGCCGGTGTTGCGGCGAGCTACGCCGCGACCCCAGAGCCGCGGCACGGCGGCCGGTAGACGGTCGCGCTCTTCAAGGGGCCTTGATCTTGGATATCTCGCCGGGTCGAGGGCGACGCCGCGTTGCTTCGTTCGCCCCGGGGCCGCTGTCGCCGCGGGCCGCGCCGGCGTCAGACCCGGGGCTGCCGCGGCTGCCAGCCGTAGTTCGCGGACGGCCGAGAAGTCCTCGGTCGTCTCGCGGGTGTGCACCCAGCGGCGATTGGTCCGTGAGCCTTCCGGCTAGACCGTCGCCTCCGGTCACCGGTCGGTCTTGCCGCGCGGAGGTGGCAGCGGAGGTCGGGGATCTCGGCGAGCCCCGCGAGCCGCCGACCTGCGCGGTCTCCGGCGGGAGCGGCGGTCCGCAGGTGACGCGAACCCGGGCAAATGGGATTACGGTGCGGTGAGGTTGAGCACCGCGGCCAGGCCGTTCGACTTGCCGGGGTCGGCCGCCGGGAGCACCAGCGCGGCCAGGCCGGCCCGCACGGCGCCGGCGTCGGCGGGGGTGTCGCCGACCATGAGCGCGCGCTCCGGCTCCACGCCCAGCGCGCCGCACGCCCGCAGGAAGATCGCCGGGTCGGGCTTGGTGCGGCCCACCTCGTAGGACAGCACGTAGGCGTCGACCAGGCCGGCGAAGCCCCAGGCCGCGAAGAGCGGCCGGATGTCGAAGCCGATGTTGCTCACCACCGCGACCGGCACGCCCGCCTCCTTGAGCGCCATCAGCGTGCCGGCGGTGTCCGCGTAGAGCACCCAGCCGTCCGGGCGCAGCAGCCGCTCGTAGAGGGCCTCCTCGAACCCCTCCACGCCCGCTCCCACGGTCTCCGCCAGCCCGATGTAGGCGGCGCGGTGGGCGTGCTCGTACAGGTCGCGGTCGGCGAACAGCTCGGCCAGGTGCGGCGGCACCCGGCGCGGCACCGGCCCGCCCGCGCGCCCGGCGGTGACCAGCCGGTCGGCCAGCACGGTGGCCCGGCCGCGGTCGAGCGTGACGCCGCACTCCCCGGCGGCCGCGATGACCCATTCGATCGGGTCTTCCACCTGTGCGAGCGTGCCGTGGAAGTCGAAGAGCACCGCCTCCAGCGGCGATCGGGTGGGTCTGGGGTCGGGGAGGGCGGTCTGGTCCGGCACGTCCGTGACCCTACCGAGTCGCCCGGTTGGTCCCGTAAGCCGACCCGCTGGTGGCGCGTTGGGTATCGGGCTGTACGGGCAAGATAAATTAAGGGCATGAGCAGCCCCGCCGAGCGGTACGCCCAGGCGCGCCGCCGGGCCGATGAGGCCGCAGGTTTCCCAGCACTCGAGGACTTCGCCCTCGACCTCGGGTTCGATCTCGACGACTTCCAGCGGGAGGCGTGCGAGGCGCTCGAGCGGGGTAGCGGCGTGCTCGTCTGCGCCCCCACCGGGGCGGGAAAGACCGTGGTCGGCGAGTTCGCCGTGCACCTGGCGCTCGCCACCCCCGGCCTCAAGCGCAAGTGCTTCTACACCACGCCGATCAAGGCGCTGTCCAACCAGAAGTACCACGACCTGGTGCAGCGCTACGGCGCCGAGCGGGTCGGGCTGCTGACCGGCGACAACGCCATCAACGGCGACGCGCCCGTGGTGGTGATGACCACCGAGGTGCTGCGCAACATGCTCTACGCCGGGTCGTCCACTTTGGAGGGACTGGCGTACGTGGTGATGGACGAGGTGCACTACCTCGCCGACCGCTTCCGCGGCGCGGTCTGGGAGGAGGTGATCATCCACCTGCCCGCCTCGGTGACGCTCGTGTCCCTGTCGGCGACCGTCTCCAACGCGGAGGAGTTCGCCGACTGGCTGGTCACCGTGCGGGGTGAGACGGCCGTCGTGGTGAGCGAGCACCGGCCGGTGCCCCTGTGGCAGCACATGCTGGTGGGGCGGCGGATGTTCGACCTGTTCCACGACGCCGACGCGGCCCGCAAGCACGACGTGCACCCCGAGCTGCTGCGCTACTCGCGGGAGCAGCTGCGCCGGCTGGAGATGACCGACGGCTACACCCCCGGGCGCGGCGGCCGCGGCGGGCGGCGGTGGCGGGGTCCGCTGCGCGCCGACATCGTCGAGCGGCTCGACCGCGAGGGGCTGCTGCCGGCGATCCTGTTCATCTTCAGCCGCGCCGGCTGCGACGCGGCCGTGCAGCAGTGCCTGCACGCGGGGCTGCGGCTCACCACGCCCGACGAGCGGGCCGAGATCCGCCGCGTGGCCGAGGCGCGGATGGCCGCCATCCCCGGCGGCGACCTCCAGGTGCTCGGCTACTGGGAGTGGCTCGACGGCCTGGAGCGCGGGCTGGCCGCCCACCACGCGGGCCTGCTGCCGGCGTTCAAGGAGGTGGTCGAGGAGCTGTTCGTGCGCGGGCTGGTCAAGGCCGTCTTCGCCACCGAGACCCTCGCCCTGGGCATCAACATGCCGGCCCGGTGCGTGGTGCTGGAGCGGCTGGTCAAGTTCAACGGCGAGGCGCACGTCGACCTGACGCCGGGGGAGTACACCCAGCTCACCGGCCGCGCCGGCCGCCGGGGCATCGACGTGGAGGGGCACGCGGTCGTGGTGTGGGCGCCCGAGGTCGACCCGCGGCACGTCGCCGGGCTCGCCTCCACCCGCACCTACCCGCTGCGGTCCAGCTTCCGGCCGTCGTACAACATGGCCGCCAACCTCGTCGCCACGGTGGGCGCGGCGCCGGCGCGCGAGCTGCTGGAGAGCTCGTTCGCCCAGTTCCAGGCGGACCGCTCGGTGGTCGGCCTGGCCCGGCAGGTGCAGCGCAACCAGGAGACCATCGAGGCGTACGGCAACGAGGTGCGCTGCCACCACGGCGATTTCGACGAGTACTTCGGGCTGCGGGTGGCGATCGCCGACCGCGAGCGCTCGCTGGCCAAGCAGGGCAGCAGCCAGCGCCGCGCCGAGGCGGTGCGCTCGCTGGAGCGCCTGCGGGTGGGCGACGTGGTGCGCGTGCCGTCCGGCCGCCGCTCCGGCCTGGCGGTCGTGCTCGACCCGGGCGTGGGCGGCTTCGGCGAGCCCCGCCCGCTGGTGCTCACCCAGGACCGGTGGGCCGGGCGGGTCACCCCGGCCGATTTCACCGCGCCGGCCGAGGTGCTGGCCCGCGTGCGGGTGCCCAAGCACTTCAACCACCGTTCGCCGGCCGCGCGCCGCGACCTGGCCGCGCAGGTGACCGCCACGGGCCTCGACCGGCACGCCGGGCGGCGGTCGCGGTCCAAGGGCGGCAACGGCGAGGACCACGAGCTGGCGCTGCTCCGCGTGGAGCTGCGGCAGCACCCCTGCCACGCCTGCCCGGAACGCGAGGAGCACGCCCGCTGGGCCGAGCGGCGCCACCGGCTGCGGCGCGACACCGAGCAGCTGCGCGACAAGGTGGCCGGGCGGACCGGCTCGCTCGCACGTACGTTCGACAACGTGTGTGCCCTGCTGACCAACCGGGGCTACCTGACGCCGCAGGGCGAGGTCACCGACGCCGGCCGCATGCTCGCCCGCATCTGGACCGAGGCCGACCTGCTGGTCGCCGAGTGCCTGCGCCGTGGCGTGTGGGACGGCCTGTCCGCGGCCGAGCTGGCGGCGGCCGTCTCCGTGGTGCTCTACGAGGCGCGCCGCGAAGGCGACGAGCGCGCCTCGGTGCCCCGCGGCCCGGTGTCCGACGCCGTCGACGAGACCGTGAAGATCTGGGCCGAGCTGGAGGCCGACGAGGCGTCCCGGGGCCTCGACCTGACCCGCGAGCCCGACCTCGGCTTCGTGTGGCCGATCTTCCGCTGGGCGCGCGGCGAAGACCTCGCGAAGGTGCTGGCCAGCGGCCACAACCTCGACGGCGAGATGCCGGCCGGCGACTTCGTGCGCTGGGCCCGCCAGGTGGTCGACCTGCTCGGCCAGGTCGCCGAGGCCGCCTCCGCCACCCCCAAGCTCCGCGAGATCGCCCGCTCGGCAATGGGCGCGGTCAATCGCGGAGTGCTCGCATACAACGCCGTTTCGTAGTTTTTTGGATACGTTCTGACGTATACCCGACCGTCCAGTTGTAGAACGCCGATCGTCTCTTAAAGATCGCTAACGCGAATGTGCCTCCGTTCTGGCCGGGGTGGAGGCTCTTCACTGGGGGACGGGCGATCGTGGAGATTCATCACTTCGAGTACGGCTGGATCACGCCGACACTCAGCTATGGCATCTCGGTGCTCGGCTCGCTGCTGGGGCTCACCTGTGCCGTTCGCGTGCGCGAGGGAAAGACCCGGGCACAGCGCGCCTGGTGGCTGATGCTCGCCGCCTGGGCGATCGGCGGCACCGCCATCTGGAGCATGCACTTCATGGCCATGCTCGGCTTCTCGGTGGTCGGCCAGCAGATCCGGTACGACGTGGCGATGACCGCCGCGAGCGCGCTGATCGCCGTGGCGGTGGTCGGCATCGGCCTGTTCATCGCCGCGCTGGGCCGCCCGTCGATCCCGAAGATCGTGCTCGGCGGCATCTTCGCCGGCGTCGGCGTCGGCGCCATGCACTACACCGGCATGGCCGCCATGCGGGTCGACGCCCGCATCGACTACGACACGACCCGCGTGGCCCTGTCGTTCGCGATCGCCGTGGTCGCCGCGACGGTCGCGCTGTGGCTGGTCGTGAACGTCAAGGGCGCGCTCGCCATCGTCGCGTCCGCCCTGGTCATGGGCATCGCGGTGAACGGCATGCACTTCACCGGCATGTCCTCCATGTCCGCACACGAACACCCCACCGCCGGCGACCCCTCCGGCGCCACCGCGTCCAACCTGCTGGTGCCGATCATCCTCGCCGTGATCCTCGTGGTGATCGCGCTCATCTACGCCGTGCTGGCCGCCCCCAACGAGGAGGACCGCGCCGGCGCAGCCTACCTGGACGCCCGGATGGCCGACCGGGCCAACGCCTCGGCCCCCGAGCCACCCCCGTCCCCACACGGCCTGGCCGCCCGCCGCACCAACTTCCCCTCGTCGACGCGCCGCCACTAGCTTTTCTTCCGAGAATTTCCCGGGTCCGCGTCAGCGGCGGACCGCCGCTCCCGCCGGAGACCGCGGCGGCCGGCGGCTCGCGGAGCGAGCCGAGATCCCCGGCCTCCGCTGCCGGGTCCGCGCGCCAAGCCCAACCCCCGGACGCGCCGCCGTCCGTCAGCGGGGGAGGGCGAGGGCGTCCACGAGGCGCTTGCAGGAGCCGGCCAGGTTCCACTTCTCGGCCAGTGCCAGCAGCCGGTCGCCGTCCACCGGCGCGGTCGGCAGGCGGGTGTCGAAGTCCGGGATCGGGATGTCCCGCGCCACCCGCACCACCTGCGGCGCCACCGCGAGGTAGTCGCGCGCCGCGGCCAGCTTGCCCCGCAGCCCGGCCGCGAAGCCGGCCTTCGGGTCGTCGAGCGCGGCCAGGATCCCGTCCAGGTCGCCGTAGCGGGTGACCAGCCGGGCGGCCGTCTTCTCGCCGACGCCGGGGACGCCGGGCAGGCCGTCGCTCGGGTCGCCGCGCAGGGCGGCGAAGTCGGCGTAGGCCGCGGCCGGCACGCCGTACTTCGCGCGCACCGCCGCGTCGTCGCAGTCCTCGAGCTTGGCCACGCCGCGCCCGCAGTACAGCAGGCGCACCGGCTTGGCGTCGTCGATCAGCTGGAACAGGTCGCGGTCGCCGGAGGCCACCTCGACCGGACCGGGCTGGGTGGTGGCGAGCGTGCCCAGCACGTCGTCGGCTTCGTAGCCGGCCGCCTCGACCGCCGGGATGCCCACGGCCTCGAGCACCTCGAGGATCAGCGGGATCTGGGGGACGAGCGTGTCCGGCACGATCTCGGCGCCGGGCGCGCCGCCGGCGTCGAGGCGGTGCGCCTTGTACGACGGCAGCAGCTTCACCCGCCACGCGGGCCGCCAGTCCGCGTCCATCGCGCACACCAGGCGGTCGGGGTGGCGGCCGCGGACCAGCGTGGCGATGAAGTCGATGAACCCGCGCACGGCGTTGACCGGCGTGCCATCGGAAGCCTTGGCGGCCGACTCGGGGATACCGAAGTACGCCCGGAAGTACAGGCTTGGCGCGTCCACGAGGAGCAGGGTCATGCCGGACAGCCTGTCACGCGGTGGAGAATTCCTCACCGTGGGGCGTGCCGGCCGCCGCCATCGTGGTGAGCCAGCGCCGCACGACGGCCCGTTCGGCGGCACTGAAGTCCGCCTCCAGGTCCGCCTCGACCGTGATCACGTCGGGCGTGGCGGCCAGCAGCCGGGAACGGCCCGCCGGCGTGATGAACACCTGCTGGGCGCGTCGGTCGGTGGGATGCGGGCGGCGCTCGACGAGGCCGGCGCGCTCCATGCCGGCGAGCATCTCGTTGGCCGACTGGCGGGTGCTGGAGACCTTGCGCGCCAGCTCCGCGACGGTCAGGCCGGGCTCTTCCTCGATCAGCATCAGCGACCCGAACTGCGCCACCGAGAGCCCGTGCTCGGCCAGCGCCTCGGCCACCACCCCGCGCATGCTCAGCCACGCATGCCGGACCAGGAAGCTGAGGCACCACTCGGTGCCGGGATCGTCGCTCACACCAGCCATTCTGAAGATTGACAGGACCCTGACGACCTGCCACCCTCAACGAGTGACCGTCAGGAACCTGTCAAAGGATACCCGGATCCTCGCGATCCTCGTCACCGCCGCCGTGCTCATCTGGCTCGACGCCACGATCCTGAGCACCGCTCTGGAGCGCCTCGCCGACCCGTCCACCGGGCTCGGCGCCAGCCCGGGAGAGCTCCAGTGGGCCGTCGGCTCGTACTCGCTGATCTTCGCCACCGGGCTCTTCGTGGCCGGCGCGCTCGGCGACCGGTACGGCCACCGCACCGTCCTCCTCCTCGGCCTCGTCGCATTCGGCGTGGCCTCCGTGTGGGCGGCCTGGGCCGGCGACCCGGCGCAGCTCATCGTCGCCCGCGGGCTGATGGGCGCGGGTGGCGCCATGATCATGCCGTCGTCGATGGCGATCATCGGCGTCACGTTCCCGCCCGCGCGGCGGGCCGCCGCGATCGCCGCCTGGTCCGCCTCCAGCGGCGTCGGCGTGGCCGGCGGACCGCTCATCGGCGGCCTGCTCATCGACCACTTCTGGTGGGGCTCGATCTTCCTCGTGAACGTGCCGGTGGTCGCGTTCGCCCTCGCCGGCGTGCTCCGGACGGTCCCGAATCCCAGGGCCGCGAGCCGGCGGAAGGTCGACACCGCCGGGCTCGTCCTGTCCACCGCCGGTCTGGTCGGGCTCGCGTACGGGCTCATCGAGGGCGGCCAGAGCGTCGACTGGGGACGCGCGCGGGTGTGGCTGCCGATCGTGGCCGGCGTCGCGCTGCTCGCCGCGTTCGTGGTGGCGGAGCTGCGCGCGGCCCAGCCGAGCTTCGACCCGCGGCTGTTCCGCAACGCGCGCTTCGCGGCCGGCAACCTCGCCCTCGGCGCGCTCTTCTTCGGCGTCACCGGGCAGATGTTCTTCGGCACCTTCTACCTCCAGGGCGCGCGCGGCATGTCCGCGTGGGACGCCGGCCTCGTCGCGCTGCCCGGCGCGCTCGGCGTGATCGCGGGCGCCCCGCTCGGCGCGCGGCTCACCCGGCGCCTCGGCGTCGCCCCCGTCGCCGGCGCCGGCCTCGTCGCGGTCACGGCCGCCTTCGCCGCGAACCTCGCGTTCGGCCTGCACACCTCCCTCTTCTGGTGGTGCGTCGCGGGTGCGCTCAGCGGCCTCGGGATCGGCGCGGCCGTCGCGCCGGTCACCGCCGCGGTCGTCGCCGCCCTCCCGCCGGAACGCATGGGCGCCGGCTCCGCCGTCACCAGCACCATCCGCCAGGTCGGCAGCGTGCTGGGCATCGCGGTCCTGGGCACGATCCTGACCTCCAACTATCGCGACGGCGTCGGCCCCGCGCTGGCCGGCCTTCCGCCTGGGGTACAGGAGGACGCCAGCCCGTCCGCCGAGGCGACCCGCCACGCCGCCGGGGTACTCGGGCGTCCCGACCTCGTCGAGGCGGCCAACCGGGCGTTCGTCGACGCGATGCACGTGACGGCGAGCTGGGCCGGCGCGGTGGTGCTCGCGGGGGCGGTCGCGGTGGCCGTCGCCTTCCGGGCGCGGAGGAAACCCGCACTCGAACCGTCACCGACGGTGACCAAGGTGGCCGTCAGGTAAACGAAAGGTTAATAATCGGTGCCCGAGCCCCCCGCCCGAGGATAGGTGAGCGCCCCGCACCTATCCTCGGGCGCGTGACGTTGTCGGCGCCGGAGAAGGCCACCCCACCGACGCGCGATCCGGGCCGTCCGCTGCGGATCGGCATGATCGTGGTGAGCGAGTACGAATCGGACCCCCGCGTGCGCCGGCAGGCCGAGGCGCTCGTCGCGCGCGGTGACGAGGTGACCGTCGTCGCGCTCGCCGCGCCCGGCCGCCCCGAGATCGACGTGGTCGACGGCGTGAACGTCGTGCACCTGCCCACCCGCAAGTACCGGGGCAGCTCGGCGAAGGCCTACCTGTCCCTGTACGGCGGCTTCGGCGCCCGCGCCGCCCGCTGGCTGAGCACCCGCCCCCGCGCGTTCGACCTGGTGCAGGCGCACTCGATGCCCGAGGCGCTGGTGTTCGCCGCGGTCGTGCCCCGGCTCTTCGGCACCCCGGTGCTGCTCGACGTGCACGACCTGACGTCGAAGCTGTTCGCGTCGAAGTTCGCCGGCAAGAGCAAGGTGCTCGGCGCGATCACCGCGTCGGAGAAGGCGTCGTTCCGGTTCGCGCGCGAGGTGCTCACCGTCCACGAGCCGTACGCGGACGAGATCCGCGCCTGCACCAAGCGCCCCGTCTCCGTGGTGATGAACTGCCCCGACGAGCGCCTCTTCGTGCCCCGCCCCGAGCCGCTGCGCTGGGATCCGGCCGGCGAGATCGTGTTCAGCTACCACGGCCTCGTCGCGCCCCGCCACGGCCTGGTCGAGGCCACCGAGGCGCTGGCCCGGCTGCGCGGCGACTTCCCGGGCGCGCGGCTCCAGGTGCGGGGGAGCGGCGACGGCCTGGAGGAGCTCGGCGCCCGCGCCGCGGCGCTCGGCGTCGCGGACGCGGTCGACCTGCCCACCAAGCTCTACCCGCTGCCCGAGATCGTCAAGGAGCTGGAGAAGGTCCACATCGGACTCGTGCCGAGCAAGCTCGACCCGTGGACCGACGGCGTGCTCCCGACGAAGCTGATGGAGTACGCGATGCTGGGCGTCCCGGTCATCACGTTCCGCAACCCGGTGATCTCGCGCTACTTCCCGGACGACACCGTCCGCTACGTCGACCCGGCCAACCCCGACACGCTGCACGAGGCGATGCGGGAGCTGGCCGGCGACCCCGACAAGGCGCTCGCGCAGGCGGCCCGGGCCAGCGAGGTCATGGCCGGCCTGCGGTGGAGCGAGCAGAAGAAGCACTACTTCGCGGTCGTCGACCGCCTCGCCGCAAGGCGTGGTTGAGACCACCTCCCCGCCGCGCCCCGGTATCGTCCGCGCGGGGCTGCTGTCCATGGCGGGGCTCGTCGCCCTCGGCCTGACCCGGCTCCTGCACGGTGCGATGGTCAGCCGCGCCACCGACCAGGAGACGTTCGGCCTGGTCGGCACGCTCATCGCGGTCACCACCATCGGCAGCCTGCTGCTGCCGGCCGGGGTGGCGAGCGCGGCGTCCAAGTTCATCCCCTTCGAGCACGGGCGGGGCGACGACGCCGCGGCCCGGGGCGTACACCGCCTACTGGTGCGGGTGGGCTGGTCGGGCACCGTGCCGATCAGCCTCGGCGCGGCCGTGGGCGCCGCCGCCGTGCTCGACCTGGGGTGGGTCGACACGGTCCAGGTCGCGGCGCTCTGCTGCGCGTTCTCCGCCTACTCCGTGCAGAAGTCGGTGTTGTACGGGTTCGGGCTCGTCCCCGCGTACACGAGGCTGGAGCTGGCCTGCTCCGGTGTGTCGCTGGCGGCGACGGTGCTGGTGGTGGCCGCCGGCTGGTCCGTCTATCTGCTGCCCCTGGCGGCCGGTTACACGCTCTTCACCATCGGCGCGTGGTGGCGCGTGCGGCCACTCACGAAAGGGCCGAAAACCCGGCACGCCGCCACCCGCGAGATCGCCGTCTTCGTGGCATTGGCGTGTATCGGCACGCTCTGCTCGCAGGGCTTCCTCCAGGGCACCCAGCTGCTGGCCAACCACTTCGCGGCGCCGCACGAGGTGGCCTACTTCGCGGCGGCGGTCACGCTCATCGCGCCGACGTACTTCCTGCCCCGCGCGCTCGGCATCGTGCTCTTCCCGTCGATGGCCCGCGCGCACGGCGCCGGCGACATGGACGACGTGCGCCGCCAGGCCGACATCTCCACCCGCGCGCTGCTCGTCGTGCTGGCGCCGCTCTTCGCCGCCGCGCTGCTGCTCGCGCCCGAGATCCTGACCGTCTTCGGCGGAACGGACTACGCGGACGGCGCGCCGGTGCTGCGGCTCATGCTCGCCGCCACCTACCTGGCCGTGGTGGCGGTACCGGCCGTCAACGCCCTCTCCAGCGGCGCCCACGTGCGCGTGCCGGTCCTCTCGGCCGTGGCCGGCCTGGTCACCGGCCTGGCCGTGGTCGCCGCGCTGGGCGGGCCGCTCGGCGCGACCGGCGTCGGGCTCGGCTACCTGTGCGGCACGGCGGTGACCGCGGGTGGCCCGATCGTCACGGCCTGGCGACTGCATCGCATGTCGTGGCTCGCCCCCGCGGGGTTAGCGGTCGGCCTGGTGGCCGCCGCGCTCGTCGCCGCCTCGATCGCCGACCAATGGCTGAATCCCGGCACGCGGATCGCGGCGGCCGCGTTCGCCCTGATCATGGGCATTTTCCTGCTGCGTGGTCAGATCCGCATACTGCGCGACGCTTCCATTGGCGGACGGCTTAAGGTGGCCGGGGGTTCACCATCTCGTTGGGGACGGAGGGTGTAGTGGCGCGCGGCGCGGTAGGGACCGGGACGGATGACGGGGCACAGATGCTTTCTGCACAACCGCGGACGGAATCGCTCGCGGAGGACACAGCGCCCCGCACGGACCTGACGGGCCGCCTGAGCCGGTGGCTCGGTCTCGCCCTGGTGGTGCTGCTCGGCACCCTGCTGGTGTGGGTGCTCTTCGAGACCTGGATCCAGGTGCTGCTCTCCACCCCTGTGGAAGACGCCGAGGGCAACCTGCTCGCCGACGGCCCCGACTGGCCGAAGTCGGTGAAGAACGGGCTGTACTTCCTGCTGCTCGCCGTCACGCTCGTCAAGATCACAGTGGACCGGCGGTGGCGCGACTTCCTTACCCCGGCCGACATCGCGCTCGTCGTGCTCGGCGTGGTGCTCGTGCTCGCCGGCATCTTCGGCGACTCGCCGGTCAAGCTGATCGGCGAGGCCGGCTGGGTCTACCTGCGCGGCGTGATCGTCTTCTACGGGTGGCGGGCCGCCGACCCCAGTCGCAAGCACGTGCGCACCGTGCTCGTCGTCGTGGGCGCGGTCGTCGGCGTCAACGCGGCGATCGCGATCTGGCAGACGCTCGCCGGCCCGGCCACCTACCAGGACCTGGGCTGGATCAACATGACGTGGGCCCGGATCAACCGGGCGCACGCGCTGCTCGACCACCCCAACCACCTCGGCCACCTGCTCGCGCTCACGATGCTCGGCATCTTCGCGTACATGGCGTCGCGCGCGAAGACGCACTGGCGGTGGTGGGTCGCGTTCGTGCTGCTGGCGATCGCGCTGTCGGCGACCCAGTCGCGCGAGTCGACGCTCGGCTTCGTCGCGGGTGTCGCGGTGATCTGCTTCCTGCGCCGCGCCAAGTGGGCCGCCGCCTCGATCGCCGTCGTGATCGTGCTCGGCTTCGCCGGCGCCCAGCTCGCGGTCAGCCCGGAAAACCGGGCCGAGCTGGCCCGCCGCCTGGCCGGCGTGGCGAGCGCGTTCGACCTGCCCAGTGGGGCCGAGGGCGACGACGCCTGCGTCGAGACCCGCACCGACTGCGGCGACGACCGGGAGAAGATCCCCGAGCGCGAGGTGCGCGTCCTCTACGCCCAGCAGGGCGTCGAGCTGTGGCTCAAGCGGCCGCTGCTCGGCTACGGCGTGGGCCAGTTCGGCGGCATCGTGGCGTACGAGCACGACCCGCTCTGGTACCAGGACTCGCGCTTCGGCCCGGAGGGCTTCCGCCTCTACGGTTCCAACGAGAAGCAGGTCGACTCCTTCTGGCTGCACCTGCTCGTGGAGACCGGCGCGCTCGGCGCGCTCGCGTACCTGGCCTGGCTCTTCCTGCTCATCGCGCCGCTGGTGCGTGCGGTGTGGCGGCGCGGGGCCGCGGTGCACCCGTTCGCCTGGTGGGCGGCGGCCGCGATGACGTTCGCGGTCCTGGTCGCCTGCCTGGCGCCCTCGCTGGAGGATCCGCTGTTCCCGGCGCAGCTCTTCACCATCCTGGGCCTGGCCTGGGTCTGGTGGAAGCGCGGCACGCTAGTGTCTTCGGGATCAGCGGTTGAATCCGAGAGGACCGAAGAACGTGAGTGATGCCGTCGCACTGGTCGGCTTCGGCTACTGGGCCCCCAACCTCGCCCGCAACCTTCAGACCCACGCCGGCGACCGGTGGCGCTACCTGGTCGAGCTCTCGCCCGAGCGGCGCGCGAAGGCGGCGGGGCTGTACCCGAAGGTGACCGTCACCGACGACCTGTCCGCCGTGCTCGACGACCCCGCGGTGGGCATGGCCGTGGTCGCCACCCCGGCGGCGACGCACGTGTCGCTGACGCGGCGGCTGCTGGAGGCCGGCAAGCACGTCCTGGTCGAAAAGCCGCTCGCGCTCTCCAGCGCGGACGCGGTCGCGCTGGCCCGGCTCGCCGACCAGCGCGAGCGGGTGCTGATGGTCGGGCACACCTTCGAGTACGTGCCGGCGGTGCGGAAGATGAAGGAGCTCGTCGACGGCGACGACTTCGGCGACCTGCTCTACCTGCACTCGCAGCGGCTCAACCTCGGGCGGATCCAGAGCGACATCAACGCGTTCTGGTCGATCGGCCCGCACGACGTGTCGATCGCCAACTTCCTGGTCGGGCAGCGCCCCGAGTGGGCCGCGGCCGAGGGTGCCCGCTACCTCAACAAGACCGTCGAAGACGTGGCGTTCGTCACCGTCGGCTATCCGGGCGGCGTGCTCGCGCACATGCACGTGAGCTGGCTCGACCCGTCGAAGACCCGCCGCACCACCGTCGTGGGCAGCAAGCAGATGCTCGTGTACGACGACATGGACGCCGACGCCAAGCTGCGGGTCTACGACAAGGGCGCCGACAAGGTGTTCGAAGACGAGTACGGCGCCTGGCAGTACCGCCTGCGCGACGGCGTCGTGACCGTGCCCGAGCTGGAGAAGGCCGAGCCGCTCGGCGTGGAGCTGCGCCACTTCCTGGAGTGCGCCGACGCCGGCACCCGCCCGCGCACCGACGGGTGGAACGGCGTGGACGTCGTGGCCGTGCTCGAGGCGGTCGACGCCTCGCTGCGCGCCGGCGGCGCCCAGGTGAAGGTGGAGGCCGGTGACCGTTAGCCCGCTCGCCGTGGTGGCGGATGGCGTGGTGCTCGGCGAGGGCAGCACCGTCGAGGAGTTCTGCATCGTCGGCCGGTCCGGGCCCGCGTCGGAGAAGACGGTCTTCGGTGACGGCGCCACGCTGCGCAGCCACACCGTCGTCTACGCGGGCGTCACCGCCGGCGCGAAGTTCCAGACCGGCCACCACGTGCTGGTTCGCGAACACACCACCATCGGCGACGACGTCTCGGTCGGCTCGCTGTCCGTCGTGGAGCACACCGTCCAGATCGGACACCGGGTACGCGTGCACTCGCACTGCTTCGTGCCGGAGTTCTCCGTGCTGGAGGACGACGCGTGGCTGGGGCCGCGGGTGACGCTCACCAACGCGCCGTTCCCGCGCTGCCCCGACGTGTCCGCGTGCATGAAGGGTGTCCACATCGGACGCGCCGCGCGCATCGGCGCCAACGTCACGATCCTGCCCGGCGTACGCATCGGCGAGCGCGCCCTCGTCGGCGCCGGCGCCGTCGTCACCAAGGACGTCGCCCCGGGCGCCGTCGTGGTCGGCAACGCCGGCCGGCAAGTGAAGACCATCGACGACCTGCTCTGCCCCGCCGGGCTTGACCACCGTCCCTACGCATCGCTTTCGGAGTAACGATGACCACCGCAGTACCGCTCGTCGACGTCAAGGCCTCCTACCTGCGCCACAAGGAGGCGATCGACGCCGGCATGCGCGAGGTCGTGGAGAGCACGGCGTTCATCCAGGGCCCGCAGCTGAAGGCCTTCGAGGCGCAGTACGCGGCGTTCTGCGGCACGAAGCACGCGATCGGCGTCGGCTCCGGCACCGCCGCGCTGCACCTCGCGCTCGCCGCCGCGGGCGTCGGCCCCGGCGACGTGGTGGCGGTGCCCGCGCACACGTTCATCGCGAGCGCCGAGCCGATCACCTGGCTGGGCGCGACGCCGCGGTTCGTCGAGATCGACCCGCAGACCGGCGCGATGGACCCGGTCGCGCTCAAGGACGCCATCGACGGGGTACGCGCGGTGCTCCCCGTCGACATCCACGGCCGCCCGGCCGACCTGGAGCAGCTGACCGCGGTGTGCGCCTCGGCCGGCGTACCGCTGATCGAGGACGCGGCCCAGTCGCACGGCGCCGACGTGGTCAAGGCCGACGGCAGCGTGGTGCGGGCCGGCGGGTGGGGCATCGCCGCCTGCTTCTCGTTCTACCCGGGTAAAAACCTGGGCGCCTTCGGCGACGCGGGCGCCATCACCACCAACGACGACGACTTCGCCGCCGCCGTGCGCAAGCTCCGCGACCACGGGCGCACCACCAAGTACGAGCACGAGATCATCGGGTACGCGCACCGCATGGACACCCTCCAGGCGGCGGTCCTGTCGGCGAAGCTCACCACGCTCGACGCCGACAACGCGCGGCGCGTCGCGCTCATGGCGCGCTACGAGGCCGAGCTGGCCGGCGTCGGCGACCTGTGGTTCCCGCCCGCGACGCCGGACCGGCGCAGCGTCTTCCACCACGCGCTGCTGCGCACCTCGCACCGCGACTCGCTTCTGTCGTTCTTGAAGGAGCAGGGCGTGGGCGCCGGCGTGCACTACCCGGTGCCGCTGCACCTCCAGCCGGCCTACGCGTCGCTCGGCCACAAGCGCGGCGACCTGCCGCTGACCGAGGCGTGGGCCGACGAGTGCCTGTCGCTGCCGATCTACCCGGAGCTGACCGACGAGCAGCTCGCGCGCGTCGTCGCCGCGGTGAAGTCCTTCTTCTGAGATGCGCGTCGCCTGACATGCGGGTGTTAGCAGTCACGAACCTGTGGCCGGCGCCGGGCAGCTTCCGCGGCGTGTTCGTGGCCGAGCAGGTGGAGGGCCTTCGCAAGCTCGGCCACGACGTCGACGTGGAGGTCGTCGCGCAGTCCCGGGGCAAGGCCGACTACCTGCTGGCCGCCCCGCGGGTGCGCCGGCGCGCCGCGCGCGGCGGCTACGACCTGGTCCACGTCCACTATGGACTGACGGCGCTCTCGTCCCGCTTGGTCCGCGGCGTGCCGCGGGTGCTGTCGCTGTACGGCAGCGACGTCAACGAGCCGTGGCAGCGCCGGATCACCCGGCTCACCGCGGGCCGGCCGGCGGTGCGCGTGTACCCGTCCCGCCGCCTTGTCGAGGCGGCGGGTGACCCCGCCGGCGTGATCGTGCCCAACGGCATCGACTTCGATCTCTTCACCCCGCTCTCGCCGGAAGACCGCGCGGCGGCCCGCTCCCGGCTGGGCTTCAAGCCCGACGACCTGGTGGTACTTTTCGGCGCCGCGCCGGACAACGCGGTCAAGCGCTACGACATCTTCACGGCCGTGCTCGCCGGCCTCCGCGAGCGCGGGCTGCCCGTCCGCGAGCTGATCCTGCCCGGCCCCGGCCAGGTGCGCGCCGACGTGGTGCCCAAGTTCGCCGCCGCCGACCTGCTGCTGGTCACCTCCCGGAAGGGCACCGAGAGCGGCCCGCTGATCGTCAAGGAGGCCGCCGCGATGGGCCTGCCGGTCGTCAGCGCCGACGTCGGCGACGCCCGCGAGGTCCTGGCCGGCGTGACGCCCTCCGCGGTGGTGCCGTTTCCGCCGTCCGACGCCGAGCTCGTGTCCGCGCTGGTGGCGGCCGCCGCCGAGGTGCTGGAGTCCGGCGCGCGCAGCGACGGCCGCGCGACCATCGCCCGCTACGCCCAGGACGCGGTGGTCCGCACGCTGGTCGATGTCTACTCCGGGGTCCTCGGCCGCTGACCCCGCACGTGGGTGGGGCTCAGGTCGTGCCGGTAAGGTGTCGGAGTCTTGCCGATTGAGGAGGCGTGGTGGCGGAACAGAGGACGCCCAAGCAGGAGCGGCGCGCTGCCGCCAAGGCGGCTGCCGCACGGGCCGCGCAGGTGAAGAAGCGCAACCAGGCGTTCGCGGGCGCCGGTGTCGGCGTCGCCGTCGTCGCGATACTCGTCACGGTCTTCTTCGTCGCGCGCAGCGGCGGTGACGGCGAAGACGTCGGCTCGCCCGCGCTCACCACGACCGCCAGCCCCACTCCCACCGCCGTCGCCGAGCCGGAGGCACCGGCCACCACGGCGGCGCCGCCTCCGGCAGGTGAGGTCCCGCTTCCGGCCGGGGCCGACCCGGCGCTCAAGACCAAGCCGGTGGTCAAGGCGGGCAGCGGCACCGTGTCCAAGCTTGTCGTCACCCCGCTCATCAAGGGCAAGGGCGCGGCGGTCAAGTCCGGGCAGACCATCACCGTCAACTACGTCGGCGTCACCTACGCCAAGGGCGAGGAGTTCGACGCCTCGTGGAAGGCCGGGCAGCCGGCCAGCTTCCCGATCGGCGTCGGTCAGGTGATCCCCGGGTGGGACCAGGGTCTGGTCGGTGTGACGGTGGGCAGCCGCGTGCAGCTGGACATCCCGGCCGACCTCGCGTACGGCGACAACCCGCAGCAGGCCGGCGCGCCGGCCGGGCCGCTGCGCTTCGTCGTCGACGTGCTCGCGGCCCAGTAAACGCCACCATGCTGCCCTGGGAGGGTGAGCTCGCCGGTCGCCTCGACCGCGCGGTGATCGAGTCTGAGCTGCTGCGCGGCAACCCGCTCGGCGATCCCCACGAGCGTCCACTGTGGGTGTATACGCCGCCCGGCTACGACAGCGACACCACCACCCGCTACCCGGCGGTGTACGTGCTACAGGGGTACACCGGCCACGTCGCGATGTGGGCCAACCGCACGCCCTACCGGCAGCCGTTCATCGAGACGGCCGACGCGGTCTTCGCCTCCGGCGAGGCACCGCCGTGCGTCGTGGTCTACGTCGACGCGTGGACGGCGTACGGCGGCTCCCAGTTCGTCGACTCACCGGGCACCGGGCGCTACCACTCGTACCTCTGCGACGAGATCGTGCCCTGGGTCGACGCCCGCTACCGCACCATCGCCGACCGCGAGTCGCGCGCCGTGAGCGGCAAGTCCTCGGGCGGCTTCGGCGCCATGATCACGCCGATGCTGCGGCCCGACCTCTTCGGCGCGTTCGCCAGCCACGCCGGCGACAGCCTCTACGAGTACGTGTACCTCAACGACTTCGGCAAGGCCGTACGCGCGCTACGCGACTACGGCGGCGACATCCAGCGCTGGTGGGACGACTTCCGGTCGCGGACGGCCTTCACCAAGGAGGCCGACCAGACGCTGCTGATCGTGCTCGGCTGCTCCGCCTGCTACTCCGCCCGCGACGACGGCACCCCCGAGCTGCCGTTCGACCCGCACACGGGTCAGCTCCGCCCCGAGCTGTGGGAGCGGTGGCTGGCCTGGGACCCGGTGCGCATGATCGACCGGTACCCGGACGCGCTCCGCTCCCTCCGCGCCGCCTGGATCGACGCCGGCACCCGCGACGAGTGGTTCCTCGACCTCGGCGCCGAGGCGTTCCGCGCCGGCCTCGCCCGGATCGGCGTGCCCGACGAGAAGGTCCACTTCGAACACTTCGAAGGCAGCCACATGGCCATCGACCACCGATATCCGATGGCACTCGGGTGGCTGTCGAAGCGGCTGGCCCGCTGACCGCACCGGTCGGTGTCCGGCCATCCGCCGCCGAGCCCGCGGTGCAAGCCCACGGGCTAGACCTTGATCGGCGGCCAGCCCGGTTGCCGCGGGCCCGCCACCAGATCTTGGTATTTTTGTCGGCCCCTCGACTTTCGCGGCTGTTGGCCGGGCTTGGGGCTCGGCCAAGCAAGGCTCCGCGAGCCCCGGTGTCCACCGCGCTTCGATGATCGTTAGCCCTAGAACCGCGTTCTCGTCCGCGTGTCACACAGGTTCCGGGCTAACGATCACGACGCCTTCCGAATGCTGACCCGATCGTCCCGTCACGTGGGAGATGCGGGGCTGTGGCGGTCGCAGCGCATGATCGTTCGCCCGATAAGGGCGTAATCCTCGGCGTGTCACGCCCATTTCAGGCGAACGATCATGACGCCGCCCACATGCTGAGCCACATCCCCAACCAGTGGGAAGTAGGCCGGCGATCATGACCCACCTGGCCAGCCATCCCCAAAAGCCGCGGCCAGCGTGCGAAGCCCGAGGCCCCGCCGGAGGCGCCGAACTAACCGCGAGCAACAGCGGACGGGTGACCGGGTCCGGACCACGACGCACATCGCGGCAGCCCAAGCTCCGTCCTTCAGATCGGGCTCGTGACGAGCGGGCCAAACGAGGGAGCCTCGCCGACCAGCGGCCGAGGTCTCCACCGGGGGCGTGCGCCGCGGACCTGGCAGCGCAGGTCGGGGAATTCGGCTCGCTCCGCGAGCCGCCGACCTGCGCGGTCTCCGGCGGGAGCGGCGGTCCGCGGCTGACGCGGACCCGGGACATGATGGTCCTGAGGCCGCCGCCGCACAGGGCACGGCGTCGCCCGCGCCACGCGGAAACGGCAATGACACCTCGCCGCGGTTTGTTGGTCATCTGCCACACTGCGCCAACCGGTCGTTAGCGGGCGCTCGCCCAGCGGTGGGCGCCACCGCGTGCCCACACTGTCCACCATGGCCGAACTGACCCGCCGTGACCTGCTCCGCGCGTCGGCTGCCGCCGCCGGCGTCGCCTGGCTGCCCGCCGGTGTGCTCGGTGAGGACCCGCCGCCGGGCTTCCCGGCCGGCATCGACGTGCACCGGGAGGTCTACGAGAACTGGGCCGGCGAGATCCGCGTCGCCAGCCTGTGGACCTGTGTCCCGCGCACCGCCGCCGACGTGGTGACCGTCGTCAACTGGGCGCACGGCGCCGGCTGGAAGGTGCGGCCGCGTGGCTTCAAGCACGGGTGGGCGCCGCTGACGGTGACCGAGGAGACCGCTCCCGCGGACCCGGTGCTGCTCGTGGACACCACCCGCCACCTGACGGCGATGTCGGTCGTCGCCGGTCCGGTGCCCGGTTCGTCGGCCGTGCGGGTGCAGGCCGGCGCGTCCATGGACGACCTGCTCGCCTTCCTGGAGGGCAACGGCCTGGGCGTCACCAACACGCCCGCGCCGGGTGACCTGAGCGTGGGCGGCGTGCTTGCCATCAACGGCCACGGCACCTCGGTGGCGGCGACGGGCGAGACGCTGGCCCCCGGGCACACCTATGGCACGCTCAGCAACCTCGTCCTCTCGCTCACCGCCGTGGTCTGGGACCCATCAGCCGGCCGCTATGTGTTGAACACGTTCAACCGCGCCGATCCCCAGGGGCCGGCGCTTCTCACCCATGTGGGCAGAGCGTTCATCACCGAGGCGGTGCTGCGGGTGGGCGCCGACAGCAACCTCCGCTGCCTGTCGCATGTGGACGTACCGGCGCGCGAGCTCTTCGCCCCGCCCGGCTCGCCCGGCCGCACGTACGCCCGCTACGTCGACGAGGGCGGGCGGGTGGAGGCGATCTGGTTCACCAACACCACCCACCCGTGGGTCAAGGTGTGGAGCGTCAGCCCGCAGCGGCCGCTCACCTCCCGGCCGGTCGTCGCGCCGTACAACTACCCGTTCTCCGACAACGTGCCCGAGGCCGTCGCGGACCTGGCGGAGCGGCTGCTGGCGGGGGAGTGGGAGCTGACGCCGACGTTCGGGCAGCTCCAGTACACCGTCGCGGCCACCGGGCTCACCGCCACCGTCTCGACCGACCTGTGGGGCCGCTCGAAGAACCTGCTGCTGTACGTCAAGCCGACCACGCTGCGGGAGACCGCGAACGGGTACGCCGTGCACACCAGCCGCGCCTCGATCCAGCGGGTGGTGCACGAGTTCGCCGTGTACCACGAGCAGTCGGTCGCGGCGTACCAGGCGCGCGGGCTCTACCCGGTGACCGGGCAGGTGGAGATCCGGGTCGCCGGGGTGGACCGGCCCGCCGACAGCGGCGTACCCGGCGCGGCGCCACCGGCGCTGTCCGCCGCGCGGCCACGGGCCGACCACCCCGACTGGGACGTGGTGGTGTGGTTCGACGTGCTGACCTTCCCGACCGCGCCCGGCGCGCACGCCTTCTACCGGGACATGGAGCAGTTCTTCCTCGCGACCTACCAGGGCTACGCGGCGGTGCGGGCCGAGTGGTCGAAGGGCTGGGGCTACACGACGGACGCGGCCTGGGCGGACGTACCCTTCGTGACCGGCACGGTGCCCGACTCCTACCGCCAGGGCCCCGACCCCACGTGGGACGCCGCCGTCGATGTGTTGAACACGTTCGACCCGCACCGGGTGTTCACCAACCCGTTCCTCGACCGCCTGCTGGCTTGAACCAGGTGGTGGCTTGATCAGGCCGTAGGATGGCCGCGTGTCCTTGAGCGGGAGCCGCGAGGCCGCGAGCCTCGACCCCGACGGCGGACGAGCGCCGAGCGGCGGAGCGGGGTAGGCATGCTTCGGGGGTTGGCCGCGCGCCCGTGGATCGCCGGCGCGACCGCGCTCGTGCTGCTGGGCGTCGGCGCGGCCATCGCCTGGCAGGTCGACAAGGCGCTCGGGCTGAGCTTCACGCCGGCCGACGTGCCACCCGAGGACCTGAAGGCGGCACCGCCGCGCGAGATGGAGCCGGCGCCGCGGCTCGCCCGGGTCGAGGTGCCGGTGGACCGGCGGGTCGGGCTCGCCGCGGACGCGGTCGCCGGTGCCCTCGCGGAGCGCGGCGGCGCCAAGCCGATGGTGGTGAGCGGCCCGGTCACGGCCGGCGACGCCTCACCCGCGCCCGGTGGCGCCACCCCACCCGCGCCCGGAGCGGGCGGCGACGGCCCCGTGCTCCGGGTCGCCCTGACCGAGCCGCCGGCGCCAGAAGGCGACCAGCCGGGCACCGAGCCGCCGGCGCCAGAGGGCGACCAGCCGCCGGGCACCGAGCCGCCGGCGCCGGAAGGCGGCCCGCCGCCGGGCGCTGAGCCGCCGGGGGCGGAAGGTTCCGCGGTTGGCGGCCTCGCCGGCGAAGCGTTCCGGCTCCGCCGCGCCGGCGCCGACCTCGTCCTGGAGGCGGCCACCCCGGCGGGCGCCTCCGCCGGCCTCTACACGGTCGCCGACCGGATCCGGTCCGGCGCACCCGTCCTGCCACCCGCCGACGACGGCCGGATCGTCACGCCCCGCCTCGGCCTGCGCCTGGTCGACTCGGGCGCGGTCGGCGTCGACGCCGACCCGGCCGGCTGGGCGGGCAGCGACGACTACTCGCTCAACACCGACGTGGTCGGCCCCGCCGTCCTCAGTGGACCGCCCTATGTGGACAGAGTTGCGGTCGACCGCATCTCGGAGCAGTTTCGCGAGCTCGTCGACCACTCGCTCGCCCAGGGGTACAACGGCGTCGTCGTGCAGGGCTTCCTGGAGTACGTCACGTTCGACGGGATCGGCGTCTACCCTGACGGCGACCCGCACGTGGCGCGGGCCCGCGCGATGGTGGAGCACTTCGGCCCGGTCTGGCGCTACGCCGCCGACATGGGCATGAAGGTCTACTTCATGACCGACATGCTGGCCCTCTCCCCGCCGCTCCGCGAGCACCTGCGCGGCGCGCCCGGCGGCATGAACGCCGAGGACCCTCGCCTGTGGAGCGTCTACCAGGCCGGGCTGCGCGAGTTCTTCACCTCGCTGCCGTACGCGGCGGGCCTCATGGTGCGCATCGGCGAGGGCGGTGACATCTACAAGTTCCCGGGGTGGGACTACACCTCGGAGATCGCGGTGAAGACGCCCGCGGCCGTGCGCGCCATGCTCCGCGCGCTCCTGGCCGTCGCCGGCGAGGGGGAGCGGGACATCATCTTCCGCACCTGGAGCATCGGGGTCGGCGCGGTCGGCGAGATGCACATCGACGCGGAGTCGTACGACGAGGTGCTCGGCGGCATCGACGACCCGCACCTCATCGTGTCCACGAAGTACTGCCTCGGCGACTACTACAGCCACCTGCCGTTCAACCACACGCTGGAGATGGGCACGCAGCGGCGGATCGTGGAATTCCAGGCGCGGCGCGAGTTCGAGGTCTTCGGCGCGCTCCCCAACGACCTCGGCTCGTTGCACGGGGCCGCGCTGCGCCGGTTCCTGGCCGCCAACCCGAACGTCGAGGGCGTGTGGACGTGGACGCAAGGGGGTGGGCCGCTGCGCGCCGGGCCGCGCACGCTCTACCTGCGCGAGGGCTTCTGGCAGCTCTACGACCTCAACGTCTACTCCGCCGCCCGCCTCGCCTGGGATCCGGACGCCGACCCGGGGGAGGTGACGGCGGACTGGGCGCGGCAGACCTTCTCCGCGGATCCGTCCACTGTGGCGGCGATCGGCGAAGTGATGGCCATGTCGCGCCAGGCGGTGACGAAGGGGCTCTACATCGGACCGTACGCCAACCGCACGGTCAAGGCGCTCGGCGTGCACCCGCCGCCGATGATGTGGATCTTCGAGTGGGACATCGTCACCGGCGACAGCGCGGTGCTCGACAGCATCTACTCGGTCAGCCGCGACAACCTCGACGAGGCGATCCGCGAGGGCGGCGACGCGGTCGCGCTCGCCGGCCGCATGCGCGAGCGGATAGCCGCCACCGACCCGGCCACCTGGCGCGATCCCGCGCTCCGGCAGCGGTTCGTGGACACCCTCGACTTCCAGTTGAACTTGTTCGAAACCCTCGGCGCCTACCGCACGATGTTCCTGCGGTACGCCCAGTGGCTGGACACCGGCGACCCGGACGCGCGGGCGGCGTGGGAGGCGGCCCGCGCCAGCTACGTCGAGGCCCGCGACGCGCACGTCGCCCGCTACGGCGACGACGTCGACCTGCCCGCCTTCCGCTTCCCCGCGGCGGACATCGGCCTCGACCGCGCCGAGCGGGACGCCGCCATGGCGTGGCTGGCCCGGGCGTTGCTGGCGCTGCTCGTCGCGGCGGTGCTCGTGGGCGCGTTCTCCCGCCGCTCGTCCGCGCTGCGGGCGCTCTGGGTGGGCATGACGCGCCCGTGGCGGGTCGGTGACCTGCCGCCCCCACCGTCCACACTCGACCGCCTGCTGGTATGGGCGATCCCGGCGCTGGCGCTGGTGCTGAGCCGCGCGGCGTACAGCTGGTTCGCCTCCCCGGCCCACCTCACGCTGACCCTCGGCTCGTGGCTGCTCTTCGCGGTCGCGCTGCGCGTGCTGCTCGGCGGCGCCGACCCCTACGCGCTGTGGGCGGCGCTGGGCGGCGCGGCCGTCCTCCGCACGCTGATCCTGCTGGTGGGCACCGCGTCCCGCGGGCCGGGCCGCTACTGGTTCAACTTCTGGACCGACCCGCCGGCCCGGGGCGTGTACGTGACGGCGGCGTTCGCGGCGTTTCTGTGGGTGTTCGTCGCGGCCTACCACGCCCTGCGCGGCGGCTACGGCCTCGGCGCCCGCCACGCGACCGGCCGGGTGCTGGTGGCGGGCGGCGCGCCGGTGGCGGTCTTCGGCGGGGTGGCGGCGGGCATGGGCCTGGAGCGCGCGCTCACCGTCTGGAACGACCAGATGGCCCTGCTGCCGTGGGGCCTGTCCCGGATCCTCGGCATCACCGTCTTCCTGGACATCCCGCCGTGGCTCCCGAAGGCCGCGACGGCCGCGGGGGTAGGCCTGGTCGCGGCGGGCGCCCTCCTCACGCTGCGTCGCCGTTCCACTAGCCCAGCTTCCTAGGAAGCGCTACGGGTTGTGTGTCACCCCGCGTGCAAAGGCCCTGATTTTGCCCCCGTCCGCGCCAGCTGAAGACCGTATGCTCCCGCGGGCACCTGTGACAGGGCTGCCCTCTTGAAGGCGGGCGCGCCTACACGCAGGTGGCGCAGTTCGGGTCGGCCGGAGATGGTGGGATCTCGATGACCGGGAGAGCCGCCAGTTCCTGGAGCGTCGGCCTCGGCGGCGGGGGAGCGTCGGCGTCCGGGTACATGCCGGGGACGCAGGTGACCAGCCGGCCGGGCCCGGTGGCCAGGCAGAGGGCGAGCACCGACCCGAAGCGGGACGCCACGTCGCGGTCGACGGTCCCCTCGAACGCGGTCGCCTCGGCGGTGCCGTAGTGCCGCAGTCTTTCGAGGTAGACGTATCCGCGCGGACCGCCGCCCTCCGGGTCCTGGACGTAGTAGACGAAGCCGAACCGCTCGGCGCGGGCCGGCCGCTGACACGGGTCGATCCAGCCGGAGACCGTCGTGTCGGTGTCCGGTGTAGACGAGACGGTGAGCTGGGCGGTGGCACACGGCTGCGCGGTGAGCCACCGCACCACACTGTCGGCGGTCGCGGGGGCGGCGGAGGCGAGCAGCAGCGCCGCCGCGCCCGCCGCACCCAGGACGGCGCGTCGCATCATCACGGGCCGCAAGCTAGCAGCCCGACCTTTCACTAACCTTTCACCGGGCCCACCAGGTCCCACTTGTTGCCGGCCAGGTCCGCGAAGACGGCCACGCGGCCGTACGGCTCGTCGCGCGCCGGCGTGATCTCCGCGCTCGCCGCCACCAACCGGTTGTACACCGCGTCGAAGTCGTCCACCCGCAGGAAGAAGGCGACCCGCCCGGCCGCCTGCGCGCCCACCACCGCCTCCTGGCGCGGGCCGTCGGCGCGGGCCAGCAACAGCCCTGTCTCGGCGCCGGGCGGGCGGACCACCACCCACCGCTTCGGGCGGCCGTCGTTGGTCGTGGACGGTGTGTCCTCCACCAGCTCGAAGCCCAGAACGTCCACGAAGAACTCGACGGCGGGGGCGTAGTCGGGCACGACGAGCGTCACCAGTGACATGAACATCCGCGTCACTCCGGGTGGTACTCGGCGATCGCGCGCTCCCACTTTTCCAGCGCCTGCTCGACCCGCCACCGGGGGCCGGAGGGCAACCACTGGGCGACGCGGTGCACGCCGGCGTCGCGCAGGCGTTCGAAGACGGCGGGGTCGGCCGGCACGCTCATCAGCTGCACCTCGATCGGCCGTTCGGCCCGCGCGCGCAGCTCGGCGATCTTGTCGTAGACGCCGGGGAAGTAGTTGGGAAACCACGCGTCGCCGAACGCCAGCACCCGGTCGAGCACGGTGGGACCGGACCCACCGACGAGGACCGGCGGGTGGGGGCGCTGTGCGGGCTTCGGCCACGACCAGATGCGCTCGAAGTTGACGTACCGGCCGGAGTAGCTCGCCTCGTCGTTCGTCCAGATGGTCTTCATGGCCTCGACCCGCTCGCGCAGCACCCGCATGCGGACGCGGGGGTCGGTGCCGTGGTTGCTCATCTCGGTGCGGTTCCAGCCGGCGCCCACCCCGAACTCCAGCCGCCCGCCGGAAAGGTGGTCGACGCTGGCCACCTCCTTGGCGGTGACGATCGGGTCGCGCTCGATGACCAGGCAGATGCCGCTCGCCACCCGCAGCCGGCTGGTCGCCGCCGCGGCGGCCGTCAGCGCGACGAAAAGGTCGTACGTTTTCCAGTACTTCGACGGCAGCGGCTTGCCCGGCGCGCGGTCGGTCTCGGTGGCCGGGATGTGCGTGTGCTCCGCGAAGTAGAGCGCGTTCTGGCCGCGCTCCTCGACCATGCGGGCGACGTCACCGGGCTTCATGCCGTCGTAGGTGGGGAAGATGCCAACTCCGAATTCCATGACTCCGATCATTCACGGCACCCGGCGGAGCACCCGCAGCAGGTACTCCTTGCGGTCCAGCGGGTTGGCGTCCCACCGCGACCGCGACGGCACCGGGCCACGCACGGGCGCGTAGTGGTCGAACATGTTCTCCACAACGCCCTCGCCGCGGGTCAGGCCGGGCAGGCGCTGCTGAAGCTCGTGCACGCGCGCCGCGGGCACGAAGCCCTCCAGCACACCCACTGGTCCGCGCAGGTCGGGCTGACCGGGCACGCCGCCGAGCCGCACCAGCACCGGCAGCAGCGTGCCGAACGTGTCCGCCGGAAACTCCAGCCGGAACCGGTGCAGCGGCTCGTGCACCACCGTGCCCGCACGGGAGAGGGCGGTCATCAGCACCAGCGGCGTGAGGCCGCGGAAGTCGAAGCCGGTACTCGACATGCTCTTGTCGAAGGTGGCGTGCGCGTGGCTCTGCCGCGCCGCGTACCCGGAGTGGGTCATGGTCACGACGCAGTCGGTGACCCGCCAGCCGTGCAAGCCCTGCTCCAGGGTCTCGCGCACGGTGTCCTCGACCGCCTTCACGAACGCGTACGGCATCGACCCCAGCTCCACCTCCAGGCGGTAGCCGACGCCGGAGCCGGCGGGCGCCGGATCCACCCGGAACCCGACGGTGGCCAGGAACGGGTTGCCGTCCCGGCCCATGAACTCGACCGCCGCGCCGGTGCCGGCCGGACGCTCGACGCAGATCGTCGTGCTCTCCCGGAAGCTCGCCGCCACGCCGTACTCGCCGGCGAGCGTCGCCTGGATGACCTCCTTCTGCACCTCGCCGTAGAGCGACACCGAGATCTCCTGGCGGATCGCGTCCTGCCGCAGGTCGATGAGCGGGTCCTGCTCGGCGAGCTGGGTGAGGGCGGCGTGCAGCGCGCCCTTGTCGGCGGGGCGGGCCGGCTCGACGACCGTCTCCAGCGACGGCGGCGCGAAGTGGTGCGCCGCGGTCCCGTGCGGCCGGCCGATCGGGTCGCCGACGCGGACACCGCCCAGGCCCCACAGCTTGCCGATGCGGCCGGCCGGAACCTCGTCGGCGCGCACCGTGCCGCCGCGGTCGAAGACGCCGATCGCGGTCACCTTGCTGTCGTCGCGGAGGCGGTCGCGGGTGCGGACCGTGCCGGAGAACATCCGCACGTAGGCGACCTTCTCGCCGGCCCGGCCACGCTCCACTTTGAACACCGTGCCGGAGACCGGCCCGCGCGGGTCACCCGCCGCGGCCGGCAGCAGGTCCGCGATCCCTTTCATCAGCGCGGGTACGCCGGCGCCGGTGATCGCCGAGCCGAAGAAGATGGGGTACGCGAGGCAACGGCGGGTGGCGCGGGCCAGATCGGCGCGCAGCCGGCGGGGTGTGACCGTTCTCTCGTTGTCCACAAAGGCGGCGAGGAGCGCGTCGTCGTGCCGGGTGAGCGCGTCGACGAGCGCCGCGTCGTCCGGTACGAACGCCGCCTGCCGGGTGCCGAGCGATGTGACCGTTCCCATCGGTACCGCGGCGGTGGTCAGCTTGTCCGAGACGGCGGCGAGCAGGCCGGCGTAGCGCGCGCCGGAGCGGTCGATCTTGTTGACGAACAGCAGGGTGGGGATGCGCAGGCGGCGCAGCGTGCGCATCAGCACGCGAGTTTGCGCCTGCACCCCTTCGACGGCGGAGACGACGAGCACGGCGCCGTCGAGCACGCTCAGCACCCGCTCCACCTCGGCGATGAAGTCGGGGTGGCCGGGCGTGTCGATGAGGTTGACGGTCACATCGCCGATCGCGAACGACACCACGGCCGACTTGATCGTGATGCCGCGCCGCCGCTCGAGCTCCATCGAGTCGGTCTGCGTGCTACCCGCGTCGACGCTCCCGATCTCGTCGATCACGCCGGCGTCGTAGAGCAGCCGCTCGGTCAGGCTCGTCTTACCGGCGTCGACATGGGCCAGGATCCCCAGGTTCAACGTACTCACGCGTCATGTCCTCTACATAGGCGTCGATTCCCTTCTGGACGGACATGTACGCGGCACGCATCTCGGGTCTCCTCTCCAGGACGTCGGGTCGCTGACCACTCCATCAGGACCACCGGTGTGCGGACAACCGATTAAGCGCGGACCTGCCGTTTCGCCGATGGTGACCAAGCCCGGCCCGCCCTTACCGTGACGCCTGTGATGCCGCTCGCCGCCGCCGTGACCGACGCCGACCCCGCCCGTGTGGTCGTGCTGGCCGCGGTGATCGCCTGGGTCGGTGCGGTGCCGATGTTCGTGGTGACCAAGTACGCGGCGACGGTCGCCCACGAGGGCGGTCATGCGCTGCTCGGTCGCCTGCTGGCGCAGAAGGTGGTGAGCATCCGCCTGGAGCGCGGCGGCAACGCGGCCACCAGCTTCGGCGGCAAGCTCCCGTGGGCGATCGACGTGCCGGTCACGATGATGGGCCACCTCGGCCCGTCCGTGTTCGGGCTCGGCGCCGCCTGGCTGGCGGTGCGCGGCTACACCGCGGCGGTCTTCTGGGCCAGCCTCGCGTTCCTGGTGCTCATGCTCTTCGTGGTGCGCGGCCCGGTCGGATGGCTGGTGGTGCCCGCGCTGGTCGTGCTCGCGTTCCTCGCCGCCGTCTACACCGAGCCGCCCACCCAGGCGCTGCTCGCGCACGTGTGGGCCTGGTTCCTGCTGATCGCCGCGGTGGAGCAGAGCCTGGTGGTCATGCGCGGCGGCGCGTACGCCACCAAGGGCTCCGACCACGACGAGCTGCGCCGGCTCACGCTGCTCCCGCCGGTGCTGTGGGGACTGCTGTTGCTGACCGGCTCGGTCGCCGCCCTGGCCTACGGCGGCGCGATGCTCCTCCGCCTGGGGTGACGGCGCCGAGCTCTACCTCGAGGGGCGGAGGGCGTCGCGGAGCTGGTCCGTGCGATCCACTCGCGGCGCCGGCGCCTTTCGTCGTAGGCGCCTCGCATACTCGTGCGATGACTCCCTGGACCTTGGGCGACATCGAGGCGGCGCTGCGGGCCAGTTGGGCGGCCGACACCTGCTCACCGGACGACGTCGAGCGCGCCGGCTGGCAGCCCGGCAATCCCGCCTGGGGGCAGTGCGACATCACCGCGCTGTTGCTGCACGACCTGCTCGGCGGTGAGCTGATGCTGGGTGAGGTGTGGCGCGGCGCGGTGCAGGAGGGCTTCCACTGGTGGAACAGGTTGGCCAGCGGCGTCGAGATCGACGTGACCCGGTCGCAGTTCGTCGACGGGCAGCGGGTGGTGGCGGTGCGTGCGGTGAGCCGGCCGCCCGGGACGCCGCCGCGGCGGGCGGAGGAGTACCGGTTGCTCCGCGAGCGGGTGGCCGCGCACCTCGGCCCGCTCCCGCGGGAAGTGTGACAGCTCCTGACCTACTTGCCGCCTAGTGTCGGCGGCATGAGAGTTCTTGTGACCGGTGCCACCGGGTTTGTCGGGCGAAACGTGGTCAGGCGCCTCCTGGCCGAAGGGGTGGCCGTCCGGGCGCTCACCCGGCGCCCCGGCGGCGCGGGGCTGCCGGCCGGCGTCGAGGTCGTGCGCGGCGATCTCGAAGATCCGGCGAGCGTCGCGCCCGCGCTGGCCGATGTGGACGCCCTCTACCTCTTCCCGGTGGAGCGGACCGCGGCGGAGGTCGTGGCGATGGCCCGTGACGCCGGGGTGCGGCGGATCGTGGACCTGTCGGCGGCGTCTGTGACGGCCGGGCTGCACACCAACCCGGTCGAGTCGCACGTGGCGCGGTCCGGTCTACAGTGGACGCACCTGCGGCCGGGTGGCTTCATGGCCAACATGCTCCAGATGTGGGCGCCCACGGTGCGGGCCGAACGGGTGGTGCGTTACCCGTTCGCGGACGAGCCGATGCTGCTGGTCCACGAAGACGACATCGCCGCCGTCGCGGTCGAGGCGCTGCTGCGGGAGGGGCACCACGGTGCCGCGTACACGATCACCGGGCCCGCGGCGGTCACCGTCCGCGAGCAGGTGCGGGCGATTGGCGCCGCGCTCGGCGAGGAGGTCCGGTACGAGGAGGTGACGCGCGAGGAGGCGCGGGCGCTGATGCTGGCGCAGGGCGGGTTCGCGGCCGCGAGTGCCGACCTGATGCTCGGCTTCGTCGAGTACGGCGGCGACGCGCCGGAAAGCGACAGCGGCTACGCCGAGCAGGACTGGTCGGCGCTGTCCCGCCCGTGGCCGGATGTGGAAAAGGTGACCGGTCACCCGGCCCGCGCTTTCGCCGAGTGGGCCCGCGACCACGCGGACGACTTCCGGTAGCCCGGACCGTGGCCACGGGCCGCCCGTCGCGGAGGCGGTCCGTGGCCACGGTCTCTTGGTGGGAGGGCTGCGGTCTACGGGGGACTACGGGTAGTTGTTCAGCGTCTGCCGCTGGGTCGCCGTGTTGGCGGTACCCCCGGTGTTGTTGATGATGCGGTTGATCGTGCCGACGCCGCCGAGCGACACCGTCACCAGGTTGTGGAAGCGGACGCCGGGCGTGTCCGGCACCTCGAAGGAGCGCTCGGCGACCACCGCGGGGTTGACGTTGAAGTAGCAGTAGCTGCCCACGCCCCACGCCTCGTGGCTGGTGACGCCGTTGGCCACCTTGTACGCGGCGTACCCGCGCGTGCTCCCGTTCATCCACGCGGCCTGGTTCGGCGGGTCGTACGGCTTCTCGTTCTGGAAGAAGTACGTGCGGCCGCCGTTGCCGTTCCAGATGACCTCGTACTTCTGGTAGTGCTCGACGAACAGGCCGTACATGGTGACGTTGTCGCCGTTGACGGTGAGGCCGGTGTCGGCGGTGTTGACGTTCCAGCCGATGCCGTCGCCGTGGTCGCCGCGCCACAGCCACATGTGGTCGCCGATCACGTTGTCGCTGTTGACGGTCAGCGTGTTGGTCGCCTTGCCGGCGATCGCCCCGCCGATGCGGAAGAACACGTCGTGCAGCGAGGTCGGGTTGGCGGCGTGGCTCGCCGACGACCCGGCCGGGCCGACCTCCATCAGCACCGGCGAGTTGGTGGTGCCGGCCTCGAACATGATGCCGGCGACCTTCACGCCGTCGACGTCCGCGACCGACATGGCCGTCACGCCGTTGTTGGCCTGGAGGGTGGCGAGGCCGAGGCCGAGTACCACCGTGTCCGGCCGGGTGATCCGGATGGTCTGGTCGATCTGGTACACGCCCGGCGTGAACAGCAGATGCCGCCCGGCAGCGAGCGCGTTGTTGATGGTGGCCGCGGTGGTGCCGGGGCGGACCAGGTAGAACTGGCTCAGCGATATGGACGAGCCGGCCGGCGTCTTGCCGAACCACGTCGTGCCGGCCGAGTTTGCGCGCAGCGCGGGCACGAACACCCGGTACTCGCCGGTGCCGTCGACGTACAGGAACGGCTTCTCGCGGACCACCGGCGTCTGCCCGATCACCGTGTGCGGCGGGTTGGGGTAGTTGGCCGCGGGCGCGCCGGTGACGCCCTGGAACACCATGTTCCACACGCCGCCGTTCCAGCTGCCGAACTCGCTGTTGCGCGAGTACCACTGCTGCTGCGAGCCGGAGACCACCTGGCCGTCCACTTTGGTGTCGGCCATGAAGCCGCCGCTGGACCACCCGTCGCCGCCGTTCCACAGCTGGATCTGGTTGCCGGCGCCGCGCAGGTGCATGCGGCGGTACGGCGCGGCCTGGGACACCGCCCAGCGCTCCACGATGGTGCCGGCGGGCAGCGTGACGGAGAGGTTTTCGGCCGCGCGCCAGAAGTTCTGCGTGGCGTTGCCGCCCATCCAGAACGCCTCGGCCCGCACGTGGCCGTTGAGGTTGGTGTCGTCCGGCGACATGCCGAGCCCGGCGACCTGGGTGAAGAAGCCGAGGTTGACGTCGGCGGTGTAGTTGCCGGGCTTGAAAAGCACCGCGTACCGGTTGGGCGCGAACTGCGCCGTCTCCTGCTGGGTGAAGATGGTGTTCAGTCGACTTTGGATGGTGGAGGTGGGCGTGGACGGGTCGAAGACGAAGGTGTTCGGCCCGAGGTTGGGGTTGCGCGGGTCGGTCGGCTCCACCGGGTCACCGGTCGGCGGGCTGGTGGTCGGTGTGCCGCCGCCGACGCGTACCTGGAGCTCCCACAGCGAGTAGCCGAAGCCGGTCGCCCGCGCGGTGCCGTTCATGCGCACGTACCGGCCGGTGCCGCTCACGTCGAGCGTCTGCGTGCCGCCGGTGGAGGTGGTCGTGGAGTAGACGGTGGTCCAGCTCGTCCCGTTGGCCGAGGTCTGTATCTGGTACGCCGTCGCGTGCGCGGCCTCCCACTGGAGCACCACCTGGCAGATCGACTGGCTGGTGCCGAGGTCCACCTGGATCCACTGTGGATCGCTGAACGCGGAGGCCCAGCGGGTGCCGGTGTTGCCGTCCACCGCGGCCGAGGCGGGGTAGGCGGCGGCCTCGGTCGAGGATGCGGTGGCGGGGCGGCCGGCGGCGGCGTTGGCGGTGCCGCACACGTTGGGCTGGGCGCCGAACTCGCCGATCACCTCGAACTCCCACAGCGAGTACCCCCACGCCGTGGCCCGCGCGGTGCCGTTCATCCGCACGTACCGGCCGGAGCCGGTCACGTTGAGCGTCTGCGTGCCGCCGGTGGAGGTGGTGGTGGCGTAGACGTTGGTCCAGGTGGTGCCGTTGGTCGAGGTCTGTATCTGGTACGCCGACGCGTACGCGGCCTCCCAGCGGAGCACGACCTGGCTGATCGTGGCGGTGGTGCCCAGGTCGACCTGTATCCACTGTGGATCGGTGAACCCGGAGGCCCAGCGGGTGCCGGTGTTACCGTCGACGGCCGCGGTGGCCGGGTAGGCGGCGGACTCGGTGGAGGAGGCGGTGACCGGCTTGCCCTGCGAGATCAGCGTGGGCGCGGCGTTGGCGAACGGTATCGCGCCGAGCGGGAGCAGCGCGAGGACGGCCGCCGCGACGACGGCGATGACGAGTGGTCGACGTCTGATCCGGCGAAAGGGGGTACGCGAAATCATGACCCTGCCTGTCGTGGGTGGTGGGGCCCGGACGCCGAAACCGGGCAACGCTGAGAGCGCTCTCGCTCCCCGGCAGAGTGTTACGCCGGGGTCACGAGTGCGTCAAGACATAGATCCATCACAACGTAATAAATCCCGAATGCCGGAAGGCGCGGCTCAGGCGGGGACCGCCGTCGCGGCGCGCACGCCGCCGGCCGCGAGGAGCTGGGCCACCGGGAGGGTCGCCGCGCCCAGCGCCACCGCGTCGACGCCCAGCTGGCCCAACTCGATCCTGGCCTGCTCGAACGGCTTGCGCAGCGCCTGGGCCGCCGCCGCCGCGCGGATCTCCGGGAGCAGGCGCGAGCCCAGGGCCAGGCCGGCCCAGCCGCCGAGCACCACCCGCTCGGGGTTGAAGAGGTTGATCAGGTTGGCGACGCCGGCGCCCAGGTAGGCGGCCGTCTCGTCGAGCACCCGCCGCGCCGTCTCGGAGCGGTCGGCGGCCGCCAGCAGCGCGTTGATCTGGGACTCCTCGTCGGCGCCGGGCACCGCGCGACCTCGCCGCGCCTCCCGGTAGCGCTCGATGATGCCCTCCGCGCCGACGTAGGCCTCGAGGCAGCCGCGGGCGCCGCACCGGCAGGCCCGGCCGCCGTACACCAGCGTGGTGTGCCCCCACTCGCCGGCGCTGCTGGCCACCCCGCGATAGGTCGCGCCGTTGCTCACCACGGTGGCGCCGACACCCGAGCCGACCAGCGCGAACACCGCGTGGCGGGCACCCCGGCCGGCGCCGAACCACATCTCCGCCTGGCCCTGCGTCTTGGCGCCGTTGTCGATGTGGAGGGGCACGTCGACCTCGGCCCGGATCATGCGCTCCAGGGGCACGCCGTCCCAGCCGAGCGTCTGCGCGTACACGACGGCCTCGCGGTCCTGCACGACGACGCCGGAGACCCCGACGCCCACGCCGAGCAGGTCGGCGCGGGGGACACCGGCCTGGTCGGTGACCGCGGCGAGGCCGGCGACGATGTGGCGCACGACGGTGGCCGGGTCGGGCCGGGCCGCGTCGATCGGGTAGTCGGCGCTGGCCAGCAGCGCCATGGACAGGTCGAAGAGCTCGACCCGCACCCGCGTCTCACCGACGTCGACGCCGGCCACCAGCGCGAAGCGGGGCGCCACCCGCAGGCTCATGCTCGGACGGCCGCCGTCGGACTCCAGCGCGCCCGCGCCCACCACCAGGCCGGCCGCGATCAGGTCGGCCACGACGTTGCTCACCGCGGGCTGGCTCAGCCCGGTGCCGCGGGCGAGGTCCTGGCGGGTCAGCGGCCCCTCCAGGAAGAGCTTCGACAGCAGCGCCGCCCGGTTACGCAACCGGACCGTGCGGTTCGTCGTGCGTTCCAGCGCCATCCACCACCTCGATCAAACCCACCCGCCGGCAGATAACTGTAAGGCTCTCGTGCCCGCCGCCAGGCTCATGAGAGCGATCTCTTGACGGCGAACCGCAAAGTCACTTTAATGACGTCGTAATTTAAGCCCTGATGTAACTCCCACGCCAGAAGGGCAGATCGTGTCTCGACGACTGTTGGCTATGACTGCCGCGGCCCTGATGTTGGCCGCTTCGATTACCGCGTGTGGCGACGACTCGGACGGTGGTTCCGGCGGCGGCGCCAAGACACTGACCTACTGGGCCAGCAACCAGGGCTCCAGCCTCGACTTCGACAAGCAGACCCTCCAGCCCGAGCTGGACAAGTTCGAGCAGCAGACCGGCATCAAGGTGAACGTGGAGGTCGTGCCCTGGTCCGACCTGCTCAACCGGCTGCTGGCCGCGGCCACCTCGGGCAAGGGCCCGGACGTGGTCAACATCGGCAACACCTGGTCGGCCTCGCTCCAGGCGACCGGCGCGTTCGTCCCGTTCGACGACGCCACCATCGGTGCCGTCGGCGGCAAGGACCGCTTCGTGCCGGCCGCGCTGGCCGCCGCGGGGGCGCCCGGCCAGCCGCCGACCGCCGTGCCGCTCTACAGCCTCGCGTACGCCCTCTACTACAACAAGAAGATGTTCGCGGACGCGGGCATCACCGCCCCGCCGACCACCTGGGAAGAGCTCGTCACCACCGGCAAGAAGCTGACCAAGGGCAGCCAGTGGGGCCTGGCCGTCGAGGGCGCCAACATCTCGGAGAACTCGCACCACGCGTTCGCGTTCGGCCAGCAGTGGGGCGGCGAGTGGTTCGACGCGTCCGGCAAGCCCACCTTCGACACCCCGCAGAACGTGGCCGCCGTCAAGCGGTACATCGACCTGATGGCGGTCGACAAGATCGTCAACCCGAGCAACGCCGAGTACGCGCAGAACCAGTCGGTGTCCGACTTCGCCAACGGCAAGGCGGCGATGCTGCTGTGGCAGGCCGCCGGTTCCGCGTTCAAGGCGCAGGGCATGGCCGCCGACGCGTACGGCGTGGCGCCGGTGCCGTTCCCGGCCACGGCTCCGGCCGGTGGCAAAAAGGTCAACAGTATGGTGGCCGGCATCAACATCGCGGTGTTCAAGCACACCAAGGACAAGGACGCCGCGCTCCAGTTCGTGAAGTTCATGACCAGCGACGCCGAGCAGATCCAGCTCAACAAGACCTACGGCTCACTGCCGTCGGTGACGACGGTGGCCGGTGACGCGGCGTTCCAGGCCGAGGAGCAGAAGGTCCTCGCCCAGGTGCTCGCCACCAGCGCGGCCCCGCTGCCCCAGGTCGCGGAGGAGAGCAAGTTCGAGACCCTCGTGGGTACCGCGATGAAGGAGCTGTTCGCCGACGCGGCCAGCGGCAAGGCGGTCACCGAGCAGGCGGTCAAGGAGAAGCTCAGCAACGCCCAGCAGCAGATGGGCAGCTGAGCGACGAAGACGTGGCCGTGGAGGGGAACGCCGACCCCTCCACGGCCCATCCTTGAGAGGACCGCGATGGCGACCACCACGACGGCTCCGGCGACGGTCCGGCCGTCCGCCCCCGGGAAAGCCGGCCGCGGCAAGAAGACCCGGCTGCCCCGATCCAAGCTGCCGTACCTGCTGCTGCTCCCGGCCGTCCTGCTGGAGCTGCTCGTCCACGTCGTACCGATGGTGGTCGGCGTATGGATGAGCCTGCTGGAGCTGACCCAGTTTCAGATCCGCGACTGGTCGGCGGCGCCCTTCGTCGGCCTGGACAACTACAAGGCCACATTGGACGTCAACGGGCCGGTCGGCAAGGAGCTGCTGCACTCGTTCTGGGTGACCGTGCTCTACACGACCTTCTCGGTCGGCCTGTCCTGGATCTTCGGGCTCTTCGCCGGCGTGTTCCTCCAGCGGCCCTTCCCCGGTCGGGCGGTGCTGCGCACGCTCTTCCTCACCCCGTACGCGCTGCCGGTCTACGCGGCCGTCATCACCTGGACGTTCATCTTCCAGCGGGACACCGGCCTGCTCAACGAGCTGCTCACCTCGACCGGGCTCGCCGACGACCGGCCGTTCTGGCTGATCGGCGGCAACAGCTTCTGGGCGCTGCTGGTCGTGTCGGTGTGGCGGTCGTGGCCGTTCGCGTTCCTGTGCATCATGGCCGGCCTCCAGAACGTGCCGTCGGAGATGTACGAGGCGGCCGCGATCGACGGCGCCGGCTTCTGGCGCCGCCTCAAGGACGTGACGCTGCCGATGCTGCGGCCGGTCAACCAGGTGCTGGTCCTGGTGCTGTTCCTGTGGACGTTCAACGACTTCAACACGCCGTTCGTCCTCTTCGGAGGGTCCGCGCCGGAAGAGGCCGACCTCGTCTCCATCCACATCTACCGCAGCTCGTTCATCACCTGGAACTTCGGCCAGGGCTCCGCGATGTCGGTGGCGCTGCTGCTCTTCCTGCTGCTCGTGACGGCCGGGTACCTGCTGGTCACCAACCGGAGGAGGGACCCTGCATGAGGAGAAACCATGCGTGAGACCACCGCCGAGCGCTGGTCGCGGCGCGTCGTGCTCACCCTGCTCACGTTGTTCACGATCACGCCGCTGTACGTGATGCTCAGCTCCGCGCTCAAACCGCTGAAGGACGTGCAGGGCGCGTTCACGTGGTTTCCCTCGCGCCCGAGCGTCGAGGCGTTCGTCGACATGTGGAGCACCGTGCCGCTGGGCCGGTACCTGGTGAACAGCCTGCTGGTTTCCAGCGTGGCGGCGCTCGTCTCGGTGGCGATCGCCGTCTTCGCCGCGTTCGCGGTCAGCCGGTACCGCTTCCGCGGCCGGCAGGTCTTCTCGGTGACCGTGCTGTCGACGCAGATGTTTCCCGGGATCCTCTTCCTGCTCCCGCTCTTCCTCATCTACGTCAACCTCGGCAACGCCACCGGCGTCGAGCTGTACGCCAGCCGCACCGGGCTCGTCATCACGTACCTGACGTTCTCGCTGCCGTTCTCCATCTGGATGCTGGTCGGCTACTTCGACTCGATCCCGCGCGGGCTCGACGAGGCCGCGCAGGTGGACGGCGCCGGTCCGATGAGGACACTCTTCCAGGTCATCCTGCCGACCGCCGTGCCGGGCGTCGTGGCGGTCACGGTCTACGCCTTCATGACCGCGTGGGGCGAGGTGCTCTTCGCCTCCGTGATGACCGACGAGAACAGCCGCACCCTCGCCGTCGGCCTTCAGGGGTACGCGACCCAGTACCAGGTCTACTGGAACCAGGTCATGGCCGCGTCGCTGGTCGTGAGCATCCCCGTGGTCGCCGGTTTCCTGATGCTCCAACGCTATTTCGTGGCCGGCCTGACCGCCGGCGCAGTCAAGTGAGAAGGGTTGTCGACGAGTGCCGGACCTAACCAAGCTGCCGCCCGACTTCACCTGGGGCGTCGCCACCGCGGCGTATCAGATCGAAGGTGCCGTCGACGAGGACGGCCGGAAACCGTCCATCTGGGACACCTTCAGCCGGGTACCCGGTGCGATCGACAACGCGGACAACGGCGACGTCGCCTGCGACCACTACCACCGGTGGCCCGAGGACGTGGCGCTGATGCGCCGGCTCGGCGTCCAGGCGTACCGCTTCTCGGTCGCCTGGCCGCGGGTCGTCCCGGACGGCACCGGCCAGGTCAACGCGGCCGGCCTCGCCTTCTACGACCGCCTCGTCGACGGGCTGCTCGAGGCGGGCATCAAGCCGATGGTCACGCTCTACCACTGGGACCTGCCGCAGGCGTTGCAGGACAAGGGCGGCTGGCCCGAGCGGTCCACCGCCGAGGCGCTCGCCGACTACGCGACGGTCGTGGCCGGCGCGCTCGGCGACCGGGTCACGGAGTGGGTGACCGTCAACGAGCCGCTGTGCGTCTCCTGGATCGGCCACCTGGAGGGGCGGATGGCGCCCGGCGTGCGCGACCTCGGCCTCGCCGTGCGCGCCAGCCACCACACGCTGCTCGGCCACGGTCTGGCCACCCAGGCGATCCGGGCCGCGGCGGCCCGCCCGCCGTCGGTGGGCATCGTGCTCAACCCGAGCCCCTGCGAGCCGGGCAGCGAACGCCCGGAGGACGTGGCCGCCGCGCGGCGCGCCGACGGGCACACCAACCGCTGGTGGCTCGACCCGCTGTACGGGCGCGGCTACCCGGCCGACATGGTCGAGACGTACCGCCACGAGCCGCCCGTCCAGCCCGGCGACCTGGAGCTGATCGCGACGCCGACCGAGTTCCTCGGCCTCAACTACTACTTCCGGCAGCTCGTGGTCGACGACCCCGAGGGGCCCGCGCCGTACGCCCGGCAGATCCCGGTGCCCGGCTCGATGGAGACCGCGATGGGCTGGGAGATGTACCCGTCCGGCCTCGAGCAGCTGCTGGTCGGCGTGTCGGAGACGTACCGGCCGGCGCGCGTCGTCGTCACCGAGAGCGGCTCGGCGTGGCGTGACGAGCTCACCACGGACGGCGAGATCCAGGACAAGGAGCGCACCGACTACCTGGAGCAGCACATCGACGCCTGCGCCTCGGCGGCCGGTCGGGGCGTGCCGATTGACGGCTACTACGTGTGGTCCCTGCTGGACAACTTCGAGTGGTCGTACGGGTACGACAAGCGCTTCGGGCTGGTGCACGTCGACTACGACAGCCAGCGCCGCACCATCAAGGCCAGCGGCCACGCGTACGCCAACCTGATCGCCCAGCACCGGCAGGTGACCGCGGTCAACTGAGACCTCCCCGTCGGGGGAGACAGCGCGGGGCCGGCCCGCCGCCCGCCGTTGGCACCTGGGCGGCGGTGACCGGCCCCGCGCGCGTGCGTACCTACCCGGACGGCGCCGCGGACGGGGCCGGATCACGGGAAACCGGCCGATACGCCGAGCCGTGCCGTACGGACAGCCACGATCAACCAGGCGGAACGGATCACTCAGCCGCGTGCGTCGGCTTCCCGACAGAGGAGCCGGAACGGTGGACCCATTATGTCGACACCGTGAATCGGGCACCCGATTGACTCGCGACGCCGCCGGGAGACCCGCGGCCGGGAGGCAGTGCGCCATGAAGACAGGCAGATCCGCTACGCGGCGCGCCGTGGTCGCCGTTGCCACGCTGCTCGCCGCCGCGGCCGTGACGTTCGGTGCCGAGCCGGCCGCCGCGGCCGATCCGTGCGCGCCGCTGCTCAACCCGATCGCCTGCGAGAACAGCAAGCCCGGCACGCCGAAGAGCACGTGGGACGTGTCCGGCGCGGGCAGCGCCACCATCCAGGGCTTCGCCACCCAGATGAGCGTCAACGCCGGCGAGACGGTCAGCTTCAAGGTGAAGACGGTCGCCACCTCGTACCGGCTCGACATCTACCGGATGGGCTTTTACGGCGGCAACGGCGCCCGGCTGGTCGGGTCGGCCACCCGCAGCGGCGCGCAGAGCCAGCCCAACTGCCTCTCCGAGCCGAGCACCGGCCTCGTCGACTGCGGCAACTGGGCGGTCTCCGCCTCCTGGCCGGTCCCCGGCACGGCGGTGTCCGGCATCTACTTCGCGCGGCTGGTGCGCACCGACGGCACCAGCGGCGCCAGCCACGTCTTCTTCGTGGTGCGCGACGACGCCAGCCACTCGGACATGGTGTTCCAGACCTCCGACACCACCTGGCAGGCGTACAACCAGTACGGCGGCAACAGCCTCTACGCCGGCGCGCCGGTCGGGCGGGCGTACAAGGTGAGCTACAACCGGCCGTTCGGCACCCGGGGCAACGCCGCGGAGGACTTCGTCTTCAACGCTGAGTACCCGATGGTGCGCTTCCTGGAGTCCAACGGCTACGACGTCAGCTACATCGCCGGCGTCGACACCGACCGCCGCGGCCCGCTGCTGCGCAACCACAAGGTGTTCCTGTCGGTGGGTCACGACGAGTACTGGTCGGGCGCCCAGCGGGCGAACGTCGAGGCGGCCCGCGACGCCGGCGTCAACCTCGCGTTCTTCAGCGGCAACGAGGTGTTCTGGAAGACCCGGTGGGAGCCGAGCGTCGACGGCTCGGGGACCGCGCACCGGACCCTCGTCTGCTACAAGGAGACCCACGCCAACAGCCGGATCGACCCGCAGGCACCGTCGACCTGGACCGGCACCTGGCGGGACCCGCGGTTCAGCCCGCCCGGCGACGGCGGCCGGCCGGAAAACGCGCTGACCGGCACGTCCTTCAAGGTGAACGCCGGCACGGTCAACCTCCAGGTGCCGGCCGCCGACGGCAAGATGCGCTTCTGGCGCGGCACCACCGTCGCCACCCAGGCCGCCGGCGCCACCGCGACGTTGGGCACCGGGACGCTCGGCTACGAGTGGGACGTCGACGCCGACAACGGCTCCCGCCCGCGCGGCCTCATCCGCCTGTCCACCACCACGGCGAGCGGCCTGGACCTGCTCCAGGACTACGGCAGCACGTACGGCGGCGGCAGCGCCACCCACAACCTGACGCTCTACCGGGCGCCCAGCGGCGCGCTGGTCTTCGGCGCCGGCACCGTGCAGTGGTCCTGGGGCCTGGACAGCAACCACGACCGCGGCTCCGGCGCCGCCAGCACGCCGATGCGGCAGGCGACGGTCAACCTCTTCGCGGACATGGGCGTGCAGCCCGCCACGCTGGTGTCCGGGCTGACCGCCGCGACAAGGTCGACGGACACGACCGGGCCGAGCGCGACGATCACCCCGCCGGGACCCGGCGCGACCTTCCAGGTCGGCGCGCCCGCCACCATCTCCGGTACGGCTACCGACACCGGAGGCGGGGTAGTGGGCGGCGTCGAGGTGTCCGTCGACGGCGGCGCGACGTGGCACCCGGCGAACGGCCGAGCCAACTGGTCGTACACCTGGACTCCGCAGGCGGCGGGGGCGGTGACGCTGCGAGTGCGGGCGACCGACGACAGTGGCAACGTCGGCGCCGACGGCCCCGGGTCGGTGACCATCGGCGCGCGGACCTGCCCGTGCGACATGTGGGGCACGTCGGCCGTCCCGGCGACGCCGTCCGACCCGGATTCCTCGCCGACCGAGGTGGGGGTCAAGTTTCGCTCCGATGTGGCCGGTCACGTGTCGGCGCTGCGGTTCTACAAGAGCACCGCCAACACGGGTACCCACGTCGGGCACCTCTGGACGGCGAGCGGCACCCAGCTGGCCAGCGTCACCTTCACCGGCGAGTCGGCGAGCGGCTGGCAGACCGCCACGTTCTCCACACCGGTCTCCATCAGCGCCAACACCACGTACGTCGCGTCGTACTTCGCGCCGAACGGCCACTACGCCGGCGACCCGGGCTACTTCGCACAGTCGGGCTGGGACGCGGCGCCGCTGCACGCCCCGCGCGACGGGGCCGACGGTCCCAACGGCGTCTACCGCATCGGGATGGGCTTCCCGACCCTCGCCTGGGAGTCGGCGAACTACTGGGTCGACGTGGTGTTCAGCCCCTCGGGTGGCGCGCCCGACACCACGCCGCCGACGGTGACGGCCAGGACACCGGCGGCCGGTGCCACGGGTGTCGCGACCAACACGGCGGTGACGGCGACGTTCAGCGAGGCCGTGCAGAGCGGCACGATCGCCATGACGCTGCGCGACCCGGGCGGGGTGACCGTGCCGGGCGCCGTGACCTACGACGGCGCCACGCGCCGGGCAACGTTCACGCCGTCCGCGGCACTCGCGGCCTCGACGACGTACACCGCCGGCGTGAGCGGCGCGGCCGACCCGAGCGGCAACGTGATGGCGCCGCTCTCGTGGACGTTCACGACGGCGGCGACGCCACCGCCGTCCGGGTGCCCGTGTTCGATCTGGTCCGCGTCGGCGACGCCGGGGACGCTCTCGGATCCCGACACCGACCCGGTCGAGCTCGGCGTCAAGTTCCGCTCCACTGTGGGCGGCCAGGTCACCGGCGTCCGCTTCTACAAGGGTTCGGGCAACACCGGCACGCACGTCGGTCACTTGTGGACCAGCTCGGGCACGCTGCTGGCGACGGTGACGTTCACGGGTGAGACCGCGAGCGGCTGGCAGCAGGCCACGTTCGCCACACCGGTCTCCATCAGTGCGAACACCACGTACGTCGTGTCGTACTACGCGCCGAACGGCCGGTACTCTGCCGACAACAACTACTTCGGGGGATCAGGCGTCACCAACGGACCGCTACAGGCGTTGCAGAACGGTGTGGACGGCGGCAACGGCGTCTACCGCTACGGCTCGGGCGGGGGGTTCCCGACCAACACATGGGAGTCGAGCAACTACTGGGTCGACCTAGTATTCGTCACCAGCTGAGGAGCCTTCCATGCCCGGCACCAACCGTTGGCGTCGGCTGTTCGCGCCAGCCCTTTGCCTCGTGCTCGCACTGACGGCGCTGACCGTGCTCCGGCCGGCCACCGCCGCGGCGGCCGCACCGTGCCCGTGCTCGATCTGGCCCGCCACAGCCACACCGGCGTCACCGTCCGATCCGGACACCGATCCGGTGGAGCTCGGCACGAAGTTCCGCTCCGATGTGGACGGTGCCGTCACCGGCGTCCGCTTCTACAAGGGCATGGGAAACACCGGCACGCACGTCGGTCACCTGTGGACGAGCTCGGGCACGCTGCTGGCTACGGTGACGTTCACGGCCGAGACGGCGAGCGGCTGGCAGCAGGCTACGTTCGCCGCACCGGTGTCGATCACCGCCAACACCACGTACGTCGTGTCGTACTACGCGCCCAACGGGCGATACGCGGGCGACGTCAACTACTTCGCGAACACGGGCGTGGACAACGCACCGCTGCACGCCCTGCGGGACGGGGTGGACGGCGCCAACGGCCTCTACCGGTACGGCACCGGCGGCGGCTTCCCGACGAACTCGTGGCAGTCGGCGAACTACTGGGTCGACGTCGTCTTCGACACCTCCGTCGCAGACACCACGCCGCCGGCGGTTGCCTCGACGAACCCGGCCGCGAACGCCACCGGTGTGCCGGTCGGGACGGCGATCAGCGCGACGCTGAACGAGGCCGTCGAGGCGGGCACCGCGAGCCTGACGCTGACCGCTGGCGGCACCCCGGTGGCCGGCAGCACCGCGTACGACGCGGCGAGCCGCACGGTTACCTTCACGCCCTCGGCGGCCCTGGCGGCGTCGACCGCGCACACCGCCACCGTCAGCGGCGCGCGAGATCCGAGCGGCAACACGATGTCCCCGTTCAGCTGGTCGTTCACGACGGGTGCGGTGACGGCCGGCTGCCCGTGCACCATCTGGGCGGACACCGCGACACCGGCGACGCCGAGCGTCAACGACAACTCGGCCGTGGAGGTCGGCGTCAAGTTCCGCACCAACCAGGCGGGGTACATCACCGGGCTGAGGTTCTACAAGGGCAGCGGCAACACCGGCACACACACCGGATCGCTGTGGTCGAGCACCGGCACGCGACTCGGCACGGTCACCTTCACCGGGGAGAGCGCGTCCGGGTGGCAGACCGCGACGCTGCCATCGCCGGTGCCGGTCAGCGCCAACACCATGTACGTCGCGTCGTACCACACGACCACCGGCTTCTACTCGGCCACGAACAACGGGTTCGCGTCGGCGGTGACCCGCGGCCCGCTGACCGCCGTGGCCAGCGGCGGCTCGGGCGGCAACGGCGTCTACGCGTACGGGACCGGTGGCTTCCCGAGCAACACCTTCCAGGCCACCAACTACTGGGTCGACGTGGTCTTCAACCAGACCGCGGCCGACAACACCCCGCCCACGCTCACGGCCCGGGTACCCGCGGCCGGAGCGTCCGGGGTCGCGACGACGGCGCGGGTCACCGCGACCTTCAGCGAACCGGTGACCGGATCCAGCGTCGTGATGTCGCTGGCCGGGCCGGGCGGGGCGGTCGCCGGCGCTGCCGCGTACGACACGGCGACGAACACCGCCACCTTCACACCGGCGGCGGCCCTGGCCAACTCCACCTCCTACACGGCCTCGGTCAGCGGGGCGCGGGACCCGGCCGGCAACGTGATGTCGCCGGTCACCTGGTCCTTCACCACCGCGGCGCCGCCCCCGCCACCGCCGGACCAGGGCCCGGGCGGGCCGGTGCTGGTCATCAAGGGCGCCACCGGGTTCACCAGCTTCGCGGCGGAGGTGTTGCGGGCCGAGGGCCTCAACGAGTTCGTCACCGCCGATCTGTCCACGGTGAACAGCGCGGTCCTCAGCCAGTACGACGTGGTCCTGCTCGGGTCGACGACGCTGACCGTGGCGCAGGTCAGCATGTTCACGACCTGGGTGACCGGCGGCGGAAACCTCATCGCCTTCCGGCCGGACAAGCAACTCGCCACTCTCCTGGGCCTGGTCAGTACGACGGGCACGCTGGCCAACGGCTACCTCAAGGTGGACACCGCGAGCGCGCCCGGGGCCGGCATCACCGACCAGACCATCCAGTTCCACGGCACCGCCGACCGGTACACGGCGCTGACCGCGCGGGCGGTGGCGACGCTCTACTCCAGCCCCACGGCCGCGACCACCAACCCCGCCGTCACGCTGGTGAGCGTGGGCCTCAACGGCGGGCAGGCGGCGGCGTTCACGTACGACCTGCCGCAGTCGCTTGTCCACACGAGGCAGGGCAACCCGGCGTGGGATGGGCAGGAGCGTGACGGCGCCGCCCCGATCCGCTCCGACGATCTCTATTTCGGCGGCTCCAGCCCCGACTGGGTCAACCTCGACAAGGTCGCCATCCCGCAGGCCGACGAGCAGCAGCGCCTCCTGGCCAACCTGATCGGCACGATGAACCTCGACCGCAAGCCGCTGCCCCGATTCTGGTACTTTCCGCGCGGCCTCAAGGCGGTCGTCGTGGCCACCGGTGACGACCACGGCAACGGTGGCACCGGCGGCCGCTTCGACCAGTACCTCGCGAACAGCCCGCCGGGATGTGTCGTGGACAACTGGCAGTGCCCGCGCTTCACGTCTTACATCTACACGAACACGCCGATGAGCAACGGCCAGGCCGCCTCGTACAGCGCCAGTGGCTTCGAGGTGGGGCTGCACGTCAGCACGAACTGCGGTAACTACACGGCGAGCTCCATCGCCTCGACCTACTCCACGCAGCTGAGCCAGTTCACGCAGAAGTACAGCGGCGTGCCGGCGCCGGCGACCAACCGTACCCACTGCATCGTGTGGTCGGACTGGTCTTCGCAGGCGACCACCGCGGCCGCCAACGGGATCCGGCTGGACACCAACTACTACTACTGGCCGGGAACATGGGTGGCCGACCGGCCGGGCTTCATGACCGGCTCCGGCATGCCGATGCGCTTTGTCGGCAAGGCCGGCGCGCTGATCGACGTGTACCAGGCCGCGACCCAGATGACCGACGAGTCTGGCCAGAGCTACCCGTTCACGCCGGACACGCTGCTCGACCGGGCGCTCGGCCCGCTGGGCTACTACGGCGCGTTCACCGCGAACATGCACACCGACCAGGCCACCACGTTCCAGAGCGACCAGCTGCTCGCCTCGGCGCAGGAGCGCGGCGTGCCGGTCATCAGCGCGCGGCAGCTGCTCACCTGGCTCAACGGCCGCAACGCCTCGTCGTTCTCCGGGATCTCGCGCAGCGGCAACACGCTCACGTTCGCGGTCAACGTCGGCGCCGGCGCCAACGGTCTGACCGGCATGGTGCCGACCGCCGGCACGGGCGGCACCACGTTGAGCACCCTGAGGCTCGGCGGCAGCCCGGTGACGTTCACCCGCACCACCGTCAAGGGCGTCGAGTACGCGATGTTCGCCGCCGCGCCGGGCACCTACACCGCGACGTACGCGGCCGGCGGCGGCGCGGCGGCGGCCCGCACCGCGCCGGTGGCACCGAGGCTCGGCCCGCCGGCCCCGGCCACCGCGCCGACGGTGTCCACTGTGGAGGTGAGCCCGCTGCCGGACGGCACCGCCGGGTTCGCCTGGCGCACCGGCACCAAGACCGGCGGGACGCTGCTCATCGGGTCCACTCCGGACAAGCTGGAGCCGCTGTCGGCCAGCGGCACGAAGACCAGCCACACCGTGGTCGCGACCCGCCTGCGCCCGGACACCACCTACCACTACCGGGTCCGGAGCACCGACGCGGCCGGCAAGGCCGTCGTCTGGCCGCCGGAGGGGCAGCCGCCGGCGCGGTTCGTCTCCTCCGCGCTCGGGGTCGCCGACCGCACCGCGGCGCAGTTCCGCACCGGGCGCGGCGGCGTGGGCACGGCCGTGCGGAAGGACGGGCTGGGCGCGCTGGCCCTGGCGCCCGGCACGCGCGCCGGAAACCGCGTCTCCCGCGTGCTCGACGCCGGGCAGATGGTGACCTGGGACCGGCTGACCTACGGCGCCACCGTGCCGATCGGCTGCTCGCTGCGGATCAGCGTGCGCACCGGCAGCACGTCGACGCCGGACGCGTCGTGGTCGGCGTGGACCCCGGTCGCCCAGGGCGGCCGGGTCGAGGCAAGCTCCCGCTACGTCCAGTACCGGGTCGAGCTGACCGCGGTACGCGCGGGCCGCACCCCGGCGCTGCACTGGCTCGGCATCACCAGCAACGCGACCTACACGCCGCCCGCGGGGGAGGTCGGCCGGTAGAGGCCGCGCTGCCGGGCGGCCAACCGGGTCAGGCCGAGCAGCGCGTCCATGTGCGGCGTCGGCGTGCCCGTGGCCTGGGCGATCTCCCGGACCACCGTGACCATCGCGTCGAGCTCCAGGGGGCGGCCGGCCTCCGCGTCCTGGAGCATCGACGTCTTGAACGCCCCCAGCCGGCGGGTCACCTCGTTGCGGTCTTCGGCGCTCTGCGCGATCGGGCAGCCGATCCGCTCGCCGATCGCGGCCGCCTCGGCCATGACCGCGCGGACGAAGCCGTTGACGAGCTCGTCGTCGAGGATCAGGTCGGCGGTCACCCCGGCGAGGGCGGAGATCGGGTTCATCGTCATGTTGCCCCACAGCTTGTACCAGATGTCCTGCTGGATCCGGGGCGAGAGGGTGACCGTGAAGCCGGCCTTGCCCGCGACGGCGGCCAGGCTCTCCAGGCGCTCCGTCGTGCCGCCCGCGGGCTCGCCGAGGATCAGGCCGTCGCCGGCGTGGTGGCGGGCCAGGCCGGGCTCCTCGACGCTGGCGCTGAGGTGGACGACGCAGCCCACCACCCGCGCGGTCGGGATCGCCGCGGCGATGGCGCCGTCCGGGTCGACCGCGCGCAGCCGCAGCCCCTCGAACTCGCCGCCGGCGCCGTCGAAGAACCACCACGGCACCCCGTTGATCGCCGGTACGACCACCGTCCGCGGCCCGAGCAGCGGCCCGAGCGTGGGAGCGAGGGCGGGCAGCGCGTGCGCCTTGACGGTCAGCAGCACCACGTCCTGCGGCCCGAGCGCGGCGGGGTCGTCGCTCGCCTCGACCGGCCCGCCGACGATCCCGTCCGCGGTGCGCAGCCGCCAGCCGTGCGTCCGGAGCGCATCGAGGGTGCGACCGCGGGCGAGGGCGGTGGTGGTGTGCCCGCTGGCGGCCAGCCGGGCACCGATGACGCCGCCGACGGCACCGGCGCCCACCACACATACGCGTGTCACACCGCCCATTCAACCAGCCGGCCCTTTCGGCCGTGTCCGGCTGGCGTTTTCACCGCTTGTTAGCATGGCGCGACGCTGACCCGACTCGTCCGGCAGGAGGTCCCGTGACCGACTCCGCCGAGTTGCAGGGCATCACCATTTCGTCGGCCGGCTGGCGGAGTCCGGGCACCGGCGCGAAAGCGATCCTGGACGCGGGTCTGCGCACCGCTCTGATCGAAGTCGACGGCCGCCGGAGCGGATCCGGCGTGCTGATCGGAAAAGACCTCATCCTGACCGCGCAGCATGTGGTGCGCTCCAAATCCGGCGCGAAAGGAAAACCGGAGATCGTCGCGGTCTTCGATTACGACGAGAGCCCGCTGGCCAGCCCCGCGGAGACCGGGACGAGGGTGCCGGTCGTCGAGATCGTCGCGGAAAGCCCGCCGGCGCCGGCCGAGCTGGGATCGGCGTCGACCTCAGCCGCCGCGGACCATCTCGACTTCGCCGTCCTGCGGCTCATCTCTCCCGCACCACCGGGCACCGACACCTATGGTCACGCGACGTTCCGGAGTTTCTACGAGCTGAAGGCCGTCGAGTACGACATTCGCGGAGCGGAGCTCGTCGTCGTGCACCATCCGCTCGGCGCCGGCCAAAAAATGTCCGAAGTGAAGTCGCCGCGGTGGGACATGGATCGCACCCGGATCCGATACGACAGCAATACCCTCCAGGGATCGTCCGGCGGGCCGATCGTCGACCACGACGGCAACCTGGTCGCCATCCACCACTATTTCGGAAACCGCCGAAATCAGGGTGTGCCCATTTCCGCGATAGCGCGGCTGCTGCGCGCGGGCCCGCACGCCGGGCTGTTCACCGCGCCGGAGCCGTCCCGGGCGCATGCCGCGGCACCCGCGCCGAGCGCGCGGCCGGCGGCCGGCTACAACCCGTTCGAGCCGCTCGACGAATGGTCGTCGGCTTTCGGCGACGAGCACCGGTCGCAGTACCGGCCGACCCTGTGGGAGTTCACCCGGGGCGAGATCCAGGTGCCCGGCCAGCTGTTGCGGGACGTCACCGAGCGCCTGCGGTCGGGCTGGTGCCTGCTGCTCGGCCGGGGCACCGTCGGCAAGACGACCCTGGCGCTGTTCGTCGGCCTCCAGCACAACAGCACGGGCGGCACCGCGTACTACATGGACTTCGGCGACGGGACGTTCCAGGACCCGGCCGTGCTGATCGACAGCATGTCGGCGCTGGTCGACGACTCGACGCTCTTCGTCGTCGACAACGTCCACGTCAACGAGCGGCTGGCACACCAGCTGTACCGGCACTGGCAGCGGCACGGAGCCGGCAGCCGTTTGCTCCTCGTCGGAAGGACCATCTACCGGACGGTCAAGTCGGGCGTCGAGGGCGCGGGGCTGTCCCGGCTGGCGCCCGACGCGGTGACCCTCGAGGTCACCGACGACGACCTGCTGCTCACCTACCAGAGGCTGGCGCGCATCCACGGGCTCGGCGACGCGGGGCCGACCGTGCCGGCCACGACGCTGGCCGCGTGGCAGGCACTCTTCGCCGGCGACCGGATCGCCTTCGCGCTGGCACTGACGCGTCACCTGGAGAGCCGCGACGCCCGGCGCTGGCTCGGCTCCGGAGCGGCGCTGGCCGCCAACGACGCCATCAGCTACGTGACCGAGAAGTACCTCGATCCCTACCCCGACGCCCGGCCGTACCTGCTGCACCTGGCGACCGCCAGCACCTTCGAGCTCTCGCTGCCGGAGGAGACGGTGCCGCCGGGGGTGATGAACGACCTGGTCGCCGCGGGCATCGTCTACGTGACGACGCACGGGAGCGCGGCGTACCGGCGGTACACGCTGGCGCATCTCGGCCTCGGCCATCTGATCATGGAAGCCAACCGGACCGCCGACGGGATCGCGAGCCTCAGCGCGCTCGCCGTCAGCAGCCCGGCGTTCGGCTTCGCGCTCGCCTGGCGACTCGACCGGGTGGGCCAGCGGGACGAGGCCCTGCGGATCCTGCGGGAGCTCAGCGCCGATCCGCGCCACATGGCCAAGGCGCTGTCCGGCACGCAGATCGCCGTCTCGATCCTCCGGCTCGTCGCCGACCGCGGCGTGCGCACGTACGAGGGGATGGACAACGCGCTCACGCCGATCGGCGTGCCGGGTGCGCTGCTGGACTCGGTGCCGATCCATCTGGGCACCGCGAAGCGGTTCCTGCACTTCGTGAAGGACCGGATGCCGGCGTACTGCCAGCGCCTGTGCGAAGCGCTCGCCGAGCCGGGGCGGCGCGCCGACATCGCGGACGCCGTGCCCAACGACCTCAGCAACGCGGTGGAGTTCCTCACCTACGTGGACCGGTACCACGGCGACCTGGCCGGCGTGCTCGCGCCGCTGCTGGCGGATCCGGAGCGGTGCGCGCGGATCGCGGACAGCGTGGCCAGCCACCTCGGCAACGCGGTGCGGTTCCTGGAGTACGCGGACAAGCGCCACCGTGCCGTCGCGGCGGCGGTCGTACCTCTGTTGCGGGATCCGGAGCGGGCCGCCCGGATCGCCGACGCGTTGCCCAAACAGCTGGGCAGCTCGGTACGGTTCCTCGCCTACCTGGACGGGCGCCCGCGCGGGCTGACCGCGGTGCTCGCGCCGCTGCTGGCGGATCCGGAGCGGTGCGCGCGCGTCGCGGACGCCCTGGCCTACGACCTCGGCGGTGCGATCAGGTTCATCACCTACGCGGACGAGCGGCTCCCCGCGGTGGCGTCGACGATCGAGTCGTTGTTGCGGGACCCGGCGCGGTGTGCCCGGATCGCCGACGCCATGCCCAACAACCTGGGCAACGCGACCGAGTTCCTGGTGTACGCGAAGGAGCGCCTCCCCGAGGTGGCCGCGGCGCTCACCTCGCTGCTCGGCGATCCGGCGCGGTGCGTGCGGATCGCCGACGCCATGCCGCGAAACCTCGGCAACGCCACCGAGTTCCTCGTGTACGCGGCCGACCGCCTGCCGCATGTGACGTCGGCCCTCACCCCGCTGCTCGGGGATCCGGTGCGGTGCGCGCGGATCGCCGACGCCGTGCCGAACAACCTGGGCAACGCGACCGAGTTCCTGGTGTACGCCGACGACTGCCTCCCCGAGGTGGCCTCGGCACTCAGGTCGTTGTTGACGGATCCGGTGCGGTGCGCCGCGATCGCCGAGGCCGTGCCCAACAACCTCGGCAACGCCACCGAGGTCCTCGTCTACGCGGACGAGCGCCTTCCCGAGCTGGCCGCGGCGCTCACCTCGTTGCTCGGGGATCCGGTGCGGTGCGCGCGGATCGCCGAGGCCGTGCCCAACAATCCCGGCAACGCGGCGGCCTTCCTGGAGTTCGCGCATCGGAAGATGCCGGCCCTCGCGGCGCGGCTCGAAGCCATGCTCGACGAGCCGGTGATGGCCAGGCGGATCGTCGACACGTCGATGGTCGGCTTCGAGACGATGCTTCCGTTCATGCAGTTCGCCTACGCGCAGATGCCGGCCGTCGCGGAGCGCCTCACCGTCGAGCTGACCGACATGCGGCGCCGGCCGGCGCTCGTCGAGCTGGCCCAGCGGCACCCGCGGGAACGGGGATCGCTCAAGCGCATCGTGGAGCTGGCGGACCTCCACCACGAGGCGCTCGTCGCGCCACTGTGGACACTCTTCGAGCCGGGCGAGCCGCAGGCGGCTACCTGATGCCCTCGCGGCGGAGCGTGGCGGCGAGGCGCTGCGTGTGTGTCACGACCGCCTTGGCCACGCGGTCGAGCTCCTCGCCCTCGGCCAGGTGGGCGGGCATCGAGCAGGAGATCGCGTCGGTGGCGGGGATGCGGTAGTCGACCGCGGTCGCCACGCACGCCACGCCGGTGGTGCCCTGCTCGCGCTCGAACGCCCACCCACGCGTGCGCACCTCGTCGAGTTCGGCCATCAGCGCGTCGCGGGAGGTGATGGTGTGCGGCGTGTACGACTCCAGGTCGGCCGAGAGCATCGTCTCGACCTCGTCGCGGGTCAGGCCGGCCAGCAGCGCCTGGCCGAGCGCGGTGAGGTGCACCGGCAGGCGGCGGCCGACCCGGGAGATCAGCCGCACCGAGTCGCGGGACTCGCGGCTGGCCAGGTAGATGATGTGCGCATCGTCGCGGCGGGCGTAGTGCATCGTGTACCCGATCTCGGCGCGCAGGTCTTCCAGGCACTCCAGCGCGTATCGCAGGGCGGGGTCGCGGTCGAGGTAGGCGGTGCCGGACAGCAGCGCGTGCGGCCCCACGCCGAACGCGGTGCCGGTCTCGTCGGCCTCCACCCACTTGAGCTCACGCAGTGTGCGCACCAGCGCGTGCAGGCTCGACCGCGGGTAGCCCATCCGCTCCTGGAGCTGGGAGATCGTGAGGCGGGTGGGGGAGCCGGCGAGCACCTCGAGGATGCGGACCGTGCGCTCCGCGGACTTCACAGCTTCCGACATGACAACCCCCACCCGGGACCGGTTGACCGTCATGCTACCGGACGTTAGTTTGTGGGTGTGTGGGCGACAGGATGAGAGAAGCTGTACATATATGTGGATGCCAGCAGAGGCCGACGCGCTCCTCTCCTTCCCGCTGACGCCGTTCACGGCCGATGACGAGGTCGACCTCGACGCGTTCGCCGAGCACGTCGACGAGCAGGTCCTCGCCGGGCCCGCCGCGCTCTTCGTCGCCTGCGGCACGGGGGAGTTCAGCGCGCTCTCCCTCGACGAGTACCGGACGGTCGTCGCCACCGCCGTGCGGGTGGCCGGCGACCGCCTGCCGGTGTACGCGGGCGCCGGCGGCGGGCCGCGCGTGGCGCGGGAGTTCGCGGCGGCCGCCCACGACGCCGGCGCCGACGGGCTGCTGCTCCTGCCGCCCTACCTGGTCGCGAGCACCCCGGCCGGCCTGGTGAGCCACGTCCGCTACGTCGCCGAGGCCGCCGCGCTGCCCACGGTCGTCTACCAGCGGGCCAACGCCGTCCTCGACCCGGACGCGGCGGTGGCGCTGCTCGGCGTGCCCACGGTGGTCGCGGTCAAGGACGGCCGCGGCGACGTCGACGCGATGCTGCGCCTGGTGACGGCGGTGCGGTCGAGCCGCGACCCGCGGGCGGCGGAGTTCGGCTTCCTCAACGGACTGCCGACCGCCGAGCTGTCCGCGCTGGCCTACCGGGCGATCGGGGTGGGCAGCTACTCCAGCGCGGTGCTCTGCTTCGCGCCGGACATCGCCACGGCCTTCCACCGCGCGGTGCGGGAAGGCGACGATGTGACGGTGCGGGTGCTGATCGCGGAGTTCTACCTGCCCTTCGCCACGCTGCGCGACCGCGTGCCCGGCTACCAGGTGGCCCTGGTCAAGGCCGGGGCGCGCCTGGCCGGGCTGCGGATGGGGCCGGTGCGGCCGCCGCTCGTCGACGCCACACCGGCGCACGTCGAAGCACTGGAGGAGATCATCGCCAGTGGCCGGGCCGCCCTCAAGCGGGACGAAGCATGAACCCCGTCACCCGCGTCACCGTCACCCCCGTAGCCTTCGCCGACCCGCCGCTGCTCAACGCGGCCGGGGTACACCAGCCGTGGGCGCTGCGTACGATCGTCCAGGTCCACTGTGGAGACGACCTGGTCGGGCTCGGTGAGACCTACGGCGACGCGCCACACCTCGCCCTCGTCGAGCGGGCCGCCGCCGCACTGTCCGGAGTGGACCCGTTCGACCTCGCCGGCGTGCGCCGCGCCGTGGCGGCCGCGATCGGCGCCGTCGACGCGCCCGACCGCCACGGCCTGACCGGCGGCTCGACACCCGCCAAGACGCTCCTGCGCGTGTACGCGCCGTTCGAGGTCGCCTGCCTCGACCTCCAAGGCCGCATCGCCGGCCGCCCGGTCTGCGACGTCCTCGGCGGGCGGGTGCGCGACGCCGTGCCCTTCTCCGCGTACCTGTTCTACAAGTGGGCCGCGCACCCGGGCGGCGAGCCGGACGAGTACGGCGCGGCGCTCGACCCCGACGGCATCGTGGCGCAGGCACGGGCGCTCGTCGACCGCTACGGCTTCCGCTCCGTCAAGCTCAAGGGCGGCGTCTTCCCGCCCGCCGAGGAGATCGCGGCGATCCGGGCACTGCGCGCCGCCTTCCCCGACCACCCGCTGCGCCTCGACCCTAACTGCAACTGGACGGTCGAGACCTCGTTGAAGGTGGCCGAGGAGACCGAAGGGCTGCTGGAGTACCTGGAGGACCCGACCGCCACCATCCCCGGCATGGCCGCGGTCGCCGCCAAGGCCACGATGCCGCTCGCCACGAACATGTGCGTCGTCAACTTCGCGGACGTGCCCGAGGCGGTCGCCCAGGGCGCGGTCGGCGTGGTGCTCGCCGACCACCACTACTGGGGCGGGCTGCGCGCCTCCGCGCTGATGGCCGGCATCTGCGAGACCTGGGGGATCGGCCTGTCCATGCACTCCAACAGCCACCTCGGCATCAGCCTCGCCGCGATGACCCACCTGGGCGCGGCGCTGCCCAACCTCACGTACGCGGCCGACACCCACACCCCGTGGCAGCTCGGCGCCGACGTGCTCCACACTCCACTGTCCTTCGTGGACGGCGCGGTGCCGGTGCCGGACGGGCCCGGCCTCGGCGTGGCGCTCGACCCCGACAAGCTCGCCCGCATGCACGAGGACTACCTGCGCACCGACATCCGCGAGCGGGACGACACCACCTACATGCGCGCGGTCCAGCCCGACTTCCCGAGCCGGCGGCCGCGGTGGTGAGGGTCACCGGCCACGCCTACCCGTGGGACGTGGTCGGCGACGCCGACTTCCCCGCGCGAGCCCGCGACCTGGGCGTCGACTCGGTCACGCTCGCGGCCGCCTACCACGCCACCCGCGCGGCCACCCCGCTGCACCCGCGGCACCAGATCGTCGACGCCCGCCACACCGCGCTCTACCGCCCGATCCGCGAGCCGGTGTGGGCCGGCCGGCGGCTGCGCCCGATCGGTCCGGAGTGGATGGACGCGCCGGACCCGTACCGCCAGGCCGCCGCCGCGCTGCACGCTGCCGGCCTGCGGGTCGACGCATGGCTCGTGCTCACCCACGACAGCCGGCTCGGCCGTGCCTGCCCCGACCTCGCGGTCGTCAACTGCTTCGGCGAGCCCTACCCCTACGCGCTGTGCCCCGCCCACGAGGAGGTCCGCGACTACGCGGCCACGCTCGCCACCGAGGCGGTGCGCGACGCGCCCGTCGACGGCGTCTCCCTCGAAGCCTGCGGCCAGCTCGGCGTCGCACACGCCGGCACCCACGAGAAGACCGACGGCGCCTGGACGCCCGACGCGGCACGCTGGCTGTCGGTGTGCTGCTGCGCGGCCTGCCAGGCGGCCTGGTCGGCCCGCGGCCTCGACCCCGGCGACGTGCTGACCACGCTGCGCGGCGCGGTCCGCGCGCAGGCGCCGGGCTCGTTCGTTTCCGCCGCCGTCGCCGCGGCGCTGCTCGCCGCCCGGCACGAGACCACCGACCTCCTCCGGGCCCAGACCCTCGACGGGGTACGAGCCAGCGCGCCGGACGCTGTCCTGACACTTCACGCCCAGCCGGACCCCTGGGCGACCGGCCCATCGCCAGGGCTGACGCCCCGCGCGGCCAAGGACGTCGACCGCCTGCTGGTCCCCGCCTGGCCCACGTCACCGTCTTCGGCGGCCGCGGTCGCGTCCGCGGCGTCGACCGGCACACCAGTCGACGCATACGTAACGGTGCTGCCCCCGGCTCAGCCCTCCGACCTACCCGGACACGTCGACCGCCTGCTGGCCGCCGGCGCGAGCGGCGTCGCGCTGTACCACCTGGGCCTGGCCCCCCACACGGGCCAGGACCTGCTGCGAGCCGCGGCGAGGATGTCGAGGATCTCACGCCGCACCGCGTCCGTTTCGCGATACAAGCGGCGGTGAGTGAACCGGACCACCTGGATCCCGTGCGCCGCGAGCCGGGCATCGCGTCGCAGATCCGCTTCGCGCTGCTGCGGTGCCCCGTGTGAGGCCGCGCCGTCCAGTTCGAAGTCGACGCGTTCCTCGCGCGCGAAGACGTCGAGGTAGTAGGTTCGCCCGCCGAGCCGGACCCGCACCTGGCGTTCGAAGGGTGGCATAGCCGGTCCGGTGAACACGTGGTCGTGATCCCAGATCTCCAGGGCGCTGTGGCAGCCGCCGGCCAGTCGGTCCAGCAGGACGCGGATGGCTGCTCGGTCGCTGAGTCGGGGCGTCGCCTCCAGCGCCGCGAGGATCCGCTCCGGCGTCGTCCTGCGGTCGCCGACAGCTCTGATCAGCGGCGCCGGGCGCTGCTCCGGCGACAGGAGGGGCCAGGCGTCCACGAGTGTGGTTTCCAGTCGGGTGACGGGCAGGCCGTCTCGGACGAGGACGTCCGGCGGCTCGATCCGCAGATCTCGGCGCTGGTGCACGACGACCGGCGGGTGAGGACGCAGCCGCACGTCGGCGGGGACGCTGAGGTGCACCGGCTCGGCCGGTTCGGCGGGACGCAGACCCCACACCTCCAGAGCCGTGGTGTGGCTGAGCGCCCCGCGTCCAGCGGCGTAGCGCACCGCGGCGTGCCGCAGCACCGCGACCTGGTCGGCCGCCGTGGCGTCCACCCAGACGCCTGGCAGGAGCCGCCGACCTGGCCGGCGTGGGCCGCCCACTTCAGTGCCCCGGGCGCCACCTCGTCTCGCCGCACTACGCCGTCGCGACGTCCGAGCAGGGCGCGCAGTTCCTCGTTCACGGGGGCGACGGTCGCCCATCCGCATGAGATCGGGCAACAGGGCCATGATCGATCTGTGGATAACTCAGCTCACCGGATGAGGTGATCCGGCCGTCAGTGTGGAGTGACGGTCGGCAACCGGACAGTGGCGTGGCGGGCGCCGAAACCGCTCATAGCCTGGTCAGCCATGGATCGGAGCATGCCGCGGCTGACCGTGATCGGCACGGGCTACCTCGGCGCCACGCACGCCATCTGCATGGCGGTGCTGGGTTACGAGGTGCTCGGCGTCGACGTGGACGCCGCGAAGGTGGGGCGGCTCGCCTCGGGTGAGGTGCCGTTCTTCGAGCCTGGTCTGCCCGAGCTGCTCGCCAAGGCGCTGGAGTCGGGGCGGCTGCGGTTCACGACGTCGTTCGCGGAGGCGGGTGACTTCGGCGACGTGCACTTCGTGTGCGTGGGGACGCCGCAGCGGCCGGGGTCGTACGCGGCCGACATGCGGTTCGTGGACGCCGCCGTCAGCGAGCTTTCGCACCACCTGCACCGGCGGGCGCTCGTCGTGGGCAAGTCGACCGTGCCGATCGGCACCGCCGCGCGGCTCACGTCGTTACTGCAAGGGCTCGCGCCGGCCGGTGCGGCCGTGGAGCTGGCGTGGAACCCGGAGTTCCTCCGCGAGGGGTACGCGGTCGACGACACGATGCGGCCCGACCGGCTCGTCTTCGGTGTCGCGTCGCCGTGGGCGGAGGAGCGGCTGCGCGCCGCCTACGCCCCGGTGCTCGCGCAGGGTACGCCGGCGGTGGTCACCGACCTCGCCACCGCGGAGCTGGTCAAGGTGGCGGCCAACGCGTTCCTGGCCACCAAGATCTCGTATATCAACGCGATGGCCGAGGTGTGCGAGGGGACCGGCGCCGACGTGCACGACCTCGCCGAGGCGCTCGCCTACGACAACCGGATCGGCGGGCGTTTCCTCAAGCCGGGTCTGGGGTTCGGCGGCGGGTGCCTGCCCAAGGACATCCGGGCGTTCCTGCACCGGGCCGAGGAGCTGGGTGTGGGGCAGGCGGTGTCGTTCCTGCGCGAGGTCGACGACATCAACAAGCGCCGCCGGGCGCGCACCGTCGACCTGGTGCGCGAGGTCGTCGGCGGTGACCTTTCCGGGGTACGGGTGGCCGCGCTCGGCGCCGCCTTCAAGCCCAACTCGGACGACGTGCGGGACGCGCCGGCGCTCGACGTGGCCAGCACGCTCCAGAAGGCGGGCGCGGCGGTGCGCGTCTTCGACCCGGCCGCGATGGACAACGCCCGCCGCACGCATCCCGAGCTGTCCTACGGCGAAAGCACCCTGGACGTGGCCCGGGAGGCGGACGTGGTGGTGCTGCTGACCGAGTGGGCCGAGTTTCGCGAGATCGACCCGGTGGCGCTGGCCGGCGCGGTGGCGCACCCCCGGATCGTCGACGGCCGGCACGCGCTCGACGCCGCGGCCTGGCGGGCCGCGGGCTGGGAGTACCGGGCGCTCGGGCGCCCCTAGAGACGGCCCTGGGCCGCTCGCTCACCCCCCGGAGAGAGCGGCCCAGGGTCTCCGCTCACGTCGTGGCGCTCGGCGCCGCCCGCGGGCCGTCGGCCCGCCGGCGGCGGGTTTACGGCGCGGTGCTGAGCGCCGCCCGCAGGGACCGGCCCGCCGGCGGCGGTGCGCCGAAGGCGTCCAGTGCCAGCAGGGCGGCGCCGGTCACCGGCGGGGCGGCGAGCAGCGTCAGTGTCGCGTGTGGAGAGTGGGCGGCGATGCCCTCCTCGACCGCGTCCATCAGCAACGGGTGCCGGGCGGCGAGCACGCCGCCGCCGAGCACCACCGCGTACGGGACGTCGCGCAGGTCGAGCCGGGTCGCCGCCACCCGGACCAGCGCCACGATCTCGCCGGCCTGCCGGGCGACGATCCGGCGGGCGGTGGGGTCACCGGCGCCGGCGACCGCGAAGAGCACCGGCGACAGCTCGGCGATCCGCTCCTTGGGGATCTCGTCGAGGTGCAGGCCGGCGGCGACCTCCTCCACCGTGGACCGTCCGAAGTGGGCGGCGACCGCGGCGCTCAGCGCGGTGGGGCCGTCCCGGCCGTCCTCGCCGCGCGCGGCCCGGTAGAGGGCGAGCGCGGCCAGGTGTTCGCCGCCGCCCCAGTCGCCGCTGATCTGCCCCAGCGAGGGGAAGCGGGCGGTGCGGCCTGCGGCGTCGCGGCCGAGGCAGTTGATGCCGGTGCCGCACACCACCGCGATCGCGTCGCGGGCGTCGGTGCCGGCCCGCAGCAGCGCGAACGTGTCGTTGTCGACCCGGTGCTCGCGTGCCCAGCCGGCCTCGCCGACCGCCTTGTGCAGCACGTCCACCTCGACCGGCAGGTCGGCGCCGGCGAGGTACACCTCGGCGCGGTCGAGCGTCGTGTCCCTGTCCAGCCGCGCCACCGCGCGTGCCTCGTCGACGAGCGCGTCGACGATCGCGACGCAGCCGGGCACGCCGACGTAGTGCGGGCTGGAGGCGGGGCCGCGTACCGAGGCGAGCACCTCGCCGGCCGAGGTGCCGAGCACCACGTCGGTCTTCGTCGCGCCGCCGTCGACGGCCACGTAGAGCCGCGTCACGCGAGCACCTCGTCGGCCAGGGCGTCGGCGAGCGCGTGCTGGCCGACGAGCGGGTGGGCGAGCAGCGCGGAGTACACCCGGGACCGTCCACCGTGGATGGCGGCGGCGACGGCCAGCTCCTCGTAGGCCGCGACCGCGCCGATGAGCCCGGAAAGCGCCGGGCCTACCGGCGTCACCGGCCTGGGCACCGGGCCGTCCGTGGACACCGCGCACGTCACCTCGATGACCGACTCGTCGGGCAGGAAGGGGAGGGTGCCGTTGTTGCGGACGTTGGCCGAGTGGTGCGCGCCGTCGCCGGTGGTCAGCGAGTGGATCAGGCCGACCGCGGCCTCGGAGTAGAAGGCGCCACCGCGCTGGCCCAGCAGTGGCGGCTTTTCGTCGAGCGCCGGGTCGGCGTAGAGCCGGAGCAGCTCGGCCTCGATCCGGGCCACCTCGTGCGCGCGGGTGGGCCGGCCGGTCTCCTCCCGCACCACCTCGTCGTGGGCGTAGAAGTAGCGCAGGTAGTACGAGGGGACGTTGCCGAGCGTGGCGAGCACCTCCGGCGGGAGCCGCACCTCGGCGGCGAGCTCCGCCCCGAACGAGGACAGCAGCGCGGGCAGCCGGTCGACACCGTCCACATAGGCGGCCCGCTCCCAGGTGAGGTGGTTGAGCCCGACGTGGTCGAGGTCGACCGCCTCGGGCGGCACGCCGAGCAGCCCGGCGAAGCGGCGCTGGAAGCCGATCGCCACGTTGCACAGCCCGACCGCGCGGTGGCCGGCGTCGAGCAGCGCGCGGGTGACGATGCCGACCGGGTTGGTGAAGTTGACGATCCACGTGCCGGGCGCGACCCGCGACGCGATGTCGAGCACCACCGGCACGGTGCGCACGGCCTTGGCCAGCCCGCCCGCGCCGGTGGTCTCCTGCCCGACGCAGCCGCACGCCAGCGGGAACGTCTCGTCGTGGATCCGGGCTTTCTGCCCGCCGACCCGCAGCTGGATCACCACGATGTCGGCGCCGTCGAGCCCCTCGCCCAGGTCGGTGGTCCAGGAGACGCGGGGGTTGAGCCGCCGCGCGAACGGCCCGACGACCGCGAGCCGCTCCGCCGCCGGGTCGACGAGGTGGAGCGACGCGTCCGGCAGCAGCCGGGCGAACCCCTCGACCAGCTCCGGCGTGTACGTGGAGCCGCCGCCGACGACCGCGATCTTCATCCCTTGACCCCCGTGAGTGTCACGCCCTGTACGAACGCCTTCTGCGCGAAGAAGAAGACGACGACGATGGGCACCATGGTGAGCAGTGTGGCCGCCGAGACGATGTTCCACTGGACGGCGTGGAGCGTGCGAAACGAGGCCAGCCCCAGCGAGAGCGTCCACGCGGACTCGTTCTCGCTGGTGTAGAGGAGCGGGCCGTAGTAGTCGTTCCAGGCGTAGAAGAACTGGAACATGGCCGCGGCGGCGATGCCGGGCCGGGCCATCGGCAGCACCACGCGCAGCAGCGTCCGCCACTCGCCGCAGCCGTCCACCCGGGCCGCGTCGAGGTACTCGTCCGGGATCGTGAGCAGAAACTGCCGCAGCAGGAAGATGGAGAACGCGTCGCCGAGCAGCATCGGCAGCACCAGCGGCCACAGCGAGCCGGTGAGCCCGTAGTCGGCCCACATCAGGTACAGCGGGACGGTGGTCACCTGCGGTGGCAGCATCATCATGCACACGATCGCCACGAAGACCGTCGTCCGGCCGCGCCACCGCAGCTTGGCGAGCGCGTACGCGGCCGGCACGCTGGCCAGCAGCATTAAGAGCGTGGCGCCGGTGGCGTAGAGCGCGGTGTTGAGCAGGTAGCGGGGGAGCGGGGTGCGCTGGAACACCTCGACGTAGTTTCCCGGATGCCACGACGTGGGCCAGAGGTTCGAGGTGAGCGACTGGTCGCTGGACATGAAGGACGTCAATGCGAGGAACACGATCGGGCAGAGGAACATCGCGCCGAGCGCGATCGCGATCGAGTGCCGGGCTACGAAAGCCAGCCTCATAGGAAGCTCCGGAACCGGCGCAGCAGCACCACCGTCACGGCGGCCGCGACGACGAAGAGCACGACCGCGAGGGTGTTGGCGTAGCCGAGCGCGCCGTACCGGAAGCCGGCCACGTACAGCCACAGTGGATAGGTGAATGTGGACCCTTCCGGGTAGCCGAACGTGGAGGAGATCCCGCCGCCGGTGGTGGCCTGCCCGGAGGCGACGCTGGCCGCCACGGCCGCCTGGGTGAAGTACTGCAACGTCTGGATCACCCCGGTCACCGCGGCGAAGAGCACCACCGGCGCGATGTTCGGCAGCGTCACGTACCGGAACTGGTGCGCCGCGTTGGCGCCGTCGAGCGAGGCGGCCTCGTACTGCTCCTTCGGCACGTCGAGCAGCGCGGCCAGGAAAATGATCATCAGGTCGCCGATCCCCCACAGCCCCAACAGGACGAGCGACGGCTTGGCCCAATCCGGCGAGTTGAACCACAGTGGACCCTGGACGCCGATGTCGGCCAGCAGCGAGTTGACCGGGCCGGTGCCGGGTTTGAAGAGGAAGACGAACGCGAGCGTCGCCGCCACCGGCGGGGCGAGCGCGGGCAGGTAGAAGAGCGTCCGGTACAGGCCGGCGCCGCGCTTGAACCGGGCCAGCAGCATGCCGGTGGTGAGCGCGCCGAGCATCCGCGCCGGCACGAGCACCGCGACGAGCCACAGCGTGTTGCCCGCCGCCGTGCGCACGTTGGGGTCCTGGAAGAGGTGCTCCCAGTTGCGCAGCCCCACCCAGCGCGGCGCGTTCACCAGGTCGAACGTGGTGAACGAGAAGTACACGCTGGCGACGAGCGGGTACACCAGGAAGACGAGCAAGCCGAGCAGGACCGGCGCCATGAAGCTCAGCACGGTGAGCCGGTCCCGCCTGCGGCGTCGAGCGAGGGTCGTCATCTCAGCCGGCGAGCTGGACGAGCTGGTTGATCTGCTTGTCGACGTCCTTGAGACCCGGGCCGGGGTCGCCGCCCTTACCGGCCTGGTACTTCTGGAGGAACGTGGACAGCGCCTCCTCGTAGGCGGGGCCGACCGCGCTGGGCGGGGTGGTCGACGTGTGCGGGTGGGCGAAGATGTCGAGGAACACCTTGAAGTCCGGGTCGTTGCCCAGGTCCCCGGGTGCGGCGAGCGCGTCGGTGGTGCTCGGCACGTTCTTGATGAGGTTGGCCAGCTTGACGATCGCGCCGGTGTCGGTGGTGAGGTAGCGGATCAGCTCCCACGCGGCCTCCGGGTTCTTGGCCGTCTTGGAGACGCCGATGACGTTGCCGGTGACGTAGCCGCCGCCGTACCAGTCCGGGTGGGCGTCGCTGACCGGCAGCGGCGCGGTGCCGAACTTGACGTCCTTGGCCTGGTCGCGCAGGAAGGCGATCCGGTACTCGCCGTCGACCATCATCGCGACCTGTCCTTTGTGGAACGCGTTGTCGGCGGACCACTCGTCGCCCAGGCTCGCCCGGAACTTTTCCAGCTTGTCGTAGCCGTACCAGTCGACGAGGTCCTTCTGCCACTTGAGCAGCTCGAGCCAGGCCGGGTCGGAGCCGATCGCGCTGGTGCCGTCGTCGTTGAGCCACTTGGCGCCGACCGCCGGCCCGAGGTGCGAGGGGGAGTGTTCGTAGAAGCCGAACAGCGGCAGGAAGCCGGCCCGTTCGATCGTGCCGTCCGGCTTGCGCTTGGTGAGCTTCTTGGCCGCGTCGGTGAGCTCGGTCAGCGTCTTGGGCGGGGCGGCGATGCCGGCCTCGGTGAGGAGCGTCCTGTTGTAGTAGAAGCCGTAGGTGTCGGCGAGGAACGGCATCGCGCACCGCCGGCCCTTGAACTCGGTGTAGCTGCGCACCGTCGGCGGGAGCTTGCCGAGGTCGACGCCGTCGCGCTCGATGTACTGCTTGAGGTCGAGCCAGGCGCCGCTGGCGCAGAACTTGCCGACCGTGTCGGTGGAGTAGGACAGGCCGACGTCGGGGCCCTGGCCGGCGCCGATGGCCTGGAGCATCTTGGTGTCGTCCTGGCCGGACTTGACCACGACCTCGATCTTCGGGTGGGCGGCCTTGAAGTCGGCCACGATCGTGTCGATCGCCTTGGCCTCGCGGTCGGTGAAGAAGTGCCAGAACTCGACGGTGCCGGAGGCCTCGGTGCCGGGAGAGGCGACCGGCTTCTCGGTCTCGCCCGGTGTGCAGGCGGAGACAAGCGTTATGGCGGCAATTACCATCATTTTTCGACTAAATGAGGGCATGGTGGAGCGCTCCTTCCGGTGGGGGTGATCCGGCGGGATGGGGGGATTTCTATGCGGCCGGGGCGGTGTCCCGGAGGGTGGTGATGATCTGTTCGCGGAGGGCCTGCTGCGCGGCGACCTGGGCGCCGAGCAGCACGGGGTCGTCGGCGACACCGGTGACGGCGATCGCGGTGTCGAGCGGCGTGTTGGCGTGCAGCGCGGCGGTGACCCGGTCGGCGAGCGCCGCGCCGCCGGCCCGCCCGACGTCGCCGGCGAGCACGATGAGGGGCGGGTCGAGCACGGCCGCGACGGCGGCGAGCCCGTAGGCGATGCGCTCGGCGAGCGCGTCGAGGAACGGAGCGGAAGCCGCGGCCACCGCCGCCTCCGGGGTCGGTGCGTCGATGCCGTGTGCCGCGGCGAGCGCGAGCACCGCCGGGCCGCCGACCAGGTCGGTCAGGTCGGTGCGGTCGGCACCGCGGCCGAGGCCGACCGGCATGTACCCGATCTCACCGGCCCCGCCACGCGATCCGCGCAGCAGCGTGCCGCCCAGGTCGATGGCGAGGCCGAGGCCGCCGGAGAACCACACCAGCGCGAAGCTCTCCGCGTCGCCGGCCACCCCGTGGTGGCGCTCGGCGATGGCGGCCAGGTTGACGTCGTTGTCCGCCGCCACGGTGGCGCCGAGCCGGATGGCGAGGTCGGCGACCAGCCCCGGGCGGTCCCACCCGGGCACGTCGATGTGCCGGATGACGCCGGCGGCCGCGTCGTACGAGCCGGGGAGGGCGAGCTGGACGAGCCGCACGCTGCCCGGCACGAGACCCGCCTGGCGGGCCAGGTCGTCGACGAGCCCCGCCACCGCCGGCAGCGGGTCGGTCGGCACGGCGACCTCGGACCGGGCCACCTCGGCGCCGGCCAGGTCACAGAGGACGGCGGCGAGGTGGGGGCGCTGCGTCTCCCGTACCGAGATCGCGATGGCGTGGCCGGCGGCCGGGTTGGCCGCGTAGATCTCGGCGCTCGGGCCCGGCCCACCGCTCGTGTGGCCGACCACGACGGCCAGGCCGGCGTCGGTGAGGCGCCGCATGACCTCGGACGTCGTGGGTTTGGAGAGGCCGGTGAGCTCGCGCAGGTCGCCCCGGGTGAGCGTGCCCCGGTCGAGCAGGAGCGCGAGCGTGGCGCTCTCGTTCATCGCCCGGAGCAGCTTGGAGGAGCCGGCCAGCCGCGTCATCAACCCCTCCGTCGTCCAACCGTTAGGCAAGTTGATTAACTATTGCGGCCCCACCGCACACTCGTCAAGACCCGATCCGCCCTCTAGGCGGTCTGCTTGGCCCTGGTGCGCGCGCGGCGACCCATCAGGTAGCGGCCGAGCTCGATGAGCAGCGTGAGGCCGAAGGCGAGCGCCAGCCCGGCGAGGATGCCCTGCCACGGGTGGATCCGGCCCGACTGTCACGCCAGCGGACACCACCGATCCAGCGGGCGGCCACCAGGCGAACTTCGCATACGGCGCAGCTCAGGACGCTGTCGCGGGCTTCTTGGTGGGGTCGGCCGCCGTGGCGCCGTGATCGGGGCGTCGGGTCAGCACCTGGGGCCCGGAGGCGGTGACGGCGACCGTGTGCTCGGAGTGGGCGGTGCGGGAGCCGTCGGCGGAGCGGATCGTCCAGCCGTCGCGGTCGTACCTGATCTTGTCGGTGGAGCGGCAGAACCAGGGCTCGATGGCGATGGTGAGGCCGGGTTCGAGCTTCATGCCGCGGTGGGGTCGGCCGTCGTTGGCGACGTGCGGGGCCTCGTGCATGGTGCGGCCGATGCCGTGGCCGCCGAACTCGGCGTTGACGCGGTAGCCGTACGAATGGGCGACCTCGCCGATCGCGGCGGAGACGTCGCCGAGCCGGCCGCCGGGCCGGGCGGCGGCGATGCCGGCCGCCAGCGCGACCTCGGTGGCCTCGATCAGCTTCAGGTCGGCCGGGTCGGGGGTGCCGACGACGACGGAGAGCGCGGAGTCGGCGACCCAGCCGTCGATGCCGGCCGCCATGTCGATGCTGAGCAGGTCGCCGTCCCGCAGGACGTAGTCGTGCGGCAGGCCGTGCAGCACCGCGTCGTTGACCGACAGGCACAGCACGTTGCGGAACGGGCCGCGGCCGAACGAAGGGGCGTAGTCCCAGTAGCAGGACTCGGCGCCGCGCTCCTTGATCCGGCGGCGGGCGTGGTGTTCGAGGTCCATCAGGTTGACGCCGACCGCGGCGACGCCGCTCAGCTCGGCGAGCAGCTCGCCGACGAACTGGCCGGCCACCGCCATCCGGCCGATCTCCTCGGCGGACTTGAGCTCGATCACGACAACCTCCCTCTCCCCTGTGCGGTATTTTTATACCACGCCCGGTCGGGGCGGCTACGGGGGGCTATCCTGCTGCCATGGTTCGCCAACCGCTCACGGCCGCACAGATCGCAGCCGGCCAGCGCCTCGGCGCCGCCCTCCGCGCCGCGCGGGCCAGCCGCAGCCTCGCCGAGGTGGCCGTGGCGGCCGGCATCTCCCCTGAGACCCTGCGCAAGATCGAGGCGGGCCGCCTTCCCGCGCCGGCGTTCGGCACCGTGGTCTGCCTCAGCCAGGCCCTCGACGTGCCCCTCAGCGACCTGGCCGGCGTGTGGCTGGCCGACATGCCCGTCCGCCAGGCGTCCTAGCGACAAGCCGCGCCGGCTACGCCTTGCCCGGCAGCGGCAGCCCGGCCTCCAGCAGGGCGAGCGCCTCGTCGACGCGGTCGTAGTCGATCAGATCGTGGGTGCCGCCCAGCACGTGCGGGACGGCGGCCAGCGACACGCCGATCACCGCGCCGGCCATGGCGCGCACCGCGAAGTCGTCGGCCGGCAGGCCGGCCCGTTCGGCGATGGCGCCGGCCAGCAGGTCGATCGCGTCCACGTACTGCTGTAGCAGCCGGGTCCGCAGCTCGGGCACCATGCGGACCAGCTCCTGGCGCCCCCGCTCGGCCTCCCATTCCTCGGCGGACATGCGCGCGACGACCTCGCGGATCGCGGCGCGGATGGCGGCCACCGGGCCCATCTCGGGTGGCTGGGCGAGGACGGACGCGACGAACATCGGGTCCCAGCCGTCGAGCAGGACGACGTCTTCCTTGGTGGGGAAGTAGCGGAAGAACGTGCTCGGCGAGATCTCGGCCGCCTCGGCGATCTGGTCGACGGTCGTCGCCGCGTACCCCTTCTCCTGGAAGAGCCGCAACGCGTGCCGCTGGATGGCGGCACGCGTCTTGGCCTTCTTGCGTTCGCGCAGGCCGGGATTCCTACGGTCGCCTAGGTCGGAAGCAGCCGTCATGCCGTCGATTCTGCCGGCTCCCGGGCCGCCTCGCCGTCGCGGGGCGCTCCTGGCGCGGGCCGCGCCGGCAGGAAGACGAGCGCGAGCACCGCGCCGGCCGCCGCCAGTGCCGCGGAGAGGGCGAGCGTGGCGTCCATCCCGTGAACGAACGCCGTGCGCACCGATTCCAGCAGCGTGGGCGAGCCGAGCCGGCTGGCCACCTCGACGCCGCCGGCGGCGCTCTTGCGCACCGCGTCCTCGGTGCCGGCGGGCAGCCCGTCGCGGTAGGCCGCGTTGAGCACGGTGCCGAGCACCGCGACCCCGATCGCGCTGCCGACCTGCCGCATCGCCTGGATGAGGCCGGAGCCGACGCCGCTGCGGTCGGCCTCGAGCGCGCCGAGGGCGGCGTTCATGGCGGGCGGCATCGCGAAGCCGAGGCCCAGGCCGGCCACGGACACCCACGCGGCGACGTAGCCGTACCCGGTGTCCGCGCTCGTGGTGGCGCCGGCGGCGAGCGCGACGGCCATCACGGCGAGGCCGGCCGCGACCACCGCCTTGGCGCCGGCACGCTCGGCGACCCGGCCGGCCACCCGGGCGCCGACCATGAGCCCGCCGATGACCGGGAGCAGGCGCAGGCCGGTGCCGAACGCGTCCGTGCCGTACACCGTGCCGAAGAACTGGGGGAGCGTGAACAGCAGCCCGAACATCGTGAACGTCGCGACCGTGGCGAGGATCGCGCCCCAGGTGAAGCCGCGCGAACGGAACAGCGCGAGGTCGACGAGCGGCTGGCGGGCGCGGCGCTGCCAGACTCCGAACGCCACCAGCACCACGGCGCCGGTGACCATCATGAGCAGCGAGCGGGTGTCGCCCCAGCCGCGCTCGCCGGCCTCGATCACGCCGTAGACGAGCGTGACGAGCCCGACCGTGGAGAGCGCCACGCCGGCGAGGTCGAAGCGGCGGCGTTCGTCGGCCCGCGACTCGGGGACCAGCGTGCCGACCGCGAGCAGCGCGACCGCCACGAGCGGCAGGTTGATCAGGAAGACCGACCCCCACCAGAAGTTGTCCAGCAGCCAGCCGCCGACCAGCGGGCCGAGCGGGATGCCCAGCGCGTTCGCGGTGACCCACACGGTCAGCGCGCGGGGGCGTTCGTCCGGCGTGAAGAGCACGGTCAGCACGGCCGCGGTGAGCGGCATGAGCACCGCCGCGCCGAGGCCGAGGAACGCCCGCGCGGCGACGAGCTGGCCGGTCGAGGTGGCGTATGCGCACGCGGCCGAGGCGGCGCCGAAGAGCACGAGCGCGCCGAGCAGCATCCGCTTGCGCCCGAACCGGTCGCCGAGCATGCCGGCCGGCAGCAGGGCGGCCGCCATGACCAGCAGGTACGCGTTGGTGAACCACTGTAGGTCGCCGGTCGACGCGTCGAGGTCGCGGGACAGGGTCGGCAGCGCCACGCTCAGCACGGTGGCGTCGAGCCCGATCGCGAGCGTGGCGAGGGCGAGCGCGGCCAGCGCCCACCAGCGTGACTTGATAGAAGCCATGAAATGAGAGTAACTCCCAAAAACAAGCTGCTACCAAAAAGTGGTCGCTGTCACGCCACGGGTCGGAGTGCCCCCGGCCGGCGGCCGGTGATCTTGTCGAGTGCGGCCTCCGTCGCCTCGTCCGCCGGCAGGTACACGACGAGCTGCTGGTAGTCGCCGGCCGGGAGGTCGAGCGTCTCGTACGCCAAGCGCAGCTCGCCGCCGTCCGGGTGGACCAGGTGGTGGACCCCGCGGCTGCGGGCCAGCGCCGGCGGCCGCTCCAGCCGCTGGATGAACGCCGCGCCCGCCGCCACACTCAGCCAGTCGACCAGCTCCCGCGTGTGCTCGTCGCCGCCGCCGCGTGACTCGAAGCGCAGCGCCGCCGCGGCCTCGTCGGCCCGGCGCTCCCAGTCCGGGTACGCGGTGCGGGCCCGCGGGTCGGTGAACAGGAAGCGGTGCAGGCTGGGCGGGTCGCCGTCGAGCAGCCCGACCGGGCCGGCCAGCCGCCGGTACCCCTCGGTGTGGGCGATGAGCGTGCCGAGCCGGTTGACGACGTAGGCCGGCGCCGGCTCCAGCCGGTCGAGCAGCGCCCGCACGGTCGGCCGCACCGTGCTCGCCGGCGTGGCCCGTGCGGAGCAGATCGGCCCGCCGCCGGGCTTGGCCAGCAGGTGCAGGTGGAAGCGCTCGTCGACGTCGAGCCGGAGCGCGTCCGCGAGCGCGCCCAGCACCTGCGGCGACGGGTGGCGGTCACGCCCCTGCTCCAGCCGCGTCAGGTACTCGATGCTCACCCCGGCCAGCGTGGCGAGCTCGGCCCGGCGCAGGCCCGGGGTCCGGCGGCGGGGTCCTTCCGGAAGCCCGACCTCGGCCGGGGTGACGGCTTCGCGGCGGCCGCGGAGGTAATCGCCCAGCTCACTCATGCCTTCGAGCCTATCGACGGCCGGCGGGCGGAGGGTGTCCCCCGCGGGGCCACCCTCACGCCGGCCTCCCTACCGCGTCCGGCGGCGGCGAGGTTGGGGGGAGACCGAAAGGGGAAACGACATGGATCTGGGACTCGCTGGGCGCACCGTCGTCGTGACGGGCGCCACCGGAGGCATCGGGCGGTACGTCGCCCGCGGCTTCGCCGCCGAGGGCGCGGACGTGGTGCTGACCTACCACTCGGCGAAAGCGGCGGCCGAGGAGCTGGCCAAGGAGACCGGCGCGGAGGCGGTCCGGTACGCGCTGGACGAGCCGGACTCGGCGACCGACCTGGTCCGCGCGGTGCTGGACCGCACCGGGCGGATCGACGTGCTGGTCAACAACGCCGTCCACTGGGGCGGCGACACGCTGTGGGAAGGCCCGTTCGAAGGGCTGGCCGACGACGGCTGGCTGGCCATGGTGCGGTCCAACATCGAGGGCGCCATCCGGCTCACCCGGGCGGTCGCACCGGCGATGCGGGAGCGCCGGTTCGGCCGGTTGGTGCACGTCTCCTCCAGCATCGCCACCGACGGCATGGCCGGCGGCGAGTACTACGGCGCGGCCAAGGCGGCCCTGCACGGGTTCAGCCGCTCGGTCGCGTTCAACCTGGGCCGGGACGGCGACATCCTGTCCAATGTGGCCATGCTCGGCCTGATACGTACCGAGACGAATACGCACATCGTGGACGCGGTGGGTGAGGCCTACGCGGCGCTGAGCCCGCTGGGGCGGCTGCTGGACGCGGCCGAGGTCGCCAACGCCGTGGTGTACCTCGGCTCGGCCGCGAACACCGGGGTCAACGGGCAGGTGGTGGCCGTCACTGGCGGTTCGTGACGGGTGTTGTCGGGGCCGGCCGTTACGCTGGCCGCGACATAGCCGCACGATCCGGGAGCAGCAAGGTGACCGAGACCCTCTATGGCGCGGACGACCTCACGCACCTCGAGGGGCTCGACGCCGTCCGTAAGCGCCCCGGCATGTACATCGGCTCGACCGACAGCCGCGGGGTCAACCACCTGGTCAACGAGATCCTCGACAACTCCACCGACGAGGGCGTGGCCGGCCACGCCACCAAGGTGGAGGTGACGCTGCACGAGGACGGGTCGGTGCAGGTCGACGACGACGGGCGGGGCATCCCCACCGACGTCCACGCCCGCTCCGGCCTGTCCGGCGTCGAGCTCGTCCTGACCCGGCTGCACGCGGGTGGCAAGTTCGGCGGCTCGGGCTACAAGACCTCCGGCGGCCTGCACGGCGTCGGCGCCTCCGCGGTCAACGCGCTGGCCAGCCGCTTCGACGTCACCGTCCGCCGCGACGGCAAGGTGCACGAGATGTCGTTCCGCTACGGCGAGCCCGGCGTCTTCGACGGCGACGGCCCGGACGCGCCGTTCACCCCGGAGAGCGGGCTGCGGGTCACCGGCCGGCTGCGCGCCGGCAAGCCCACCGGCACGTCCATCCGCTACTGGCACGACCCGCGCTACTTCGAGACCGGCGCGGCGCTCGACGTGGAGGCGGTGCGCGCCAAGGTGCGCCACACCGCGTTCCTGGTGCCCACCGTGACGTACGTGCTCAAGCACGCCGGCGGCAAGGACACCTACCACTTCCCCAACGGGCTCTCCGACATGGTGGAGTTCCTCGCGCCGGCCGGCGACCGCCCGGTCTGCGGCACCGTCCTGATCCACGGCTCAGGCTCGTACCGGGAGAACGCCGCCGACGAAAACGGCGTGATGCAGTCCAACGTGGAGCGCAAGGCCGAGGTCGAGGTCGCGCTGCGCTGGGGCACCGGTTACGAGCGCACGGTCGAGTGCTTCACCAACACCATCCGCAACGTGCACGGCGGCACCCACCGCAAGGGCTTCGAGCGGGCCGCCACTCGCGCGCTGGTCGAGGCCGTGCGCAATACCCGCGGCCTGCTCAAGCCCAAGGAGGAGCCGCCGGTCCTCGACGACGTGCTCGAAGGCATGACCGCGGTCGTGCACGTGCGCATCCCCGAGCCGCAGTTCACCTCGCAGACCAAGGACGAGCTCTCCACCGCCGGCATCACCCGGGTCATCCAGGGCGTGGTCGAGCAACACCTGAAGGGCTGGGTCGACGCGCGCAAGACCAAGGCCGAGGCGCGCACCGTCCTGCAAAAGATCGTCGACGCCGCCCGGGTGCGCCTCACCCAAAAGCAGCAGAAGGACGCCGCCCGCCGCAAGACCGCCCTGGAAGGCGCGTCCATGCCGGCGAAGCTGGTCGACTGCCGCTCCAGCGGCGTCGCACGCAGCGAGCTGTTCATCGTCGAGGGCGACAGCGCGCTCGGCACCGCCCGGCTGGCCCGTTCGTCCGAGTACCAGGCGCTGCTCCCGATCCGCGGCAAGATCCTCAACGTGCAGAAGGCCAACCTCCAGCAGGTGCTCGACAACGCGGAGTGCTCGGCGATCGTGCAGGTGCTCGGCGCCGGCTCGGGCCGCACCTTCGACCTCGGCTCGCTGCGCTACGGCCGCATCCTCATCATGGCCGACGCCGACGTCGACGGCTCACACATCCGCACGCTGCTGATCACGCTCTTCGCCCGCTACATGCGCCCGGCCATCGAGGCCGGCCGTCTCTTCGCCGCCATGCCGCCCCTGCACAAGGTGACCACCAAGGGCCGCGACCCGAAGACGATCTACACGTACACGCAGGCGGAGATGGAGAGCACGGTCGCCAAGCTGGAGAAGGCCGGCAAGCAGGTGGTCACGCCGGTGCCCCGGTTCAAGGGCCTCGGCGAGATGGACGCCGACGAGCTGTGGGACACCACGATGAACCCGGCCACCCGCTCGGTCCGCCGCATCACGATGCAAGACGTCGACGCGGCCGAGCGGGTGCTCGACCTGCTGATGGGCGACGCGGTGCCGCCGCGCCGCGCGTGGCTGATCGACCAGGCGGCGCGCGTCGACCGCGACGCCATCGACGCGTAGAGGGAGACGCAAGCACATGGCACGCCGCAAGGACAAAGGGTCCACTGTGGACCTGTCCGCGTTCGACCAGGCCGGCGCGAACGTCCTGGACAACCCGCTGGTCCAGGAGGTCGAAGACTCCTATCTGGAGTACGCGGTCTCGGTCATCCACTCCCGCGCCCTCCCGGACGCCCGCGACGGCCTCAAGCCGGTGCACCGCCGCATCCTCTACTCGATGTACGAGCAGGGCCACCGCCCCGAGCGGCCTCATGTGAAGAGTGCACGAATTGTCGGCGATGTCATGGGAAAGTACCATCCTCACGGCGACGGGGCGATCTACGACGCCCTGGTGCGGATGGCGCAGGACTTCTCGCTCAACGCCCCCCTCGTCGACGGGCACGGAAACTTCGGGAGCCCGGACGACGGCCCGGCCGCCTCGCGGTACACCGAGGCGCGGATGTCGCGGGAGGCGATGCTGCTCGTCGGGGAGCTCGGCGAGGGCACGGTCGACTTCTACCCCAACTACGACGGCTCGCTGGAGCAGCCCACCGTGCTGCCGGCTGCCTTCCCCAACCTGCTCGTCAACGGCACCTCGGGCATCGCGGTCGGCATGGCCACCAACATGATCCCGCACAACCTGGGTGAGGTGGTCGCGGCCGCGCGGTGGCTGATCAAGCATCCGGACGCGACGCTCGACAAGCTGATGACGTTCGTGCCCGGGCCCGACCTGCCGACCGGCGGGCTGCTGCTCGGCCTCGACGAGGTGCGCAAGGCGTACGAGACCGGCCGCGGTGTGGTGCGCATGCGCGGCAAGGTGGAGATCGGGCCGCTCGAGGGGAGCCGCGGGCGGCAGGCGATCACGGTGACCGAGCTGCCGTACGGTGTGGGCGCCGAGAAGGTGATCGAGCGGATCACCGAGGAGGTCAACCGCACCAAGCGGCTTCAGGGCATCGCCGACGTCAAAGACCTCACCGACCGCGAGGCCGGCACCCGGCTGGTCATCGAGTGCAAGGTGGGCGTCAACCCGCAGGCGCTGCTCGCCGACCTCTACCGGCTGACGCCGCTGGAGTCGTCGTTCGGCGTCAACAACCTCGTGCTCGTCGACGGCCAGCCGCAGACGCTGGGCCTCAAGGCGCTGCTGGAGGTGTTCCTCGCCCACCGGTACGAGGTGGTCACGCGGCGCACGACATACCGGCGGCGCAAGCGGCAGGAGCGCCTCCACCTCGTCGACGGCCTGCTCATCGCGCTGATCGACATCGACAAGGTGGTGCGGCTGATCCGGGCGAGCGAAAACGCGCAGGCGGCCAAGGACGCGCTGATGAGCCAGTTCAAGCTCTCCGAGATCCAGGCGACGTACATCCTGGACACCCCGCTGCGCCGGCTCACCAAGTTCGACCGGATCGAGCTGGAGGCCGAGGGAGAGAAGCTGCGCGCCGAGATCGCCGAGCTGTCCGCGATCCTCGACGACGACCAGGTGCTCAAGAAGGTCGTCTCCGACGAGCTCGCCGCGGTGGCGAAGGAGTTCACCGCCGAGCGGCGCACCACGCTGATCGACGGCGACCTGAAGGAGACGCTCGCCGCGTCGGTGCCGTCCGGGCCCCTGGAGGTCGGCGACGACCCGTGCCAGGTGATCCTGTCGGCGAGCGGCCTGGTGGCCCGCACCGCGGTCGAGTCGGAGGAGGCGCCCGAGGGGCGCAGCCGCCGCGGCCGGGTCAAGCACGACAGCGTGCGGGCGGTGGTGCACACCACCGCCCGCGGCCTCGTGCTGCTGGTGACCAGCCACGGGCGGGCGTTCAAGACCGACGTGTTGCCGCTGCCGGTGCTGCCCGAGCAGACCGGCACGGTCTCGCTGAGCGGCGGCATGTCCGCCTCGGAGCTCGTGCCGCTGCGCGCGGGGGAGACGGTGATCGGCCTCGCCCCGCTGACCGGTGAGGGCTCGCCGGGCCTCGCGCTCGGCACCAAGCAGGGCGTGGTGAAGGTGTGCGCGCCGGAGTGGCCGGTGCGCTCCGACGAGTTCGAGGTGATCACGCTCCGCGAGGAAGACGAGGTGGTCGGCGCCACCTGGCTCACCGACGGGGCCGAGGTGCTCGCGTTCGTCAGCTCCGACGCCTCGCTGCTCTACTACCCGGCGAGCCTCGTCCGGCCGCAGGGCCTCAAGGGCGGCGGCATGGCGGGCATCAACCTCACGGCCGGCTCGCACGCGGTGTTCTTCGGCGCGGTGCGCACCGACGACCCCGACCACGGCGACCCGATGGTGGTCACGTCCGCGGGCGGCAGCGTGAAGGTCACTCCGCTCTCGGCGTACCCCACCAAGGGAAGGGCGACCGGCGGCGTGCGCGCCCAGCGGTTCCTCAAGGGTGAGCGGCGGCTCGCCCTCGCCTGGGTGGGGCCGCGGCCGGCGGCGGCCAGCGGGAGCGGCGAGCCGGTGACGCTGCCCGAGGTCGACCCGCGGCGCGACGCGTCCGGCGCCGCGATGTTCGGCCCGGCCGTTGTGGGCCACCTCATAGAGCGCGGGTGATTGACCTCTAGCGGGGTTGAGGTTCGAGACTCGATCCCATGAGAGCGGCGATATTCAGTGAGTTCGGTGGGCCCGAGGTGCTGCGGGTGTCCGAGGTGGACACTCCGCGGCCGGGTGCCGGCGAGGTGCGGGTGCGCGTGCGGGCGGCCGGCGTGCAGCCCTACGACCTGGCGGTGCGGGCTGGCTGGACGCCACCCGGCGTGACGTCGCCGCTGCCGCGGATCCCGGGCAACGAGTTCGCCGGTGTGGTCGACGAGGTCGGGGCGGGCGCCACGGGGGTGTCCGCCGGCGACGAGGTGCTGGGCTTCGGCCAGGTGCAGGCCTACGCGGAGTACGTGGTGGTGCCGGCCGGCCACGTGACGCCCAAGCCGGAGACGATGCCGTGGGAGGTGGCCGGCGGCTTCACGGCGGGCGCGCAGACCGCGTCACTCGCGCTCGAGGCGCTCGCCCTTTCCCAAGACGACACCCTGGTGGTACACGGAGCGGCCGGCGCGGTCGGCACGATGGCGGTGCAGCTCGCGGTGCGGGCCGGCGCGCGGGTGATCGGCACGGCGGCGCCGGACAACCACGACTACCTGCGCGAGCTGGGGGCGACGCCGGTCGCGTACGGCGACGGCCTGGTCGAGCGGCTGCGCGCGCTCGGCGGTGCGACCGCGGCGCTCGACGGCGCGGGCGGGGAGGCGCTGGAGGCGTCGCTGGCGCTGGTGGCCGACCGCCGGCGGATCATCACGCTGGTCGAGCACGGCCGGGCCGCCGAGCTGGGCGTCCGGGTGGTCGAGGGGGTGCGGTCCGCGGAGCGGCTCGCGTCGCTCGCGGAGCTCTACGCCAAGGGCGAGCTGCGCTTCCACGTCCGGCATACGTATCCACTGGAACAGGCGGCCCAAGCCCATCGCGAACTGGAGAAGGGCCACGGTCGGGGCAAGATCGTCTTGCTCGTGGCACCATCGAGCGGTGCGACTGGACGGAGTGTGGCTCCGATACCGCCGGGGTGAGCCGTGGGTGTTGCGCGGCGTCGAGGCGTCGGTGGCGGCGGGCGAGGCGGTCGCGGTGGTCGGCCGCAACGGCGTGGGCAAGTCGACGCTGCTCAAGCTCGCCGCCGGGCTGCTGCGCCCGCAGCGGGGCGCGGTCCGCGACCGGCCGCCCCGCGTCGGGTACGTGCCGGAGCGGTTCCCGGCCGACCAGCCGTTCACCGCCCGCCGGTACCTGATGGGGATGGCCGCGGTCCACGGCCTGGCGCCGGCCGACGCTCTCCGCGCGGTGGGTGACTGGTCGGCCAGGCTGCACCTCGACGGGTTGCTCGACCACCCGCTGGCCGAGCTGTCCAAGGGCTCCGCGCAGAAGGTCGGCCTGATCCAGGGCCTTGTGCACCGGCCCGACCTGCTGATCCTGGACGAGCCGTGGGAGGGGCTGGACGCGGCCACCCGGCTGGAGATCCCGATGGTCGTGACGGAGGTGCTGGCGCGCGGCGGGCGGGTGCTGATCAGCGACCACCTCGGCGAGGTCTCCTCCCTGCCCGACGTGCGGACGTGGGAGCTGGCCGACGGCGTGCTCTCGTCGCCCATTGTGGACGCCGTCGAGTGCGTCATCGAGGTGGCCGTCGCGGTCGCCGACGTCGACGCCGCCCTGGTCGACCTGCGCGCCGCCGGCCACCGGGTGCTGGGGGTGCGTACGCCGTCATGAGCGCTCTCGTCCGCCTGCGGCTCGCCGCGTTCCTGCGCACCGGCCGCGCCCTCGCCCCGCTGCTCATCCTCCTGGTCGTGCTCGGCGTCATCTACGGCGGCGGGAAGGCGCAGGCCGCCGAGGCGTACGGGTTCTCCGCCGCGGTCCTCTTCCCGGTGGTGGCCTGGCAGACCCAGATCCTCTTCAACGTCGAGCCGGACACCCAGCGCCAGCTGTCCACAGTGGCCGCCCGAGGGCTGGCCCGGGAGACCGCCGCGGGCCTGCTCGCCGCGCTGGTGCCGGCGCTCGTCCTGGTCGCGATCGCGCTGGCGCTGCCGTGGCCGCTCGGCGGCATCACCGGCCCTTCGGTGGCGTCCGGCGTGGTCACGGGTGTGTGGGCGCACCTGCTGCTGGTGCCGCCCGCGGTGCTGCTGGGCGCGCTGGCCAGCCGGGCCGCGGTGGGCAACGCCGCCCGCGGGCTAGCGGTGCTGACCGGCTGCACGGCGCTCGCCTTCGTCGTGGGCACGAAGGACTCGCCGGTGCCGTGGCTGGCCCCGCCGCTGCTGCCCACCGCACGGGCGACGGTCGACGGGCTGGCGCCCGGGGCCCTGACGCTCCAGACGGCGGTGGCGGCGGTGTGGGCGGTGGTCGCCCTCGCCGGATACCTCACCCTGCGTCGCCGCAACACCTGAGCCGCGGCGCGTGCCCTCAGGTCGGCAGCGCGCGGACACGGCTGTGGCGCGTTGCCGGAGGTGTCGGGGTCGGCTCAGGTCGGCAGTGCGCGGACGACGGCGACCGGGCAGTCGGCGTGGTACAGCAGCTGCTGGCTCACCGAGCCCAGCAGCAGGCCGCGGAAGCCACCCCGGCCCCGCGACCCGACCGCGACGAGCTGCGCGCCGCCGCTCGCCTCGACCAGCGCCGCCGCGGCCGAGCCGGCCACGACGTGGACGCTCGCCGGGACCTGGGGGTACGTGTCCCGCCAGGCGCTGACGAGCCCCGCGGTCTCCGCCCGTGCGGCGTCGACGTGGGCGGGCTGATCTCCGGCGCGCACCACCTGGAGGCTCGTGCCCCGGCCGGCCGCGGCGGCGAACGCGAACTCCACCGCCAGCAGCGCCTGGTCGGACCCGTCGACACCGACCACGACCGGGGCGCCGGCGGCCGGCTCCCGCCCGCGTACGACGACGACCGGGCAGCGCGCGTGCGCCGAAACGCTGACGCTCGTCGAACCGACCAACTGCCCGGCGAACCCGCCGGCGCCGCGCCCGCCGAGCACCACGAGGCGGGCCCGGTGCGAGCGTTCCACCAGCACGGCGGTGGCGGCGCCGGCCACCACCGCGCCGGTCACCGCCACGTCGGGGTGGCGCTCGTGCGTCTGCGCCACGGCGGCGGTGACGGCCTTGCCCGCCTCGTCACGGGCGCCGTAGTCGGGCCAGACCGCCGGGGCCAGGCTCGCGGCACCGTCCATCACCGGCCAGTCGAACGCGTACACCAGGTCGACGGGCGCGCCGCCGCGGGCACCCTCGTCCATCGCCCAACGCAGGGCCGCGCGGGCACCGTCGGACTCGTCGAAGCCGACGACGATCGGTGGTGCGGCGTCAGACATCCCGCCAACGTACGCACGGCGGACCGCCTGGGGGCCCGATCGGCCGGAACGGCGGGCCACGCTCACCCCACGGAGGCGGGCTAGGGATGAGAGCTGCCTCAGTGGCCGCATGAGAGGGTCGAACCAGCGGGGTCGAAATACGTATTTCGGCGCGGGATCCGCGCTTTTCCCGCAGCCTTGCGGAAATGCCTGGATGAAGGACCGCTAATCGCGATGCGACGTCAACCGGCGGCCGATGAAATCGGCACGGCCGGGCGGTTCGAGGAGATCCCGGCCGGCCGCGACACCGACCAGCTGATGGTCAATGTGGTGTCCGTCGTCGCCCTCACCCGGCTGCTCGTGCCGGCGATGCTGGCCCGCGGCGACGGTGGGGTGATCAACGTGGGCTCCACGGCCGGCTTCCAGCCGTCGCCCTACTTCGCGTCCTACGCGGCCGCCAAGACGTTCGTGCTCAACTTCAGCCTGGCGCTGCGCTCGGTGCCCACCTCAGCCCGCGCCGCCCCCGCCGCCTCGTCACCGCGATCGCCAAGCGGGTCACCCGCGGCGTCCTCAACCGTCCTGACGGAACGGAGTGGTCGGCTGGCGCCGCGGTCAGCCGCGCGGCGGTGCTCACCACCCGGGTATAGCGTCGCGGCATGACGGAGTCGGCCACCTGGACGAGGGTCGACGACGGCCGCTTCGCGCTCGACCTGCTCACCGCGTCATACCGGCGCCACGTGTTCACCCGGCACACCCACGCCACGTTCGCCATCGGGGTGGCGGTCGCCGGCGTGGAGCAGTTCCGTTACCGCGGCGAGACGCACCGCGCGGGCGTGGGGAGCCTGGCCATCCTCGAGCCGGACGAGCCGCACGACGGCCGCGCCGCCGCGGAGGGTGGCTGGTCCTACCGGGTGCTGTACCCCAGCGAGGCCATGCTGCTCGACGGCCGGGCGACCCGGCCCGCGTTTCCCGACGCGGTCGTCCACGACGCGCGCGCCGTGCACCTGATCCGCGCCGCGCACGAGGCGCTCACGGCCGGCGCCGACCCGCTCGCCGCCCAGTCGAAGCTCGCGTGGGCGTTCGAGGCCGTCATCCGGCGGCACGGCCGGGAACGCGCCGGGCCGAAGCCGGTCCGCGCCTCGGACCCGGCCGCCGCGCGGAAGATCGCCGCGATCCGCGACCGGCTCGCCGCCGACCTGCGCTGCCCGCCCACGCTCCGGGAGCTGGCGGCGGGTGTGGAGCTGTCGCCGTTCCACATGCTGCGCGTCTTCCGGGAGGCGACCGGGTTTCCGCCGCACACCTGGCTCGTGCTCGAACGCGTCTGCGCGGCTCGCGACCTGCTCGCCGCCGGCGTGAGCCCGGCACAGGTCGCGGGCGCCGTCGGCTTCGCCGACCAGGCCCACCTGACCCGCTGGTTCAAGCGCGTGACGGGGGTTACTCCGGCCGCGTACCGCAACAGCGTTCAAGACCCGGTGCGCCGCCTGGCCTGATTCTCGTGCCATGAGTCGTCGTGGGTGGGTCCTCTTCGCGGCCATGTGCGTGATCTGGGGTGTCCCCTATCTGCTGATCAAGGTCGCGGTCCGCGAGATCGGCCCCGCCGAGCTCGTCTTTCTCCGCACCGGGCTCGGCGCGCTACTGCTGCTGCCCGTCGCGCTCGCCCGCAAGGAGATCCGCGCGTCGCTGCGCCCCTGGCTGCCGCTGCTGGCCTACACGGTCATCGAGGTCGCCCTGCCGTGGCTGTTGCTCTCCGACGCCGAGCGGCACGTGGACAGCGCGTTCACCGGCCTGGTCATCGCGGGCGTGCCGCTGGTCGCCGCGGTCCTCGCCCGGGCCACCAACCGCGACGAGCACCTGACCCCGAGCCGGGTCGGCGGCCTGCTCGCCGGCTTCGCGGGGGTCGCGCTCCTGCTCGGCTTCCAGGTCGGCGCCGGCGGCGTCTTCCCGATGGTGGAGCTGATCGGCGTGGTCGTCTGCTACGCCACCGGGCCGCTCATCGTCGAACGCTGGCTCGGCGACGCGCCCCCGTACGGCGTCGCGGCGATGTCGCTGGCGATCGGCGCGCTCATGTTCGCGCCGGTGGCCGCCCCGGATCTGCCCGACCTGGCGCGCACGGTGACCCTGGGCCCGGTACTGGCCGTGCTGGCGCTGGCGGTCGCCTGCACCGCGCTGGCGTTCGTGCTGTTCTTCGCGCTGATCGCGGAGGTCGGCGGCGTACGCGCCACGGTCATCACCTTCGTCAACCCGGCCGTGGCCGTGGTCCTCGGCGCGGCGGTACTCGGCGAGGAGATCACGCCACTCACCGGTGTGGCGTTCGCGCTGATCCTGGCCGGCTCGATCCTGGCCACGCACCGGGAGACCGCGAAGGCGGGCGTCAGAAGTACGTCCGCATGACGTCGACGACCACGTCGGCGTCGTCGATGAGGGGGATCGCGCGCCATTTGTCGAACGCGGTGCACGGGTGGGAGATGCCGAAGCGGACCAGGTCGCCCGGCGCCAGCGCGGCGCCGTCCACGGCGAGGAACGCGTGCTGGTCCATCAGCCGGGTCACGGTCAGGCCGGCGGCCGGTGGCGCGGCGCCGCCCGCGCGGCGCACCGCGAGGGGCACCGGCAGCCCTTCGTCGAACGGGGCGTCGCGCTTGCCCATCCCGACGATGGCCAGACCGGGCTCGGGCGTCGAGATGACCTGGGCCCACAGCTCCAGCGCCGCCTCCAGCCCGCCTTCGCCGGGCACCCGGTTGAACGGTGTGTGCTCCCGGTAGTAGCCGTCGTCGTGGGTGACGTAGGCGCCGCTGCGCAGCACCGGCACCACCTCGTGGCCGGGCAGCCAGTCGCCGGGTAGGCGTTCGGCGACCACGTCGAACCAGACGCTGCCGCCGGCGGACACGATCACCGACGGCGGCAGCAGGTGGGCGAGCGCGACCGCGGCGGTCCGGAGCAGGTCGACGAACGCGGCGACCGCCGCCGGGTCCGGCAGGCCGCCCTCGTAGCCGGTCACCCCCGCCAGCGTGAGGCGGGGCGAGGCGGCGACCGCGCCGGCCACCGCCAGGGCCGCCGACTCGGTGCGGCAACCGGTCCGGCCGCCCTGGTACCCGATCTCGACGAGGACCTGGAGCGGCCGGGTGCCGCGCGTGGCGGCGGCGGCCGCGACGCCCTCCAGGGAGTCCACCTGGAAGTAGAGGTCGAAGCCGGCGTCGGTCTCGGCGGCGGCCCAGCGCAGCGCGGCGGGGTCGAGGAGCTGGTTGGCGAGCAGGACCCGCGGCACCCCGAACTCGCGGCACACCCGCGCCTGGTCCGCGGTCGCCACCGTGATGCCCCACGCGCCGGCGTCCAGTTGGGCCCGCCAGAGCGTGGGCGCCATCGTCGTCTTGCCGTGCGGGGCGTGCGCGACGCCGTGCCGCCGCGTGTAGGCGGCGATGGTGGCGATGTTGCGGTCGACCGTGCCGGACCGGGCCACGAGCAGCGGCCACCCGAACGTACCGCCGAAGAGGGACTGACCAACGGGACTGTCGGATTCCCAGAAACCCTTGTCGAGTGGCACCCGCACCTCCGATAAGATCCCCGGACTGATCTTAGGGGGCCGGCCATCCAGGATCTGCTGCTGACCGGAGGGCACGTCGTCGACGTGGGCGGCGGGCACGTCGGCCGCTACGACGTGGCGGTCCGGGGCGGGCGGATCGCCGCCGTCGCGCCCGGGTTGGCGCCGCACGAGGCCCGCGAGGTCGTCGACGTGACCGGCCACCTCGTCACGCCGGGGCTGGTCGACCTGCACACGCACGTACACCCGGGTGCCACCTACTGGGGCGTCCACCCCGATCCGGTCGCCTGGCACTCCGGCGTCACCACCTGGGTGGACGCCGGCTCCGCGGGGGCCTGGGGGATCGACGCGCTGCGGACCGCGGTCTCGTCCTACCGGGTACGGGTGCCGGCGCTGCTGAACATCTCCGGGCTGGGCCTGACCGGCCGCACCGGGGAGTCCACCGACCTGGCGCACGTGGACGTCGACGCGGCGCGGGACGCGGTCGCCCGGCACCCAGACTTCGTCGTGGGCGTCAAGGTGCGGATCGACCGCGAGACCGTGGGCGCCAACGGGCTACGCCCCCTCGAACGCGCGCTCGCCGTCGGCCCGCCGGTGATGGTGCACGTCGCCGCCGGTCCACCGGGCCCCGAGGACGTGCTCCCACTGCTGCGGCCCGGCGACATCCTCACCCACTGCGCCAGCGGCACGGCCGCGGTCGGCGCCGGGCCGGTGGTCCGCGAGGCGTACGCGCGGGGTGTGCTGTTCGACGTCGGGCACGGGGCGGGTGGGTTCGCCTTCGACGTGCTGGAGGAGCAGCTGGCCGCCGGTCTGGCCCCGCACACCGTGTCGACGGACCTGCACACCCGGTGCCGGTACGGGCCGGTGTTCGACCTGCCCACCACGATGGCGAAGCTGCGCGCGGTCGGCGTGCCGCTGCACGACGTCGTCGAGGCCGCCACCGCCGCCCCGGCCGCGGCGCTGCGGCTGCCCGGCGGCGTGGGGACCCTCGCCGTGGGCGCGCCGGCGGACGTGGCGGTGTTCGCGGTGGACGAGGGACCGTTTCCGGTGGTCGACGCGAACGGGCAGGTGCGCCGGGCGCCGGAGCGGCTGCGGTGCGTCGCCACCTACGTCGCCGGCCGGCTCCTCCCGCCGTCGCTGCCCGAGCCGCCGCCCCCGTGGGTACCCCTGACCGAGGCGCAGCGGGCGGCGCTGGACCGGCGCGACAAGGCCCTGCGCGACCTCCTCGGCCAGCCCTTGGTCGGTCCGGAGGGCCTGACCGAGCAGTTTCCGCGAACCAGGAATGAGGGATGAGACCATGCGCGCGATCTCGACCGACAACGCGGCGCCGTCCGGCGGCCCCTTCTCCCAGGCGGTCGTCGCCGGAGATTTCGTGTACCTCGCCGGTGCGGTGCCCCGCCTCCCGGACGGCAGCTGGGTGCGCGGGGCGTTCGCGGAGCAGGCGCACGCCGCGTTCGGCAACCTGGCACGGGTGGCGGAGGCGGCCGGCAGCGACCTCGACCACGCCGTGCGGGTCGGCGTCTACCTGCGCGAGTGGAACGACTTCGCCGAGATGAACACGATCTTCGCCCAGTACTTCAAGGGCCCGGTGCCGCCGGTGCGCACGACCCTGCCGGTGGCGCTCAGCGGGTTCGACATCGAGGTCGACGCGGTCCTCTACACCGGCTCCTGACCGGACCGCCGCGCCGCCCGGTCGAGACGGCCGGTGAGCCGCGCCAGGTGTGCGGCGAGCTCGGGCGGCTCGCGTACCTCGAACTCGAACCCGAACGCCGCCGTCCACACCGCCAGCTGGTCGAGGTCGTCCGACCCGATCCGCACAGTGCACGTGTCGCCGTCGATCGGCTCCACCACGCCGATCGACGGTGGCACCTCGTCGGCGACCTCGCCGACCGGCGCGTGCATGACGAGCACGGCCTGCCACCGGTATGGGCTGGTGGTGACGCCGAGCGAGAGGTAGCGGGCGAGGTCGTCGGCGGGCAGCGGGCGCGGCGTGAAGCGCGGGCCGGTGGGCACCCGCGGCGTGAGCCGGTCCACCCGAAACGTGCGCCAGTCGGCCCGCTCCGTGTCCCACGCCACCAGGTACCACCGGGGTCCATTGTGGACGAGGCGGTAGGGCTCCACGTCGCGGACCGCGCCCTTGTAGTCGAAGCGGACACGCAGGTGGTCGCGGATCGCCGCGGCCACCGCGGTCAGCACCGCGGGATCGGCGGTGGGGCCGAGCGTGGGCGTGGTGACCACGGCGGCGCCGAGCGTGCCGACCTTGTGGCGCAGCCGCGACGGGAGCACCTGGTCGAGCTTGGCCAGCGCGCGCACCGACGTCTCGGCGATGCCGGTCACCCCGCTGGCCGCCGCCGTGCGCAGCCCCACCGCCACGGCGATCGCCTCCTCGTCGTCGAGGAGCAGGGGCGGCAGGGTCGCGCCGGCGGCCAGCTGGTAGCCGCCGCCCACCCCGCCCGTCGCGTTTATCGGGTATCCCAGCAGGCGCAGCTTGTCGACGTCGCGCCGCACGGTCCGTGGGCTGACGCGGAGGCGCTCGGCAAGCGCGGTGCCCGACCAGTCGCGGTGCGCCTGGAGCAGCCCGAGCAGGCGCAGCAGGCGGGCCGACGTCTCCAACATGTTTTCGATCCTGCCACCGATCGCGGACAGGAGTTGGCCGCGATTGTTTCTAGCGTCGGTGCATGACGATTCTCGTGGCCGGTGCGACCGGCAATGTCGGCAAGCCCCTGGTCGAGCAGCTCCTCGCCGCCGGGGAGAAGGTCCGCGCGCTCACCCGCGACCCCGCGAAGGCCCAGCTCCCGGCCGGCGCCGAGGCGGTCGCCGGCGACCTCACCCAGCCCGCCACCCTGCCCGCGGCGTTCCAGGGGGTGCGGGCCGCCCACCTGATCAACGTGTACGGGGCGGACCCCGCCCCGATCGTGGACGCGCTGCGGGAGGCGGGGATCCCCAAGGTCACCGTGTTACGCGGCGACGTCGCCAAGAGCCCGCTCGAGGAGGCGATCGAGGCCAGTGGGGTGGCGTGGACGTGGCTGTCGCCGGTCGAGTTCATGTCGAACACGCTCGAGTGGGCCGACTCCGTCCGCACCGAGGGCGTGGTCCGCGAGGGCTTTCCGGACGCGCGGAGCGCGATGGTGCACGACGCGGACATCGCCGCGGTCGCCGCGGTCGCGCTGACCGGCGATGGCCACGGCGGCCAGGACTACTGGCTGACCGGACCGGAGGTGTTCACCACGGCGGAGAAGGTGCGGGTGGTCGGCGAGGTGCTGGGACGGGAGATCCGGTACGTGGAGCTGAGCACCGACGAGGTCGTCGCGGGGTGGCGGGAGGCCGGCTTCGGGGAGGAGGACATCGCGTTCTTCCTCGCGATGCGGACCAACCCGCCGGAGGCCGGCTACACGGTGCTGCCCACGGTCGAGAAGGTGACGGGCCGTCCGGCGCGCACGTTCGCCGACTGGGTGCGTGAGCACGCGGCGATGTTCACCGCCTAGTGCGGTGCCGCACACCCGGGCCGGCGAAGCCGGCCCGGGTGTGCGGCGGCCGACCGGCGCCGCACTAGCCGATCGGCGTGGGCACGGGGGCGGGCTCGGGCTGGGCGATGTCGTCGCCGACCCGGCGCGCCCACCGGCCGGCCACCACGGCGTACCAGCCGGCGATCACCGCGAACCCGGCCGCGACCACGAACACGGCTGTCGGCGAGTGCCCGTCGCCGGGCAGCGTGAGCGCGGCGATGAAGAGGCCCAGCACGTAGCTCAGGTTGTAGGTCGTGTCGTTGACCGCGAAGACCCGGCCGCGGTAGTCGTCGTCGCACTCGTGCTGGATCGACGTGTCCACCACGATCTTGGTGCCCTGCGCGGCGATGTTGATCCAGAAGACGGCCACCACCAGCAGCGGCTGGGTGAACGACGACACGGTCAGCGGCAGCGCGATCGCGATCGCCGCGATCAGGCCCGCCACCCAGCGCCACCCGCCGATGCGCCGCGTCACCGGCGGCGTGATCAGCGCGGCGACCAATACGCCCAAGGTGCCGGCCACCACCACGAACGCCAGCCCGGTGATCGAGTCGTGCACGTCGTCGTCGGTGACGAAGTAGTGGCGGTAGAGCAGCAGCATGGCGAGCGTCAGCACGCCGAAGAGCACCCGGAAACCCGCCTTGGCGGCCATCGTGTAGGCCGCGCCGCGTCGGCTCGCCAGGTGCACGAGGCCGTCGCGCATGCCGCTCAGCACGTCGCCGATCGCCGAGTGCACCGGCGCCCGCGCGGGGGCGGTGGCATGGTCGGGCCCGAGCGCGTCGACGCGGAACGAGCGCCACGCGAGCACCGAGGACGCCACGTACCCGATGGGTGCGACCAGCGCCATCGCCGCGTAGCCGGAGTCTCCGGCGGAGAGCAAGAAGTTGAGCAGGACGAACGCGATGCCGAGGCCGGCGGAGAAGCAGATCGACCCGAGTGTGCCGGAGAGCGAGTTGGCGGTGACCAGGCGTCGATCCTCGACGACATGCGGTACCGCCGCGGAGAGGCCGGCCAGCAGGAAGCGGTTGAGCCCGATGATCGCGAACGCCACCACCACGAACGCGATGCCGTTGTTACCCCCGTGGATCAGGTACGCCGCGGGCAGCACCAAAGCGGCCCGGAGCAGGTTGGTGAAGACCACCAGTTGGCGGCGGCTCCACCGGTCGAGGAAGACGCCGACGAACGGACCGATCAGCGAGTACGGCGTGACGAGCAGCGCCGACCCGGCGGCGATCGCCATCGCGCTGGTCTGCTTGTCCGGGTTGAAGAGCACGCTGCCGGCGAGGGCAGCCTGGAAGAGGCCATCCGCGAGCTGGCTGGAGAGCCGCACACCCAGGAGTCTCCGGAACCCGCGGACGGCGAGAACGGAGCGGAGGTTGTGGGAGTCGCGGTTGGCCATGACGCCCTAGCGTAGGCCGTGTTTCTGCGTTATCCATTCGTGATGTGCGACAGCGGCACGAAGCAACTAGATAAACCGGACATCTTCTGCCCCCTTCGTAGTGTTCGTGCGACGCTCCGGTGAACGCTCGGTGCGCTCCGCTGCCGCCGTGTCACGGTGTGCCGCGCCGTGGATAGAGTTGCCAGGTGGCCGGACGTCTGATGTCAACCGAGCGACTGACCCTGCGCCCCTGGGAGGTCGACGACGCCGAGGCGGCGCTGGCCGTCTACGGCGAGGGCGGGGTGGCGCGCTGGCTCAGCCCGGCCATGGACACGGTCAGCGACCTCGGCGCGATGCGGCTGATCCTCCAGCAGTGGATGGCCGAGGACCAGCGCCTGTTCACCCCGGCCGGCCGGTGGGCGATCGAGCGCGTCGAGGACAAGCAGGTGATCGGCGGCGCCGTCCTGCTCCCGCTCCCGCCCGGCGGCGAAGACCTGGAGATGGGCTGGACCCTGCGCCCCGACGCGTGGGGCCAGGGCTACGCGGCCGAGGCCGGCCGCCGCCTCGCCCAGTGGGCGTTCGACGAGGGCTCCGACGAGGTCTTCGCGGTCGCCCGCCCCGCCAACGAACGGGCCGGCGCGACAGCCCGCCGCATCGGCATGCAGTGGGTCGGCGAGACGGAGAAGTACTACGGCCTCCGCCTCCAGGTCTTCCGCCTCCGCCCCGGCGACCTTGACTGACGCGTCCGCGGTCGGTGGCGGATGTCCGATCCAACACATCTCAGCCCTCCACGGAGTCCTCGCCCGCGTGCGCGACCTCGGCGCCGCCCTCATCTCGGTCACGATCGGACGAGGCGCACGCCGGTCGCGAGCAGCCAGACGAGCCAGGCGGCGAACCCTAGGAGCCCAACGAAGATCAGCGCCGAGCCGTCGGCGATCGCGAGGTTGCCGAGCCCCACGGCGAGCAGCAGGCTCCCGCCCACCAGGCCCAGCAGGCGCTGCCAAGCCGGAGTCAGCCCGCTCGCGTGCGCGGCGAGGGCCGCGCCGATGAAGGTGGTGCCGAGCGTCGGCAGCGCCAGCGCGAACGCCGCCGCGTGAACCTGCCAGACGAGCTCGAACGCGGGCGTCGGCTCGGCGAGCCCGCCGGCGGAGAGCGCGAGCCCGATCTGTAGGACGTTGACAAGCACGAAGATGGCCGACAGCGCCGCGCCAGCGGCCAAGGCGAGCCGCGACCCGTCGGCGCCCGCTCCGCCGCGCCGCTCCACGAGACCGTGCAGGCCCGTCACGAACACGAGCAGCAGCGGCAGGTACAGGGCCACCAGACCGGACGCGATCGCGACCGAGTCGCGGTTGGCCGCGTAGTATGCCAGCACTTCCTCGATCGGAGCGCCGAAGGTCGGCGCGCCCGTTCCCGCCAGCACCGCGTTCTCTATCGCCACCGACACCGCGAACGCGATCGCCGCGGCGCCGACGAGCCGGCCTCGAACGAACCAACTGCGGGCTAGCGGGGTGGCGGTGTTCTGCGGTGATCTCATCTTTTACTCCTTCGTTTCAGTCGGATGGCGGGTTGTCGAGCAGGTTCGGGGTGTTCGTTCAGATGGTCATCGGTTCTTCTTTCGAGAGGAGCGGTCCGTCCGCCGGAGTGCCGGCAGGTCTGGGCGTGCATACGCACGGGTTGGGTCGTTCTCGTCGGTCCGGTTGTCAGACGGTGACGACGACCTTCCCTCGGGTGTGGCCGGCCCCGACGTAGCGGAGGGCGTCGGCTGCTTCGTCGAGGGGGTAGGTGCGGTCGATGACCGGCGTGACCTGCCCGGTCGCGAGGAGGTCGGCCGGGGTGAGCAGGTCCTGGCGCTTCGCGACCGACACCAGAGGCTTCAGCTACGGCGGCCCGCATCGTCGCCGCCCCGGCCGGACTCGGCTCCCGGCGCCAGGCGTGCTCCGGCATTCGATCGCTGTTCGGTTTCCACAGACGCCTCCCCGCGTCCGAGCTGCGACTCTCGCCGCCTCGTACACCGTACGTCGTACACTGTACTATGGGCGTACGCTGTACGATTGTCAAGCCGTTCGAGGGAGCGAGGAGACCCTTGTCTGCGAGGGAACAACGCCAGGTCGCGTCAGACGCGGGGCTGAGCAAGCAACGGGTGGTGGTCGAGGCGATCCGGCTCGCCGACCGCGAGGGGGTCGACGGGCTGAGCATGCGCCGGCTGGCTGGCGCGCTCGGCGCGGGCGCGATGTCGCTCTACCACTACGTGGCGAACAAGGGGGAGTTGCTGGACGCCATGATCGACATCGTGTTCGAGGAGATCGAACTCCCGCCCGAAGAGACCGACTGGCAGTCAGCGATGCGACGGCGGGCGGTATCCGCCCGACAGGTTCTCGCACGCCACCCGTGGGCGATCGGCCTGATGGAGTCGCGGACATCGCCGGGGCCCGCGAACCTCCGCCACCGCGAAGCGGTCACCGCCTGCCTGCGGAGGGCTGGCTTCTCGGTCTTGATGGCGACGCACGCCAACTGGTTGCTCGACTGCTATGTCTACGGTTTCGCCCTGCAAGAAGCCAGCCTGCCGTTCGACACCGCCGATGAGCTCGCGGACATGACCGAGGACGTCTTCCTGCCCCAGCTTCCTCCTGACGAGTTCCCCTACCTCAACGAGTCCGCCGCGGCGCTCGTCGCTGCCGGCTACGACCCGGCAGAGGAGTTCATCTTCGGCCTCGACCTCATCCTGGCCGCCCTCGAGCCCCTGAGAGCCTCCGCATAGCAACGCCCACGGACCGTCGCGCGGCCCTCTGCACCGGAGCTCCGATCCATCACCGCGGAACGAACTCACCCGCGACGGCCTCGCCGCCTGGGTCAACGGCAGCATGCCCGGCCGACGCCCTCGCCTTGCCCAACTCGGCGCGACTGACCAGGCACGCGACGCCTTCCGCGCCGGTGCCAGCATCGCCGCTCTGGCCCGCGAACACGGCGTCAGCCGTGGCGCGATCCGCACCGCGGCCATGCTCGACACCGACGGCGCGACCTCCGCCGACCGCAAGGCATACCGGATCTACACCGACCGGTTGACCGCCGCAGCAGCCCGCGCACCGGGCCAATAGGCGCCCTGACAACCGGCCGACCACGCTGCATGCACTCTGACCAGCCTTACCGCTAGTTTTCACAAGATCATCAATCAAGGGCCGGGTCCGGCCCGACGTCCGGACCGCGTTCATCCCGTGAGGCCGTCATGACTGGAATGCACTGAGCGCGCGCAAACCGGAAGCATCTAGTGATCGCCCGCTCGATTGCGGGCGATACAGGACAGCGATCCCAGAGACGCGCACGAAGGCCGGCTGTAGACACTGTCTACCTAGGCTGGTAGACAGTGTCTATGACGGAGGAGGACCTGCGCGCGCGGCTTGTCGCGGCCGGGGTGGAGATGGTCAGTCGCGAGGGGAGTTCGGTGCTCCGGCTGCGCGAGATCGCTCGCCGGGCGGGGGTGTCGCACGGCGCGCCGCGGCGTTACTTCCCCACTCACCTGTCGCTGCTGTCCGCGATCGCCCGCCAAGGGTTCCAGGAGCTGGGGGAGCGGGTCGCCCGCCTGCTGGCGGGTGGCGGCACGCCGCACGCGCGGCTGCTGGCGCTCGGGCGGGCCTACCTGGAGTACGCGTCGACGAACCGCGGCATGTTCGAGCTGATGTTCCGGCACGACCTGCTGGAGAGCAACCGGCTGGGCCTGCGGGAGACGAGGCTGCCGCTCTTCGACGTGCTGGTGGAGCTGGTCGGGCAGGCGCGCGGCGAGAGCGGGGCCGCGGCGCGGGTGGCGGCGGGCGCGCTGTGGGCCAACCTGCACGGCCTCGCCCAGCTCTCGACCTGGGGGAGCCTCCAGCTCGCCACCGGCCTCGACGACGTGGATCCGCTGCTGCGCGCGGCGGTCGACGCCCACGTCGGGCCGGCGCCGCGGTGAGCCGGCCGAGGGTCACGCTCGCGGTCAGCGTCGCGGGCGCGATGCTCGTCGCGCTGGACGGCACCGTGCTCACCGTCGCGTACCCCACGCTGCGGCGCGACCTGGACGCCACGTTCGCGCAGGTGCAGTGGAGCAGCACCGGGTACCTCATCGCGGTCGCCGGCCTGCTGGTGGTCGGCGGCCGCCTCGGCGACCTGTACGGGCACCGCCGCCTCCTGCTCACCGGCATCCTCGGCTTCGCCGCCTCGTCCGCCGCCATCGGCCTCGCGCCGGGCATCGGGTGGGTGGTGGCGCTGCGGGTGGCGCAGGGTGCGTTCGGCGCGCTGCTCCAGCCGGCGACGCTCGGCCTGCTCCGCACGGCCTACCCCGCGGCGCGGCTCGGCTCGGCCATCGCGCTGCGTACCAGCGCGATCGCGGCCGCGGGCGCCGCCGGACCGGTGCTCGGCGGCGCGGTGGTCGGCCTGCTCGGCTGGCGCGCGGTCTTCCTGCTCGGCGTGGTGCCGGCGGCGGTGGTGGCGGCGCTCGCGCTCGCGGTGCCGGCCGCGTCCCCGACCGGGCGTGGCGGCCCCGACGTCCTGGGCGCCGCCCTCTACGCGGCTACGCTCGCCGGGCTGGTGCTCGCGATCGTCCACCCGCCGCTGCGGTGGCCGGCGCTGGCGGCGGGGCTCGGATGCGCGGTGGCGTTCGGGCGGCACGAGCGGCGCTCGGCCAATCCACTCGTGCCGCCGGCCGTGCTGCGGGTGCCGGCGGTGCCGGTCGCGCTCGGGGTGCTGGCGTGCGCGTCCGGGGCGGCCTTCGGGACACTGTTCGCGGCCACGTATCTGGTCCAGGACGGGCTCGGCCTCGACCCGCTCCACAGTGGACTGCTTGGGCTCGGCCTGACCGCCGCGATGATCGTGGCCTCGCCCGCGGCGAGCCGGCTGATGCGGCGGCACGGGGCACGGCCGGTCGCGGTGGGGGCGCTGCTCACCGCGGCGGCGGGCATCGCGTCGCTGGCCCGCGCGGAACGGGCGGTCCTGGTGGGCGCCGGCCTGGTGTTGCTCGGCGCGGGGCTGGGCGCCGTGATGGTGGTGGCGACCGCGACCGTCGTGGGGCACGCGCCGGTGGAGGCGGCCGGCGTGGTGGGCGGCCTACAGCAGACCGCGATGAACACCGGACCGGTGGCCGGCATCGCGGCCGCGGCGGCGTTGATGGATCACGGCATGGCGGGGGCGTTTCTGCTGCTGGCGGCGGTGGCTGGGATCGGGGCCGCGCTGGCTACGCGCCTGCCCAGGCCGGTGCCCGTGCCGGCCTGACGCGGTGGCCACGGACGTTGGCCGGCGGCGCCGGCCTGGCTCAGCGGGGCAGGCTGGCGACCGTCATGCGGATCAGCTGGGCGTACGTCTCGTCCAGGTCTTCCGGGAGGCCGAAGCCACCGCTCGCCTCGATCGACGCGAAGCCGTGCACCACCGCGCGCAGGCAGCGGGTCGTGTGTATCGCGGCCGAGTCGGTCAGGCCGTAGCCGCGCAGCACGGCCAGAAACACCTCCAGCAGCCGCCGCCCCGGCGCGGCGGTGCGGGGGTCGTGCAGGGCGTCGGCGGGGGCGGTGGCGTAGCGGGCGGGGTGCTCCCGCACGTAGTCGCGGTAGGCGTGCATCAGCGCCTCGACCGCGTCGTCGCCGGAGCGGCCGAGCACGGCGCGGGTGAAGCGTTCGGTCATCTCCTCCAGCACGCGCGCGCCGACCAGGGTACGCAGCTCGGCGAGGCTGCCCACGTGCTTGTACAGCGAGGGGGCGGCGACGCCGGTGCGCTGGGCCACCGCCGCCAGGGTGAGCGCGTCCGCGCCCTGCTCGTCGATGATGGTGCGCGCGGCCTCGACCACGGCCGCGGTGGAGAGCCCGGCCCGGTGACTACGCTTCATAGCGGCAAAGCTAACCCTATTAGCCAGGCTCGTCAAGCAACCGGGTGGCGACGCTCGGAAGGAGGTCGAGGTAGGCCGCCTGCCGGGCCGCGGCGGCGTCGAGTGCCGCCGACTCGGCCGGGGTGAGCGCGCGGTGGAGCAGCGCCTCGATCTGCAGGGTGTCCTTTGTGGAGGTGCGCCGCCAGTGGCCGGCTACGAGCCCGTCGAGCAGCAGCACGCTATTGGGCACGGAGGTGGCCGGCGGGAGCGGGCGGACCACGTGCTTGCTCTCGGTGAACGCCACGAGGTACTCGTCGTAGCCCTGTACCAAGTGGACGGTGGGTGACCCGGGCGGCGCGGTCTCGTGCCAGCCGGACCAGTAGGACACGCCGTCGACGACCTCGTGGCGCAGGCGGTCGCCGGCCAGCGCCACGCCCCGCGCGATGTCGGCGCGGGTGAGGCTGGACCACCACATGAGGTCTCTGGTGGTGGCCGGGCCGTGGCTGGTGAAGTAGCGGGTGACGAGGTCGGCCAGCGCCTCGTCCGGGTCGCGCTCGGGCGCGGGCGGCACGCGCTCCTCCAGCAGCGCGTAGGTCTGCTCCTTGCCGCGCGCCGGGCCGCTGCAAACGAGGCCGTCGAGCTCGGCGTGCATCAGCAGGTATCCGAGCCCGAAGCCGGTGCTCGGCAGGCCCGCCGCGCCGACGACGCCGGCCAGCTCCTTGCGCGTGCGGTAGCCGCCGCCGGCGAGCGCCTCGGTGAGCAGCCCGTGTGCCGTGGCGAAGGCGCCCGCGTCGAGGCCGACCTGGCGGTAGACGTGCGCGTTGGTGGCGTGCACCCGCGGGGCGGTCAGGCGCAGCAGCCACCGGATGTCCTCCGGCGCCACGAAGTGCCACGTCGGCCGCAGCACGTGGGTGCGCAGGAACTCGCCCGCGTCGAAGGAGCGCTGCACCTCCGCGTCGGTGACCCCGGGCAGGCGCTCGCCCAGCGACCACTTGGCCAGCCCGAAGTCCTGCGCCTGCACCGCCCCGAACCACCGGACGACGTCGGCGGGCGCCGCGAAGGAGGTCAGCAGGGCGCTCCTCATGCGACGGTCGGCGATGGCGCTCACGCCCACAGGCTACGGGTGCGCCATGACAAGAACGCCGTGCGCCGGGCCGCCGATCGCCTGGTACACGTGGGGGACGTCGCCGGGAAACCGGATGAAGTCGCCCGGCCCCAGCTCCGCCGGCTCGGCCACCGGGCCGACGCGCAGGCGCCCCGCCACCACGAGCAGCGACTCGGTCACGCCGGCCGGGTGGGGGTCGGCGTGGCGGGCGGTGGTGGCGAACTCCACCTCGTAGAGCTCGGCGAGCCGCTGGCCGCGTACCCGATCGAGGAGGCGGGCGGAGACCGCACCCTCCACGCGGGTGCCGTGACCGGCGCGGACCACCTCGACCCGCGTGCGCGCCGGCTCGCCGATGAGGTCGCCCAGCGCGGCGCCGAGCGCGTCGGCGAGCGCGTAGAGCGTGTCGATCGTGGGGTTGCCGCGCCCGGCCTCCAGGTTGGTCAGCGTGGCCCGGCCGACGCCGCTCCGCTCGGCCAGCGCGACAACCGACAGGCCACGCGACTCACGGAGGATGCGGATATTTGCCGCGATCCGGCTTGCGGGCGTGTCGTTCATGCGCACTATAGTAGTCACTGTGACTAGTACAGGAGTCAGACCGGCGCGCCGGATGACGGACATCGTGGGGTTCGGGATCGACCGGGTCGCGCGCAACGCCGACCGGGTGACCGCCCGGTGGCCGGTGCTGCGCCTGGAAAACCTCGACACCGACCTGCCCCTGCCGCCCGAGGCGGTGCCGGTCACCGCGGCGGCGCTCTCCACCCCGCCGGCGAACTCGTGGCTTCCGTTCACCGGTGACCTCGACCTGCGGGCGGCGATCGCCGACCTGCTCGTCGACCGCACCGGCCACCACTACGACCCGGCCGAGGAGATCGTCGTGACCAGCGGCGGCACCGAGGCGGCGCTCGACTGCCTGCTGGCCACCATCGACCCGGGCGACGAGGTGGTGCTCGGCGACCCCACCTACGCCGGCCTGGTCAACCGGGTGCGGCTGGTCGGCGGGGTGCCGCGCTTCGCGCCGTACCGGGTGGTGGGCGGCGAGTGGCGCCTCGACCTCGACGCGCTGCGCGCGGCGGTCGGGCCGGCCACCCGCGCGCTGCTCCTGATGAGCCCCTCGATGCCCTCCGGCGCGGTGCTCGACGAGGAGGAGTGGCGGGCGGTGTGCGACCTCTGCCGCGAGCGCGACCTGCTGCTCGTCTACGACGGCGCGATGGAGCGGCTGCTCTTCGACGGGCGCCCGTTCGTCCACCCGGTGCGCGAGCCGGGCATGGCCGAGCGCACGCTGGTGATCGGGTCGCTGTCGAAGGAGTTCCGCATGATCGGCTGGCGAGTCGGCTGGGTCGCCGGCCCACGCTCCCTTGTGGAGCACGTCGGCTGGGCTCACGTCTACAACACCACCACCCCGGTGGGCATCGCCCGCGCGGCCGCGACCGCCGTCCTCCGCGGCGACCACACCCACGTGACGGCGGCCGCCGCCGAGCTCCAGCGCCGTCGCGACACCATCCTCACCGGCCTTGCGGGTCTTCCTCTGGTACGCCCGGCGGGCGGCTGGTCGCTGCTGCTCGACACCGTGGCGATGGGCGTCGACCCGGCCGAGGCCTCGCGCCGGCTGCTCCGCGACGGCGCGGTGGCCGCGACCGCGATGACCGGCTGGGGCGACGCGGTGGCGGCACGGCACATCCGCTTCGTCTTCAGCGCCGAGCCGGTCGACCGCCTGGCCACCCTCCCGGAGCGCCTGGCCGCGGCGGGCCTCCGCTAGGCCGGCGTGGCCGCGCCCCGGCGGATCCGCGCCAGGCGGGGGCGGGACGGCCAGCGGACGTCGCGGACCCAGCCCACCTTCTCGAAGAGCCAGATCACCCGCGCGGAGATGTCGATCTCCCAGGGGCGTACGCCGTGGCGGGCGCAGGTCGGGTCGGCGTGGTGGAGGTTGTGCCACGACTCGCCCATGCTGAGGATCGCGAGCGGCCAGAAGTTGGCCGAGCGGTCGCGGGCGGCGAAGGGGCGCTCGCCGATCATGTGGCACACCGAGTTGACCGACCAGGTGACGTGGTGCAGCAGCGTCACCCGCACCAGGCCGGCCCAGAAGAACGCGGTCACCGCGCCCCACCACGACCACGTGATCAGCCCGCCCATCACCGCGGGCGCGATCAGCGTGACCACCGTCAGCGGGCCGAAGAGGCGGTGTACCAGGCGGAGGTCGCGATCGGCGAGCAGGTCGGGCGCGAAGCGTTCCTGGTTGGTCAGGTCGCGGTCGAGGATCCAGCCGAGGTGGGCGTGCCAGAAGCCGCGGGCCAGCGCCCCCGCCGACGTGCCGAACAGCCACGGCGAGTGCGGGTCGCCCTCCTTGTCGGAGAACGCGTGGTGCCGCCGGTGGTCGGCCACCCAGTGCAGGATCGGCCCCTGCACGGCGAGGCTGCCGGCGACCGCGAGCGCCACCCGCATCGGGCGGCCAGCCTTGAAGGCGCCGTGCGTGAAGTACCGGTGGAAGCCCACGGTGACACCGAGGCAGGTGAAGGTGTACCAGGCGGCGGCGAGCGCGACGTCCACCCAGGACAGTCCCCAGCCCCACGCGATCGGCACGGCCGCGAGCAGGGCGAGGAACGGGACGATGACGAACAGGTACACGGTGACGTGGGCGGGCAGCCCCCGCTTGCCAGCCAGCAGGGTCTTGGGGCTCATCGATTCCGGAGGTTAGGGCATATTTACTTCCGCCGTACGAACGCCGGCCTGACACAAGGCCGACAGTTGGTTGCCAGTGACGACAGGATCCGATAGCACGTGGACCGTGTCGAAATGGGGTGCCAGCGAGATTCTGGCGTTGCTGGGCGTCGTCGCGACGATCGTGGTGGCCATGGTCGGGCCGGTCCGGCGGGCGATCGGGCGGGCCTGGCGGGGCGCGCTGCTCCGGGCCGGGCGGCCAGAGCGCAGGTACGCGGCGTGGTTCGTCCGCACCTGGGGCGTCTACGACAACCCCTACCTGGACGACAAGGAGGATCTTGACCTCACCCGCACGTTCGTGTCGCTCTCCTTCCACGAACCGGAGGGCGACCGGGAGGTACGCGCGGTCGCCACCGAGGTGCTCGCCGACCGGGCCGCCGGCAACATGGTGATCGAGGGCGAGCCCGGCTCCGGCAAGTCCACATTGCTCAAGGCGTACGGCGTCGGCGCGCTGCGCGCCCGGCACTGGCTGCGCGGCCGGCGGCCGGGCCGGGCGGAGGTGCCGTTCCTCGTGCCGCTCCGCAAGCTCGCCCGCTACCTCGGGCGCGGTGGCGGCCTCGCCGACTTCCTGGTCGACGACATCCTGGTGTCCGACTGCGGCATGACCCGGGCGGACGCGGTGCGGCTGCTCGCCTACCTGCTGGAACGCCAGCGGGTCCTGGTCATGCTCGACGGCCTCGACGAGGTCACGGCCGACCGGTACGACGCGGTGCTGGAGGCGGTCCACCGGTTTCTGCGCGACCACGACCGCGAACGCCCCACCCACCTGGCCCGCGTGGTGGTCACCTGCCGGCGGCAGAACTTCCGGATGATCGAGGACGAGTGGGTGCCGGCCATCGCCCGCCGGGTGTGCACGCTCGCCCCGCTGCGCGACTCGGAGATCTTCAGCTACCTCAACGCGCTGCGCCCCAAGTTCAAGGCGGCGAGCGGGCCGGAGAGCTTCCTCCAGGCGGTACGCGCCTCGGGCACGCTCGACCTGCACCGCACGCCACTGGTGCTCGCGATGTCCGTCGGCCTGTACGCCCGCAAGGACTACTACGAGATCCCCAGCTCGATCGCGAAGCTGTACCAGACGATGATCGAGGAGATGCTCGACCGGCACCGGTTCAAGCGCGACCCCGGCGGCGGCGCGCTGCGCTTCCCGGTCGGCGACAAGTACCGCCTGCTGCGCGAGTTCGCACTGGCCACCGCGCGCTCGCCGGCCGGGTTCGACGAGTTCGACCGGCGCGCGCTCGTCGACTTCGCCACCGCGCTGGCGCCCGACCTCGACGCGCCGCCCGAGCCCCGGGCGCTGGTCGACGAGGTCATCGGCCGTTCGGGCCTGCTGACCGACGTGACCGAGACGGGCCGGTTCGTCTTCGCGCACCGGTCGATCCAGGAGCATCTCGCCGCGGAGGAGCTGCGCAAGCTGCCGGACGGCGCCGACCTGCTGCTGGACAAGGCCGCCGACAGCCAGTGGCGCCAGGTGGTGCTCTTCTACGCCGCCGGCCTGGACCAGCGGGCGGCGAACGAGTTCCTGCCGAGGCTCGCCGACCGCTCCTTCGCCGCGCATTGCCTCGGGCGGGCGCGCGCCTCCGACGACGTGGCCGCCGACATTCTGGACAGCCTGCGTCCGGATGCGCGCGACCGCGACCTCTCCGCCCTGGTGGCGGCCGCGATGTCGCCGCGGGCCACGGTGCAGGAGATGGCGGTGCAGCGGCTGGAGAAGACGATCACCGATCCGAACGCCAGCCTGGCGGCCCTGAGCGGCGACATCGACGGCGTGCTCCCGCTGCTGAACGCCCTAGCCGGCACCAACGCCGCCCGGATCGCCGCACTGGTCCCGCGCGTCATCGACCGCATACCGGACGACCCTCGCCTGGTGGAACCGCTGTGGCGCTGCCTGACCGCACCCGGCATCGATAGGCTGCCGGCGGCGAAGACCCTCGTCGCCCGGCTGCTGGAGCTGGTGATGGAGCCGGACGGGAAGGCGGCGCTCGACCGGCAGGAACGCTACGACCGGCCCTTCCTGACGGCGGCCGTCCGGCAGAAGGCCTACCCGTTCAAGGAAGGGCTGCCTCTCGACAGCAACCTCGTGACGCTGCTGGCCTGGGCGGAGTACCTGGAGGTGGCACCGGACACGCTCAACCGCTTCTACCAGGCGAAGGCGGAGGGGCGCCTGGCCCGGGTCGAGGTCGACCGGTCGCGGACGGTCACCGTCTCCCTCTTCTGGCCCGCCCGTGTCGTGAACGCGGTCGGAGCCGTCGCCGCGCTGGCCGGGACGGTCAACGTCGCGGTGTTCGAGTGGCGCGCGCTGATCCGCCCCTTCGGCTGGTGGTCGCCGCTGCTGCATCTGGCGCCAGCGGTGGCCGCGTTCGGTCTCGCCATCGGCATCATTCTCTGGGGGGAGAAGGGGCGCGAGGGCAGTTGGCGGCGCTACCTGGACGAGGCCGACACCAAGGTGAGATCCGGCCACGCCGTCTCCACGGCCGCGGAACGGTTTCCCAACGCGTTTCTCATCGTCTTCGTCATCCTGCTCGTCCCATTGGCCTACGCCGTCGCGGCGGCGCCGCTCGCGACGTGGTCGCTGACCGGCTTCCTGGTCCTGGCCACAGCCATGCCGTTCTTCGTCTACTGGGTCCCGTTCCTCGCGCTCTTCTCCGAGGGCACCCGACTCCACCTCTACAGGCCGAACCCGTACATCGACATGTATGACGACCCGCGGAGCCGGCACTGGCTGCGTTGACAGCGGCGATCATCGATGGTCTCATTGGAACTCTTAAGAATGTTTACATTCGAGTACGGAGTGTTTCCGATGGGAAGAGTCCGGCTGCTCGCCGCCGCCGTCGTGGCCGTCCTGCTCACCGGCGTGGGTGTCCACCGGGCCGCCGCCGCGCCGCCCACGTTCACCCACCCGGGCGTGCTGGTCAGCCGGGCCCAGCTCGACTTCGTCCGTACCCAGGTCAATGCCGGCGCCCAGCCGTGGCGGGCGGCCTACGACCAGATGATGGCCAGCGCCTACGCCTCGCTGTCCCGCACGCCGCGCCCCCGCGCGGTGGTGGAGTGCGGCTCCTACTCCAACCCCAACCTCGGCTGCACCGACGAGCGGCAGGACGCGCTCGCCGCCTACACGCTCGCGCTCGCCTGGTACATCACCCGCGACGCGCGCTACGCCACCAAGGCGATCTCCATCATGGACGCCTGGTCCGCGGTCATCACCGACCACACCAACAGCAACGCGCCGCTCCAGGCCGCGTGGGCCGGCTCCAGCTGGCCGCGGGCCGCCGAGATCATCCGGTACACGTACACGGCCTGGCCGAACGTCAACCGCTTCGCCACCATGCTCCGCACCGTGTACCTGCCGGAGGTGGCCGCCGGACGGGCCAGCACCAACGGCAACTGGGAACTGTCCATGATGGAGGCCGCGCTCGGCATCGCGGTCTTCCTGGAGGACCGGGCGGCCTACGACCGGGCGCTGGCCATCTTCCGGGCGCGGGTGCCCGCGTACATCTACCTCACCGGCGACGGCGCGCTCCCGCGCGGGCCGGCCGGTAGCGGCATCGACACCCGCGCCGAGATCGTCGCGTACTGGCACGGGCAGAGCACGTTCGTCGACGGGCTGTCGCAGGAGACCTGCCGCGACTTCACCCACACCGGGTACGGCATCGCCGCGATCGCGCACGTCGCCGAGACCACCCGGATCCAGGGGCAGGACGTGTACCCCGAGGTGGGGGAGCGGCTGCGCCACGCGCTCGGCTTCCACGCGCGTTACCAGCTCGGTGAGGCCCCGCCCGCCTGGCTGTGCGGCGGCACCCTCACGCGGGGGCTGGGGCCGGTGACCGAGGTGGGCTTCAACGCGCTGCACGGCCGGCTCGGCATCGGGATGAGCAACACCCAGCGGCTCACCGAGCAGGGCCGCCCGGCGGGCACCAACTCGCTCTTCGTGGCCTGGGAGACGCTGACGCACGCGCGCAACCCGGCCTGAGTCGGGCGGGCGGCGGCCCGCCGTGGGAAGCCGCCGCCCGCCCTTTGTTCACGCGTAGGGGTGCCGTCACGCGTAGGGGTTCAAGAACTGCGCCGGGCGCAGCGCCTTCGACGAGATGCGGATGTCGCCGATCCAGCCGTAGAAGCCCTGCCCGTACCTGAGGTCGAAGGAGTTCGCGCCCACCACGAACGGCTTGCCCATCGTGCAGATGCCGATGGACGGCTGGGTGGGGTTGCGGGCGATCTTCGAGCCGTCCACGTACACGACCGTGCGACGGGAGTCGTTGACCACCGCGAGGTGCATCCACCGCCCGACCGGCAGCGCGTGGCTCCACGACGTCGGGTCCGCGTCCTGCACCGACGGGTACACCACGAACTGGAGGAAGCGTTCCGGCGAGATGTTGAGGCTGCACGTGGGTTCGAGCGGCGACCAGCCGGTGGTCTTGCCCGCGTCGCCGTTGCGCCCTTCCCAGCTGAGGATTCCCATCCACGCGTGGTCACCCACGAACGGGTCCGGCAGCTTGACGAAGACCTCGATGGTGTACCCGTCGCGGAAGGTCATGGTGTTGATCGGCGCGCGGTCCGCGGCCCGCAGGATGGCGCCGCGGTCCGGGCCCTTGCCGCCGTCGAAGCGGAGGCTGGCGTGCGCCGGCTGGCCGGGGTGGTGCTCGCCCGACCACGTCACGACTTCGGGCGCGCTGGCGTGCAGGCGCTGGAGGGTGAGGTCGTTCCCGTTGCCGGTGAGGTCACGGGCGACGGCGCCGGCGGCCAGCGGCGTGCCCGGCGTCCCCGCACCGTCGATGCCGGAACGGTCGAAGCGCCAGTACGCGACCGTGGAGCGGGACGTGACCGCGGCGGCCGGGCGCGGCGCGGGCGGGGCGACCGGCGCGAAACCCTGGAACCGGGCGGCGAAGTCGATGTCCACGGTGAACCTGTCGACCGGCCCGGTCAGCTCGATCGTCTCGGATTCGAGCGGCGAGCGCTTGGCCGGGTCGCGCGCCAGGAACCACGGCGCGAACGTCTCCACGTCGATCACGCCGCGCACCATGTCGAAGTGGTACAGCCGGATCATGGCGGCGCCGCCGTAGTAGCGGTCCTGGTAGTTCGTAATGTGCACGTGGACGTCGTGGCCGGCGTCGTTGGTCAGCGTGGTGCGGCCGGGCGGCCAGTAGTGGCCGTTGAGCGTGAGGAACACCTGGTCGTTGCGGCGGATCAGGCGGTCCCACAGTCGCTGCCCGTTGCCGCTCAGGTGCGCCTCGCCGCCGTCCTCGGCCCAGGCCAGGTCGTGGGTGGTGAGGATGACGGGGGTACGCGGGTGCGCGTCGATCACGCCCTGCGCCCACTCCAGCCCGCGGTCGGAGATGCGCCAGTCGAGCGCGAGCACGATCCACTCGCGGCCGCCGGCGGCCAGCAGGTGGTAGCTGTTGTACCCGTCCGGCGAGGCACCGCCGAACGTGGGCGTGCCGGCGAAGCGCCGCGGCCCGAACGCGCGCAGGTAGGCGGAGTCGCCCCGCTGGTCGTCGCCGCCGCGGATGTCGTGGTTGCCGGCGAGAACGCTGTACGGCACCTTCCCGTCGATCAACCGGAACGCCTTGTCGGCCAGCCCGATCTCGTGGTCGCTGCCGTGCTCGGTGACGTCGCCGAGGTGGGTCATGAAGGCGATGTTCGCCTCGGCCCGCTCCTGCTTCAGGTAGCGGAAGGTCGCCTCCAGCGGCGCGGGGTCCGAGCTGTCCTCGTCGAAGAGGTACTGCGTGTCGGGCAGCACGGCGAGCGCGAACCGCGGGCTGCGCCAGTCGAACCCGCCTTCCTTGTCATGCGCCGCCGCGGGCTCGCCCGCCGCGAGCAGGCCGGCGACCGGCGTGGCCAGCAGCGCGGCCGCGGCCGGCGTGGCGAGCAGCGTCCGGCGCCCGACGCCGGGCGCCCTTCCGTCGTTGTCCATCAAGCCTCCCGATCACCCGATACCGGCGTGACTCTGGCCGCCTCGGGTGACGGGGTGGTAGCGCGGGCTCCAACGCCGCCCGAAGACTCCGCGATCTTGGTAGACCGACCCGGCCGCCCAGACCGGCCGCCCAGAACGTGCGCGCCGGGGCGGAGATGCTCCCGCCGGTCCCTTCGGTGAACGCGAGGTCGCGCCGGCCGCGCCGGCTTGGAGGCTGGGCGCGGCCGACGACCGTGTGGACGGTGGCTACTTGTGTTTCGGCAGCACCGGCACGAGGTTGTCCCACCTGGCGATCTCGCACGAGTGCACCCGGTTGAACGACGCGTCGACCGGCTGGTCGCGCCACCGCCCGGTGATGTGCGCCGTCTCCGGGCCGTCCGAGAACGGCAGGCAGATCGTGCCGGGCGGCACCGGCTTGAACGGGTCGGCGGTCGCCTTCTCCAGCAGCTCGCAGGCGCCGACCGGGTCGGGGTGGGTGCCACCCGCCGGGTCGCACACAAGCTGCCAGACGACGACCTGGGACGCCGGCGTCGCGAGATAGGTGATCGTGAGCTCGGTGGCCGGCGGTGCCGCGGCCGCCGCCGCCCCGGTGCCCGCGGCCGTGACCGCGCCGCCGAGCGCGAGCGCGGCGACCGCGGTGAAGATCCTGACGTACGTGCGCATTCCCCGTTCCCCTTTCGCACGTGAGCGATGCCCGGATCCTGTTGACGCCGGGTCGGACGGTCAAGGCCACAGCCCGACATTTCCGTATTGAGAAGCAGGAAATGCGCAACAGTGCAACGCGATCGCGGACTGTCCTCGATCTGCCAACCTCACGGCGCCGCTGGGCGTGTTAGGAACGAAGGCGACACGGGGGTGTTCAGTGACTCGATCTCATCGTGCTCACGCGACAGTCGGCACAGGTCCGCCGGTGGCCTCACTGGTCCGATTAGGACAGTCTCCGGACGCGGACCTCCTGTACCGCACGTTGGTCAACTTCGGACCGCGGACCGCCGCGGACCTGGCCACCGACCTCGGCATGGCGCTGCGCCGCGTCGGCCGGGCACTCGACGAGCTGGCCTCGGCGGGCGCCGTCGCGCCGGAGGCCACGGTGCCGAGCCGGGCACCGACGTGGACACCACGGCCGGCGGCCGAGGTCGCGTACGGGCGGCGGACCCACGCCGGCACCGCGCGGGCCCCGCTCGTCGCCGCGCTGGTCGGCCTCATGGCGCGGCACCTCCACCCGGCACACCAGCCAGCACCCGCTGCGGGCCTCACGCCGCTCCAGCCGCGCGAGCCGGCACCTGCCGCGGGCCCCGCGCCGCTCCAGCCGCGCGAGCCGGCTCCCACCGCGGGCCCCGCGCCGCTCCAGCCGCGCGAGCCGGCGCCCACCGCGGGCCCTGCGCCGCTCCAGCCCCGCGAGCGCGCGTTGATCGCCTTGCTGGCCGCCGGCCACACGGAGGTCCGCGCCGCACGCGAGCTGGGGATCAGCCGGCGCACCGTCTCCTACATCCTGCGCGACATGATGGACCGCCTCGGCGTCGCCAACAGGTTTCAGCTCGGCCTCACCCTGGGCGCGCGCTACGCCATCCGCCCACCCCACCACGACGAGTGCGCCTGAGCCCGACCGCCGGCCCTCCGCGAGACCCTGACAAGGCGGCCGATACGAGGCTGCCCTGTTAAGCCCGCCGACTCTCACGCCGGCCAGCGCATGTCACGTCCGGTGGTGGTAGAGGTTGCGTCGGGGTGCCTGCCGCGGGTCCACGTAGGTGGGTGGGATGAACTCCGGTAGCCGGTCGGCGGCGAGGCGGACGGTCCAGTGTCCGCGGTGGATGATCCGGTGGTGGTGGCCGCAGAGTAGGACGCTGTTGTCCAGGCTGGTCGGGCCGCCCTCGATCCAGGCGCGGATGTGGTGCCCGTCACACCAGCGTGGTGGCCGGTCACAGCCGGGGAACGCGCACCCGCGGTCGCGTAGCTCCAACGCCGCCCGCAGCCCTCCGCTGATCAGCCGGCGGCCGCGGCCGACGTCCAGGACCTGTCCGTTACCGCCGAGCACGGCGGGGATCAGCTGGGCGTCGCACGCGAGTTGGCGGACCTGCTCGGGGCTGAGCCGTCCGCCGGTGTCCAGCGTGCCGATGCCGAGCTTTTGGCCCAGCGGGTCGAACGGCACGGTGACCGTCACGTGTGGCCGCTGCCCGCCGTTGTCCGGCAGCTGCTCGGTGCGGGTGGCCAGCTCACACACCGCGACCAGGGCGTCGGCGCGGCGCTGGGCGGGGGTGCGCGGCTCACCGTGGTCGTGGCGGGGCGCGCACAGCGGGTCCAGGGCGGCGTTGACGGTGGCGGCGCCGGCCTCGTCCAGCCAGCCGGTCAACCGGACCCGGCCATCACCTTGCCGGGTCAGGTGGAACGCGCGGCCGTGATGGGCGCGCTGCTCCATCCGCCGCAACGCGGCCGTATCGGCGGCGTCGGCGATCCGCGGTGCGACGTGGGCGAGGATCCGCTGTCCGGCCTTACGCAGGATCGTCGGCTCGAACTGCCCGGCCTGACCGATCAACACCGCCTCGGCCTGATCGACCAGATCGGTGCCGAGATCGGCGGGCAACTCCTGGACCGCGGACACGACCACAGCGGCCTGCTCGGCGTTGACCACACCCGCGACCAGCGCCGCGTCGAGGGCCGGTCGCTGGTCGAGCGCCGCGGCCAGGTCGAGCATCCGCTTTGCCGCGTGGATGCTGATCCGCAGATGCTCACGCAGCCACACGGCGGTGCTGGACGCGTGCTGCGCGACGGGCAGACCGCGGCCGTCGATTTCCCGAACCAGGTGCGACTCGGCCGCGGTAATAGCGGCCGCGGCCTGGTGAATGGTGTCCAAACAATCGACAAGAGCGGTGTCGGAAAGCGACCAGGTAGGCGCGTCAGCACACTCGCCCGCGAGGGCCTTGAGCTGGGCAGACGCATCCACTAACACCCACTAATCGTCCCGTGCCACCACCAAGACCACCAGCCCTTCCACGCCGACAAGGCAATTAACGCCACGATATCGTGGCATTGACGAATCGAGCGGCGCCGGCAGCACGGGCCGGTTCCGTCGGGACTGCTGCCCCATTGCTTCGATGTCCCGTCAATGGGGGTCCGGCCGGGATCTTCAAAAGGTCCAGGACGCCGACGGTCTGGCCACCACTGTGCTCGCCGGTCGGCCGGAAACCCAACTTCAGATAGAACCCTGGGCGGCGGCCGCGATGTCCAGCCGCCAGAGGCCCGAACGCAGATCGCCGCCCGCCGGCCGATCGCGTCCGAGCGGCGTCGGGCCAGCCTGTCTGGTGGAGCTGTCTTCGACCGCCGAGCACCGGCGCGGCCAGAGCCGCCAGACACCGCTGTCGTGGGCCCGGTTAGGTCGTAGGCCGGCACGGCGTCCGGATAGCCGGTGTCCGAACGGCTCCCGGCGGACGCGGCTGGCCGGTAGGTGCTGTGCCGCGCCGGTGCGGCCGCCTTGCCCAGCGGCCAGCGAGACATGCCACAAACCCAGGCGGCTTGTTCAACGGGCTCTGCGGCCGAGCGCGCCCTGCCGCGGGCCCGACCCAACGGCGCGGGGGGTTCAGGACGGGAAGTGCCGGGTGCGCCACGTCGCCAGCTCGCGCTGAGCCGCGGCGAGCTGGGCGGCGGTCACCGTGCCGCCGGTCGTGTTGACCACCAGGGCCGCGTGCACGCCGGCGCCGGCGTCCAGCAGTAGGCGCCGCGCGGTCGCCGATCCTTCCTCCAGGGCCGTGGTGACCGCCGTCACGTCGGTGACCACGGTGGTGGTCGCGGGCGCGAACGACGCGGGCAGGTGCAGCTCGGTCGTGCCCGCGGTGCCGCGCCACACCAGGACGCCGTACTGCCGGCCGGCCGTCAGCGCGCGGATCGCGGGCAGGCTCTGCGGCGCCGCGAGCCAGGCCTGCTGCTGGCCGGCGCCGCCGTAGCCGGAGCGGGCCAGGTCCTCGTACGCGAACGCCAGTGTGCTGCCGGCGACCGCGGTGGGGAAGAGGCGGTCGAGCACCCGGCGGTCGAGGCGGGGGACCACCGTGCCGGCGGCGTCGACGGCGACCACCGAGTGGTCTTCGCCGTTCCAGCCGTCGCCGGGCTCGGCGTGCCGTCCACTGTAGATGTCCCAGTGCCACATCGTGTTGGACAGCACGGTGCCGCCGGACGCGGGCGCGCCCCACCAGCTGGCGCCGGGCACGCCCGCGTCCATTCCCTGGTACATGGCGCGCACCATCCACGGTGTCCGGTCACTGTGGAGCGAGTTGCCGAACTCGGAGACGAACGGCGCGGTGGCGAGGGTGCGGGCGCGGTCACGGACGCGGTTCATGGCGGCGGCGTAGGTGCCGTCGCCGGCCGGGGTCGGGTCGAGGGTGATGCGGGCGCCGTCGTAGTAGTGGGAGTTGAACACGTACCGCGTGCCGAGCGGCGCGATGGTCGAGAGGCCGCCCTGCTCGAAGAAGCCGGTGTTCCAGAAGACGAGCGGCTCGACGTACGCCGGCTTGGCGGCCCAGCCGGCCTCGTCCATGCGCGCGCGGAAGCGCTGGTAGAACGGCAGCAGCCAGCGCCGCTCCCACTCGGCGCCGGTGCCGCCGTCGAGCCCGCCGTCGAAGGGCTCGTTGAACGGGTCGAAGCCCACGATCCGGTCGAACGCGGCGGCGGGCAGCCGCTGGCGCAGGTAGCGCATCGTGGCGCCGGCCTGGTCGAGGAAGGCGTCCTGCACGCCGTACTCGTTGCGCCAGAAGTCGTACATGGCCTCGCGGACGGCGGCGTTGTTCTGCATGTTCTGCCCCCAGAGGAAGCAGATGCCGCAGAACTCGTCCGGGTAGTCGCCGGCGTCGATCACCCACTTCGGCGCGCCGTCGCCGTCGTACCAGCTGTCGTCGTCGAACAGGTGCGCCGAGTAGAGGTCCTGGTGGTAGTCGACGAGCACGTGGATGCCCCGGTCGGTGAACTCGCGGATCTGCTCGATCGCGCGGTCGAGGTATCCATAGTCGATCGTGTGCCGCGCGGGCTGCACGCCCTCCCAGCTGATCAGGAAGCGGATCGCGTTGGCGCCGGTGAGGTCGCGCATGGCCTGCGCGGAGGTGGCGGCGTCGGCGCGGCTCCGGAACGGCAGCAGGCCGTTCTCGGTGAGCTTGGCGCTGCCCGCGACGTTGAAGCCGCGCAGCACGATCTCGCGGCCCCGGTCGTCGCGGAAGACCGCGCCGTAGACGCCCTGCGTCGTGGGGAGGGGCGCCGCCGCCGGCGCCGCCGCGCCGGCGGTCACCCCGAGCAGCACGACCACCGAGAATGTGAATATCCTTCGCGTCACCGCCATAGGCACGGATGCTAACGGTGATCGATGGATACGGCAATGGTCAGGGCCGGCCGTGCTCCGACAGCCACGCGTCGCCCACGAGTGAACGCAGCCGGTCCCGCACCGCGCCGCTCGCCGGGTCGGCCAGCACCGCGCGGACCAGGGCGTCGAGCCGGCCGCCGCGGCTCGCCGTGCCGATGAGCTCGCGGGTGACCCGCCGCGCCGACCCCGACCAGCTGATCAGGGTCATGTCGAGGCCGGCCGCGGAGGCGAGCATGCGGCTGTCGGTGCTCGTGGAGTAGACGGTCAGCAGGATGTCCTCCAGCTCGCGGGTCTCCTGGCGCGACCAGTCGAGCGGGGTCTCCGCGAGGAAGTGCGTCGCGCTGGCGGGGCGCTGCTCCGTGCCGGAGTCGACGGCCCACCACAGGTAGAGCGCCCGGATGGCCTCCCGGACCGGCTCCGGGGGAAACTCCAGCCGCCACAGGCGGTCGAGCAGGAGCCCCGCGTCGGTGCCCAGCCCGGTGAGCGTCCGCCAGGCGGCTTCGAGCCCCTCCCGGTCGGACGTCAGGGGCCGCAACCCCAACTGCCTGGCCAACCGGCCCGGATCCTCCCGCGCGAGGTCCCAGTCGGCGATCGCGGACACGATGGCGCGTACCCGCCGCAGGTCCTCCTCGTGGCCCAGGCCGACGAGCCGCACCGCCTCCTTGAGGCGGTCGGGCTCCTCCTGGCCCAGCGCGGCGGCGAGCAGGCGGACGAGGGCGGTGCTGTGGGTGACATTCCGCGGGCCGTACCGCTGGATCAGCCCGCGCACGCCGAGCCCGAGCGACCAGCGCAGGTCGCCGTCGCCGAGGCGGCCGCGTTCGAGCATGTTCATCCGGTTGAGCAGCAGCTCCAGCCGGAGCTCGGGATGGCCGGCCAGCAGCGGCAGGTCGGCGCCCTTCTGGAGCTCGCCCTGTGCCGCCTCGGACTCGCCGAGCCGCTCCTCCAGCCGGGCGAGCCGGACGACGGCGGCCGCGGTCCTGGTGGCGTCCCCCGCCTCTTGGGCGGCGCGCACGTCCTTCCGGGACGCCTCGGCGGCCAGCCGCAGGTCGCCGCCGGCCTCCGCCACCCGCGACTCGAGCCGGTGCAGCTCCGTGCCGGGCATGCGTTCCGGCCGCCCGGTCAGGAGCCTCCGGGCCTCGGACAGGTCACCTTTGCGGAGGGCGACGTCGACCGCCGGCGCGGTGCGGCGTTCCCAGTTGGCGAGGTCGTCGGAGACGGCGAGCGCGTGCGGAGCGTGGATCAGCCGCGCGGACGACGGCGGGAAGTCGGCGACCGACAGCCCGAGGCGGCGGATGGTGTCGGCGTCGACGGGTGCGGTCAGGTCGCCCTGGGCCAGCCGGTGATAGGTCAGCTCCAGGTCGGTGTCGTCCGACCGGGGCTCGCCTTCGTAGAAGCCCACCGCCAGGTCGCCCACCCGGGAGACGAGCTTCGGGTCGTGCAGCTTGAGCGCCGCGAGCGCCGGCCCGCGCAGCTCCTCGCGCAGCCGCAGCACGTCGCCGTCCCGTTCGGCCATCGTCAGCTGGCTGGCGAGGCCGCCGAAGAGCTCGGCCGGCGGCAGCGTCGGCGGCGGCCAGAGCGCCGGTACCAGGACCCGCTCGACGAGGTCGACGGAGATCCGCCGGAGGACGAGGCTGGCCTGGGCGACCCGCCGCAGCTCATCCGTCGTGCGCTCGTCGGGCACCGAGACGTGGTTGAGGATCCGCTGGTAGAGGAAGCCCCGCACGAACTCGACGCGGACCCGGTCGAGTGCCCGGGCCCGGGCCGCCGCGTCTTCCACGGCGGCCGAGCCCTCCCGCACCAGCACCTGCGCCGCCAGCCGTACCGTGAGCGGGATGCCGCCGACCAGCCCGATGATCTCGCGGGCCAGCGCGTCGTCGATCGGGGGAGCGGCGGCCCCGGCCTCCTGGCGGACGATGTAGCGCAGCAGGTCGGCGGCGGCCTCCTCGCCCAGCGGCAGGACGTGCAGCTGCCGGTCGTGCCGGCCGGGGGCGAGGAAGACCGAGGCAGGGCCGCGGCCGGACACGACCAGCCGGAACGAGCGCAGCTCACCGGCCAGTGTGGCGAACAGGTCGAAGAGGTCCGCCGCCCGGTCGGGCCGGGTGCGCTCCACCTCCTCGAAGGTGTCGAGGACGACGACGAGGGCGGTGTCCACCATGGACTTTCCGCGGGCGAAGCCGGCCGCCCGTTCGCGGTAGGAGGTCGCCGTGTCGGCCGCTTCGAGGCCGGCGCCCTTACCCCGGCGGTGCGCGACGTCCTCGTCGTGCTCCAGCTCCCGGCGGTACTCCGGGAACTGCGCGCCGACCTGCCGGATGACGTCGTTGAGCACGGCCGTGGGCTCGCAGGCGGACAGCGTCGGCCGGTCGAAGTCCAGGTAGGCCCACGCCCAGCGGTCGGCGGGGCCGCACGACTCGTACATGTCCATGACGAAGCGGGCGACCAAAGTGGACTTTCCGACGCCGCCGACGCCGTACACCACCATCGCCGGGTCGGCGGCCAGCCCGCCGGGGACCGGGGCGGCCGTGCGGTACGCGTGCAGCCTGGCGACCTCGTGCTCGCGGCCCAGGCAGCCCGCGTCGGCGAGCTTGCGGACGCTGCGGACGACCTCGAGGAGGGCCAGGCGCCCCTCGATCTCGGCGCGGCTCGGCGTGACCTTGACAGTGCCCGCCAGCCCCGCGCGGGCCACCGCCTCGGTCGCCCACCGCCACACGTCGAGGGCGACCACCAGCTCGTCTTCGCTCAGTGCCGTGACCGGCCGCCCGGTCGCGAGGACGAAGTCGTCGAGTACCCGTTGCAAAGGCGTGTCGTGCTCGGGCCGGACCTCGCGCCGGATCCGGGCGAGCTCCGCCTGCCCGCCCCGGCGGAGCATCGCGGCCAGGGCGTCGATCCGCCGCCGCTCGAAGAGCACCACCTCCGGGCGGCCGCCGCGGGCGGGCAGCGGCCGGCACAGCAGGTGCTCCAGGCTCGCCCCCTCACTCGTGGCGCGGAGCGCGCCGGGGTCGAACGTGCCGAGCACGGCCAGCCGCTCGACCGCCGGGTCGGCGGCCAGCCGCTCCTCCGCCTCGGCCGCGTCCACAAACGACAGTGCCTGCTCAGGATCCATCCCGGGCCCCCAGCACGTCGAACAGGAGCGCGGGCAGCCGCGGCGCCAGCTTGCGCGGCTCGGGGAGCGGACCGCCGACGGGAAACAACGTGTCCAGCTGGGTGGCCAGGCTCGCCTCGTCGAGGCTGCCGCCCTCCTCGACCGCCCTGGCCCGGAACCAGGCCTCCACCTCGCTGCGGGCCAGCCCGATCGCGGTGTCCTGCTCCAGCCACTGGGAGTGTTCGAGGGCGAACCGCTCGGCGTCGCGGCCGGCCAGTACCAGCCGGAGCGGGACCCGCGGGTCGTCCGCCACCGTGACGAGCGCGTGGATCAGCTCGTCGAGGCCGCCCTGCTTCGCGGCGGTCGTGTCGTTGACGCTGTCGATGAAGATCCACCACTGCCGCGGCGAGTCGCGCAGCTTCGTGGTGAGCCACATCTGGAGCGTGCTGATCGTCCGCGCGTCCTGTGCCAGCTGCTCCTTGGGGTACGGCAGCTCCAGGCCGATGAGCAGGTCGTCGATGATGCGTTCGCGGCGGGTGTCGATCCCCAGGCCGATGTAGTTGCTGAGGTTGATCTGGATGGCCACCAGACCGTCCGGCGCCGCCTTCCGGATCGGCGCGCTGAGCTTCGCCCGTTCCGCCACGTGCTGGAGGAACTGGAAGGAGTAGGAGACGCCGCTGCCGCTCTCCCCGGTGATCGCCAGGACCCGGTTGGCCGGCTCCTTCGCCGTCATGGTGCGGACCCGGTCGCGGAGGCCGCCGCGGTTGACCAGGGGTCGGCCGCCGACCGACGTCGTCCGCAGCGGATCGATGTCCACCGGCGCGGGCGGCGTGGGCGCCACGACGGCCGGCGAGACCGGTGCGGCCGCCGACAGCAGGCTCGCGTACGGCCCGTCGCAGATCGCCTTGGCGATACACGAGATGGGAACGGCCTGGTTGTCGCCGCCCTGCGAGTAGTGGTGCAGCGCGACAAGCCGGCCGCGGATGTCGACGACCGGCGAACCGGAGGAGCCGTTGAGCGTGTTGCCCCGGTAGCGGATGCGGGTGCCGAGCTGGTTGCACTCGGGCGGCGTGCGGATCCAGGTCACCCGCTGCGTCTGGCCCAGCGGGTGCTGGGTGATGAACAGCAGCGGGCTGGACCTGAAGTCGTAGGCGGTCTCCTCGAGCGGGTACATGCCGCGCGGCGTCACCTCGCGTGCCAGCGGGACCGGGAAGCCGAGCTTGACCAGCGCGAAGTCGAGGCGGTCGGCCGGCGCGTTCCAGTCGCGGACCCGGCCGGTGCCTTCCGCGTCGGTCGGCTGGCTCGCCGCGAGCAGCTCCACCACCGGGATCCCGGTGCCGGTCTCGGCGAGGCTGCGGCCCGGGATGTCGCTGTAGTCGAACCGGGCCACCATGTCCGCCGGCAGCACCGGCGACGCGCCGACGACGTGGGCGGCGGTCAGCAGCAGGTCGGGACCGACCAGGAAACCCGTGCCCCGGGGCTGTCCGGCCACCTCGATCATCGCCGTCCGGGCCATCGCGTCGAGGATCGCCTGGACCAGCGAACGCGGGTCGTCGAGGCCGGCGGTGACCGAGGTGATCGCCTCGAGACCACCGACCGGCTGGTCACCGGGCTCCTCCATCGACTCGACGAGGCTGGTGACGACCGGGTCGGTGCCCTCGGTCGGCGGGGGCGGAAGCCCGTGGCGGGCGGCCAGGCGGGCGTACGCCGGGGCGAGCCGGTCGCCCAGCAGCTTGCGCAGCGGCGGGTGGAACGCCTCGCTGCCCGGGTCGTGCAGCACCTCGGCGGCCAGGTCGAGCGCCCGACCCCGCCCGGCGGCCTCGGTCAGCGCCCATTGCCACCGGGCACGGGCCGAGGCCGCCGCCGGCCCGGTGTGCCAGTCGAGCCCGACCGACTCGGCGATCGCCTGGATCGCGGCGAGGTCTTCGTACGCGTAGGTCAGCACGTCGACCACGCGTCCCGGCTCCCCGGCGGACCAGTCGGTCCGCGGATCGTCCCACCAGGGTGCGGGCGGACCGGACATCATGCGCCCCCTCAGTGCAGGACCCGTTGCAGGATCTCGTGTACGCGCGAGGCCTGCACGGCCTCGTTGCGGTCGCCCTGGATGCCACCGAAGTGCAGGCCGAGCGCCTTGCCGCTGTCGAGGTCGAGCACGACGGACCCGGAGTTGCCGCCCAGCGTCGTCGCGTCGTGGTGCAGCAGGTCCTTGGCCACGACGGCGGTGACCTGCCCCGGCGCCAGCCGCTTGACGTTGTAGACGCCGTCGAAGATGCGCTGCTGGTCGGCGGCGTCGTTGCGGCTGTCGTGGGCGGGGTATCCGATCACCGCGACCCAGGACCCGACGCCCGCGGCGGCGATCTCCTCGCCGGACATGAGGTCGATCGTGCGGGGCAGGGGCTCGCCGTCCGCGCCCTGCGCGTCGACGCGCAGCAGGGCGACGTCGAGCGAGTCTTCCGGCTCGATCCACAGGATCTCGCGGACCCGGAAGCGGGACTCCTCCGTCTGCTGGTGCTCGTGCCGCCAGTCGACGGAGGCGCGAACGGGAGGCGCGCCGAAGTTGGCCCGGAAGGCGAACCCGCCGTCGACCGCGGTGGCGAACTCCCGGGCCACGTGCCGGTTGGTCACCACGATGCCGTCGCCGACCATCCAGCCGGTGCCGACCCAGTCGAGCCGGTGGTTGCTCAGGTCGATGCGCCCCGCGCTGCCGATGATCGACTCGACCGCGGCCCGTGCCGTCGCCAGCCGCTCGCGGATCAGCTCGCTCTCCGGGAAGTCGTCCGGCGGCGCCTCGAACGTCGACCGCTGTACCAGGTAGACCGGCCGGGTGAAGCGTTCGATGATCGCTTCGAGGCCCGGCTCGGCGCCCGGCTCGTAGGTGCCCTCGGCCATCCCGTCGGCGACGGCGGCGGCGTCGTCGACGCCGGGCCCGCCTTCCAGGCCCTCCAGGCCGCCCAACTGGTCCTGTGCGTGCTCGGCGAGCTCGTCGAAGCGGTCGAGGAACTCCTGCTTGACCGCTGAGTCCGCGAATACCTGCCGAACGTCCATGTCGCCCCTCCTGAACTACCGTGAGATCCAGCTCGTCGCCCTGACCGCCGCCGGCGCGCAGCCGCAGCTGGTCGCGCAGGCGTGGGCTGACCACCGCGGCGGCCAGGCGAGGATGAGCGCGAATCGGGCCCATTCTTCAATGGGAGCCCCCGGCACAATTACCGTCGCCTCCCGCAAAGCGCCAATTGTCGTTGGCATCGGTCACCCCCGCACAGAGGCTCCCGGTCGATGTGACGTATCCCCGCCCCATTCATCCGAAGGTCTCAGCGCCTATTCTCGTCTTTTCGGCGCCGGCCAAAAGGCAAAGTCGTTGATTTGCCACCCGCACGTGCGATCCGCGAACCGAGGTGCCGGTCCCGCTTGGAGGCCGAGGTCGGCGCGGGGCTGGGCGGTCGGAGCGCCGCCGACCGAGACGCGTTAATGCGTTTAACGCCGTCTAGACGACGGGGGGTACCGCCTCGGGTCTCCTGTGCTTTCGCACAAGGCGAGGCGGTACCCGGCCGTGTGTTGTCGGAACTGCGACGTATCAGCGCAGCGGGATCGCGATCGCGCCCGGAAGGGGAAGGCGCATGGTCGTGCCCGCCGCCGCGCGCTGTGCCGTCGCGTTCGGACAGACACCGGCCATGACGGCGTCCGCCAAGGCGGCGTCGATCGGGTGGACCTCCGGGATGACGCCGAGGTTGTAGTGGCTGAGGTTGGTGGCGAGGGACATCTGCCGCCCGCCGTCGGGCGCGTGCAGCGACACCGTGATCTGCCCGATCACGCCGCCGTCGTGGCCCCACGCCGCGCCGCACGGCGTGGGCAACCAGAAGAGGCCCAGCCCGTATCCGCCGTCGTCGGGCCGCGCCGGGTCCATCGGCACCGTCGTGCGCATCTGCGCGAGCTGGGCGGGCGGCAGGAGCCGGCCGCCGAGCAGCGCCCGGTAGAAGGTGTCCAGGTCGGAGGGCGTCGAGATCAGCTCGCCGGCCGTCCAGGCCCACGACATGTCGTAGGTGGCGAAGTCGCGCACGCCGAACAGCGCGAAGTGCGCCCCGGCGTGCCGCCCGCGGATGGTCCGGTCGGCGCCCGGGAAGTAGGTGTCGTCGAGGCGCAGCGGGCGGATCACCCGGCGGGTCACCTCGGCGGACGCGGCGTTGCCGGTGACCTTCTCGATCAGCAGGCCGATGATGATGTACCCGGTGTTGGAGTACGAGTAGTGGTCGCCGGGCGCGCCGGTGCGCGGCAGCGACAGTCCGATTTGGACGAGTTCCTCTGGGGTGAAGCGGGTCTGCCCCACGCTGGTCACTTCGGCGTAGGAATCGAGGATCGCCTCGGTGTAGTTGCCGATGCCGCTCGTGTGGTTGAGCAGCATCCGCACCGTGACCCGCTGGCCCACCTCACCGGGGACGAGCTCCGGCAGCCACCGGCCGACCGGGTCGTCCAGCCCGACCTTTCCCTCGGCGACGAGCTGGAGCACGGTGGCGGCGACGAAGCTCTTGGTGATGCTGCCGACCCGGTGCCGCATGTCGGGCCGCGCCGGGCGGGCGGTGGACAGGTCGGCGACGCCGGAGGCGCCGGACCAGGTGCGGCGACCGTCGCGGACCTCGGCGAAGGCGGCGGGCACCCCGGAGGCGTGCAGGGCGGCGAGTGCCCGGCTCAGGGAGATCGGTGCGGCGGGCGCGGACGAGGCGGATGCGGGCAGGCCGGCGACCGCCACGAGAGCCACGGCCACGGCCGCGACGGCGCGTACCATCTGTCGTTTCCTCATGCGGCCCATCGTCGGTGACCGATCCGGCGGGCGCGTCACCCCACGGCGGGAGGCGGGGGTCCGTCCGGAGTGGGAGGAGATCACCGCAACGGTGATACGTGGCGAAGTGGTCGGACATCCGTCGTCCGGTTGGCGGGCTTTCTCATCAATGTCAATTGGGGCAGACTGTGCCGCGTGGAAGCGCTCCGACTACTGGGTGGCCGCTACCGGCTGGAGGACCAGATCGGTTCCGGCGGCATGTCGGTGGTCTGGCGGGCCACCGACGAGGTGCTGCGCCGGCCCGTAGCGGTAAAGGTGCTGGCCGGCCGCCTCGCCGCCGACCCGGGCGCCCGCCTGCGCATCCAGTCCGAGGCCCGCGCCGCCGCCCGCCTCTCCCACCCGCACGTCTGCGGGGTGTACGACTTCGGCGAGTCCGTCGACGAGTCCGGCCGGCCGGAGCCGTTCGTGGTGATGGAGCTGCTGCGTGGGCCGACGCTGAGCCAGCGGATCGCCGACGGGCCGCTGCCCGCGCAGCTGGCGATGCGGGTCTGCGCCGAGGTGGCCAGCGGCATCGCCGCCGCGCACGACGCCGGCCTGGTGCACCGCGACATCAAGCCGGCCAACGTGATCCTGACCACCCGCGGGGCGAAGGTGGTCGACTTCGGCATCGCCGCCGCGGCCGGCCCGCTCGAAGACCTCGACCAGGACGACCGGATGATCGGCACGCCCGCCTACCTGGCGCCGGAGCGGCTCACCGGCGACCAGGTCGTGCCCGCCTCCGACGTGTACGCGCTGGGCCTGCTCCTGCACTACGTCCTGGTCGGCAAGCTCCCCTGGGCGGCGGAGACGACCACGCAGATGCTGCGCGCGCACACCTACGCGGAGCCCGAGCCGCTGCCGCCGGTCAGCGGTGTGCCGGCCGAGGTGGCCGACCTGTGCGGGCGGTGCCTGGCCAAAGACCCGGCCGACCGGCCGACGGCCACCGAGGTCGCCGAGGTGCTGGCGGCGGCCGCCGGCATGGTGCTGCTGCCGGGGGAGACCTCCGGCCGGCACGCGGCGGCACCGGTCCTCGACGCCGCCGAGGCGGGCCCCGCGCCCGACGACCAGCCGACTGTGGAGCCGGCCGCCGTCCGGCGCCGCCAGCGCATGCTCGCGGTCGGGGTCGTCACCGCCACGGTGGTCGCGACCGCGGTGGTGGCCGTCCTGATCGCCGGCGCGGGCGGCGACCCGACCGGCGCGCTCGCCGAGCAGGTGCCGGACGTCGAGGCCACCGGCACGCCCGGCGCGGTCACGCCGCCCGGCGGCGGCGACCCGTCCACCGGCGGGCCCGGCCAGCCGGCGGGACCCGCGGCGACGACCGGCGGCGTGACGTCCGGCCCGGCGGCGCCGATCACCGGCGTGCCGACCGGGGGGCCACCGACCACGCCCGGGTCCTCGCCCACGGTCGAGCAGTCACCCGACCCGACGCCCGACGGCACCACCCGCACGCTCGCCTCCGCCGGCGGCACCGTCGAGGTCCGCTGCGAGGGCCGCCTGGCGCACGCGCTCAGCTGGTCGGCGGCCGACGGCTACACGGTCGGCAAGACGGAGCCCGGCCCGGCCGGCACGGTGCACGTCTGGTTCGAGGGCCCGGAGCGGGTCCACATGAAGATCCAGTGCAAGAGCGGCGTGCCGAGCTCGGTCAGCTGACCCGGGTGAGCGCGAACACGTCGGCGTCGTACGAGGCCGTCCAGCGCACCGGGAGGCCGACCGACGTCAGGTGGGCGCCGGAGTAGACGGTGCCGGCCGCCTCGTACCTCGCGGCGGGGTCGAGGCCGCGCAGGGGCAGTCGCACCGGCCGGGCGGGCACGGTGTCGAGGCCGTCCAGCGGGCCCGGGTTCCAGGCCAGGACCACGACCCGGCCGTCCAACGTGTACTGGACGGCGCAGCGCTCCTCGTCGGGGCCGCCGATCCGGTGCACCTCACCGCGGGTGACCACGTCGCGGACCGCCTTGTAGCGGGCCACCCAGCGCGCCGCTTCGGCCCGCTCGGCCGGGCTCCAGCGGCGGATGTCCGCGCCGATGCCGAGCACGCCGGCGCTGGCCAGCACGAACCGGAACGCGAGCGACCGCGGCCGGGTGTCGAATAGGCCGGTCGCGTCGGTCACCCACGAGCTCATCAGGTGTGGCGCGTGCGCGCGCAGGTAGCCGTCCTGGATCCGCAGCCGGTCGATCGGCGCCGTGTTGTCGCTCGGCCACACCACGTCCACTCTGGACGCCATCGCCAGGTCGACGCGCGCGCCGCCGGCCGCGCACCCCTCGACCGTCACGTGTAGATGGTCGCGGCGCAGCGCGTCCAGGATCCGGTACAGCGCCGCCACGTGCGCGCCGTCGAGGTCGAGCCCGTCGTCGGGTACACCGGCGCGGCCGGGCTCGGTACGCGGGCGGTTGAAGTCCCATTTCAGGTACGTGATGTCGTACCCGCGCAGCAGACCGTCCAGTGTGGAGTGGACGAAGTCCTCGACCTCGGGCCGGCCCAGGTCGAGCAGGTACTGGTTGCGGATCGTGGTGCGGGGGCGGCCGTCCACCTGGTACACCCAGTCGGGGTGGGCCGCGTAGAGTGCCGAGCGCGGGTTGACCATTTCCGGCTCGACCCACAGGCCGAACTCCAGGCCCAGCTTGCGCACCTGGTCGACGAACGCGTCGAACCCGTCCGGAAACTTCGCCGGGTCGGGTGTCCAGTCGCCGAGTCCGCCGGTGTCGTCGCCGCGCCCGACGAACCACCCGTCGTCGACCACGAACGTCTCCACGCCCAGCTCCGCCGCGACCTCGGCGAGCGCGAGCTGGCCGGCGGCGGTGACGTCGAAGTAGGTGGCCTCCCACGAGTTGTAGACGACCTTGCGGGTGCGGGTGAGCCGGTCGCCGGCCAGGCTCCGCTCGTACGCGTGCCAGACCCGGGCCAGCCCCTCGACGCCGTCCGCGCTGTAGGCGCCGGCGGCCACCGGCGTGACGAGCGTGGCGTCGGGCGCGAGCGCCAGCGGGCCGTCGACGGCGACCCGGCCGGCGCGGACCCGGGTGAGGCCGGCGGCGTCCCGCTCGGCGGCGATCCGCCACGACCCGGTCCAGGCCAGCGCCACCCCCCAGGCCTGGGCGGCGTCGCGGACGTCGCGCACCGCCAGGTACGGCGAGAACTGGTGGCCGGTCACACCCAGCGTGCTGCCGATCTCGAACCGGCCCCGCCACAGGTCGGTGTTGGCCGGCGTGAACTCGCGCGCCCACTGTCCACTGAGGTAGGTGAGGCGGGCGCCGTGCGGGGTGGGTACGGAGAAGGCGGCCGACCCGATCTCGACGAGTTGGAGCGGCGCGTCGCCGGTGTTGGTCAGCTCGACCCAGCGCTCCACGACGTCGGAGTCAGCGGCGAGCCGGTAGTGCAGGGCGGCACGCAGCCCGGTCGCCGCGTCGGCGAAGTCGACCCGGAGCGAGTCACCGTGCTGGGCGGCGCCGTCGAACGACCAGGACAGCGCCCGCGCCGGCCGCACCACGAGATCCGGGCCGGCGAACGGGCGGGCGCCGTCCGGCGCGTACTCGACCGCGGCGACGTCGCCTGGCGTCATGTACTGCGCCTTGCCCTCCCAGGCCAGTGGAGAAGGGCCGGCGCCGACCCCGTGCGGCCCCCAGGCGCGCAGCTCCAGCCAGCCGCCGTGCTCCGGCAGCCCGACGGTGTACTCCGTGGTGGCACCGGTGAGCGTCCACTCGCGACTCACTTGAGAAATCCCTCGTTGAGCCGCCGCTGGAGCGCGACGTCGGCCCACATCGGATGGTGCGGGGCGGCGTTGGAGCAGACCAGCGTGCCCCAGGCGCCGACCTCGGACGAGCGGCGGACCGCGTGCGCGCAGATCTCGGCGCCGACCGGGCCCTCCTCGAAGGTGCCGTACAGGGGCGTGTAGCCGACCCAGCCCTCCCCGAAGACCAGCGGCACCGAGTGCTCGGCGGCCCAGTCAGCGGCCACGTCGATCCAGGTGTCCAGTGTGGAGCGCATCGCGCGGCGGTGCTCGCCGTACCGGTCGTAGAGCCAGCGGTCCCACTTGACCGGGTCGCACCAGTCGTGGGTGTACATCTCCCGGTGCCGCACCGCGGTCGCGTCGAGCCGCCACCGGTCGGCCGCCGGCGGCTGCCAGTCGTCGAGCGCGGGCGCGCCGTCGCGGAGCAGCTCGGCGTAGGCCCGCTCCTGCGGATACGGCCGGCTGCCGTCGCGGAGCGCGAACTCGTCCACGAGCTGTTCGAGCACGCCGTACACGTACGGGTGGAAGACGGCGACGCCGGCGTTGCGGGGCAGGCCGCGCATGTACCCGACCGGCACGCGGGCGTAGTTGGTGGTGACCGGCACCCCCGGGTGGCGGCCCCGGAAGCGGTCGATGCCGCCCTCCAGGTACGGCTGGAGGGGCACGATCGCCGCCTCGCCACGGGTGCCGGTGACGTCGGCGAGCCGGCCGATCTGCACCTCGTTGTGCAGCTCGACGAACGCCACCCGGTCGTCCAGCCCCTCGGCCTTCAGCAGGTCGACGAGGGCGGCGAGCGCGTCGGCGAGCGCGTTCGCCCGGTCGGCCGGCGGGATCGCGGTGACCGCCCGGTGCCACGAGTCGTCGGCGAGGAACGACGGGCTCTGCTGGTACTCCCAGCTGGAGACGATCACCTTGAAGTCGTACCGGGCCGCGCCGCGGAAGAGCGCCAGGAGCTGCGCCCGGCCGTCCACCGTGGTGGTGTGCCGCACGTCGTACCACCGGGTGCGCTGGCCGTAGTCGCCGCCCAGCCCGCTGAGTGTCAGCCGGCTCGTGTCGAGCCCGCTGCCGAACAGCAGCAGCGGCATCGCGCAGATCCGGATCGCGTTGTAGCCGCGCTCGGCCGCCTGCCGGAACGCCTCGTCGAGATCCTCGAACGGCTCTCCGGGCCCGGTGCGCGTGTACCAGGTGAAGTCCCAAAGGGTAATGGTGAGGCGGTCAGTCACTTGGTAGACCCCATCAGTAGACCGGACACGAAGTGGCGCTGGAACGCGAAGAAGACGACGGCCGTCGGTACCGCGGCCATGATGGACGCCGCCGCGACCACGTTCCAGTTGCTGACGTAGCCGCCCTGGAGGTTGAGCAGCGCCGCCGTCACCGGAAACTTGGCCTGCGTGCGGAGCACGGTGATCGACCAGATCAGGTCGTTGAAGATCCAGGTCGTGGCGAGCGCGCCGAGCGCCGCGAGGGACGGGCGGCACAGGGGCATGATGATCCGCGCGTACACGGAGAACGCGCCCGCGCCGTCGATCCGCGCCGCCTCGGTCACCTCGGACGGGATCGACCGCATGAAACCGTGCAGCACGAACGTGTAGAAGCCGAGCCCGAAGCCGACGTGGATCGCGATCAGGCCGATCAGCGTGTCGTAGATGCCGAGCGACTCGGTGATCCGGGAGACCGGGATCAGCAGGATCTGCGGCGGCAGCAGGTTGCCGGCCAGCATGACGAGCAGGATCGCGCGCCGCCCCGGGATCGCGTACCGGCTCAGCGCGAACGCGGCCATCGACGACAGCAGCAGGCTGAGGACGACCGCCGGCACGGTCACCTGGACGCTGGTCCACAGCGCCTCGCCCATCGACCCTTCGCCGAACGCGGTGCGGAAGCCGTCGAACGTGAAGCTGTCCGGCAGCGCGGCGGTGCCCCGCGCGGCGATGTCGTCGAAGGAGCGGATCGAGATCAGCACCACGAACACCATCGGCGCCACCCACAGCAGCGTCAGCGGCGCCATGACGGCGTGGAAGACCCAACCCTTCCGCCGTACCCGATGACGATCGTGCGAAGTGGAGGGTGATGTCGCCGGCGGCGCCGGCGTGGCGACGGCCGGTGCGCTCATGAGACCTCTTCTTTCAGGGTCCGGACCAGGTACGTGATGATGAACAGCAGCGCGAGCGCGAAGATGACGACGGCGATGGCCGAGGCGTAGCCGAGGTTCAAGAACGTGAAGCCCTGCTGGAACATGTAGGTGCTCAGCAGCTCCGACGAGTGGTACGGCCCGCCCTGCGTCATCGCCCACACGATGTCGAACGTGCGCAGCGAGTCGATGACCGTCACCGCGAAGACGACCGTGTTGACGCCGCGCAGCTGTGGCCAGGTGACGTACCAGAAGCGCTGCCACGGGCCGGCACCGTCCACAGCGGACGCGTCGTCGAGGGAGGGGTCGGTGCCCTTGAGGCCGGCGAGGTAGAGCACCATCACGTAGCCGACCTGCCGCCACACGGCCGCGACGAGCACCGCGTAGAGGGCGGTCTTCGGGTCGGCGAGCCATTGCCGTTCGAGGCTTTCCAGGCCGACCGCGCCGAGCAGCGTGTTGACGGTGCCGTCCGGCTGGTACTGCACCCGCCAGAACAGGCCGGTGACCGCGAGCGAGAACACCATCGGCAGGTAGATCGCGCTTCGGTAGATGCCGACGCCGCGGCGCGGCTTGTTGAGCGCCACGGCGAGGGCGAGGCCGCCGGCCACGGAGAGTCCTCCGAAGCCGACGGCCCAGATCACGTTGTTGCCCAGCGCTTCCCGGAAGACGTCGTCCGAGAACAGGTCGCGGTAGTTCGAAAGGCCCACCTGCTCAGGCGCGCCCAGCCCGTTCCACTTCGTGAGCGAGAGGTAGAAGCTGTTGAGGGCGGGCCAGAAGACCAGCCCGATCTCGATGGCAGCGGGTACGAGCAGGAAGAGCCAGACCACCGGCGAGAGGTGGCGCTGCCTTCTTCTTCGGGCGGCGGCAACCGTCACGAGTTGAGTACCTTCTGGGCCGACGACTGCCAGCTGGCGAGAATCGAGTCGACGTCACCGGGCGAGTCGAGAAACTTCGTGAGCGCGGTGTCCGCGGTGCTCTGGAGCTCGTCGCTGGAGTCGCGGTTGAAGAACTGCGTGATCGCGGCGCTCTCGTTGAGCAGCGTGATGCCCTTCTGCACGAGCGGCGAGAACCCGGTCGTGCTCACCTGCGGCGAGGTGGGCAGGTTGGACGAGGCCGACTCCTTGATGAACAGCTCCTGGGCCGGCGCCGACGCGAGGTACGAGAGCAGCTCCTTGGCGCCGGCCACGTTCTTCGACTTGGCGCTGGCGAAGTAGCCGTCGGTCGGCGCTTCTTCGGCCACCGGCACGCTCGGGTCGATGATCGGCACCCGGAAGAAGTCGATGTCGTCGACGACGTCCTTCGGCAGCGACTGGGTGAGGAACGCGCCGATCAGGTACATGCCGGCCTTCTTGCTGGCCAGCGGCGTGACCGCGTCCTGCCAGGAGTACGAGCGGCCCTTCGGGTCGATGTACGGCAGCAGCTCGCGGTAGTGCTCCATGACCGCCTTGACCTCGGGGCCGTCGAAGGAGTGCTTGCCGGCGAGCAGGTCGCGGTGGAACTGCGCCCCGTTGATCCGCAGGTCGAGGTAGTCGAACCAGCCGGACGCGACCCACGGGGTGGAGCCGGTGCCCATGCTCAGCGGGGCGACGCCCTTGGCCTTGATGGCCTTGCACAGCGCGATGAACTCGTCCCACGTGGTCGCCGGCTGCACGCCCCACTCCTGGAACGCGCTCTTGCGGTAGAAGACGCCCCACCAGTAGTAGTTCGTCGGTACGAAGATCTGCTTGCCGTCCGCGCCGGTGGACAGCTCCTTGAGCGCGGGGGAGAAGCCGGCGCAGGCGCCGCTGCCGGTCCACAGGTCGGAGACGTCGAGCAGGAAGCCCTTGCTGGCGTAGTCGCGGGCCACCGAGCCGGCGTACCAGGTCAGCACGTCCGGTGGTGTGGCCGAGTTGAGGTACGTCGGCAGCTGGGCCCGGAAGGTCTCGATCGCGATCGTGTTGAGGGTGACCTTGGTCTTCGTGTACCCCTCGACAACCTTGGTGAGCGCGGCCTTGGGAGACGGGTCGGAGAGCGAGGACTGGAGGGTGAGGGTGGCCGAGGATCCGCCGCCACTGTCGGAGCTGCCGGTCGCGCAGCCGCCGAGGAGGGCGGCGGCGCCCAGGCCGCCGATGCCAGCAAGGAACTTGCGGCGGCCGAGTTCGCTGTGAACCATCGTTGTCCTCCTGCGAGCGAAGCCCCGTGTGTGTGTAAGCGGTGTGTTTCCGAAAGGTTGCAACAGCCCTGGGCGGCTGTCAAGATATCTTCGTAATTAATGGTTAGTTGGCGGGAGTGGTCAGTGGCTGGACGGCTCACGGGCAAGAATGCCCTGGTCACGGGCGCTGCGTCGGGCATTGGCGCGGCCTGTGCGCGCCGCCTCGCGGCCGAGGGCGCGTCCGTGGTGCTCGCCGACATCCGCCCCGCCGATGACGTGGCGGCGTCCATCGAGGGCGACACCCTGGTGATCCGCGCCGACGCGTCCGACGAAGGAGACTGGACGGCGGCCGTGGCGGCGGCCCGCGAGCGCTTCGGCCCGGTCGGCATCCTCGTCTCCAACGCGGTCGCCGTCGAGATCGCGCCCGCCGACGCGACCACCCGCGCGTCCTGGGACCACCAGATCGGCGTGAGCCTCACCGGCACGTTCCTCGGGGTCCGCGCGTGCCTGCCCGACCTGCGCGCGACCGGCGGCAGCGTCGTGGTGGTGTCCTCCGTGCACGCGCTGGTCGGGCTGCCCGGCCGCCCGGCGTACGCCGCCGCGAAGGGCGGGCTCGTCGCGCTCGCCCGGCAGCTGGCCGTCGAGTACGGGCCCGAGGTGCGGGTCAACAGCGTGCTGCCCGGCCCGATCCTCACACCGGCGTGGGATCGGATCTCGTCCGAGGACCGCGCGTTCACCGCGTCCGTGACGGTGGCCCGCCGCCTGGGTACCCCCGACGAGGTGGCGGCGGCGGTAGCGTTCCTCGCGTCGCCGGACGCCAGCTACGTCACCGGTGCCAGCCTCGTCGTCGACGGCGGCTGGACCGCGGTGAAGTCGTCATCCTGAAAACCGAAGGTAGGCAGATGCAGCAGTACGCGGCGCGCGGGGTGCACGGCCAGACCGTGGAGGTCATCGCACAGCGCATCCTCACCGGCCACTTCGCCGAAGGCTCCACACTGGACATCGTGGCGCTCCAGGCGGAGTTCGACGTCAGCCTGACCGTGGTCCGCGAGGCGCTCAAGGTGCTCGCCGCCAAGGGAATGGTCGACGCGCGCCCCAAGCGCGGCACGTTCGTCCGCCCGCGCGCCGACTGGAGCCTGCTCGACGGCGACGTGCTGCGGTGGCAGTTCGCGCGGGCGGCCCAGCCGAGCCTCTTCGAGGACCTGCACGAGTTGCGGAGCATCGTCGAGCCGGGCGCCGCGAGCCTCGCCGCGGCACGCGCCACCGACGCCGACGTCGAGGCCCTCGACGCCGCGCTCGCGGCCATGGCCGCGGCGGGCCCGGACGCCTCGGCCGCCGTCGCCGCCGACCTCGCGTTTCACCGCGCGCTGCTCGCCGCGACGCACAACGAGCTGCTGGTACGCATGGAGGTCGTGATCGAGACCGGCCTCGCCGAGCGCGACCGGATGGTGCACGGCGCGCTCGGCACCGACGATCCGGTCCCGTCGCACCGGGCGGTCGTCGACGCGATCCGCGCCCACGAGCCGGCAGCGGCCGCCGACGCGATGCGGCAGCTGCTCCGCAAGGCCTTCGACGACGTGGCCCGGCTGGGCGAGGCACCGTCATGAAGATCGACCGCGTGGAGACGTTTCTCGTCCCGCCCCGCTGGCTCTTCTGCCGGATCTCCACCGACGAGGGCGTCGTCGGCTGGGGCGAGCCGGTGGTCGAGGGGCGTGCCGAGGTGGTGCGGGCGGCGGTGGACGTGCTGGCCGAGTACCTCGTCGGCGAAGACCCGCTCCGCGTCGAGCACCACTGGCAGGTGCTGACCAAGGGTGGTTTCTACCGTGGCGGGCCGGTGCTCTCCAGCGCCGTCGCCGGGCTCGACCAGGCGCTGTGGGACATCGCCGGCAAGGCGTACGGCGCACCGGTGCACGCACTGCTCGGCGGCCCGGTCCGCGACCGGGTCCGGGTGTACGCGTGGGTGGGCGGCGACGACCCCGCCGAGATCGCCGAGGCGGTGGCCGCGCACGTCGAGGCCGGCATGACCGCCGTCAAGATGAACGCCTCCGGCCGCCTCGCCCCGGTGCCGACACTGGCCGATGTGGACGATGTGGTGCGCCGCCTCGCCGCCGCCCGCGAAGTGCTCGGCCCGCACCGCGACGTGGCGCTCGACCTGCATGGGCGGGCCACCTACCCGGCCGCCCGCCTCATCCTGCCCGCCGTCGCCGGCCTGCACCCGCTGCTGGTGGAAGAGCCGCTCGTGCCCGAGCACGGCCACCGCCTCGCCGAGCTCGTCGCCTGCGCGCCGGTGCCGGTGGCGACCGGTGAGCGCCTGTACGGCCGGGCCGACTTCCTGCCCGCGCTCCAGGCCGGGGTCAGCGTCGTGCAGCCCGACCCGTCGCACGCCGGCGGCATCTCCGAGGTGCGCCGGATCGCCGCGCTCGCCGAGACGCACGGGGCGCTGCTCGCCCCGCACTGTCCACTGGGGCCGATCTCGCTCGCGGCGAGCCTCCAGGTCGCGCTCGCCACGCCCAACTTCCTCATCCAGGAGCAGAGCATCGGCATCCACTACAACGGCGGCACCGAGCTGCTCGACTACCTCGTCGACCCGGCGCCGCTGCGGATCGTCGACGGCCACATCGCCCGCCTGGATGCGCCCGGTCTCGGCATCGACGTGGACGAGGAGGCGGTGCGCCGCGCCGACCGCACCGGCCACGCGTGGCGCAACCCGGTGTGGCGGCAGGACGACGGCTCGTTCGCCGAATGGTAGATCCACGGTGGACGGTGACGGCGGGCTAGACCGTCCGGCCGGTGCGCAGCACCTCCAGCGCGCGGTCGGCGTGCTGCTCCATGCTCAGCTCGCTGTGGATGACCGCCACGATCCGCCGGTCGGTGCCGATCACGAACGTCATCCGCTTCATGCTCATCGGCCCGAGCGGCAGCTTTCGCTTGACGCCGAAGGCCTCGGCCACCTCACCGTCGCTATCTGACAGCAGCGGGTAGTCGAAGCCGTGCTTTTCGGCGAACTCGTGCTGCCGCCGCACGCTGTCGCGACTGATACCGACGCGCTGCGCGCCGGCCGCCTTGAACTCCCGCGCCAGGTCGCGGAAGTGGCAGCTCTCGGCGGTGCAGCCCCGGCTCAACGCGGCCGGGTAGAAGAACAGGACGACCGGCCCACCCGTGAGCAGCTCACTGAGCCGCCGTGGCGTGCCGGTCTGGTCGGGCAGCTCGAAGTCCGGGACCAGGTCCCCCTTGTCCACACCAGAACCCATGGCGCAAGGCTACGCCGGCTCGCCGCCGGCGTCGGGCTCCGGTGGCGCGACGAGATGCCGCGCGCCGAGAGCCACGCCGAGCTGGAAGCGGTTTTCCACGCCCAGCCGGTCCATCAGGGAACGGATGATCGTGGAGACGGTGCGCGCGCTGACCCGCAGCTCAGTGGCGGCGGAGGCGTCGGTGTGCCCCTGCGCCAGCAGCCCGATGAGCATGTGTTCGCGGGGGTCGAGTTCTATCCGTGACATCGGGTTCTCCTGTATGGCTCGGCCGGCCGCCCAGTGCCGCTCGAAGAGAGCCACCAGCGCGGCCACGACGGGCGGCTGGGTAACCTCCAGGTAGCCCCGGTTGACGTCGGTCGGCGTCACCGGAAACAGGGCGACCTTTCGATCCACCACGAAGAGCTTCATGGGTACGGCCGGCATCTCCCGGTACGCCGGCTGCGGGTCGGCGGGCGTGCGCCCGTACGGCGACATCGGGTCGGGTGTGGCGGGCTGTACGCCCAGCACCCGCATGGACACGCCGCGTTCGAGGAGGGTCCGGTCCATGGCCACGGCCGGCTTCGCGGCCTCGGCGTCGAAGCTCGGCTCGGGGTGCATGGCCAGGTGCTCGTGCCGCGCGATCGCGACGAGCTCGCCGAGCCGGGCGCGGCTCGCGGCCCGCGTGCGCAGGTGCCGCAGCCCCTCGCCCAGCTGCGTGGCCTGCGCGACCACCTCCGGCAAGGGCTCCCGCCGCACGGCGTCGGCCGGCGGCGGGGGCGGCGGCTCGCGGCGCACGCTCGCGGTGGAGCGGGGTACCCAGACCAGGCCGGTCTGGCCCGGCGACCGGCGCGCGACGGCGAGGCCGAGGGCGGCCAGCTTGTCGAGGGCCTGGTTGACCCGCTGGCGCGGCATCCCCAGCTCGCGGAACAGCTCGCGGGCGGTGGCCCGGCCGAAGGTGGAGAGCCGCCGGTAGACGAGGTCGGCGTCGGGCGACGCGCCCCAGCCGATCAGCGACGGCACCGGCTCCGTGGACGCGGTCACCGGTACCTCCCGCTGGGCGGGTGCGGCACCCGTGCCGCGGCCGCCGGTGTGGGCGCGGCCATGGCTACGACGGGACACGACGCCCCGAAGACCGCGCGGAAGTAACCAGCCATCGAGTCGCCTCCCCAGGACTCAGCCGCCTGCGTCATCATGCAACCAAGCGTCGACCGGACAGTCACGAGCCGTTGCCGATTCGTATCCAAGGCTGCGCGTTCGCGCAGCGGTGTCGGCATTTCCCGTCACAGGCAGGTGCCGCACACCGGATTTCGGCGGACCGGACCGCCGGTGTCGACGACCATCCCCAGCACCGCCGGGGCGTCCACCGGGAGCGGTGCGACGACCGGCGGCGCCTCCCGGCTGCCCTCGTCGATGCCGAGGCAGGCCAGGCGCCCGTACGGGGCGTAGGCGAGGCACGCGGCCAGTAGCTCGTTGCCGACCGTGTCGCCGCTGCCGACCAGCGCGACGTCCACAGTGAACTCCGTCGGCCCGGCCGGCGAGCCGTAGGGCAGTATGGGCGTGCCGATCCCGGCGCCCATCCCGCGGTAGACGATCACCGCGAACCCGTTCGCCGGCTCGGCCGGTAGGCACGGCTGGACCCATCCGGAGAGCCCGAGAAGGGTCCGGCCCTCGTCCACGCGCACGCCGAAGCCGGTGATCGCGCCGGTGGCACACGAGACTGGCGACCATTGCTCGCTCGGCACCGCCAGCGCCGGACCGGCCGGCACCCCCAGCGCCAGCAGGCAGGTCGCCCCGATCAACGCCAACCTCGTGCGACGGAAACCCGTCATCGAACTGCCTCCCCGTCCCGTGTCGTCAACTGCGTCATCATGCAAGCAGGCGTCGACCGGACAGTCATGAGCAGTCGCCGATTCGTGTCCAAGGCTGCGTAATCACGCGGCCGGCTCGTTCTTAGGTCTCGTCTGCCGCGGGGCGGGGGAACGAGCGGAGCAGCCGGTCGGCCACCTTGCGGTCGCCGTCGATGTGCAGGTCGCCCCTGCGCAGGGCGTCGGCGGTCTTGCGGCCGGCGAAGACAAGCCCGCGCAGCGTCGCCGGGCCCGTGGTCAGGATGGCGTCGGGCGGGGTCGGAAACGCGCCGCGGGCCAGACTCAGCTCGCCGCCGGCCACCTCGACCCGGAAGCGGTCGTCGCCCAGCCGCAGCTCGACCCGCGCCGCCAAATCGCCGGCGGCCGCGGGGTCGAACGTGGAGCGGAGCGCGAGCATCAGCGCGTCGACGCTCAGCTGGCCCCCCTCGGGCAGCGGCAGCCGGCTGCCCCACGCGGAGAGGGCGAGCAGCACCGGCTCGAGGCGCTGGCCGCGCTCGGTCAGCTCGTAGACCTGGATGCTCGCCGGCGGACCCAGCCGTCCGCGCCGCACCACGCCGGCCTCCTCCAGCTCGCGCAGGCGCTGGGACAGCACATTTTGGCTCATGCCGGGCAGGCCGCGGCTGAGGTCGCTGAAGCGCTTCGGCCCGAAGAGCAGCTCGCGCACCACCAGGAGCGCCCACCGCTCACCCACCGCGCCGAGGGCGCGCGCCACGCCGCACGGGTCGGCGTACGTCCGTTTACCACTCACGACGAAAATCTTAGCGGGCACTTGCGCAACAGTGGTACTCACTCCTAAATTAGGAGCATGACCGACCTGATGAAACTGCCGCAGGGCGACGTGCGGCTGCTCGGCGCCGACCTGGCCCGCGACCTGCTCACCTCGACCGAGCTGGCCCGTATGGCGTACGTGGCGAAGGACGGCACGCCGCGGGTGTTCCCGATGCAGTTCCACTGGAACGGTGAGGAGCTCGTCTTCGCGACGTTCGCCGGCGCCCAGAAGATCCGCGCGCTGCGCGCCCGGCCCGACGTCGCCATCACCATCGACCGGCCCGGGCCACCGTCCGAGATCCTGCTGCTGCGCGGGCCCGTCGAGGTCACCGACGTCGAGGGTCTGGTGCCCGAGTACGTGTGGATCCACCACCACTACTACGGCCCCGAGCAGGGCGCCCGCAACATCGCCGGCATCGACCGGCCGGGCCTGCGGATGGCCCGCATCTCCCTCCGCCCCACCTGGGTCGGGCTGGTCGACTTCCAGTCCCGGATGCCCAAGGTGCTGTCCGGAAGCGGCGCCTGACGTGGCGAGGTACGTGCTGGTCCCGGGCGCCGGCGGCGCGGCCTTCTACTGGCACCGCGTCGCGCCGCTGCTGCGCGGCGGCGGCCACGACGTGGTCGCCGTCGACCTGCCCGCCGGGGACGACGCCGCCGGCCTGGAGGAGTACGCGGACGTGGTGGTCGAGGCGATCGGCGGCCGCACCGGAGGAATCGTGCTCGTCGGCCAGTCGATGGGCGGGCTGAGCGCGCCACTGGTGGCCGCGCGCGTTCCGGTGGATCTGATGGTCCTGCTCAACGCGATGATCCCGCGGCCGGGCGAGTCCGGCGGCGAGTGGTGGGAAAACACCGGGCAGGCCGCGGCGTCCGCGGAGATGGCGGCGCGGGAGGGGCGGTCGGCGGAGTTCGACCTGGAGACGTGGTTCTTCCACGACGTGCCGGCCGAGGTGACGGCGGCGGTGCTCGCGCGGGGTGAGCCGTCGCAGTCGGGGACGCCGTTCGAAAAGCCGTGGCCGCTGGACGCGTGGCCGGACGTGCCGACGCGGCTCCTCCAGGCACGCGACGACCGGCTGTTTCCGCTGGAGTTCCAGCGGCGGCAGGCCCGCGAGCGGCTCGGCATCGAGATCGACGTGATGCCGGGCGGCCATCTTGTGGCGCTCAGCCGCCCGGCCGAGCTGGCGGAGCGGCTGGAGCGCTATCGCACCGAGGCCGGCCTGGCCTGATCACGCCCGCTAGTGCGGTGGCCACAAACGTTGGCCGGCTTCGCCGGCCCTGATGAGCGGCGGCGCAAGGCCGCCCCTGACCCGGTGAAGGTTCGGGCGCGGGACAAACTAGCGGTCGAGCGTCGTCGCGGGGGAGACGCCGTAGGTGCGGCGGTAGGCGGCGGCGAAGCGGCCCAGGTGCACGAAGCCCCACCGGCTGGCGACGCTCGCCACCGTCGCCTGGCCGCGGCTGGCGGCGCGGAGCTCCTCGTGCGCGCGGGCCAGGCGCAACCGCCGCAGGTAGGCCATCGGCGACACGCCCACGTTGCGGCGGAAGCCCTCCTGCAACGCGCGCACGCCCACGCCGGAGATCCGCGCGAGGTCCTGGACGGTGACCGGCAGGCCCGGGTCGGCCTCCATCACGTCGATCGCCCGCTTGACGTGGCGGGGGCGGCTGGGCGCGGCGCCGCCGGCAAGCTCGTCGCGGTACGGGTGGTCGGCCGCCAGCAGCAACCCGGTCAGGATGCCGTGCCACAGCCGGCCGGCGACCAGCGGGTGGTGGATCAGGCCGCCGTCGTCGTGCAGCTCGGCGCCGACCAGCCGCACCAGGCGGGCAAGGCTGCGCCCCGGGCCCCCGGTCAGGTCGAAACCGCGCGAGATCCGCAGCGGCGCGCGCACCGGGTGGCCGAGCAGCCCCTCCAGCTCCGCCTCCAGGCCGGCCGGCTCGATCTTCGTGCTGAGCAGTCGGCAGTCGGCGCTGATCCCCGGCACGTCGACCGGCCCCGCCTCCGGGCGGTACAGGTTCGCGTGCTCCGGCGAGACGACGACCTCGATGCCGCCCTGGCGGGTCACCGCGTGGCCGGCCAGGGGCAGGTCCATGTGGTACGTGGGCATCCGGTCGATCTCCAACCCGATTTCCGCGCCGAAGCGCAGATCCGCCATGGTCAGCGGCCCGAACCGGACCACGTCCATACCGAACGCGAACCTCTCGGCGGGGCCGTGCACGTCCATGGCGATGGCGTAGAAATGCTCCTTCACCACCTCGCGGGACTCGTCGACACTCCCGCTGGCGTAGGACTTCAGTGCCGGCATCTTTCGGAGTATGCCGGCTGCCGGCCGGGGTGGCGTAGGACAGCCGGTCCCGCTTATGTCCCAACGTGTTGGGCGATCATCCAGAGGTGGCCGAACGGGTCGGCGAGGCGCCCGCCCCGCTCGCCGTAGGGCTGGTCCGCGATCGGGAACACCACGGTGGCGCCATGCTCCTCCATGCGCCGCCCGACGGCGTCGGCGTCGTCGACGTACAGCGCCATCACGACCGGACTGCCGCCGAGCGTGGGCGGGGCCGGGTCGCCGTCGCCCTCGTCCTTGACCGCGAACGTCACGCCGGCCAGCTCCAGCGCCGCGTGGTGGATGCGGCCGGTGGCCTCGTCGGTGTAGCGGGCGATTTCGGTCGCCCCGAGCGCGGAAACGTAAAAGTCGATGGCCTTGGCGGCGCCGATCACCACCAGGCGCGGGTACATGTCACTCATGCCCCGATCATGTCCAAGGCCTTGGGGCCTCGCCTTGTAAAAACGGGCCGGCGGCGCGCTGGCGCTCGCCGAGATCCCCGACCCGCGCTGCCAGGTCCGCGCCGCAAGCCCGCGGGGGCCTGAAAGGACTCTAGAGGGGGACGTGGTTGGGCTCGGCGGACGAACGGGGGGTCCACTGCGTCGGGCTCTGGCCGGCTAGTGCGCGGAAGTCGTGGATCATGTGTGCCTGGTCGTGGTAGCCGCAGTCGGCGGCGAGGCGTGCCCAGTCGCCGTCCGGGCGTCCGGTGGCTGCGGACAGAAGGCGTTGGAAGCGACGTACCCGGGCGAATCTCTTGGGAGCGAGACCGACCCGTGCGCTGAACAGGCGCACGAGCCTCTTGGTGGTCCAGCCCAGGCGGTCCGCGGCCTCCGCGACGGACGCGCCGCCGTGGAGGGCGGCCACCGCCGCGGTGAGTGCGGGGTCGGGTTGCGGTGGGTCGGCCGCGGCGAGCAGTGCGGCCTCGACCACCTCCCGCATCTCGTCCGGGGAACCGGCGGCGAGCAGCCGCTCGCGCAGCGCCGCCGCGCGGCGACCCCACAGCGCGTCGAGCGGAACGAGCTGGTCGCACGCCTCCGCCAGCCCGGGGAAGAACGGCGCCGCCCCACCCGGGCGGAACGCCACCCACACGATCGCCCGCTGGTCGGCGGTGTCGACCACGGCCGGGCGTGCCGTCGCCCCCTGGAGGGCGGCGCCACCTGTGCGGACCGGCGGCAGGCCGTCGGGGGCGGAGTGGAGGGCGTCGCGGTCGAGGTTGACCAGCAGCTGCACCGTGCCGGTGGGCAGCACGCGCTCGCGGCCGTGCGGAAACCGCCCCTCGAGGTATCCCATCGAGGCGATGAAGGGTGCCAGCGCCGGCCGCACGCCTCGACTCTATCGAGGAGCGGGCACCCGCGGTTAGGGTGAAACGACCCACGGATGATCATTAAGGAGTGCCCAGGTGTTCGTCGACCTGCCCCTCGACCAGCTGCGCGCCTACCGCCCGGAGCGCGACGAGCCCGCCGACTACCGCGCGTTCTGGGACGGCACGCTCGACGCCGCGCGCGCCGCCGCCACGCCGCCCACGTTCACGCCGCACGACAGCGGCCTGTCCACGGTGGACGTCCACGACGTGACGTTCAGCGGCTACGGAGGGCACCCGATCAAGGGCTGGTTCCTCGCGCCGCGCGGCGCCGAGGGCCCGCTGCCCTGCGTGGTCGAGTACATCGGGTACGGCGGCGGCCGCGGCCTCCCGCTCGACTGGCTGGCCTGGAGCTCCGCCGGCTACGCGCACCTGGTCATGGACACCCGCGGCCAGGGCAGCGGCGGCTGGCTGCCGGGCGACACGCCGGACCCGGAGGGAGCCGGCGGGCCGCAGACGCCGGGCTTCATGACCAGCGGCATCCTCGACCCGGAGAAGTACTACTACCGCCGCCTCTTCACCGACGCGGTGCGCGCCGTCGAGACCGCCCGCGAACACCCCCTCGTCGACCCGACCCGCGTCGCCGTGGCCGGCGGCAGCCAGGGCGGCGGCATCGCCCTCGCCGTGGGCGGCCTGGTCGAGGGGCTGGCCGCGGTGATGCCGGACGTGCCGTTCCTGTGCCACTACCGCCGGGCCACCGAGATCACCGACAAGGCGCCGTACTTCGAGCTCACCACGTACTGCAAGACGCACCGCGACCACGTCGAGCGGGTCTTCGAGACGCTGCGCTACTTCGACGGCGTCAACTTCGCCGCGCACGCGACGGCGCCGGCGCTCTTCTCGGTCGCGCTGATGGACGACGTCTGCCCACCGTCCACAGTGTACGCCGCGTACAACCACTGGGCCGCGGAGAAGGACATCCGCATCTGGTCGTACAACGGGCACGAGGGCGGCCAGAACTTCCAGAAGGCCGAGCAGATCGCCTACCTGGGATCGCTGCTGAAGCCGTAGCGATGAAGATTTCGGTGCGGGTTCCATGAAGGCGCCTCGGCATCCTCGCCGGTGACGTTCGCGTCACCGACGAAGGGATCTACCTATGAACATTCGACGACGGGTGGGCCGGAGAATTCTCGGGGCCACGACGGCACTGGTCGCCGGCGTCGCCGCCGTCGCGCTGCTGCCGACGCCGAGCCAGGCGGTCGCCTCGCCCGAGTTCGAGCAAGGCACCAGCGCGTACAGCTCGACCAACTTCAAGAACGCCACCGCCCGCTGCGACTTCGGCGAGCAGGTGTACGGCGCCTCGTACCGGGTCACGGACGGCCTGGGCAAGGTGGCGGTCAACACGCTTCTGCCCAACGAGGCCCTCACCGAGGTGTTCGTCGAGGCGAACGAGACCGACAGCGGCATCACCAGCAGCTGGAGCGTGACCGCCGAGGCGATCTGCGGCCCGCCGAACTCGAACCTGAAGCGGGAACGGGTGATCGTCCCCAACTCGAGCAGCACGGACAAGAGCGCGACGGTCCCGTGCACGGGTGGGCGGAAGGTGTACGGCGGCGGCTTCATCTTCCCGCTCGGCTACGGCCAGGTGTTCATGACCTGGTCGTTCGGTAACTCCAACCTGCTCGCCTGGAACGTGCGCGCCGTGACCGACAACAACAACGGTCTGGTGTGGGGTGTCGAGGCCTTCGCGATCTGCGGACCGCAGGCCGCGACGCACGTGGCGCAGACCCAGTCCGACTTCGCCAACGACTCCACCTCGCCGAAGGAGGAGGACGTCGGCTGCCCGACCGGCACCAAGCTGCACGGCCCCGGCGTCGTCTCCAGCGGTGCGACCGGGCAGGTCGTGATCGAGGACATGACCCCGGCGTCGTTGGTGCTGCTCACCGCGACGGTCAAGGCGTTCGAGAACGACTCGACCACGGCCGGGTGGTTCTCCGCCGCCCACGGGATCTGCGCGTCCTGACCGGTGCCCTACCGGAGCTCGCCCGGGTGACGAGTCCGCTCACCCGGGCGAGCCCGTGGCGTCGCGTCCCGGTCGACCGTCCTAATGGGACTCGCGGGATACGGAGTGGCCGCTGGCGCCGGTGAGGAAGTCCAGGTCGGCGCCCTTGTCGGCCTGCATGACGTGATCGACGTAGAGGCGTTCCCAGCCGCGGGTCGGCGACGCGTACGCGGCGGTGCTCGCCTCGGTGGGCTCGCGGGTGGCCAGCTCCTCGATCGGCAGGTCGATGTCGAGCCGGCGGGAGGGCACGTCGAGCACGATCGGGTCGCCCGTCCGCACCAGGGCCAGCGGGCCGCCGACAGCCGCCTCGGGGGCGGCGTGCAGCACCACCGTGCCGTAGGCGGTGCCGCTCATCCGGGCGTCGCTGACGCGGACCATGTCGCGGACGCCCTTGGCGAGCAGCTTGGCGGGCAGCGGGAGGTTGCCGACCTCCGGCATGCCGGGGTAGCCCTTGGGGCCGCAGCCGCGCAGGATCAGCACCGAGTCGGCGGAGACGTCGAGGTCGGGGGAGTCGAGGCGGGCGTGCAGGTCTTCGACGCTTTCGAAGACGACCGCGCGGCCGCGGTGCCGCAGGAGTTCGGGTGAGGCGGCGGCGGGTTTGATGACGGCGCCGTCGGGGGCGAGATTGCCGCGCAGGACCGCGATGCCGGCGTCGTCCAGCAATGGCTTGTTGCGGCGGCGGATGACCTCTTCGTCCCAGATCTCGGCGCCGGCCAGATGCGTGACCAGCGGGCGGCCGGTGACCGTGATGGCGTCGGGGTCGAGCAGGTCGCCGACCTCGTTGAGGACGGCGTGGAGGCCGCCGGCGCGGTAGAGGTCGTCCATGAGGTGGCGGCCGGCGGGCTGGAGGTCGACCAGCAGGGGTACGCCGGAACCGACCTCGTCGAAGTCGTCCAGGGTCAGGTCGACGCCGGCGCGGCCGGCGATGGCGAGCAGGTGTACCACGGCGTTGGTGGAGCCGCCGATCGCGGCGAGCGTGACGATCGCGTTGTGGAACGAGGCTTTTGTCAGGATGTCGCTCGGGCGGCGGCCGGCCGCGACGAGCTCCACGGCGAGCCTGCCGGTCTCGTGGGAGAGGGCGAGCAGCCGGCTGTCGGGCGCGGGCGTGCCGGCGATGCCGGGCAGGGTCATGCCGAGCGCCTCGGCCATGCTCGCCATCGTGGAGGCGGTGCCCATCGTGTTGCAGTGGCCGCGGCTGCGGATCATCGCGGACTCCGAGCGCATGAACGCCTCCTGCGACAGGGTGCCGGCCCGTACCTCCTCGGACAGGCGCCACACGTCGGTGCCACAGCCGAGCGGGGTGCCGCGGAAGTGGCCGGTGAGCATCGGGCCGCCGGGCACGACCACGGCGGGCAGGTCGACCGAGGCGGCGGCCATCAGCAGCGCGGGGATGGTCTTGTCGCAGCCGCCGAGCAGCACCACGCCGTCGATCGGGTTGGCGCGCAGCATCTCCTCGATGGCCATCGCGGCGAGGTTGCGCCACAGCATGGCCGTGGGCCGCACCTGCGTCTCACCGATCGAGATGACCGGTAGGTTGAGCGGGACCCCGCCGGCCTCCCACACGCCCGCCTTGACGCTCTCCGCCACGTCGTTCAGGTGCATGTTGCAGGGGGTGAGGTCGGAGGCGGTGTTGGCGATCGCGATGTGCGGCCGCCCGGAGAAGGCGCCGTCCGGCAGCCCGCGCCGCATCCAGGCGCGGTGGATGTAGGCGTTGCGGTCGTCACCGCCGTACCACTGGGCGCTGCGAAGATCCGTCACGACCCGAGCCTACGCGCGCCGGGTGCGCCGGCGGACGGGGCGGTCAAATGTGTCCATCATGGACAGCGGCGTCCTATGCGCGGACTTCTATCATTTGTTGCGGACGGATGCTCGTACAGATAGGCAATCATGAGTGCTGCTCACGGTGGGATCGCCACCCTGGAAGACCTGGCCCGGGCGTTACGCCAGCTTCGCCGGCGGGAGGCCCGCCGCCAGGGGCAGCCCGAGCTCACCTACCGCGAGCTGGCCGCGAAGACCGGCTGGTCGGTGAGCATCATCGGGGCCTACTTCACCGGGAAGATCCTGCCGCCGACCGACCGCTTCGACATCCTGACCGCGCTGCTCGGTGCCAACGCCGTCGAGCAGGGTGCCCTGGCCACGGCCCGGGACCGGGTCGCGGAGCGGCGGCAGGTCAAGGCACCGCCCGCGCCGGCCGTGACCGCCACACCGCCGCCGGCCCCGGTCAACCTGCTGCCCGCGGAGGTGTACGGGTTCGCCGGCCGGGTCGCCCAGCTCGGCGAGCTGGACGCGCTGCTGCCCGAGAGCGGGCGGGCGGCGCGGCTGGCCACCGTCTCCGGTTCGGCCGGCGTGGGCAAGACCGCGCTGGTGGTGCACTGGGCGCACCGGGTGGCGCACGAGTTCCCCGGCGGGCAGCTCTACGTGGACCTGCGCGGGTTCGATCCGGTGGCGTCCCCGATGAGGCCCGCCGACGCGGTGCGCGGCTTCCTCAACGCGATGGACGTGCCGGCCCACCAGGTCCCGGCCGACCCCGACGAGCAGGCGGCGCTGTACCGTGCCCTGCTCGCGCAGCGGCGGATGCTCGTCGTGCTCGACAACGCGCGGGACGCGGCGCAGGTGCGGCCGCTGCTGCCGGGCGCGTCGTGCGCCGCGGTGGTGACCAGCCGCACCCAGCTCGCGGCGCTGGTCGCCACCGCCGGCGCGTACCCGGTCGCGGTCGGCGTGCTGACCCCGGTCGAGGCGTGGGACCTGCTGGGGCGGCGGCTGGGCACCGAGCGGCTGACGGCCGAGCCGGGCGCCACCGAGAAGATCATCGAGCGGTGTGCCGGGCTGCCGCTGGCGCTGGCGATCACCGCCGCCCACGCGGTCACCGACCGGCGCCTCACGCTCGCCGCCCTCGCCGACGACCTGGCCGAGGCGGACCGGCGCCTGGACACGCTCAACGCGGGCGACGACGCGGCCGACGTGCGCGCCGTCTTCTCCTGGTCGTACCGCGCGCTGCGGCCCGCGACGGCGCGGATGTTCCGGCTGCTCGGCCTGCACCCCGGACAGGAGATCGGCGTACCGGCCGCGGCCAGCCTCGCCGGCGAGCCACCCGACGACGCGCGGCGGCGGCTGGCGGAGCTGGCCCACGCGCACCTGGTCGTGGAGCACGCGCCCGGTCGGTACCGGCTGCACGACCTGCTGCGCGCGTACGCGATGGAGCAGAGCCGCACCCTCGACGGCGAGGAGCCGCGGCGCGCCGCCGTGCGCCGGCTGCTGGACTTCTGCGTCCGCGCGGTGTGGGCGGCCAACGCGCTGATCGACCCCAGCCGCGAGCTGCTCCCGGCGTGGGACCCGGAGCCGGGCGCCGCCACGCAGGAGCTTCCCGACGCGCGGGCGGCCGTGTCCTGGCTGACGGCGGAGTACCCGGCGCTGCGGGACGCCGTGGCGCTGGCCCTGGACACCGGGCTGGACGAGCTCGCGTGCCAGCTCGCCTGGGTGCTCGGCGCGTTCTGCCGGCTGCGCGTGTACTGGACCGACTGGGCCGCCCTCCAGGAGGCCGCGCTGCCGGCCGCGTACCGGCTGGCCGATCCGCTGTGGCGGGCACGGCTGCACCGGGAGGTGGCGTACGCGTACGCCAGCCTCGACCGCTACGCGGACAGCCAGGCGCACTTCGAGCGGGCGCTGGAGCTCTACGGCGCCCTCGCCGACGACGTCGGCCTGTCCCGCGCGCACCGCGGCATGTGCCTGATGTTCGAACGGCAGGGCCGCTACGCCGACGCGCTGGAGCACGCCCGCCGCAGCCGCGACCTGCTGCTGCGCACCGACGACCAGCCGGGCAAGGCGTACGCGTACAACTCGGTCGGCTGGTACCACGCGCTGGTCGGCGACTACGCGCGGGCGCTGGACAACTGCCGGCAGGCGGTGACCCTGCTCGCCGAGGTGGGCGACCGGCTCGGCGAGGCGACGGCGTGGGACAGCGTCGGGTACGCCCACCACCACCTCGGCGAGCACCGCGAGGCGCTGGCCTGCTACGACCGCGCACTGGAGACGTTCCGCGAGCTGGGTGACCGCTACTACGAGGCGGACACCCTGGTCCACGTCGGCGACACCCGCCTGGCCATGGCCGACCGGCCGGCCGCCCTGGCGGCCTGGCGTGCGGCCGTGGCCATCTTCGAGGACCTCGGCCGCTCCGAGGCCGCCGAGGTCCGGGCGAAGGTCAAGGAGCTGGCCGACGGGGATTGAGGCGTGTCCAGCGACGTCCAGCGGATTCCGACCGTGTCCGACGTCCGGCCCATCGGCCTCGTTCGATTGCGACGATGGCCGCTCGGTCCGGCCATCAGGCTCCGGACCCGTTTGCACCAGTCCTCTGGTGAAGGGAACGGGAATGTCAGAACGTGCAAGACACCCGCGCGCGAGAAGGCCAAGCCGGCGAACCGTGCTCGCGGCGGCGATCGCCGTCGTGGCACCGGTCGCCTTCGTCCCGACCGCCGCGACTGCGAAGCCGGGCGACCAGCCGGCACCGACGAGCGGCACGGCCGTCACCACAGACCGGGCGGCCGGCGGCGCGGACGTCGCCGGCGCGATCGCCCGGCAGCGCGGCATCAGCCGGGACGCCGCGGAGAAGCTGCTGCGTGCCGAGAACGCCAGCGTCGACCTCGCCAACCGGCTGACCACCGCGCTGGGCGCGAAGAGCGGCGGCGCGTACCTGGCCGGCGGCACCGTCGTCGTCACGGTCACCGACGCCGCGGCCGCCGCGAAGGTGACCGCAGCCGGCGCGAAGGCGCGGATCGTCACGCGCGGCCAGCGTCAGCTCGAGGCGATCCAGCGGACGCTGGAAGCCGCGCCGAGCGAGCCGAACACGTCCTGGGGTATCGACCCGCAGGCCAACCAGGTCGTGGTGGGCCTGCCCGCGGCGGGGGCGAAGAACGCCGCGCAGCGGACGGCCGCGCGGCGCTTCGGCTCGGCCGTGCGCTTCGAGACCGAGGACGGCGCGATCCAGCCCAACGTCGGCATCTCCAGCGGGGACCCGCTGGGCAGCTGCTCGGCCGGCTTCACCGCCACCGACGGCAGCTTCAACTACATCATCACCGCCGGGCACTGCACGCAGGGCTTCCCACATTGGACGCTGCCCGACGGGTCCGACGTCGGGCCGACGCTGGAGAGCCACTACCCGGAGAACGACTTCGGGCTGATCTGGATGAACGGCCCGTCGGTCTGGCCGACCGGCGTGTTCAACCTCTGGCCGGGCAGCCAAGGCATCCACGGCTGGGCCACGGCGGTGAGCGGGCTCTCGGTCTGCAACTCCGGCCGGACGACCGGGCTGCGGTGCGGTCGCGTCCTCAAGACCAACGTGACGGTCAACGGCGCCGGCGGCACCGTGCGCCAGATGATCGAGACCAACATCTGCACGCTCGGCGGCGACAGCGGCGGGCCGCTGTTCGCCAGCCACATCGGGTACGGGCTGAACTCGCACGCCAACCGGAACGGCAGCGTGTGCAACTCCAGCCCCAAGACCTGGCACCAGCCGGTGTCCGAGCCCATCAACACGTACCAGGTAGTCATCTACGGCGCGCCGTGACGGCCACGAACGAGAAGGAGACCGGCATGAGATCCACCTACGCGAAGTTCGTCCGCCTCGCCGTCGCGGCCGTGGCGACCACGGCGGTGACGCTCGGCGTGGCCGCGAGCCCGGCGTACGCCGACCTCTTCCAGCACACCGACGGGTTCGAGGGTGACCCGGCGGCGGTGTGGGAGTTCCACCGTTCCGGTGCCGGGAGCGGCGCCTTCGAGATCGGCGCGGGGACGGCGCACAACGGCCAGAACAACGCGATCCTCACCACCTCGGCGGGCGGCTGGTCCGGCGTCGGCAAGCTGCTCACCGTACGGCCCCGCACCGCCGGGCACTCCACCACGTGCGGCGGCGGCTTCTTCGTCCGGCCGCTGGGCGGGCCGGCGGTGCTCAACGTCGAGGTGATCGACCCGGTGAGCTGGACGTACCTCGCGCTGCGCACGGTCCGGGTCACGGACACCGCCTGGCGCCGGCACGACGTGGCGACCTACCGGGACGGTCCGACCCAGGTGTTCATGCGGATCTCCCTGCTCGGTGGCAGCGGTCCGGTGCGGGTCGACGACATGGCCTTCCAGTGCACGTTCTTCCGCTAGGCCGAACCTGGAACTAGGCCCAACCTGGGACCAGGCCGGAACGACTGGACGGGGGCGGGGCTGGCGGCGACCGCCGGCCCCGTGTCGGCCCTAGACGATCTGTATGGAAATTTGAGCTACCGCGATGTCCGCGGTGGTCCGGACCGCTGCTCCCGCGGCCTCACCCTCCGCGCTTCACGACCCCACTCGGCTCTCTTGCCCGGCGCCGCAAGCGGCGAAGATTCACGAAGGTGTGGATAGATCGGCTAGGTGTCGATCGCGTCGTCGACCGCGGACAGCAGGGCTTCGAGCGAGTGCGGGGCGTCGTGGCGGATGCCGTTGACGAAGAAGGTGGGCGTGCCGGCCACGCCGCTGCGTACGCCGCTGCCGAAGTCGCGGCGGATGCGGGCCAGGTAGTGGTGGCCGCCCATGGCCCGGCCGACCCGCTCGATGTCCAGGCCCAGACGGTCGACGGCGAGCGCCAGCTGGAGCGGCTTGAGCTGGTCCTGGTGGGCGAAGAGCCAGTCGTGCATCTGCCAGAAGCGGCCGCGGGCGGCGGCGGCCTCGGCGGCCTCGGCGGCGATCTCCGAGTACGGGTGCACGTCCGTCAGCGGGAAGTGCCGGTAGACGTAGGCCACCTTGGTGGGGCGCTGGCGCAGGACCTCCCGGACCACCGTGTGCGCGACGGCCGAGCCGGGGCACTGGTAGTCCCCGTACTCGACGAGGGTGACCGGGGCGTACGAGCTGCCGAGGAGATGGTCCTCCTCGGTGACCGGCCCGCGGAGCCGGCTCATCGTCAAGCGGAAAGGATCATTCATGTCGGCATGATCGCCAGTGGCCGGGTGACGCCGCGTCACGCCCGCCGGGTGACCGTATCGGCGCTCACCCCGGGGCCGCCGGCGTCGGTCGGCGTCGCGCCCACGTCGACGGCGCCGGCTCCCGGGTCGCCCGCCCTCGTGTCGGCGGGCAGCAGGTGCTGCGCGTCCGGGCCCTCGTCGGCGATCTCCTTGGCGCGGTCCTCGGACTCCTTGTCGGCGCTGGTGAAGCGGTTGTCGTGCTGGCGCACGTGCTCGTCCCAGGTGGCGAGCTGGTACACCTCGACGAACCGCTGCGGCTCCTCGCCCACCCGGAACAGGCCCCATCTCAGCGCGCCGGTACGCAGCCGGGTGCCGCGCACCAGGCGCATCGCCTCCATGAACTCCTTCTCCCGCTCCGGCCGCACGTGGTACGCGGAGGTGACCAGCACCGGACCGGCCTGCGGGTCGGGATGGACGGCCAGCGACACCTCGGGCCAGATGACGGCCGGTTCGCGGTCGACCTCGCGCAGGTCGGGCAGCGGCCACATGGTCAGCGCCACCGCGTCGAAGAACATCAGCGCCGCCGCGAGCAGGAACGTCACCTCCAGCCCCACCACCTGCGCGATGCCGCCCCAGGCCAGCGCGCCGATCGCCTGCCCGCCGGCGAACACCACCTGGTACACGGCGAGCCCGCGGGCGCGTACCCAGTTGGGCAGGAAGAGCTGGATCTCGGCGTTCAGGTTGGCCAGGACGATCACCCACGCCGCGCCGGCCGGGGTGAGGGCGACCGCGACGGCGGCCAGGTCGTTGAGGGCGGCCACGTCGAGCAGCACGAGTCCGAAGAGGATGCCGGCGATGCCCAGCAGCTTGCTCGCCGACATCCGCGCGCGGAGCCGGGGCAGCGCGACGCCGCCCGCGATCGCGCCGACGCCGAGCGCGGCGAGCAGCACGCCGTACCCGTGCGGACCGGTGCCGATCCGCTCGCTGGCCACCAGCGGCAGCAAGGCCCACAGCGCGCTGCCGGGCAGGATGAACAGCACGATCCGCATCAGCAGGCGGCGGAGCGTGGGGGAGTAGCGCACGTAGCGGCCGCCGGCCTTCAGCGCGGCGGTGAAGCGTTCCGGCGACTCGGTCGGCCGCGCGCTCTCCGGCCGCCAGTGCAGCAGCGTGGCGGCGAAGAGCACGAACGTCGCCGCGTTGATGCCGAAGACCACCGACACCCCGGCCTCGGCGACGAGCACGCCGGCGACGGCGGGGCCGATCGCGCGGGCCACGTTCACGCTGATAGCGCCGAGCGCCGACGCGGACCGGATCTGTTCGCGGGGCACCAGCTGGGGGATCACCGCCGCCCACGCCGGCAGCGTCAGCGCCTGGCCGGTACCCAGGGCGAACGTCAGCGTGAGCAGCAGCGGCGGCCGCATGTGGCCGACGGCGGTGAGCACCGTCATCAGCACGCCGACCGCGGCCAGGAAGCCCTGCACGGCGATCAGCAGGTGCCGCCGGTCGAACGCGTCCGCGAGCACGCCGGCGGGCAGCGCGAAGAGCAGGATCGGCAGCATGCTGGCCGTCTGCACGGCCGCGACGAGCGTCTCCGCGTGCGAGTGGGTGACCAGCAGCCACTGGGCACCCACCGTCTGCATCCAGGTGCCGATGTTGGCGGCGAGCAACGCCAGCCACAGGTTGCGGTACGCCGCGATGCGCAGCGGCGCCCACGCCTGTGCCTGGCCCTCGGCGCTCACCACCTGCCGTCGGCCTGGAGCACCCTCAGGTCGGAGACGTACGGGTCCTCCGGCGCGAGCAGGAGCAGCCGCACGATCTCCCGCGCCACCGCGGCCGGCGGGGTGTAGACCGTGTCGAGGAACGAGTCGCCCACGCGTTCCTGTAGGCGGGTGGGCATCGGGCCCGGGTGCACCTGCATCAGCTTCACCCGGTTGCTGCCGGTGGCCTGGGCGAGCGACTCCACCAGGCTCTTGCCGTAGCTCTTGGTGGCCCGGTACACGGGGATGCCGGGGCGGGCCGCGTCGACCGCGATCGCGCCGACGTACACCACGTTGCCGTGCCCCTGGGCCCGCATGTGGCGCAGCGCCTCGCGGAGCACGTAGGTGGGGCCCAGCACGTTGACCTCCACCGCGCGGCGGATCGTCTCGGGCGCCAGGTCGTTCAGGCCACCGCCGACCCACATCGCGGCGCAGTGCGCCAGGCCGTGCACGGCCCCGCGCATCGCGATCTCGTCGAACGCGCGCTCCACCTGGTCGGCCCGCGACACGTCGCAGGTCATCCCGTCGCAGCCGAGGTCGGCGGCGACATTCTTCACCTCGTCGACCCGGTCGCCCATGACCACGACCCGGTGCTCGGCCGCGAGGAGGCGGGCCACTTCGAGCCCGAGCCCGCTCGTGCCGCCGATCACTACGAACGTCTTCACCGGCCCAGAGTGGGTGCCGTGCGGGTGAGCCCGGATCACGCGGCGCGGGTGACTCAGATCAGCCGCAGCTCCCGGCCTCTGCGCACCGCCTCGCGGCGGCGGGTCGCGGAGAGCTTGCGGTAGATGTTGCGCACGTGCGTCTTGACGGTGTTGACCGACAGCGACAGCTCGCCCGCTATCTCCACAGTGGACAGCATGCTTTGCAGGTAGCGCAGGACGGTCAGCTCCCGTTCGGTGAGCGTCTCGCCCGTCTCCGGTGACGGCGGCGGGTCGGCCGCCGCCGGCGGTGGCATGGCGGCCACCAGGTCGGCGACGAGCGGCCAGTACGCGGTGCCCGCGTCGAGGTGGGCGGCGAGCAGGTCGCGCGCGTCCGTCCCAGCCCGCGTGAAGGCCCGCCGGAACCCATCCGGCCCGGCCCACCCCAGCACCGTCTCCAGGTCGCGCGCGGCCCGGCGGTGGTCGCCGTCGCGGCGGGCGGCGATGGCGGCGAGCAGGCCCGCGTCCACCCGGACCGCGAGCGGCACGTCGACCTCCAGGTCGTCCCACGCCGGCAGCGCGCGCATGGCGGCGGCCGCGTCGCCGGCGCGCAGGTAGGCCCGTGCGAGGGCGACCGCGCCGGATGCCTCTTTCGCCGACGCCCCGAGCAGCGTGCGCGCGCCGGAGGCGTCGCCACGCGCGGTGTGCAGGTCGGCCTCGGCGACGGCCAGCCAGCGTTCGACCAGCGGCGGCAGCTCCCGGTCGGCCCGCGCGGCGGAGAGCGCGCGGTGCGCCCCGGCCAGGTCGCCGCGGGCCTCCAGCAGGCCCGCGCGGGCCACCGCCACCAGCGCCGGGAACGCGGCGCCGGCACGGTCCCCCTCGGGCACACCGCCACCGGTGGGGCCGGGCGGCGCGGCGCGGTCCAGGTGCGCGGCGGTCTCCGCGAGCTGGTCGCGGTGCAGGGCCACGAGCGCGAGCGCCAGGTGCGCGTGGGCGCGGTCCGCCGGAGAGCCTCCCGGGTACGCTCGCGCGGCCTCGGTGGCTTCCCGCAGCTCGCCGCGGATGGCGTGGACGACCGCGAGGCGCCCGGCGCAGGCGGAGGCGGGACGGGTGAGGCCGGCGGTGCGCGCCTCGGCCAGGCCGGCGGCGAGCGCCAACCCGGCCGCCGTCAGGTCGCCGGTCTCCAGCTCGGACACGCCGACCGCGGCGAGCGCGACCGCGCGGGTGGCCGGGTCGGCGGCCCGAAAGGCACGCTCCCCGGCGTTCGCTGGGCCCTCGCCGCCCCGCCCGAACGGCGACAGCTCCGTCGCCAAGAGGGCAGCCCTCTCACCGCCTGGAGGGGTAGCCGGGACCCCTTCTGGGAATTCACGCCCCACAGGGCTGCCCTTTTGGGGGTCGCGCGCGAGCGGGCCGGCGTTGCGCTCGCCGGTGGCGCCCGGGGCGACCGGTCCGGCGTTGCGCTCGCCGGTGGCGCCCGGCGCGAGCGGGCCGGCGTTGCGCCCCAGCGGCGAGCCGTCGACCGGCCCGGCGTTGCGGTCCACCGGCGAGCCAGCCGCGGGCCCGGCGTCGCGGCCCGGCAAACCGCCGGCGCTCTGGCTCAGCGGTGAGCTGCCGGCCGCGCCGGTGGTCCGGCTCGGCGACGGGGCACCGGCCGGGCCGATGCTTCGGCTCAGCGGTGCGGCACCGGTCCCGGCGGTGGCCGGCGTTGTGCCCTGGCCACCGTTGCGTGCGACCACCGCGCCTGTGCCCGCCGGCCGGGCGCCGGTCGCCGCGGCGGCGACCGGCCGGCCCACGGCGGCGGTCGCGGACAGGTCGAGGAGCTGGCGGGCGGCCGGCATGACGGCCGCCTGGTCGCCGTAGAGCTGGGCCTCGGCCAGCCGCAACGCGGCCGCGACCAGCGCGTACCTGGCCCGTTGCCCCTGTGGCATGCGGTCGCGGTGGCGCTGCGCCAGCCGCATGAAGGCGGTCGCCGACGCGCGGTCCTGCGCGTCGAGGAACGCGGCCGCGTACGCCAGCGCCAGCGCCGGGTCCGCACGCAGCGCGCTGGCCGGCGGCGGTGGGATCGGTGGCGCGGGCGGCTGGTCGTTCTCCGCGCCGTACGGGATCAGCTCCGGCCAGTGCAGCACCAGTAGCTCGGTCGCCCGGGTCCAGTCGCGGCCGGCGAGCGCGTGCCGCAGCGCGTCCGGCGGCATGTGCCGGTCGGCGTGCCAGGCGGCGGCCCGCCGGTGCAGGTCGGTGAGCTGGTCCGGCGAGCGGCGGCGCAGCTCGGCGCGGAGCAGCTCGCCGAACATCCGGTGGTAGCGGTACGCGCCCGGCCGGCCCTTGACCGGGACCACGAAGCCGTTCGTGCGCTCCAGCTCGGCCAGCACTTGAGCGGCGTCCTCCCGCCCGGTCAGCGCGTCGGCCAGCTCGCCGCTCACCGGCTCGGCGATCGAGGTGCGCAGCAGCACGTCCCGCGCGTCGGCGGGCTGCCCGGCGAGCACCTCGTCGACCAGGTAACCGGCCACGCTCGGGTGCTCCCCGCCGTACCCGGCGATGAACCTGTCCGGGTCCGGGTGCGCGTAGAGCGAGCGGGCCGCGAAGCGCAACCCCGCCGGCCATCCCTCGGTACGCAGGTGCAGGTCCTCCACCCGCCGCGCGCTCGCCGGCACCCGGTGGCGGGAGAGCAGCTCGGCCGTCTCCTCCCGGGTGAACGCCAGGTCGTGCGCGGAGACCTCGGTGAGCCCGCCCTCGAGGCGCCACCGGTGCAGCCCGAGCGGCGGCTCGGTGCGCGAGGCGGCGACCAGGTGCAGGCGCCGGTCGGCGTGCCGCACCAGGTAGTCGAGGCCGTTCGCCACGGTCTCGTCGCCGGCCAGGTGCAGGTCGTCGACGAGCAGCACGGCCGGCCGTGGCAGCCGTGCGATGGCCGCGGCGAGGCGTTCCACGTCGGCGTCCTCGGGCACGGCGAGGCCGCCGCGGGCCAGCGCCGCGCCCACGTAGGCCCAGAATCTCGGGCCGTCACCCGCCTCGACCGTGTACCAGGCCACTGGCTGGTCCGGGTGGGTCCGCGCCCACGCGCCCAGCAGTACTGTCTTTCCCCACCCCGCCGGAGCGGCCACCAGCGTCACCGGCCCGCGCGCCCCGGCATCGATCAGCCGGGTCAGGCGCGGGCGGGCGAGCGGGACTTCCGGCGGCGGTGGGACCGATAGCTTCGACGCCAGCAGGGGGATGGCGTGCTGCTCGGTCCCGACGTGCCATTCATGCATCCGTCGCACCCCCGTGATGACGCTAGGGGACCGTTTCGCGTACCAGGGCGGGCTTATGGTTTTTGTCCGCCATCCGCGAATCACCCCGTTTGTGCGTTCGGCTCCCTCGGCGGCAACTCTCCGGCCAGCCCGCGGGTCCGGACAAGGTCGTCTAGGGTGAGGCGCGATGGCGGCTGCTGCATCTGTTGATGATCTACGTCCGGGCGACCACGCGTGTCTGACCTATTCGGACGCGGAGGAGCGCCTCGACATCGTCGCCGCGTTCGTCCGCGACGGCCTCGGCGCCGGCCAGCGGGTCATCTGCTTCACCGAACCGTCGACCGAGCCCGACTTCGCCGGCGAGCTGGCCGAACGGGACGTCAAGACCACCAACGGCGGCCAGCTCGCGATCCGGGACAACGACGCCGCGTGGCTGTCCGGCGGGCGGGTCTCGGCCACCAATATGATCGAGATGCTCTCCGGCGAGCTGGCGGCGGCCCACCGCGACGGGTTCGCCGGGCTGCGGGTCACCGCTGACATGTGCTGGGCCACCCGCCCGGTCGCGGCCGTCGACGAGCTGCTGGTCTTCGAGACGCGGGTGGCCGGCCTGTTCGGCGACGGGCGGCTGACCGCCGTCTGCCAGTACGACCGGCAGAGCTTCGACCAGGTGACGCTGGCGTTCGCGGCGAAGGCGCACTCGCGGGCGGTCGCCGCCGCCGTGTACTACGAGGACCCGCTGCTGCGCATCTGCCGGCAGCACGCGCCGCCCGGCATCCGGCTGGCCGGCGAGATCGACTACCGGCGGGTGCCCGAGCTCAACCAGGCCCTCGCCGAGGCGCTGCGGCTCGGCGGCGACATCCACGTCAACCTCACGCAGCTGACCTTCATGGACGCGGCCGCCGCGGCGTCGATCGGTCAGGCGGCGCTCAGCCTCCAGCCGGGCCGCCTGATGGCCGTCGTGTGCCGCCGGGCGGTACACAAGGTGCTGGATCTGGTTGGCGTGACTGATCAGCCCGCGATTCGGGTAAGGCTGGCTGATGGCCGACCGTGACCACGGTCCCTTCCCGACGGACGACGCGGCCCAGGCCGACGGCGCGCCCCTCACCGCCGCCCCGAACGGCGACGTCGCGCTCGACCAGCCCTTCGACACCAACGGCCTCTACTCCCTGCGCGCCGCCGTCGCCGCGCACGCCGCCGACCTCGGCGCCGGCGACGAGGTGGTCGAGGAGCTCGTCATGGTCGCGAACGAGCTGGCCAGCAACGCGATCCGCCACGGCGGCGGCGCCGGCCGCCTGCGCCTCTGGCGCGCCGGCGAGCTGATCCACTGCGAGGTCAGCGACGCCGGACCGGGCCTGGACGAGAGCGAGCTGGACCGCGAGCTGGTGCCGATCACCGCGTACGGCGGGCGCGGCCTGTGGGTGGTGCGGCAGATGTCGCATCAGGTGGACGTCCGCACCGGCCCCAAGGGCGCGACGATCACCGCGGCGCTGCTCGTTCGCTCGTAGCGTTCAGGCCTGCCGGCCGGCCGCGCCCGGCCATACGATCCGGGGATGCCGCTGATCGCCGCGTACGACGCCTACGCCGACTGGTACGAGGACTACGTCTCCGGCAAGGCCGCGCCGTACACGCGGCGCAGCGGCGAGCTGCTCGCCGACCTGCTCGGCGCCGGCGCCGGCGCCTGCCTCGACCTGTGCTGCGGCACCGGCGTGCGCGCGGCCACGATCGGCGCCCTCGGCTGGACCCCGCTCGGCGTCGACCTCTCCCGCGGCCAGCTCCGCCACGCCACCGCCCGCCTCCCGGTCGCCCACGCCGACGCGGCCGCCCTCCCGGTCGCGACCGGGTCACTGCCCGCGGTCGCCTGCGTGCTCGCGCACACCGACCTGCCCGACTACCCCGCGGTGGTACGCGAGGTGGCGCGGGTGTTGCGGCCCGGCGGGCGGTTCGTCCACGTGGGAGTGCACCCGTGCTTCGTGGGCGCGTTCGCCGACTGGAGCGACCGCCCGCGCGTCTTCGTCGACGAGCGCTACGCCGACCGCTCCTACACGACCGAGGCCTGGGACCCGTCGGGCGTGCGCGCCCGGGTCGGCGCCTGGCACGTCCCGCTGGCCGACCTCCTCAACGCGGTGACGGCCGCGGGGTTGCGCTTCGTCCGCGCGGCCGAGAGCGGGCCCGGGGGAGTGGCCGACGTGCTCGGCCTGCTCGCGGTCAAGCCCGGGTAGCGCGGGCGTCCACCAGGACGTCGCGGTGGGTGACGGTCTCGTCGATGTCCAGCAGGACGGCGCGGGCCTCGGGCTCGACGACCGCGCGGGTGATGTCGTCACCGGCGAAGGCCTGGATCGAGGCGAGCGACTCCCACAAGGTGTGTGCGGTCAGCTCGACCGTCGCGCCGTCCGTGCGGGAGAGCAGGTACGCGCCGGCGAAACCGGCCAGGGCGCGTAGCTCGGGGAGCAGCGTGCCCTCGAAGTAGGCGTGGTAGTCCGCGGCGCCGGCCGGGGTGGCACGGGCGGACCAGGTGCGCACGATCATGGTTGGAGTCTGGCCGAGCCGGCCGCGCAAGCCAAGGTCGGGGCCGCGGTCCGGCCCGGGACCCGGCCCCGGCTATGCGCTGCGCCGCGCCGCCCGTCCATTGTGGAATCGTATATGGCGCCGCCCGGCGAACAGATCGTGGACGTTTACTGCCCCTCCAGGGTCAGTTGTGTACCACGATCGCCAGCGTCACCCGCCTTCGTTACCTCGATCAAGGGAAACCTGTCGCGAGGAGGGTTTGTGCCGCGGAGCCGGCAGTGGACGGCCGGGGGTTTCGGCGAGCGCTGCGAGCCGCCGGCCGGGAGCGGTGCCCGCGGGAGCATACGGTCTACAGCTGACGCGGACGTGGGCAAATCTGTTCGGAGAGAAAGCGTCAGAGGAGGGCCGGGACGCGCGGGGTGTGCAGCGTGCGCAGGACGCGGGTGCGTTCGTCCATATTGGATACTGTGACGAGCAGGCAGCCGGGGCGGGTCATGACGCCGGCGGTCACGCCGAGCAGGCGGGCGGCGCGGACCAGCACGGCGGCCATCTCCTGGTCGCCGAGGCGGACGCCGAGCGAGTCGGTCCGCAGGCGACGGCCGCCGGCCAGCAGGGCGGCGCGCCACGCGGCGCGGGCGAGGGTGGCGCGCTGGGCGTTGCGGGGGGAGGAGGAGCCGATCGGGTCGGTGCCCAGCAGCGTGCGGCGGCCCTGGCGCCAGGCGGTGGCCAGCAGGCGGATGGCGTCGTCGCGCTGGTCGGGGCGGACGGCCACGCGGTGCACCTGGTAGCGGCGCCGGCCGCCGCCGATCGTGACCTCGAGGGTGGCGGGGAAGCCGAGGTCGCCGAGGAGCGTGGCCAGGCGGGCGGCCGCCTCCCCGCCGTCGAACTCGGCCAGTGCGGGCAACCCCAGCGGCGCCATCGCCGGTGTGCCGCGCCACTCGGGGCGGCGGCGGCCGGATGTGCGGCTGGTCTCGGTGCACTGGATGAGGCTGGTGGCCTCGAAGGCGGTGGAGAGCACGTGGGCGGGGAGGACGGCGCGGGCCGGTTCGTCGGTCATCGTGGTCCCCTTCTTCCGCTTGCCGCAATCACCGTGGCTGATCCGCCCGTTCGGCCGGTACACCGGCGGGGAGGACTTGAGGGAAACTTGCGCGGACCGGGCCGAGCGCACAAGGCCGCACTGTCGAGAGGGACGGGACACGGGGTGACCTCCCAGACGACACCGCTCCGGCGTCGCCGCGTGGCGCGCCGCGCTCTGTTGTCTGGCCTGCCGGCCGCCGTGCTCGCCGGCTGCGTGGGAGGCTCTCCGGAGCGGCGTCACGTCCGCATCGCGACCGGCAGCCGCACGGCGGTGTACTACGCGGTGGGCACCGCGTACGCGGGCGTCATCGCGCAGGAGCTGCCCTCCACCGACGCGACCGCGTTGGTCACCGCGGCGTCGGCGGAAAACGTCCAGCTCATCATCAACGGCAAGGCGGAGATCGGCTTCACGCAGGCCGACATCCTCGTCGCCGGCGCCACGCCCGACCCGCGGATCGCCGCGCTCGCCCGGGTGTACGACGACCTGCTCCACCTTGTGGTGCGCGCGGACAGTGCCATCCACGCGCTCCGCGACCTGCGCGGCAAGCGGGTGTCGGTGGGCGCGGCCGGCTCCGGCACCGAGGTGACCGTGGGGCGGCTGCTCGCGGTCGCCGGGCTGAGCGCGCCCGGCGTGCTGCGGCAGGAGAAGCTCAACCTCGACAACTCGCTGACCGCCCTGACCGCCGGCGACATCGACGCGTTCTTCTTCTCCGGCGGGCTGCCGGTCGCCGGCATCAAGCAGCTCAACGGCAAGCGGATCATCGACCTCGCCAAGGCGGTCGCGCTGATGCGCGAGAGGTACAGCGACGTGTACGTGGTGCGCGACGTGCCCGCCTCGGCGTACCACCTCAAGTCGGTCGCCACGATCGCGGTGCCCAACTTTCTCGTCGTGCCCAGCAAGATGGCCGACGACCTCGCGTTCGACCTGGCGCGGATGCTGCTGGAGCGGCGCGACGTGCTCGCCGCCGCGCACCCCGCCGCGGAAAACCTCGACGTCCGCTCGGCGGTCGCCACGCTCCCGGTGCCGCTGCATCCGGGCGCCGCGGAGTACTTCAAGTCGGTCAAACCGTAAGGCTCGCCGCGTCCGGCGCCGGCGTGGGTGCGGGAGCGGGCGCCGGCCCGGCCGGAAACCACATCCGCGCCTCCAGCCCGCTCGGCTCGGCCGGCCCGAGCGTGAACCGCCCGCCCGACGCCTCCACGAGCACCATCACGATCGGCAGGCCGAGGCCGGCGCCTTCCACGTTTTGCGCGTCGGGCGCGCGCCAGAAGCGTTCGGTGGCGAGGCGGCACTGCTCCTCGGTCATGCCGCTGCCGTTGTCGCGCACGGTCACCTGGACGCCGCCGTCGTGCGCGGCGACCTCGATCTCGACCCGCCCGCCCCTCGGCGTGAACTTCAGCGCGTTGTCGATCAACGCGTCGAGCGACTGGTCGAGCGCGGTGGCCACGTGGCGGGCGTACAACGGCTGGTCCGGGACGAGGGTGACCAGGTCGATGCCGCGACGTTCGATCATCGGGCGCCAGGCCAGCCACCGGTTGCGGGCGACCTCGACCGCGTCGACGACCACGACCTGCCGCTGCCCGCGCTCGGCGCGGGCCAGCGCGAGGAGGCCGTCGAGCACGTCGGCGAGGCGGTCGGTCTCGGCCAGCGCGATCTCGTGGTCGGCGCGGGCGTAGTCGTCGTCGACGAGCTTGGTGCCCAGGTCTTCCACGCGCAGGCGCAGCACGGTGAGCGGGTTGCGCAGCTGGTGGCTGGCGTGCGCGACGAACGAGCGCTGCCTTTCCAGGGCCTCGGCGACCGCGTCGGCCATCTCGTTGAAGCTGGCGGACATCCGCCGCAACTCGGGCGGGCCGTGCTCGGGCTGCACCCGCGCACCGCTGTCGCCGGCCGCGATCTCGTGCGCGACGGCGTCGAGGCGGGTGACCGGCCGCAGCACCCAGCCGGCCATGCGCAGCGCGGTGACCACGCAGGCGACGACCGCGAGCAGGCCCAACAGGCCCAGCTCCAGCCACGACGAGATCACCACGCGCCGGTTGCGGCTGGTCGGTGAGATCGTGACGACGGTGCCGAGCACGGCGCCGCCGTCGTTGACCGGCACGGCCACGATCAGCGGCTGCGCCTGCCACGGCCACAGCGTCGTCGGCGAGCCCATCTGGCGGCCGGCGAGCGCGCCCCGGATCGCCGGGTCCATCCGCTCCGCTCCGGGCAGCGGCCCACCGAAGACGCTCTTCACCTGCGCGTCCTGGTCGAGCAGGACGGAACCGATGCCGTACAGGTCGTAGTAGCGGCGCAGCTCGGCCTTGACGGTGTCGAACTCGTTGCCGCGCAGGGCGGGCGCGGCCAGCGCGGCGAAGCGGGTGGCGTCGGCGAGGCGGTCGGCCAGCACACGCTGCGTCTCCCGGTTGGTGAGCGACACCGCGAGCGGCACCTCGAGGGCGAGCAGGACCATGCAGAGGAGCAGTACGTAGGTGCTGACCAGTCGCCGGCGCACTTTCCTCCCTTTTCGTCGGTCCTTCTAGTCGGTGCGCAGACGGTAGCCGACGCCACGGACGGTCTGCACGAGGTTGGGCTCGTCGAGCTTGGCCCGCAGCGACGCCACGTGCACCTCCAGCGTGTGGCGGCCGGACCAGGTGGTCTGCCAGACGTCGAGCAGGATCCGCTCGCGGGTGACCGCCACGCCGGGCTGGCGCGCCAGCGAGGCGAGGATGTCGAACTCCTTGCGGGTCAGGCTGACCGCCCGGTCACGCAGCAGCACGGTGCGGGCCGCGTGGTCGATCCGCAGCGGGCCGACCTCGACCACCTCGCGCGGCGGGACGTGGCGGGCCGCGCGGCGCAGTAGCGCCTCGATCCGGGCCTGGAGCTCGGCCATCGAGAACGGCTTGACCACGTAGTCGTCGGCGCCCACCCGCAGCCCGGTGACCCGGTCGCGCTCCTCGGCCCGCGCGGTCACCGCGATGATGCCGAGGTGCTCGCTGCGCGCGCGCAGCGTGCGGCACACGTCGACGCCGTCGCCGTCGGGCAGGTTGAGGTCGAGCAGCACCAGGTCGCACGGCGCCGCGGCCAGCGCGGCGGTGGCGGTCGCGGCGTGCTCCACCTCGTATCCGCGCCGCTGGAGCATCGACGTCATCACCGCCGTGACCCGGCGGTCGTCCTCCACGAGCAGTATCCGCATCGGCTTCCGCCCATCGCCCGTCATGCGCCATCCGATCCGGCCGGAATGTAGCTCATGGATGTTTCGGAGCGGTGCGTACCGACCTGCGTCTCGAGCGCCACGCTAGCCGACCTCTACGTCCCGGTCTCGGGCCGTCCGGTAACGGGAAGGTAACGCCGGGCCACTATCGCGGGTGGCGCCGCATCGGATACAGTGCAGCCGACTAGCCGGGCAATCCACCATCCTGGATGGGATGTGATGTCGAGTGCCCCGCTTGCCTGTCATCTTCCTCGCGGTCCTGGTCACCGGGATCGTCGTGCCGGCCGCCCCCGCGTCCGCCGAGGTCACGTTCACCACCACGATCGTCAACCACAGCGCGGCCACCTGCGCCGAGGTGCCCGGCGGCGCCTCGACCAGCGCGCTCCAGCTCGCGCAGGCCGCGTGCGGCGCCGGCGCGCGGCAGACGTTCACGTTCACACCGGTGGCCGGCGTGGCCGCGACGTACAACATCCACACGCTCACGTCCGGCAGCTGCGTCGACGTCTTCGGCGCCTCCACGGCGGACAACGCCACGATCATCCAGTACGCCTGCCACAGCAACAACAACCAGCGGTTCAGGCTGACGCAGACGTCCGGCGCCTTCCAGGTGATCGCGGTGCACTCCAACAAGTGTGTCGCGCCGGCGTCGGACAACCGGCTCGTCCAGCTGCCGTGCGACACGACCGCCGCGCGCCTGTGGCGGCTGGCCGGGTACACCGACGGGGGTACGGGCGGGCGCACGTTCACCAACCCGATCAAGATGCGTGGTCCGGATCCGTGGATGCAGTATTACAACGGTTATTACTATTTGGCGA
>NZ_JCADBM010000039.1:0-73140 GCF_059359075.1 Phytohabitans sp. LZ39 | reverse complement strand
TCCTGGGCCGGCGACGCCTCACACCGCATCCCGATGATGCAGCGCGCCAACCAGATCCCCGCCTTCGACTCGGTCCGCATCAACGTTCAATAGCGACAGCCAGCGGCGCCCATCGGTCACACCTCCCTGTGGCCGGTGGGCGCTGCCCGGTCCGCCCGACGTGGCAGTTGAGGCGGGTCTAGGGTGGCTTGGTGCTGATCTACAAGATCCTGCTGCCCGCCGAGTGGGCCGAGTTCGAGGCGGCCGGGCGCTTCGACGGGTCGCCGTTCGACCACGCGTCCGGGTTCATCCACTGCTCCTCGCGCGAGCAGGTAGGTCCCACCGCCCTGCGGGTGTTTCCGGACGAGCCGGAGCTGGTGGTCGCCGCCATCGACGCGGATGCGCTGGGGGAGAGCGTGCGGTGGGAGGAGTCGGCCGACGGCGTCTTCCCGCACGTGTACGCGCCGGTGCCGCGCGCGGCTGTCACCGCCGTGTACCAGGTCGCCGGCGCGGGCGCCGTCGAGGAGGCGCTGGCCGCCTAGCGGCGCCGTCCCGGCCTAAGCTGTTCGGGTGTCTATGCGCGAGCGACTTGACGAGACGATCGCGGCCGGGCTGGTCGAGGGTTTGCACGCCGTCGTGGTGATCCATAGTGGACAGATGGTGCTGGAGCACTACGGCAGTGGCGACGACTACAGCTGGAATAGGCCGCTCGGTGCCGTCGACTTCGGGCCGCACACCCTGCACGACGTGCGCTCGGTCACCAAGAGCATCACCGCCCTGGTCTATGGCATCGCGCTCGGTGACGGCCTCGTCCCCGAGCCGTCGGCGCCGCTGCTGGCCGGCTTTCCGGAGTACCCCGATCTGGCCGCCGACCCAGAGCGGGCACGGCTCACGGTCGAGCACGCGCTGACCATGTCACTCGGCATGGAGTGGAAAGAGGAGATCCCGTACAACAGCCCGGCCAATGCCGAGATCGCCATGGAGCTGGCGCCGGACCGCTACAGGTTCGTGCTCGAGCGGCCGATCGTCGAGCCACCCGGCACGCGCTACTCGTACAGCGGCGGTGCCAGCGCGCTGCTCGGCGGGCTGATCGCGCGGGGCACCGGCCGCACGCTGTCGGAGTTCGCCGGCGAGCGGCTCTTCGCGCCGCTGGGTATCGAGTCGTTCGAGTGGATGGCCGGGTCGGACGGTGTGCCCTCGGCCGCGTCCGGGCTGCGGTTGGCCACCCCCGACCTGGCCCGCGTCGGCGAGATGGTGCGGGCCGGCGGCGAGTGGGGCGGCCGGCAGGTCGTGCCAGCCGCCTGGCTGCGGGCGATGCTGGAGCCGCGCCTGCCGGTCGAGTGGGGCGGGATGTACTGCTACCAGTGGTACAGCGGCGCGGGCGCCGGTCACCCGTGGGTCGGCGCGATGGGCAATGGTGGGCAGCGCCTGACCGTCGTGCCCGCCCTGGGCCTCGTCGTGGCCATCGCGGCGGGCAACTACGACGATCCCGAGCAGTGGCGCACTCCGGACGCAGTCCTTGAGCGAGTCGTGTTTCCGAGCGTCATCTGATGCCGGCCCGAGCCTTCCTGGCGGTGGTCGCCGCCCTGACCCTCGCCGCCTGTTCCGCGGAGCCGGAGCCGGAGCCGACCCCGGCGCCCCGGCCGCCGTCCACACCCCCGGCCTCGACGCCAGTGGAAAAACCCGCCTTCGAACCATTGGAAGCGCGCTTCCAGGCGCGGCTGGGCGTCTTCGGCGTCGACACCGGTTCCGGCCGCACCGTCGAACACCGGGCGGACGAGCGTTTCGCGTACGCCTCCACGTTCAAGGCGCTCGCCGCGGCCGCCGTGCTCGCCGACACCAGCAGCGCCGAGCTCGACAAGGTCGTGCGCTACGCGCAGGCCGACCTGGTGAGCCACTCGCCGGTGACCGAAAAGCACGTGGGCACGGGCATGACGCTGCGGGCGATCGCCGACGCCGCGGTCCGATACAGCGACAACACCGCCGGAAACCTGCTGCTGGAGCGGCTCGGCGGCCCGGCCGGCTTCGAGCGGGCGCTGCGCGGTCTCGGCGACCGCGTCAGCGACCCGGAGCGGACCGAGACCGCACTCAACGAGGCCAAGCCGGGCGACGTGCGGGATACGAGCACGCCCCGGGCGTTCGCCACCGACCTGCGGGCCTACGCGGTCGGCGACGCGCTCGGCGCCGAAGACCGTGACGTGCTGGTGGGCTGGCTGCGCGGCAACACCACCGGAGACAAGCTCATCCGGGCCGCCGCACCGGCGGGCTGGGAGGTCGGCGACAAGACGGGCGGCGGCGGGTACGGCACGCGCAACGACATCGCCGTGCTCTGGCCGCCCGGCGGCGCCCCGATCGTGCTGGCGATCATGTCGACCCGCGGCGAGCGGGACGCCGAGTACGACGACGCGCTGATCGCGGCGGCGGCGGCCCTCGCGATCGAGGCGCTACGCCCCAGGTAGGCGGCCGGCCAGCTTGGCGGAAGACCAGCAGGGACAGGCCCGCCTGCTCGAAGCGGCTGAACGCGTCTATGTCGGGGCAGTGTCGCAGATCACATCCATCCGCGGCGGCTCGGCGGCCTGCGGCCCCGCTTGCGGTGGGCCGGCGGCGCGCTTTCGGCCGGCCTGCGGCGGGCTTGGGCCGAAGGCGGTGGGCAGCCCGTTCGAGCTGTAGGTCCGCTCGGTACCCTTCCGCCGTGACCGCAGGGGTGAGCCGGCTGGCGTTGGTCCGGCACGGGATGCCGGACCGCGACCTCGTCGACGCTGACCTGCCGGCCGGGACCGCCGTGCGCAGGACGGGCACGGCGGCATGATCGACATCGGACCGCCGCTGGTCAGCCGGCTGGTCGCGAAGCAGTTTCCACAGTGGGCAGACCTTCCGGTGCGCCAGGTCCGCACGGTCGGCACCGACAACCTGATCTACCGGCTGGGCGACGAGCTCGTGGTACGCCTGCCCGCCCTGCCGCGCGCCGCGCCGATGGTGGGCCGGGAACGGGAGTGGATGCCGCGCCTGGCGCCCCGCCTGCCGCTGGACGTCCCGGTGCCGCTGGGGGCGGGCGTGCCGGACGGCGAGTTCCCGTACCCGTGGCTGATCTACCGCTGGCTCGACGGTGACACGCTCGCCGACCGCCCCGATCTCGACCTGCGCGACGTGGCGGTGCGGCTGGGCCGGTTCGTCGCGGCGCTGCAACGGATCGACACCGCCGGCGCGCCGCGCTCGCCCCGCGCGGTGCCGGTCGGTCCGGGCGACGTCGACGTCCACGAGTCGATCGAGCGGCTGGCCGCCGTGGGCCTCGTCGACGCCGCCCTGGCGACCGCCGTGTGGGAGGACGCGCTCGCCGCGCCACCGTGGACCGGGCCGCCGGTCTGGCTGCACGGCGACCTCTTGCCGGCCAACCTCGTCGCGCGGCAGGGCCGGCTCGCCGCGGTCATCGACTTCGGCCTCGTCGGCACCGGCGACCCGGCCACCGACCTGCTGCCCGCCTGGGCGCTGCTGAGCGCGCGAACCCGCGACGTCTTCCGCGCGGTGGTGGGTGTGGACGAGGCGACCTGGCGGCGCGGGCGCGGCTGGGCGTTGCGGGCCGGCCTTGGTGCGGTGCGCGTCTACCGGTACACCAACCCGGCCCTGGCCGCCGCCGGCCGCCACTCCGTGGCCGAGGCCCTGTCCGACTTCCGCTCCCGCTCCTGATCAAAGAAGGTCGGCGAGGAGGGCGGCCGCGCGGGCCGCGCCGCCGGTCGTGACCGGGCGATACCGGACCTCGCGGCCCATCTCGGTGGCGATCGCGTCGGCGAGCGAGTCGGGCGTGAGGTCGGCGAAGTCGAGCCGGCGGCCCGCTTCGTGGCGGCGGAGCCGGTGCGCCACGTGGAAGTTCTGCTCGAAATGGTGGCGCAGCGGCACGTAGATGAACGGCCGGCCGGTGGCGGTCAGCTCCATGCAGGTCGTCAGCCCGCCCTGCACTACCGCCAGGTCGCAGGCGGCGAGGTGCCGGTGCAGGTCCGGCACGTACGGGCGGATCTCCAAGCCGGGGCGGGCGGGTAGCGACGCCGGGTCGATGCGCGGCCCGGTGACCACGATCATCCGCAGGCCGGCCACCAGCCGGGACGCCTCCGGGAAGGCGTCGACGACGCAGCGCAGCAGGTCGGCGCCGACGCCGGAGCCGCCGACGGTCACGACGCAGACCCGCTCGCCGGGCCGGTAGCCGAGCTCGGCCCGCAGCGCGGCGCGGTCGGCGTACTCCTCGGGATCGAAGCCCGTGACGTACCCGGCGAAGTCGTAGTGCGCCTCTGTCCACTCGCGAATGAGCGGGAGGTCGCGGCCGAAGCGGTCCGCGACGATGTCGTCCGGGTCGCCGACGAACACGGCCCGGTCGCGCAGCCTCGGGAAGCGGGCGATGTGGCCGATCATCTCGGCGTTGTAGTCGGCCGCGACCAGCGCCTCCCGTTCGCCGCCGTCGGGCATCGGCAGGTAGCCGACGAAGTCGGTCAGCCACGCGTACCCGAAGCGTTTCAGCTCGGGGTTTTCGTGCAGGAAGTGGTCGACGTCCCAGGCCTCGTCGCCGATGACGAGGTCGTACCGCTCCTCCGTGACCACGTCGCGGAAGACCATGAAGTTGGCGACCAGGATCTCGTCCATCCGGCGCAGCGCCTGGAAGCAGTGCAGGTCGTGCTCGCCCGCCTCGCTCTCGATGTGCGCGGACTCGTTGGCCAGCCACCGGCTCGCCGGATGTACGTGCTCACCGGCGTCGTCGAGCATCCGCGTCACCGGGTGCTGGGTCAGCCAGTCGATCCGCGCGTCCGGGTGGCGCTCGCGCAGCTCGCGGGCGATCGCAAGGTCGCGCCGCGCGTGCCCGAGGCCGATCGGCGAGCACAGGTACAGCACCCGCTTGCGCCGCCGGTCCCAGCGGGTCCAGGTGCGGCGGGCCGGTGCCGGTGGGCGAAACCGCTCGGCGAACTCGCGGATCAGCAGGTTGACGCGGACCGGGTCGCGGGCCATCGGGATGTGGCCGGCGCCCTCCAGCACCACAAGCTCGCCGCCGGACAGCTCGGCGATCCGCTCGCCGCACCGCAGCGGTATCACATGGTCGTCGTCACCGTGGATGGCGAGCAGCGGCGAGGCTACCCGCGCGCACCACTCCTCGACGGTCGCCCGTTTCGGGCCGGCCGCCGCGGACTCGGCGACGAGCACCGCGCCGCTCGTCTCCAAACCCCAGCCGACCGCGTCCTCGATGGCCTTTGTGGAGTGCGCCTCGCTGAAGCACTGTCCAAAGAAGAACCAGAGGAAGTCCTCGTACCGCTCCAGCCAGTACTCCCGGTTGTACTTCGCCCAGTGCTCGCCCGGGTCGGCGCCGAGCGCCGGTACGCCCGACGGCTCGATCGCCGGTGCCGGCCCGGTCAGCGACATGTGCGCGGCACGTACCGGGTCACGCGGTGCGAGCGGCACCGCCGCGCCGACGACGACCGTCCCGTGTACCCGTGACGGGTGCTCGGCGGCCAGCTCCAGCGCCCAGTTGGCGGCCCGTGAGAGCCCGACGACCACAGCACGGTCGGTGGCGGTGGCGTCCAGGACGGCGAGCGCGTAGGCGACCTGCGCCGACTGGTCGTACGCCTCGGACGTGACCGGGCGGTCGGACTGCCCGTTGCCCGGCCCGTCGTAGGTGACGACCCGGAAGTGCCGTGCCAGATATGGCACCTGGAGCTTCCAGAATCGCTTGTGGACGATCGTCCAGGTCGGCAGCAGGAGGATCGTGGGTCCGCCCGACCCGTGCACCTCGTAGTGGATTTTGACGCCGAGGTGTTCGACGAAGCCTTCCGCGTCAGCTCGCCTGGCGCGCATGGCGCTGTCTCCCGGCGACCGCGGTGGGGCGGGGCACGAAGCGCGGCACCCGCGCCATGTACCGCTCGTACGGCTCGCCGAGCTGGCGGCGCAGGTCGTGCTCTTCGAGCCGGACGGCGACGAGGATGTAGCCCGTCGCGGCGGCGGCGAAGAGCAGCCGCCCGGCGCTCATCTCCGGCGTAACCCAGAATGCGATCAGGAAACCGACCATCAGCGGGTGCCGGACCAGCCGGTAGAGCAGCGGCTCGCGGAAGGCCGGCTCCGCGTAGCGGCGGTCGCGTGCCCGGGCGAGCACCTGCCGCAGCCCGAAGAGGTCGAAGTGGCCGATCAGGAACGTGCTGAGCGTCAGGACCCCCCAGCCCAGCAGGTATCCCGCCCAGAGCGGCACCCGCGCCCACGTCGCCTCGACGGACCACACCTGGTCGGTCAGCGGACGCCACTGCCACAGCAGCAGCGCCACGACGAGGCTGGCCGCCAGGACGTAGGTGCTCCGCTCGATGGCCGGCGGGACGATCCGCGTCCACCACCGCTTGAACCACGGCCGCGCCATCACGCTGTGCTGGACGGCGAACACCCCGAGCAGCAGCAGGTCGACGAGCACCGCCCGCCACGCCGGGCCGGCGGGCCCGTCGTCGACGCCTTTCGGCACGCCCACACCGGCGAGAAAGCCGATCGTGTAGAGCAGCACCCCGAGAAACAGCGCGTACGACACCACCCCGTACGCCAGCACCGATGCTCGCCGGAACATGGCCAACCCCCCTGTCGCTCGGTCGACGGACCGATAAGCTGGGACGCTAGCATTCGGCCGAGTGACCGACAAGTGTCGGAAATCAGCGGCGGGGAGCGTGTGAGGGCTTTGAGACGGAGACATATTTGCCCATGCCCGCGTCACCTGTAGGCCGTATGCTCCCGCGGGCACCGCTCCCGGCCGGCGGCTCGTAGACCGAGCCGAAACCCCCGGCCGTCCACTGCCGGGTCCGCGGTGCAAGCCCACGGGCAAGACCTTGATCGGCGGGCTGGCCGCCAAGGGTTCGCCCCGCGGGCTTGCGGCGCGGGGCTGGCAGCGCGGGTCGGGGATCTCGGCGAGCGCTAGCTCGCCGCCGACCCGCGCGGTCTCCGGCGGGAGCGGCGGCCCGCCGCTGACGCGGTCCGGGAACTAGGCGTCGCCTGTGGTGATCGCCTCGCGTGCGGCGGCGAGTACGACCGGATCGGCGCATCCGCGGGCATAGCCGGCGATCCGTCGCCGGATGTCACGGCCGAGCACCCACACGCCGACCCGTTCGAGGAACGGCCGGAGGAACCCGGGCCGGCAGCGGAAGCTGTATCGCCACGTGGCGACCGTGTCTCCGGGCGTCTCGGCCGGTGCGAAACGCCACCCGCCCGCGAACATCTCGAAAAACCACGGCCCGCGCACCATTTTCATGCCCACGTTGGTCGGCGGCGCGAACGAGACGTACTCGCTGACCATGGTGAGACCGTGCTTGGAGCGCGTGTAAGTGCGCACGCCCTTGCCCGGACGGAGCGCTCCGTCGAGGAAGTGCTGGCGCCGCACGAACGGATCCCAGCGGTATCGGACCGGTGCCGTCGTCTGTGACACGGCGAACGCCAGCTCCGGGGGCACTGGGACGGTGATCACCGCTTCGACGACAGGCACCGGCCCATTGTGCCTCCTCAGCCCTTCACGCAAACGACCTGCTTGAGGTGGGCGACCACCTCGACAAGGTCTTCCTGCTGCTCCATGACCTGGCCGATGTCCTTGTAGGCGCCCGGGATCTCGTCGACCACGCCGGCGTCCTTGCGGCACTCGACGCCGGCCGTCTGCGCCTCCAGATCCTCGGTGCTGAACATCTTCTTCGCCTTGGACCGCGACATCCGGCGGCCCGCGCCGTGGGACGCCGAGCAGTACGCGTCCGGGTTGCCGCGGCCGCGCACGATGTACGAACCGGTGCCCATCGAGCCCGGGATGATGCCCAGGTCGCCGGCGCCGGCCCGGATCGCGCCCTTGCGGGTGACGAGCACGTCGACGCCGCCGTAGGTCTCCTCGGACACGTAGTTGTGGTGGCAGCTGATCGGCTCGCCGTAGGTGACCTGGGGCAGGAGCTGGCGCACGACGTCGCAGAGCAGGGCCATCATGACGGCCCGGTTGCGGCGCGCGTACTCCTGCGCCCACCACAGGTCGCGGCGGTATGCCTCCATCTGCGGCGTGCCGGCCAGGAAGACGGCGAGGTCGCGGTCGGGCAGGTCGGTGTTGTGCGGCAGGTGGCGGGCGATGGCGATGTGGCGCTCGGCGAGCTCCTTGCCGATGTTGCGCGAGCCCGAGTGGAGCATGAGCCACACCTGGCCGTCATCAGAGCCCTGCTCGACGCAGACCTCGATGAAGTGGTTGCCACCGCCGAGCGTGCCCATCTGGTGGTGAGCCCGACCCTCCAGGTTGGACACGCCATCGTGGAGGGTGCCGAACCGCCGCCAGAACGCGTCCCACCCGGACTGCTCCAACCCGCGAACGCGGCGCGGGACGACCTCGCTGTCGCGCTGGGCGAAGCCGACCGGGATGGTGTCTTCGATCGCCGCGCGCAGCGGGCCGAGGTTGTCCGGCAGGTCGGCCGCGGTCAGCGAGGTGCGCACCGCGGACATGCCGCAACCGATGTCGACGCCGACGGCCGCCGGCGACACGGCCTGCCGCATGGCGATGACGGATCCGACGGTCGCGCCCTTTCCGAAGTGGACGTCGGGCATGACGGCGACGCCCTCGACCCACGGCAGCTGACCGATGTTACGGAGCTGCTGTGCGGCCTCGGGCTCGATGCCGTACGGGTCGGTCCAGACCCGTACGGGCGCCTTGGTGCCGGCGAGCAGTTCGTATCCCATGCCTCAAACGGTAAGGAGATCACGGGCCGCGCGGCAACGGCGTTTTCGGCCGCGACGACGGCTCGTCGCGTTCGATGCGCAGTTCCCGTTCCAGCTCGGCGACCAGCTCGCGCAGGTCGTCCAGGCGCTGGCTGATCGCGATGCGGTCGATCTCGTCGGGCACGCCGTCGCCGTCTTCGTCGGCCGCCATCCGCTCGGTCATCTCCAGCCGGCGGGCCTCCTCCATCGAGTTGACGATGACCGCGATGAGGATGTTGAGCAGCAGGTTGGCGGTGATGAGCACGTAGCTCACGTAGTACACGAGCGTCCACGGCGACAGCGCCATGCCCTGCTCGACGAGCTGGGGCAGGTTTTCCAGCGACAGCAGCACGAAGAGGGTGAGCACCGCCCGCCCGATCGTGCCGTACTCGTCGGGCGCGTGATGGCGGAAGATGAGCCAGCCGGCCATGCCGTACACGTAGAGCGTCACCATGGCCAGCGCCAGGAAGCCACCCACGCCGGGAAGGCTGCGCAGCAGCGCCGCCACGATCGTGCGCAGGCCGGGGGAGAAGCGCACCAGCCGCACCACGCGGGCGATGCGGATGACCCGCAGGATCGGCGACTCCCCGTGCAGGCCGGGGATGAAGGCGGCGGCGATGACGAGGAAGTCGAAGACGTTCCAGCCGTGGCGGAAGAAGTCTTGCGGGCGGCGGCCGTAAGCGAGGATGCGGATGACGATCTCGGTGACGAACACCGCCCGGAAGAACCACTCCAGCAGGTGCAACGGGGGACCTGCCATCCCGAGGTGCGGGTAGGTCTCCAGGCCGAGCACGACCGCGTTCGCGCCGATGATTACGACGATGGCGACCTCGAAGGCGCGGGAATGGACGATGCGGCTACAGCGGTCAGCCAGGCGCGATGGCGGCACGGCGAGCTCCTCCCAGACTGTCGCGTGCGGTTCGTTCTTGCCAGCTTGTGGCAACAAGGTAGAGTGCCGGCATGGAACCTGGCGGTGACGAGCCGCCGGGCTCCGCTGCGATGATCCCGGGCGTCCGGGCGCACGTCGAGACCGTGTTGCTGAGCGCACGGAGCGGACGGCTCTGCTTCCGCACCGTGTCAGGGCAGCTCGGTGCTGGCGAGCACCCGGACGCCTGCGCGCGGAGCCTGGCCGGCCCGGGTGTGGGATTGCTGCACTCGACGTCGTGGCGACACACCGCCGGTGGCATCGTGCTCACGTACGTGGCGCTGCCCGACCCGGATCCGGCCGCGGCGGCCGAGCCGGTGCTCGACCTGCCGGCTACGCGCGGGCCCGACCCGCTCACGCCGAGCCCGGCGGTGGTGCGTCCGGTGGACGTCGCCGCGCACGCCTGCCGCCACCTGGCCTTCCTGCGGCACACCGATCCGCAGGTGGCGCGTGTGGCGACGGGTGCGCGCGAGCTGTGGGACCTGATCGACGTGTTCACGCCGGCGGTGGCCGGCCTGCTGCCGATGGGGACGCGGTAGCGGCGCTATGGGCGAACTGCTATGCCGCGCGCCGTACGCCGGGCCGGTAGATTGTCGAGCATCGATGTCAGCTCCCACAAGGAGTCCACAATGCTCAGACGCGCCTTCTTGGGCCTCCTCGCGCTCTCCATGTCGCTCGTCGGCGTCCAGGTCCTCGCCGACGCGCCCGCGGCCGCGGCGCCGCGGATCGTCTACTACGACGCCAGCCGGGCCGGCGAGTTCGCGACGAACTTCGCGCAGGCGGCCCAGATCTGGAACAGCAGCGTGACCAACGTGCGGCTGCAAGCCGGCTCGCCCGCGACCGTCGTCATCTACGTCGACAGTGGATGGCCGCGCGCGTACGTGACCGGGCTCGGCTCGGGCCGTATCTACATGGGCCGACAGGCGGTCAACCAGGGCTACAACCGCACCCGCATCGCCACCCACGAGTGGGGCCACATCCTCGGCCTGCCCGACCGCCGCACCGGCCTCTGCTCGGACCTGATGTCCGGCAGCAGCGCACCGGTCTCCTGCGCCAACGCCAACCCCAGCGCGGCCGAGCGAGCCCGGGTCGACCAGCTCTTCGCCGGCAGTGCCACGCCGGCGCCAGCGGGCGTCTACGCCTGGAGCTGACGCTCGGCCGGTAGATCGGCGGCGGACAACCAGCGGACCAGCTCCGAGCCGGGCATCGGGTGTGCGGCGATCCAGCCCTGGATCAGCGTGCATCCGGCCCACTTTGGCCCCAAGAGGGCAGCCCTCTTGGGCGTGAATTCCCAACAGGGCTCCCGTATACCCGCCCAGACAGTGACAGGGCTGCCCTCTTGAGGGCAGGGCGCAAGGGGTGAGCGGGACCGGCGGCGGATGGGCGAGGCCGCGGCGACCCTAGCTCCGGACGCTTCTAGTCCCTCACCACCCAGGCGGCGGTGTCCGGTGGGAGCAGGTCGCCGTCCAGTGGGTTGCTGGACAGTGCCACCGTGCCGGGCGCGGGCAGAGCGATCGGCACGTCGGACAGGTTGACCACGCAGGCGAACGTCGCCGCCGGGCCCCGGCTGAACACCAGCACCCGGTCCGGGCCGGGCAGCCAGGCGAACGGGCCGTCACCCAACTCCGGTCGGGCGCGCCGCTGCCGCAGGGCCTGGCGGTACAGCTCCAGCATCGAGTCCGGGTCGCCCGACTCGGCCTCCACGGTGCGGTCGCGCCAGCTGGCCGGCTGCGGGAGCCACGGGTCGGCGGTGGCGCCGGGCGGGCTGAAGCCGAACGGCGGGGCGGTGCCGGACCACGGGATCGGCACGCGGCAGCCGTCACGGCCGAGGTTTTCACCGGCGGTGCGGAAGAACATCGGGTCCTGCCGGAGTGCGTCCGGGATGTCCTCGATCTCCTCCAGGCCGAGCTCCTCACCCTGGTACAGGTAGACCGAGCCGGGCAGCGCCAGGTTGAGCAGCAGCGCGGCGCGGGCCCGCCGCAGCCCCAGCGCCCGGTCGGTGGGCGCGCCCAGCTGGCGAAAGTCCAATGTGAACGACGTGTCCGCGCGCCCGTACCGGGTCACGTGACGGGGAACGTCGTGATTGGACAGTACCCAGGTCGCGGCGGCCTTGACCGGTGCGTGCACGGCCAGCGTCTCGTCGACGGTGGCGCGCAGCGCGGCGGCGTCCCAGGGGCAGCCGAGGAACGCGAAGTTGAACGCGGTGTGCATCTCGTCCTCGCGCAGGTACGCGGCGAAGCGTTCCGCGTCGGGCAGCCACACCTCGCCGATCAGCGCCCGTGGCTCCGGGTAGCTGTCGGCGATCGTCCGCCACGCCCGGTACACCTCGTGCACCTCGTCCCGGTCCTGGAAGGGGTGCGGGACCGGCGGGTGGGCCGGGTCGAAGTCGGCGAGCGTGCCGTCCTTCATCAGCAAGGCGGCCGAGTCGATGCGGATGCCGTCCGCGCCCCGGTCGAGCCAGAAGCGCAGCACGTCTTCGAACTCCTCGCGGACCTTCGGGTGCTCCCAGTTGAGGTCGGGCTGCTCGGGCGCGAACAGGTGCAGGTACCACTCGCCGTCTTCGACCCTGGTCCAGGCGGGGCCGCCGAAGATGGACTGCCAGTCGTTCGGCGGCAGGTCACCGTCCGGTCCGCGGCCGGGGCGAAACCAGAACAGGTCGCGGGCGGTCGAACCGGGGCCGTTCTGAACCGCTTCGACGAACCACGCGTGCTTGTCCGAGCAGTGGTTCGGCACCACGTCGACGATGATGCGGATGCCGAGCGCGTGCGCCTCCCGGATCAGCTCCTCCGCCTCGGCGAGCGTGCCGAAGACCGGGTCGATCGCCCGGTAGTCGGCGACGTCGTAGCCGGCGTCCGCCTGCGGCGAGGCGTACCAGGGGCTGAACCAGACCGCGTCGACGCCGAGCGAGGCCAGGTGGTCGAGATGGGCGCGTACCCCGCCCAGGTCGCCGATGCCGTCGCCGTTGCCGTCGGCGAAGCTGCGCGGATAGATCTGGTAGATGACGGCGGAGCGCCACCAGTGGTTGTCACCCACTAAGGTCCCTAGCCTTTCAGGCTGCCAGCGGTGAGGCCGGACATGATGCTCTTCTGGAAAATCAGGAAGAAGACGATGGTCGGGATCGCCGCGATGACCGCGGCCGCGACCACCACGTTCATCGGGGTACCACCGGAGAACGCGTAGATGCCGACGCTGACCGTCCGGGTCTCGGGCGACGGCATGACCAGCTTCGGCCAGAGAAAGTCTTTCCACACCGCGGTGACCGCGAAGATGGAGACCACGCCGAGGATCGGCCGCGACATCGGCAGGACGATCGACCACAGTGTACGGAGCGGCGTCGCACCGTCCATGACGGCCGCTGACATGATCTCCTCCGGGATCGAGTCGAAGAAGCGCTTCAGCAGGAAGATGTTGAACGCGTTCGCCACCGCGGGCAGCCACAGCGCCAGCGGGGAGTCCAGCAGGTTGACGTGCAGGATCGGCAGGTCGATGACCGTCACGTACTGCGGGATGATGAGCACCATCGCCGGGATCATCAGCGTGGCGAGCATCAGGCCGAGGATCGCGTTGCCGAAGGCGGGGCGCAGCTTCGACAGGGCGTACGCCGCGGCCGTGTCCAGCACCAGCTGGAAGACGAGCGCGCCGGCCGCGTAGTAGAACGTGTTGAAGAGCAGCTTGGCGAGGTCGAGCTGATTCCACGCGTCGGTGTAGTTGGTCAGCCGCGGATCCTTCGGCCACAGCGTCGGCGGGGTCTGCGCGATCTCCTGGCCCGACTTGAGGGCGCCGGTGACCATCCAGTACAGCGGGCCGATGAAGACCAGCGTGAAGACGAGCACGACGACGGTGAGAAGGGTCCAGTAGACGTACCTGCCCCGTCCGCGCCGCATCTGTGCGTGAGAAATCAAGGTTCGCGTCATGTCTAGTCCTGTTGCGCCGTGAGTCGCACGTACACGAACGAGAAGCCGGCCAGCACCACGAGCATGATCACACCGAGAGCGGCGGCCCCGTTGAGGTCGTTCTGGAAGAAGCCGTGCTGGTAGATGAGGTACGCGACCGAGGTGGCCGAATCCTGCGTACCGGCCCCGTTGGCGAGGATCAGTGGCTCGATGAAGAGCTGCATCGTGGCCACGATCTGGAGCATCGCCATCAGCGAGAGGATCAGCTTCGTCTGCGGGATCGTCACGTTCCAGATCCGCCGCCAGATCCCGGCGCCGTCGATCTCCGCCGCCTCGTAGAGCTCGCCGGGGATATTTTGCAGCGCGGCGAGGTAGATGAGCACGGCGGCGCCCATGTTCATCCACGTGGAGGCGATGACCATCGCGGGCATCGTCATCGTCGTCGACTGCATCCACTCCGACGTGGGCAGGTGGAAGAACTTGAGGATCGCGTTGAACAGGCCGGCGTCGCTCGGGTCGTACGCGTAGTACTTGAACAGGAAGAGGGCGGACGCCGGCGGCAGCATCACCGGGAGGTACACCAGGATGCGCAGGTAGCCCTTGGCGTGGCGAAACTCGTTGAGCAGGATCGCGACGAGAAACGGCACCGCGTAGCCGAGGATCAGCGCGAGCGCGGTGAAGTAGAAGGTGTTCTTCCAGGCGGTCCAGAAGCTCGGGTCGTTGACGATGCGTTCGTAGTTGTCCCAGCCGACCCACGTCGTCTCTCCACGCCGCGTCCGCTGAAAGCTCATCACGACGCCGCGGATCATCGGGTACCACGAGAAGACGGCGAAACAGACCACGGCGCCGAAGAGGAACGCGTACCCGGTGAGGTTGCTCTGGAGCCGGCGCTTACGCCGGCCCTGCCGGCGGGCGGGCGGCCGCGGCCGCGGCCCGGACACCCCGGCAGGTTTGCCGTGCGCCGTGATTGTCGCCATGAAGACTCCTGTGTGGACGGAGCGGGGGCCGGTCGCGCCGGCCCCCGCACGCTGGGTCAGCTACCGGTGCCGCCAGTGGCGAGCACCTGGTTCACCTTCTCCTCGGCCGTCTTCAACAGCTGGTCGATGTTCGCCTTCGAGTCGGTCAGCACCGCGGACATCGCCGCGTCCAGCACCGCGTAGATCGCCTGCGCGTTCGGCGGTTCCACCTTCACCGGCACCGGGTTGTTCTCGAAGACCGCGAAGTCGTCGACGGTGACGTTGGCGTTCGCCTTGCGCTGCTCGAGCTCCTGCTTGTACGCGTCGCTGCCGACGGTGAACAGCTGCGGCTGGGGCAGGCCGACCGGGTTGTTCTGCGGCTTGGCCCGCACGTAGTCGAACTGGCCCTTGCCCGGCGTCAGCTTCTGGAACGCCAGCCACTTCAGGCCGGCCTCGACCTGTTCCTTGCTCAGGCCCTTCTTGAAGAAGTAGCCCTCGCCGCCGCCGAGCGTCGCCTTCGCCGGCCCGTCCTGGCCGGGCATCGGGCCCATCGCCCAGTCCTGGTACTTGCCCTGGAACTGGGTGACGATCGCGGTGGTGGCGTCCGGCGCGCCGACGAACATACCGACCTTGCCGGCGCCGGCGTTGGTGAGCAGGTCCGGCCACTGGAGCAGTTGCTTCGCGCCGACGCTGTTGTCGGTGAAGCGCATGTCCTTGAGCGTTTGCAGCACCTGCTTGCCCATGGCGTTGTTGAAGTCGGCCTTCTTGCCGTCTTCGGTCACCATCTGGCCGCCGAGCGAGTACAGCTCCGCGGTGAAGTGCCAGCCGCCGGTGTTGCCCGCGCTGTACTCCGAGTACCCGGCGATCCCGTTGCCGAGTGCGGAGATCTTCTTCGCGGCCTCCCGGACCTCGGCCCAGGTCTTCGGCGGGTTCTTGACGTCGAGCCCGGCCTGCTGGAACAGGTTCTTGTTGTAGACCAGGCCCATCGAGTAGTTCTTCGTCGGGATGCCGTAGACCTTCCCGCCGTCGGAGAACGCCGCCTTGGCGCCCGCGTCGATGCTGTCCCACGTCGGCACCGTCGAGGCGTTGGCGTACTGGGTGATGTCCATGACCTGGCCGGAGTCGAGCACCTGCTGTAGGTCGGTCATGTATCCGTAGAAGACGTCAGTGGTCGTGCCGCCCTGTAGGCGGGCGGTGAAGTCCGGCGGGTTGTTGCACTGGGTGCCGACCGAAACGCTCTTGATCTCGATATTCGGGTTTGCCTTCTGGAACGCGTCGACGTCGGCGTTCCAGTTGGCCAGCAGCTCTTTCTGTGACGCGACCGGCTGGCAGTCGACCGTGATGGTGACTTTTCCGCCGGACGAGGACGACCCGTCGTCGTCGCTCTTGGTGGAACACGCCGTGAGGCTCAGCCCCGCGACACCGGCCGCGGCCGCTATGGCGACGACCCTTCGAAACAGCGGTGCGGACATTGTCCTTCCCTTCGGGAACTGCACGAGCGCAAGTGGAGTCACCGTAGCTAACGCGACATATTTCTGCAAGGTTCTGATGGAACGCTGCAAACTTGAGACTTGGCCGTGTCTAATAGCTGACGGACACGCGCGGTATGCACCTAAAAAGGGCGGTTGCGTGATCGCAACCGCCCTGGGATCAGGCCGTCATCGAGGCAGGACGCGGGTCCAGATGTTGGTGGAGAGAGGACCCTGGGTCAGGCTGATCCGCTCCAGGCGCACGTTGTCGCCGCCGGGCCGCTCGAACAGCCGCGTGCCGTCGCCGAGCATCACCGGCGCGACGCTGACCAGCACCTCGTCGAGCAGGCCGGCGTCGAGGCACTCGCGGGCGACGTTGGCGCCGAGGATGTTGACGTACTTGTCGCCGGCCGCCTCCTTGGCCGCCGCGACCGCGCTCCCGAGGTCGTCCACGAACGTCACGCCGGGCACCGGCTCGGGCGGGACCCGGTGGGTCAGCACGAACGTCGGGCCGTCCCACGCGCCGCCGAAGGCCCCCTCGTGCTCGGTGCCCTTGTTGGGGTCGTCCCCCTCGAACGTGCGCCGGCCGACGAGCAACGCGCCGATCCGGTGTACCAGGCCGTCCATCTCGGGGTCGGGCCCGAAGTACGGCTTGAGCCAGGACATGTCGCCGCCGTGCCCGGCGATGAACCCGTCCAGCGACATCGTCGCCGCGTAGAGCATCTTTGCCATGAGCTGCCTCTTTCCCGTCAGGTGTCGGTTACACCCGTTGAGACGTCGGCGGCCGGAAAAGTCATCGGTAGCCCGAAAGCCTTGAACAGGCCGGTGTCGTGGAAGGCGCTGAGCTCGGCGACAAGCCCTCCCTCGACCCGGATCACACCGATCGCGAACGCCCGGAAGGTGTCGTCGCCAGGCGCGCGCACGTATCCCGCCACGGCCGGCATCCCGTTGGCCGCCGTCGGCACCATGCGGAAGCGGCCCACGTAGTAAGGCCCCGCGGGGTCCCAGCTCGCCCTGAGGGTGGCCAGCACCGCGTCCCGGCCGGCGAACCACATCGGCCACGGCGGCATGACCGCGCGGATGTCCTCGGCCAGCAGGTCGGCGAGCGCGACGAGGTCGGCCCGCTCGACCGCCTCCACGTAGCGGCGGACGACCGCCATTTCCTCTTCGGTCGGGCCGAGCGGTTGCGTCCACTCCAGCCGGTGCTCCGGCAGGTGCTCGCGCAGCGTGGCCCGGGCCCGCTGGAGCGCGCTGTTGGTCGAGGCGACGCTGGCGTCCAGCGCCGACGCGGCCTCCTTGGCCGACCAGCCGAGCACGTCGCGCAGGATCAGGGTGGCCCGCTGCCGCGGCGGCAGGTGCTGGATCGCGGCCAGGAACGCCAGCTCCATCGTCTCCCGCGTGACCGCGACGGAGTCCGGCTCGGTCTCGACCGGCGCCGCGCCGTCCGGAAAGGGTTGCAGCCACGGGATGTCCGTGCGCGGCGGCAGGTCGGCGGTCGGGTCGGACGCCGGCGCGAGGTCCTGCGGGAGCACCCGGCGGGCGCGGCCGCGCAGCGTGTCGAGGCAGGCGTTGGTGGCGATGCGGTAGAGCCAGGCCCGCGGCGACGACCGGCCGGCGAAGCCGTCCCGCCCCTTCCACGCCCGCAGGAAGGTCTCCTGCACCAGGTCTTCCGCCTCGTCGTACGAGCCGAGCATCCGGTAGCAGTGCACCCGCAGCTCCCGCCGGTGTCGCTCCACCATCTCCGCGAACGCGGACCCATCGCCCATAACCGCGAACGCTACCGTGATGGCTCCGTAAATCCTTGACGGATTTGCCAATCGAGCTTGACTACACGCCACCCCACGCGGTTATCGTGCGCACACTTTTCCCACGAGCAGACTCTGCGGGGGTCCCGGTGCGCGTTGGTCGATTGTGGACGATTGTGGTCGCGGTGCCGCTGGCGTTGACGGTGCCGGCCGCCGCCTCCGCGGCGGGTGCCGGAGCCGTGCGGGACGCCCGGCCGGGCGCGCCGACCGGCTTGCAGGTCTCGGGCGTCGCCTGCACGAACGCCGGCATCAGCATCGGCACGGTGACGCCGACGCTGTCCGCCGTCTTCCCGGACGTCGACTCGCACGAGTCCATCACCGGCACGTGGGAGTGGCTGGAGGTGCCGGCGTCCGGCGTCTGGGGCCCGTGGACCCCACGCCTGCCCGCGCCGCCGCAGACCACGGCCTCGGCGAACAGCCGGGCCACGACCTCGCCGCTGTCCGGCCTCGCGAACGCGAAGCGGTACGCGTTTCGGGTCAAGGGCACCGACCCGGCGCCGCGGAGCCAGACGAGCCCCTGGTCGCCGTGGTGCGTGTTCACGGTCGACACCGTGGTCCCCACGGCGACCGTGACCGTGGTGACGCCGCCCGCGGGCCTCGGCGAGCCGGGCACGTTCCGCCTCGACTCGCCGGCCCCGGACGTCGTCACATTCAGCTATGGCTGGACCGACCCGCCCGTCACCGAGGTGCCCGCGACGGGCGCCGGGACTGGCCGGACCGCCACGGTGACGCTGAACGCGTCGCGATACGGCACAAACATCCTGTTCGCGCGGGCGATCGACGCGACCGGCAACCACGGGCCCATCGTCTCGGTCGAGGTCCCGGTGCCCGAGCCTTCGGTGGCGGTGGCCGGGTGGGGCCTGGAGGCTTATCTGGGCATGACCGAGGAAAACGCGCTCGCCGACCTGAACGCGGCGAGGGCGGACACCCCGCTCACGCCGCATGACCTCACCTGGGTCGCGGACGCCCGGCTGATCGGCGCGCGGACCGCCGGCTTCGCTGGAAGCGCCACGTCGTACGCCTCCGCCGGCGCACCCGTCGTCAGCACCTCGCGGAGCTACTCGGTGGCCGCCTGGGTGCGTACACCGTCGCTGCCCTGCGCCGGGCGTCAGACGGTGGCCTCCGTCGACGGCGCGCACACCAGCGCCTTCTTCCTGACGTTCGACTGCGCCACGGCGCGATGGGGCATGCGGGTGGCCGACGCCGACCGCGTGGACGCCGCGACGGTGGACGCGTGGGCCCCGGCGGCGTCGACCGGCCCGCACTGGCGGCACGTCGCGGGCGTCTGGAACGCGGCCGCCCACGAGGTCCGGCTCTACCTCGACGGCGCGCTCGTCGCCACGGCCACCCCGTCGGCGGCTTGGCTCGCGGCGTACGGCGACGGCTGGGACGCGACAGGCCCGTTCGTGGTCGGGCGCGACCGGTACGGCGACGCGGACGGGGGCGGGTTCGCCGGCGAGGTCGCGAGCATGTTCGTGTACGACCGGGTGCTCCGCCAGGAGGACCTCACCGGTGACCCGGCGGCGTTCGAGCCGGGCCTGCTCGCACCGGCGAGCGTCGGGCACTGGGAGTTCGGAAACGGCGGCTCCTGCTACGACGACTCGATCGACCCGCTCTGGTGCATGGCGCCGCCCACGGATGCGTGGGAACGCTGGCTGCGCTTCCGGCAGGGGTCGGACGTCGACTACAGCCAGCGCAACGGCGCCCTTCTGCTGGACGGCGTGCACTTCGCCGAGGCGGGCGACCCGTTCCACGGCCTCGCCACTGTCGAGTACGCCGTGACCCAGCGCAACGTCGCCGCGCCCGGCGAGCCGGACCAGTGGGCGGACGCGCCGGTGCTGCGCACCGACCAGTCGTACACGGTGTCGTTGTGGGTGCGTCCGAGCCGGGTGACCGGCGACGACATGACTGCGCTGTCCCAGCAAGGTGCGACCGGGTCGGCGTTCACGCTTGGCGTCAGGGAGCAGCACTGGACGTTCGCGGCTTCGGGCGCCCAGGCCGTCGCGACGGCGGCGGACACCACGGTCTGGACGCACCTCGTCGGTGTCTACGACGCGCCCGCGGGGCAGCTGCGCCTGTACGTGAACGGCGAGCTCGCGGCCACCACGGCGTACTCCTCCGCCGCGCCGGCGAACGGTGCGCTGACAGTGGGCGCCGCGCGGTCCGGTGCCGGCATCGGTGAGCTCTGGTTCGGCGGGCTCGACGACATGTACGTGTACCAGAGTGCTATGACCGCTGCCCAGGTGGCGGAGCTGCACGACGAGCAGGACTGACCGCCGTGGTCGTGGTTTGATCGGGGCGTGGCTGGAGCTGACGTCAAACGGACGGTCGAGGCGGTGTGGCGGATCGAGGCCGCCCGCCTCATCGCCGGTCTCGCGCGGATGACCCACGATGTCGGGCTCGCCGAGGAGCTGGCGCAGGATGCCCTCGTCGCCGCGCTGGAGCAGTGGCCTGAGTCGGGTGTGCCGGACAACCCCGGTGCCTGGCTCATGGCCATCTCCAAGCGCCGGGCGATCGACCACTTCCGCCGCCGGGAGCGGTTCGACCGCAAGGTGGAGGAGCTGGGGCGTGACCTGGAGACGGAGCACACGCCCGACTTCGACGCGGCGGTCGAAGACATCGGCGACGACATGCTGCGCCTTGTGTTCACGGCCTGCCACCCGGTGCTCTCGACGGAGGCCCGCGTCGCGCTGACGCTGAAGGTCCTGGGTGGCCTGACCACCGAGGAGATCGCGCGGGCATACCTGGTATCCGAGTCCACCGTCGCCCAGCGGATCGTGCGGGCCAAGCGGACGCTGGCCGAAAAGCGCGTGCCGTTCGAGGTGCCGAGCGGTGCGGAGCTGCCGGCCCGGCTGGCGTCCGTCCTCGAGGTGATCTATCTCATCTTCAACGAGGGCTACACCGCCACCGTTGGCGACGACTGGATGCGGCCGGCGTTGTGCGAAGACGCGTTGCGGCTCGGGCGGATCGTCGCCGGGCTGGTGCCGCGCGAGCCGGAGGTGCACGGCCTTGTGGCACTGATGGAGATCCAGGCATCGCGGTCCGCGGCCCGGGTCGGTCCATCGGGCCAGCCGGTGCTGCTGATGGAGCAAAACCGCGGCCGCTGGGACCAGCTGCTCATCCGCCGTGGACTCGCCGCCTTGGACCGCGCCGAAAAGCTGGGCGGTGCGCGGGGTCCGTACGCGCTGCAAGCGGCGATCGCGGCCGTGCACGCCCGGGCGCGTACCGCCGAGGAGACCGACTTCGTGCGGATGGCCGCCCTCTACGAGCAGCTCGCCGTGGTCGCGCCGTCACCGGTCGTAGAGCTCAACCGCGCGGTGGCGGTGTCGATGGCGTACGGGCCGGAGGAGGGGCTCAAGCTCGTCGACGAGCTGATGGCTGAGCCGACACTCAAGGACTACCACCTGCTACCCAGCGTGCGGGCCGACCTACTGGTAAAGCTGGGACGCAAGGAGGAGGCGGGTGTCGAGCTGGCGCGGGCGGCGGGGCTGGCGCGCAACCTCCGCGAGCGAGAGCTGCTGCTGGAGCGGGCTCGCGCTTTGTAAACTCCGCGTCCCGAGGGCGCCATCCGATTGTGTGAATCAGTACCATCGGGCGCATGTCACGGGGCCCGATGTTCGCCGATCACGACTCCACCGAGGTCATCGAGATCCCGGAGGATCCACAGCCGCCGAAGAAGAAGTCGCGCCGGGGGCGAACGATCGTCCTCATCACGCTGCTGGTGCTGGCGCTGCTGGCCGGTGGTGGGCTGATCGCCGGCGGCCTCTACTACCGGTCGGTGGAGGGCAGCATCGATCGGGTCGACGCCTTCAAGGACGTGCCGGCGGAGTCGCGTCCGCAGAAGGTGGCCGACGACGCCAAAAACATCCTGATCTTGGGCAGCGACTCGCGGGATCCGGAAAACACGACCGGCACGCGCAGCGACACGATCATCCTGGCCCACCTGCCGAAGGGGCGGGGCAGCGCGCAGATGATCTCCATCCCGCGCGACCTGTGGGTGAGCGTGCCGAAGTCGAAGGACGGCCAGCACGGCGGGCGTGACGCGAAGATCAATTCGGCCTTCGCCTGGGGTGGCATCCCGCTGACCGTGCAGACCGTGGAGAAGTACACGGGCGTGCGGGTCGACCACGTGGCGATCATCGACTTCGCCGGGTTCCAGGAGATCATCGACGCGCTCGACGGTGTGGAGATCGACGTCGAGCAGAGCTTCACGTCCATCCACAAGCCACACCGCAAGTTCACCAAGGGTCCGCAGACGCTCGACGGTGCCGCCGCGCTCGACTACGCCCGCGAGCGGTACGCGTTCCGCGACGGCGACTTCGCCCGGATGCGCCACCAGCAGCAGCTCATCAAGGCGGTGCTGGACAAGGCGGCTTCCGGCGGGCTGCTAACCAACCCGGGCCGGCTCAACTCGTTCCTCCGGGCCACCGCGGACGCGGTTTCGGTCGACGAGACGATGAGCGTCTTCGACACCGCGACCGAGCTCCGCCACCTGCGCAGCGGCAGCCTGACGTTCCTCACCAGCCCCAACAAGGGTTCCGGGCGGGTCGGCTCGGAGAGCGTGGTGCTCGACGACCCGCAGAAGGCGAAGGCGCTCTACGACGCGGTCCGCCGCGACTCCGTCCCGGACCTGCTCAACGCGGCGAAGTAAGCGGCGAACGCAAGCGCTAGCCCGCGGCCACGAAGGGCAACACGTCGCCCTCGAAGCCGTCGATGTACTTCGCCGGATCGGCCTGGAGCACCGAGCCGATCACCGTGCCGAAGACCTGGCGGAAGTCCATCGTGGACTTGAGGTCGCCGTCGTCGAGGTTGGTGAGGCTCGGCTGCTCGCCGTAGAAGCCGCCGGCGACCCGGTGACCGAGCACGAAGACCGGACCGGCGGTGCCGTGGTCGGTGCCCTCCGACGCGTTGCCGTGCACCCGGCGGCCGAACTCGCTGTAGACCACCACCGTGACCTGCCGCCCGGCCTCGGTCTTCGCCATCCGGTCCACAAAGGACGTCAGTGCGGCGTCGAGCTGGGCGAGCAGCAGCTCGTGACCGGCGATCTCCTTGGCGTGCGTGTCGAAGCCGCCGAGGCTCACCGAGTACACCCGGGTCGGCACGCCCGCCTCGACGCACCGCGCGACGAGCGCGAGCTGCGTGGACAGGACGCTGGCCCCACCGGTGCCGGTGGCCGGCACGTCCGGCGCGGCGGCGCCCTTGTCGGTCGTGCCGGCGGCGTGCTCCACCTCGCGCACCATGTGCTCCACGTCCAGCAGGTCGGTGTACGACGTCGCGGCGTGCGCCTGATGGGCCGGCTCGCCGGGCTGCTGGTGGCCGAGCCCGGCGACCATCTGGAGGTCGATGCCCTCCGGGAGCGCGAGCCCGCCGATGCTGACGCACGCGCCGGCCCGGGTCTCGCCGGCGAGCAGCACCGGCAGCACGGGCTCGAAGCTCACCGCGGCCTCCGGTGCCGCCCGCGTGCCGTCGAGCCAGCGCCCCACCCACCCGGTGTGTACCGGCGTGAGCGGCGAGCCGGTCTGCCAGATGTCCATCGAGCGGAAGTGGCTGCGGTCGGGGCGCGGATAGCCGACCCCGCGCACGATCGCGAGGTGCTTTTCGTCCCAGAGCCGCTTGAACCCGGCCAGCTTAGGGTTGAGCCCCAACGCGTCGTCGAGCCGCAGGACCCGCTCGGGCGCGTAGGCGATATCGGGCCGCGCCCGGTAGTACGCGCCGTCCGCGTACGGGATGACGGTGTTGAGGCCGTCGTTGCCGCCGTAGAGGGTGACCAGGACGAGCTTCTGGTCGGCCTTGCCGGGGCCCGCTTCGGCGCCTTTCTGGAGCAGCTCGGCGATCCCGACGGCGGTGGTGCCGGCCATCAGCGCGCCCACACCGGCCACGCCGGAGGCGAGCAGAAACTTGCGGCGGGTCACTGCGTCCATTCAGGTCACCAGGTATTCCGGGCTCGCCATGCCGAGGGTCAGCATGTGGCGCGGGTCCTTCACCTCGCGCAGCACCGTGTACGTCCGGTCGGTCCACCCGTCGACGCAGAGGATGTACGCCACCTCCTCGGGCGTGAGCTTGTCGACCGCGGCCAGCTTGGCGAGCGTGCCGGCCAGGACGAGACGGACCCGACCGGCGGCCGAGGTGAGCCATGCCCCACCCGCCGCCCAGCCACCGACGCTCGGTGGTGCGAACGGCACCTGGCCCATCGCGCGCAGGCCGGTGAGGATCGTGGTGAGGGTCTCCGGCGGCAGGCCGCCGAGCCGCAGACCGAGCTGTCGCATCGCGCCCACGAGCCACTCCACCGGCTGCTTGACCATCGTCTTCGCGGTCGCTCCGAAGGCCTCGTCTTCGAGGAGCACCCGCAGCATCGCCCGGTGCGCCGGAAACACGGCCGCCATCGCCTCCCGGGTGGCTTCCGGGATCGGCTGGCTGGACGACGCGTACCTGTACCACATACGGGAGGCGATGAAGCGCGGGCACTCTTTGCGGCGCAGCAACAGGTTGGCCAGGCCGACGGCGTCGATCGCGCCGGTCACGCCGAGGATCGTCTTGCGGCCGCCGTCGTAGTGCTCGGGCTGCATGATGCAGGCCTCCGAGCCGAGGCTGACCCGGTAGCCGGTGAGCGCCCGCCCGGCTTCCTTCACGTCCTTCTCGGTGTACTGCCCGATGCCCAGCAGGAAGAGCTCCATCAGCTCGCGGGCGAGGTTTTCGTTCGGCGACTTCTTGGTGTTGAGGTGGCCGTCGAGCCAGTACACGAGGGCGGGATCCAGCACCATCTTGCGGGTCATCTCCGCGAAGTCGCGGGCCTGCCGGATGGTGCGGTTTTGCAGGAGCATCAGCTGGGAGCTGCGGACCTTGTCGACCGATGTGGCCCAGTGGCCGTGCCAGAAGAAGACGAGCTTTTCCAGGCCCTGGTGGTCGGCGACGGTCATCCGGTCGAGCCACCAGCGGGTGATGACCTCGATCTGCCGATCCCGCAAGGCGTAGGCCTTGGCCCGCTGCTGATCCGTCGGGTTGCGCAGGTCCGCGTACGGATCCAGGCCGAGTCGCGGCTCGGGTGCGCTGGTCGCGCCGATGTCGGGCCGCTGTGGATCGAGCAACGTGGACAGCGTGGCCGTGTAGCCCGCCTTGCGCGCCACCGCAAGCTCGGCGGCCGTCGGCCCGAAGCTGGCCCGGGCCAGCAACAGCGCGACGTCCTGAGTCATGTTTCGAAACATAGACGACTACTGGCCTACCGGCACCCTGCTGCCGGCGTTGTCGTTACTCCGGCCACGCAGGACGGCCAGCCCGAGCCCGATCGCGAAGCCGGCCAGCGCGCCGGCGAGCGCGTGCAGCGGCCAGCGCACGGCGCGTGGCTCGCCGGGCGTCGTCGCGGCGCTCTCGACGGAGACGCTCGTGCTGACCGGCAGGTCGGTGGTGGGCTTTTCCCGCTGGGCGACCTTGCCGAGCTCGGCCGCGAGGGCGGTGGCGATGGCGGCGGCCCGGGTGGGGCTGGAGTCGGTGACCGTGATGTTGATCTCGTGCGTGTTGAGTGGCGACGACGCTCGCACCCGCTCGCCGAGCCGCTCCGGCGTGGTGTCCAGCCGCAGTGAGTCGATCACCGGCTGGGTCAGGCGCGGCGTGGCCAGCATGGTCGTGTACGTCTTCACCCGCCGCTGCATGAGCCGGCTGGCCAGTGGCGAGGGGCGCTCGGGCGGCGGTGTGAAGGAGATCAGCAGCTTCGCCTCCGACGCGTAGACCGCATCCTTACTGTGTGCGAGCAGGCCAAGCCCAAATCCGCCACATATCACTAATGCGGTGATAAGCAGCCAATTGCCGCGAATCGCGCGGACATAGAGGGTGGCTGACATTGTGCTCCACAACGATTCGGTCGCAAGAGGTCCCGCAGAGATTACCTCCCAAGTGGAACACGGGGATACATAAGGCGAGCGAGCGGCAATCCGCCGGTAACAGATTGACTTGCGGCGTTGGGCCGGCATCAGGTAGGAAGGTCCCGCGACCATAGGCCGCTTGACGAGTCGCGCGCACACAATGGTCGATAAATGCCGCGGGGGTGGGGAGCCGTGACAGCGCTGCACCGGCGTCTTGTCACGCCCGAGCGGGTCTACATGGCCGCCCTCGGTTTCACCGGTTGCGCGGCCCTCGTCTCGGTGGCCCTGCCGGCGACCGAGCGCGGCGAGCTCGCCGCAAGCGTCGCCAGCGCCACGCTCGGTGCGGCGATCGGCAGCTTCTCGGTCGACACATTCCTCCTTTCCCGCCCGGCCGGCTGGATTTTCGAGCGCGGCGCGTGGTGGATGCTGGCGTTCCTGGCCGGCTGCCTCGCGCTCGCCGCGGGCGCCGCCGCGGCGCTCACCGCGCTGGCCGGCATCGGCAGCTACGCCGTCGGCGTCGGCGCCGCGTGCGCGCTGACCGTCTTCAACGCGTTCTCGTCGCTCGCCCTGCGGGTCGACAGGTTCCTTTTCGTGTACGGCACGCGCGCGCTCGGCGGCGCCATTCTCGTGCTCGCCTACGTCGGGCTGTACGCGGCCGACCGCCTCGACGGCCGGGTGTGGAGCGTGGCGTGGCTCGCGGTGCAGGCGTTCACCGGCGTGGTCATGTGCCTCACCGTGCTCGGCATGGCCTGGCGCTACCGGGCGCCGACCGGTGCGATCGCCACCGGTCAGGATCTCCGAGCCGACCTGCGCGCGATGGGCAAGCTCCACATAGGAGTGTGCGCGCAGATGTTGACGTACCGGCTGGACCAGATCCTGATCGCCCGCTTCGCCGGCAGCGGCCCGCTGGGCGTTTACGCGCTGGCCGTGGCGGCGCTCGAGTTCGCGCAGGCGGGCGCCGTCGTACGCGCCCAGCGGATCCTCGTCGACCGGGAGCGTGACGACGCCACACCGGAGCCCACCGGGCTGATCGTGCGGGCCGCGCTGCCGGTCGCGCTCGCCGCCGTCGCCGGGCTCGGCGTGGTCGGCCTGATCCGGTCGGAGTACGCGAACGGCTGGCTCTACGGCCTCCTGCTGCTGCCCGGTGCGATCGCGGTGGCGGCCGGCAAGACCTGGAGCGCGCTGCTGCTGAAGGTGCGTGGCGAGCAGGCGACCACCGCGGTGGCGCTCACCGTCATGTGCGTCGCGGTCGCGCTGTACTTCTTGCTGATCCCGGTGCTCGGCGCGTTCGGTGCCGCGCTGGCCTCGTCGTCGGCCTACGCCGTCTACGCGGTGCGCACCCGGCTCAGCCTGGTCCGCACCCCCGCCCTGACGGCTGGCGGGTGATCGGGCGATGGACGTCTCCGTTGTCGTACTGACCTGGGAGGATTTCGAGCGCACACAAGGGTGCGTGCGGTCGCTGCCCGACGGTGTCGAGGTGGTCGTCGTCGACAACGGCAGCGCCGAGGCGATCGGTGACAAGCTGCGCGCGATGTGCGCCGAGACCGGCGCGGCGTACGTGCGGTCGCCGGTGAACCTCGGCTACGCCAAGGGCATGAACCTCGGCGTGCGGCACACCACGCGCTCGGTCGTCGTCCTGTCCAACAACGACATCGTCGTACACCCCGGCGCGGTCGAGCTGCTCGCCGCCCGCGCCGCCGATCCGGCCGTCGGCGCGGCTTTTCCGGGTGTACGCGGCGCGGACGGCAGCGACCAGACCGCTGCCGGCCGCTTCCTCACCATCCCCGTCGGCCTCGCCCACGCCACCGGCCTGAGCCTGCTCCTGCGCGGGCTGCGGATCGTCGCGACACCGGAGCGGGGAGACTGGCTCTCCGGGCCGTTCGTCGCGATCAGACGGTCCACTCTGGACGACATCGGCGGCGTGGACGAGTCGTCGTTCTTCTACTCCGAAGACTTGCGGCTGTGTTGGGCCGTCCGCCGGCGTGGGCTGCGCCTGGCGTACGTGCCGGAGGCGGTCGTCACCCACGAAGACGACGCCAGCGCCAAGCGCCGCTGGAGTGGTGCGGAGATCGCCCGCCGGCAGACCCGCGAGTTCGTCCGGGCCAGCCGTGAGCTCGCCGGCTGGCGGGGCCGGATCGCCGGCGGCGCCTACGCGCTCGGCGCGCTCGTCCGGGCCGCGGCCAGCCGTGGCGAGGTGCGCCGGGCGGTCGCCCGCGGCGCTCTCGAGGGGATGCGCGCGCCATGAAGCTGATGGTCGTCTGCACCACCGGCGGCTACGGACGCCGGCAGCTCGGCGGTGCGGAGCGCTTCCTCGTCGAGATGCTGCCGGCGCTGGCGGAGCACGGCGTAGAGGTCATCGCGTGTACGCCCGACGACGAGGTCGCCGCGGGGCTGCGCGCGGCCGGAGTGTCCTGGATGGAGCTTGGCGCGAGCCGCCGCATCGACTTCGGTTACGTCGGCGAGATCCGCCGGCTCGCCAGCCGGCTGCGGCCCGACGTGGTGAGCGCCCACCTGCTCTCCGCCGCGATGCACACCCGCGCCGCGCTCCGCGGCGACCTGCGCCGCACCGGGCTGGTCGTCGCGTTGCACAACAGCCTCTGGCAGTACCGCGACGCGGCGCCGTCGGCGCGGGCGAGGGCCACGCTACAGACCAACATCATGCTCGACCTCGCGATGCGCCGGGTCCGCCCGCACACCACGGTCGCCGTCTCCGACTTCGAGGCGGAGGAGCTGCGCACCCGCGGTCGCGTCCGGGACGTGCGGGTCATCCCCAACCCGCTGCCGGCGGCCTGGCCCGCGGTGGACGACTCGGCCGGCATGCCGGCGGGGCGGATCCGGGTCGGCTTCCTCGGCCGGCTGGAGCCGGAAAAGGGCGCCGACCTGATCCCCGGGATCGCCGCCGCGCTGCCCGAGGCGGAGTTCCTCGTCGCGGGAGCCGGATCGACGCCGGTGCCGCCGCTGCCCAATGTGCGGGCGGTCGGCCGGGTCGACGCGGCCTCGTTCCTGCGCGGGCTGCACTGCCTCGTCGTGCCGTCCAGAGTGGAGTCGTTCGGGCGCAGCGCCCTCGAGGCGATGTCGCTGGGCGTCCCGGTCGTGCATTCGGGCGCCGGCGGCCTGGCCGACCTCACCCGGCACGGCGACGGTGTCCTGGCCCACCGGGCCGACCTCACGCCCGCCGGCGTGGCGACCGCGGTCGTGAAGGCCACCGAGGGCGCCGGCGCCACTGTTGTCGCCGCGCGGCGCGAGCTGGCCCGCTGGTACGCCCAGGAGTACTCCTTTGGTCAATGTGTTGAGCGGTGGCTCAGGCTCTACCGGTCGGTCGCTGATGGCACCCGGTGAGCGGCGCGACTGGTCGGCCGCACTCGCCTTCGCGGCGGGCGCCTTCCTGATCCTGCTGACCCAGGACACCGCGCTCGCCGCCACGTTCGCGTTCCTCGTGGCCGCCGTATCCGCCGCCCGCGCCCGGATGTGGGGACTCGCGCTCTGTGCCGCCGCCTGGGTCGCCGTCTTCGTCGCGGTGCTCACGCTCGACGGGCCGTACGACTCGTGGGCCGGTCCCGCCGCCATCCCGGCGCTCGCCGTCTACGCGGGCGGTTTCCTCGTCGCCTGGGCGGGCGGGCGGCGCCTCGCCGAGCGGCTTGGCGTCCCGCGTGCGGGCGAGCGACCGGCGCTCACCTGGCCGTCAGAGGGCCGGCTCCGGGTGTACCTGCTGGTGGTCTTCGCCGTCGCGGTGGTCGCCGCGTGGCTGCGGTTCCGCGGGATCACGCCGCCGCTGTTCGCCGACAACCCCGACGTCGCCCGGCAGGTGCTGCGCGAGCGGGCGAGCGTCCCGGTCGGCCTGATCTCCGAGGCCTGGACGCTCGGCATGGCCGTCTCCCTGCTGCGGGCGCTCACCTCGCGCGGCTGGCCGCTCGTGCTGTACCTGGCCGCCACCGTGGTGTTCACCGCCGGCGCCGCCCTCGGGGCGAGCAAAAACTCCGTGCTCGTCGGCCTCGTACCGGCGATCATCGCGGTGCTGTCGGTGCGCCGCGCCGGCGTGCGGCGGCCGCGGCTGCTTACCGGGCGGAGGCCGGTCGCCATCCTGCTCGCGGCCGTGGCGCTCGTCGGCGCGGTCGTGTTCCTCGGCGGGCAGCGCACGCTCGCCGGCACCGGTTCGTTCGAAGACGAGTTCCGCTCCCGGTACGGCGACAACCCGATCTCGTCGAGCGTCGGCTCGCTCGACCTGTCGCTCAGCTCGTCCACGGAGACGTTCGGCCGGCTGTGGGCGCAGCGCGACAGCATCCGGCCGGAGCACGGCGCGTACTCCGTGATGTTTCTCGGCTCCAGGGCCGAGGCGCTGGTCGGCCGTGTCGACCTCTACGGCACGACCTCACAGCTGAGCCAGCCCTACTACATGAACACGGCGACGTTCGTCGCGATCCCGCTGCTCGACTGGGGCCCGATCGGCGCGGCCGTGTTTCTGGTCGTGCTCGGGCTCGCCGTCGGGCTGGCCGAGCGGCGGCTGGAGTTCGGCGCCAGCCCGGCGCATCAGCTCGCCCGCGGCTTCATCGTGTACTTCGCGGCGTTCGGCGTCTACGAGCTGTACCCGTTCATCTACGCCACCTGGCTGGCGCTCGTCCCGGGCCTGTGGGTGCTGTACCGGCTGGGAAGGAGGACCGTGACGTGACCGAAGCGTTGACCGTCGTGACGGTCCTCTACCGGTCCGCGCCGATGCTGGCCGAGACGCTGCCGACCTGGGCGCGCAGCGCGGCGGGCCTGCCGGTGCGGTTCGTGTTCGCCGACAACTGGCCCGAGGACGGGTGCGCCAAGGTCATCGCCGACTGCCTCGACGAGGATCGGTACACGTACCTGCCCGAGCCGGCCAACCCGGGCTTCGCCGCCGGTTGTAACCGCGCGGTCGCCGCCGCCGGCACAAGCCACGTGCTCCTGCTCAACCCGGACGTGTGGCTGCGCGACGACTCGCTCACCCGGATCCGCGCGGCCATCGCGGCGGCGCCCGCCGACCCGATCGCGGTCGGGCTGGCCATGCGCGGCGGCGAGTACACGGGTATCGAGGTGCACCCGATCTCGCTGTTCAACGACCGGCCGGCCGGCACGCGGCGGCGGCCGATCGGTCCCTCGGGCGGTGGCGCGGTGTTTCCCACCGCGGTCTTCGAGGAGTTCGGCGGCTTTCACGAGCACCTCTTCGCCTGGGGCGAGGACGCCGACCTTGCCTACCGCCTCTACGCGGCGGGCCGGCGCACCCGCCCGCTCGACCTCGCGCTGCGACACGCCGGCGGGCACAGCGTCGAGGGCGACGGCAAGCTGCTCGGCTTCCGGGCGTTCCTGTTGGCGCGCAACAGGATTCTTGTCGCCGCGCGCACGTTCTCGTGGCCGCTGGCGCTGCTGGCGATCCCGTTCATCGCGCTGGCGCACTGCGCGCTGGCGGCTCGTCGGGCGCGGCAGGGCCTGCTGCGCCCGTTCCTGCGCGGCGTCGCGCGGGGTCTGTGGGAGTCCCCGGCGGCACGCCGGGAGTGGCGCGGTGAGCGTTTCGGCATCGCGTCTTTGACCGGCTATCTACGAACGGGGAGGGCCTCATGACAGGCCATTCGTGGAGCCTGGTGACCGTGACCTACAACTCCGCCGAGATGCTGCGGCGGTGCTGGAGCGGGCCCAAGCCGTACGACTGGATCGTGGTCGACAACGACTCCGAGGACGACTCGGCCGCCGTGGCGCGAGAGTTGGGCGCGCGGGTGGTGCGGCTGCCGGACAACGTCGGTTTCAGCACGGCCAACAACGCGGGGATGCGCGAGTCGGTCGCCGACTACGTCCTGTTCGCCAACCCGGACCTGGAGGTCGAGCCGGATGGGCTCGACCGGCTCCAGCTCCACCTCGACGCCCACGGCGGGCTTGTGGCGCCGCAGCTGCTCAGCACCACCGGCGAGGCGCAGCCGAACGGGCGCGGCTTTCCCTACTTCACGGCGCGGCTCGGCAACCGCAGGGTGTGGCCGTGGTCCCGCATCCACGCCGGCTACCGGGTCACGGCGGCGCCCGGTGAGGCGGTGTGGGTGCCCTGGGTGACCGGCGCCGCCCTCGCCGCCCGGCGGGAGACCTTCGCGAGCCTCGGCGGCTGGGACGAGCGGTTCTTCCTCTACTACGAAGACATCGAGCTGTGCCTGCGCGCCTGGCGCGAGGGGGAGCGGGTGGCGCTGCTCGGCGACGTCCGGTGGATCCACCACTGGGCCCGGGCCAACAACTCGCTGCGGTGGTCTCGGGCGCACGCGCAGGAGCTGCGATCGGCGCGTACGTTCTTCGCCATGTTCCCCGAGTTCGTCGCCGGCATCCCGCGGGCTCGCCGGCGGCACGCCAGGGCCGCCGCGCTGATCGGCACGCCGGTGAGCGACCCCGCGCCGTCGTCCCCGCCTCCGTCCGGTCTGCCGGGCTGACTCCAGCCCGCCAGCGGCCGGAGTCAGTCGACGGTCAGAAGAGCGCGCTGGTGCGCATCGAGCGGGAGATTTTCCGGATCACGTCGGCCTGTTTGACCGGCGCCGTCATCCGAAACACGAGCTGCCGGTCGATCGCCTCGTCGGGTGTGCTGCGCCAGTACGCCACGATCACGAGCCCGTAGCGTGGCTGGCCGTCGATCTCATTGGTCTCGGCGTACGCGGACGTGCGCGAACCCCGCTTCCACTGGAGCCCCCACGCCTCCTCGGCCTTGCGCATGGCGATCCGGCGCGCGTCGTCGCAGGGCGACGGACAATCGCGCACGACGAACTCGCCGCCGATCTCCGCGCCGCCCGGTCCGGGGCCGCAGTTGTACTTGACGAAGCCGTCGCCGCTCCCGGCGAGCTGGCAATCCCAGTCGCGCGGCACGAGAAACTTGAACCCGACCCCTTCCAGGATCAGCTCGCGGACCTTGTCTGGTGGGTCGGCGAACCTCGGCCAGTTCGCGCTCCAGTTGCCGTCTTCGGGTGGCTCGACACCCGGGCTGAGCGGGGTGGCGGTGGGCAGCGGCGCCTCGGTGGCGGTGTTGGTCTGCGTGGGCGGATTGGGCTCGCCGCCCGAGGCGCTCCAGGCGTAGACGCCGCCACCCCCGGCGATCAGCACCAGCACGGCTACGGCGATGCCGATCCACAACCCGGTGCGGGAGCGCCGTGGCGGCGGCGCCACCGGCGCGTAGGGATCGTAGGGCGCGGGGCCCTGCGGCGGGCGCGGCCCGTAGGCCGGTGCGCCGTAGGCGGGCGAGAGCGGCTGCCCGTACGCCGGCGACATCGGCGAGCCGGAGATCGGCTGCGGCGGGCCGGACGTAGGGAGCGGCCCGCCCGACGTCGGATGTGGAGCGCCGGATGTCGGGTGCGGCGCGCCGGAGGTGGGGTGCGGCGCGCCGGAGGTGGGGTGCGGCGCGCCGGAGGTCGGGTATGGGGGACCGGAGACCAATGGTGGCGGCGCGGGGGCGGCCTGCTGCGGGGGCGGGGACACCGGATGCCCGCCGCCCCACGGCGCGATCGGCGGTGGTGGTGGCGGCTCCATCCGCTGGGTGGGCTGAGTGGTCTCGGCGTCGACGTGGGCCGGCGCGGGCTGCTGAGCCGCGGCCTGGTGCACGGGCGGGGCCGGCGGCGCGGACTCGGCGGCCGGCGGTCCGGGCTGCGCCGGCGGTGCGGGCTGCGCGGGCGGTGGGGCCTGCACCGGCGGTGCGGGCTGCGCGGCCGGTCCAGGGTGCGCCAGCGGTCCAGGGTGCGCCGGCGGTGTGGGCTGCGGGGCCGGTCCAGGGTGCGCCTGCGGTCCGGGGTGCGCCGGCGGTGCGGGGTGCGCCTGCGGGAAGACCGTCGTCGGTGGTGCCTCGGTGGACGCGAGGACGTCGGGCGGCAGCGGCTGCTGCTGGGGAGGCGTGACCGGCGCAGCCACCGAGGCAGGCGGCGCCTGGGCCGCCGGAGTGGCCGGAATCACCTGCGTGGGCGGCGCCTCAGGAGTGCTCGGCGTCTCCGGCGCGGCCGGCGTCTCGTGCGTCGCCGGCTCGAACGGGGTGTAGTCCATCGGGCCGAGCCCATCCGGCGGCACCGGCTGGAAGTCCATGCCCAGCGCCAGGAAGACCCGCTCGGCACCGATGCCGTTTTCCGCCGAGTACGCCACCCAGGGCGCCCCGGACGCGAAGTCGGCGTACAGGTAGCCCGGCTCGCCGGCTTGTACCAGCGCGTTTGCCGCCTCCTGGAACGCCTCCCGCCAGCGCTGGTCGGTGGCGACGTTGGGGTCGAGCAGCGCCACCATCAGCGACCGGCCCTGTGGGTCGATGGCCGACCAGACACTGCCCACCTGACACGAGCCAACCGCCTCGATCAGGTGGTACGGATTGCCTGGCTGCATCCCCACATCCTCCCCGCAGATTCCGTATGCGGATCCTAGCGAGCGAGGGCACGTCCGCTAGTCGCAGGTCAGGTCGTACGCAGGGCGGATAGATGGTCGGCGAGGCTGGTCGCCGGGTGACCGGCCACCGTGGCGACCGCCTCGGTGACGCCGTCGAGCTCGCCGGCGGCGATCGCCGTGTAGGTGCTCACCCAAGCGTCGACCTGCCAGGCCGGTGCGCCGTACGCCGCACGCGACGCGTACGCCTCGTTGAGCGATTCGTCCTGGTAGCTGACCTGGCGGCCGGTGACCTCGGTGATAGTCGATGCCACCTCGCGCATCGTGAGGGCGGCCGGGCCGGTGAGGTCGTACCGCGCGTTCGCGTGCTTTTCCGGCTCGCGCAGCACGGCCACCGCCACGTCGGCGATGTCGTCCTGGGTGACGGCGGCCACCCGCCCCTCGCCGGCCGGTCCGCGCAGCACGCCGTCGTCGCCGACCATCAGCGGGAAGAAGTCGATGTACAGGTTGTCGCGCAGGATCGTGGCGCGCAGCCCGCTGGCGGCGATGTGCTCCTCGGTGGCCCAGTGGTCGCGGGCGAGCGTGAACGTCGCGTCCGGCGCGGCACCGAAGAACGACGTGTACACAAGGTGCGTGACGCCCGCCGCGGCCGCCGCGTCGATGAACGTGCGGTGCGTCTCCACCCGGCCCGGCTCCTCGGCGCCGGAGACCATGAAGAGCGTGGTGACGCCGTCGAGGGCGCGGCGGGCGGCCTCGCCGTCGGCGTACTCGGCGCGGACCGCCTCGGCGCCCGGCAGGCTTGGCGCGCGGTCGGGGTCGCGGACGATCAGCCGCTGCGGCACGCCAGCGGCGGCGAGCCGCTCGGCGACGCGGCGGCCTAGGCGTCCGGTCGCCCCGGTGACGGCGAGGGTCATGTCGGCATTGTCCTTCCACGATCGGCAACACGCGGCCGAAACCAACACGGGCGGCGTCAAACCTGGCACGCTGTACCCTGCCGCGAAACCCCCGTCCCAGAAACCCGCGGTTGCGTATCACCGTCATCCCACGCCGCCGGAGACCCGCTTGACCCCGCCGACCCCCGCACCAGCCACTCGCGCCGGCCCTGAGCTGCGCCGGGTGGTTACGGCATCGCTGGTGGGCACGGCCCTGGAATGGTACGACTTCTTCATCTACGGCCTTGCCGCGGCACTTGTCCTCGGTGACCTGTTCTTTCCCAACGCGTCCGATACGGTGCGGGTGCTGGCCTCGTTCGCGACGTTCGGCGTGGCGTTCATCTTCCGGCCGCTGGGCGGCTTCTTCTTCGGCCGCCTCGGCGACCGGATCGGGCGGCGCTCGACGCTCGTCATGACCACGCTGCTGATGGGCTTCGCGACCGGGATCGTGGGGCTGCTGCCCACCTACGAGAGCGCGGGCGTGCTCGCGCCCATCCTGCTCGTCGCCGCCCGCATCTGCCAGGGGCTGGGCGCCGGCGCGGAGTTCGGCGGCGCGTCCACGCTGCTGGCCGAGCACGCGCCGCGCGGCCGGCGGGCGTACTACGCCTCGTTCGTGCAGACCGGCGTGCAGGTCGGCCTGCTCACCGGCACGGTCGCGTTCCTGCTGGTGCAGATGCTCGGCGACGAGGCGGTGCGGGAGTGGGGCTGGCGGTTGCCGTTCCTGGCCAGCTTCGTGCTCATCTTCGTCTCGCTGTACGTGCGGCTGCGCGTCGCCGAGTCACCGGTCTTCCTGGCCATGGAGCGCGACCGCACGACCGTGCCGTCGCCGGTCCTGACCACGTTGCGCCGCTATCCGCGCAGCTTCCTCGTCGGCGTGGGCGCGCACGTCTGCGACACCGCGGTCGTCTACGTCTACGGCACCTTCATGATCACGTACCTGGTAAAGGAGGAGCAGCAGAGCCGGGCCGTCGCGCTGACCGGCGTGATCCTGTTCAGCCTCGTGGTGATCGCCCTCCAGCCGGTGTACGGCTCGCTCGCCGATCGCATCGGCCGCCGCCCGCTCAACCTCTTCAGCGTGGTGTTCACCGCCCTCTTCGCGGTGCCACCCTTCCTGCTGGTCGGCACCGGCCAGCCGGTGGTGATCTGGCTGGCGATGGTCACCGCGATGGCGCTCGGCTTCGCCCCGATGATCGCCGTGCAGCCCATCTTCTACGCCGAGCTCTTCGGCGCCGGCGTCCGCTACACCGGATTCGCCGCCTCCCGCGAGGTCGGCGCCGTGGTGTCCGGCTTCTCCCCGCTGTTGGCAGCGGCCCTGCTGCGGGCCGGCGGCGGCGCGCCGTGGCTGGTCGCCGGCTGGATCATCGCGACCGCGCTGATCTCGCTGGTCGCCTTCCTCTACTCCAAGGAGACCCGCGACATCGACATCACCGCGCCGACCCTCGCCCCCGCCACGCCCATCCGCGACAAGAGCTCGCCGCAAGCCGTCCTCACGACCTGAACGACTATTTGCCCCCGTCCGCGTCAGCTGCGGACCGCATGCTCCCGCGGGCACCGCTCCCGGCCGGCTCCTCGCCAGGGGCTCGTCGAAACCCCGGCCGTCCGCTGCCGGCTCCGCGCGCCAAGCCCCCCTTGTCCCAAAGAGGGCAGCCCTCTTAGGCGTGAGTCCCGGCAGGGGTCCCGTATACCCGCCCAGAGGGTGACAGGGCTGCCCTCTTGAGGGCGGGGGCCCCGCGTGACGGTCGGGACTACCGCGGACGTCGCGGTACCTCGAATCTGTTCTGGGGTTGGATTTTTGGCTTTAGGAGAGCGAGGCACGCATCGCGACGGGGGTGGAGAGGTAGTCGAGGACGCCGTCGGGTGGGCAGGGGCGGGCGAAGTGGTAGCCCTGGGCCAGCGGGCAGCCCAGCTCGCGCAGCAGCGCGGCCTGGCGGGGCGTCTCCACGCCCTCGGCCACCGTGGGCACGCCGAGGCTCGAGCCAAGGCCGAGGATCGCGCCGACGAAACGGCCGTCGCGTTCGCTGGGGGAGTCGAGCGTCGCGGTGAAGGTGTGGTCGATCTTCAGGATGTCGATCGGCAGGCGCTGGAGGTAGGCCAGCGACGAGTAACCGGTGCCGAAGTCGTCCACCGCGATCCGCACGCCGTGCTCGCGGAGGGTGGCCAGGCTGCGCTGGGACAGCTCGCCGGCTGCGCCGGCGGCCTCCACCAGGACGGTTTCGGTGATCTCGACGATCAGCGCGGCGGGCGGCAGCGAGCGGCCGGCCAGCACGTCGAGCACCTCGGCCGCGAAGGCGGGGGAGGCGAGCTGCCGGGCGGAAACGTTCACGCTAACGGCGACGTCGTGGCGCGTATGCCAGCGGCTGGCCTGGGCGGTGGCGTCGCGCAGGACCTTCGCGCCGACGTCGACGACCAGCCCGATCTCCTCCGCCACCGCGATGAACTTGCTGGGCGGCACGTCCCGGCCATCCGCCGTGCGCCACCGCAGCAGCGCCTCCATCGCCACCGGCTGTCCAGAGTGGAGGTCGACGATCGGCTGGTACAGCACGGTGAGCGCGTCGGCGGCCAACGCGGCCCGCAGGTTTGCCGCAAGCTGGGCGTGGCACAGGCGGGCCTCGCGCATCCGCGGGCTGAACTCGACCACCTGGTTTTTGCCGGCCTCCTTGGCCGCGTACAGCGCGAGGTCGGCGTCGCGCAGCGCCTCGGCGGGCTCGGTGCGCTCCCGGTCGAGGATCAGCAGGCCACCGCTGGCGGCCAGGCAGACCTGGCGCTCGGCCAGCGGGTACACCTCGCGGACCGCCTCGATGACGCAGCTGGCGACCTGCCGGCAGCGGTCGGCCCCGGTGTCGGTGAGCAGCACCGCGAACTCGTCACCGCCCAGCCGGGACACCGTGTCGGCGCCCGACGCGGCGACCCGCAGCCGCTCCGCGACCCGGACGAGAAGCTCGTCGCCGGCCGGGTGGCCGAGCGTGTCGTTGACGTCCTTGAAGCCGTCGAGGTCGATCAGCAGCAGCCCGCCCGGGCCCCGGCCGGCGTCGACCAGCACCCGCTCCAGCCGCTCGGCCAGCAGAGCGCGGTTGGCCAACCCGGTCAGCGGGTCGTGCAGCGCGCGGTGGGCCAGCTCCTTTTGCAGGGCCTCCTGCTCGCCGAGCGCCTGCTGTAGCGCGGTCGCCTGCACCATCAGGGCGGCGGACTGCACGTTCATCGCGCCGGCGCGGCGCACCGCCAGCCGGGCGAAGTTGCCCAGCCGCACGACAAGCAGCACCAGCAGCCCGCAGGTGAGCGCGGCCGCCCCGACGAGCGCGGGCACCGCCTCGGACGGGACGAGGTTGGAGGTGAGCAGACCGACCACGGGCACGACGGGCGCGAGCAGCGCCACCACGACGAAGGTGACGAACCTGGCGCGGGGCAGCACATCCTCCGCGCCGCCCTCGGGCCGGCGGTATCCCCGGCCGTACGACGGGTGCAGCGCGGCCGCGGCGACCAGCACGCCGCAGAGCTGCCAGGCCGTGAAGACGAGGCCGCCGGGCTGGAAGCCGGCCAGCCCGTGCGTGCCGACCCGCACGATCGACGCGAGGTCGGCGGCGAGCACCACGCCGGCCCCACCGGCGAGCAGCAGCATGGTCGGCGTGCGCGAGGTGGGGTTGGAGACGATGCGCAAGGAGAGCGCGAGCAGCAGCAGGTCGAGCGCGCCGAAGCAGACGACCACCCCGGTGTACTCGGCGCCCGGCGGCTGCGCGCCGAGCCAGGGCTCGATGAGAAACGCCCACGCGACGATCGCGAGGCCGGCGGCGACGATCGCGGCGTCGAGGAAGTTTTGGTCGGTGGGCTGCGCCCGGCGCACGCCGAGCAGCAGGATCAGGCCGAGCACGAAGAGCGCGGAGCGGGCCGCGAGCGCGATCGGCCACGCGGCGTCGTCGCTCGGCACGACGTGCAGCGCGGCGCTCGCCAGCCCGAGGCCGCAGCTGGCCAGCAGCACCCACCAACCCGAGCGGTGCAGCGCCTCGCGGCTCGTCAGCGCGTACGTCGCGACGCCCACCGTGACAAGCTGCGTGACGATCCAGGTCGGCGCGGCGACGGCCTGCGGCAGGGGCCAGGCCACGAGGACCAGGGTCAGCCCACCGGCCAGAACGATCTGCCACGGGCGGCGCGGCGCACCGATCACGGAACCCCCTGCGTGCCGCCCGACGGGTAGGCGGCGCCGTGAGTGTACTGCGCCCTTGCGCGCCGTACCTACGGACTAATCGGTATTTTCCGCCTCCTGGCGGCGCGGGTCCTCAGCCATTTACGATCCTCACAAAGGTCCCCTGGACGAGGTTTCCACCATGTCGATAGCCCCGGCGACACCCGCGATCGGGATGGCGCAGGAGCAGATCCACCGGCACAACGTCGGCACTCTGCTGCGCCACGTGCATCTGGGCGGATCCGTGTCGCGTGCCGTGCTCGCCGAGCGCATGGGGCTCAACCGGAGCACCATCATGGCGCTCACCGCGGAGCTGAGCGCGGCCGGCCTCGTGTGCGAGGAGCGGCCAGCGGGGCGTGGCCGCGCCGGCCGGCCCTCCCTCGTGGTGCGGGTGCGGCCCAACTGGGCGTACGTGCTGGCCTTCGACGTCGCCGTCGACCGGCTCGTCGCGGCCCGGGTCGGGCTGGGTGGCGCGGTGCTCGACCGGCGCGAGGCGGTGCGCCAACGCGCCGGCGCCGACCTCGACCACGTGGTGGAGGTGCTCGCGCGGTTCGGGCGCCAGCTGCACGAGGCGGCACCGCCGGATTCGGTGTGCGTGGGGCTCGGCGCGTCGTACTGCGGGATGATCCGGCCCGGCGACGGCATGGTGCGCTTCGGGCCGGACATGGGCTGGGTCGACCAGGCGTTCGGCGCCGAGCTGAGCCGCCGGTTGGGGCTCGGCATCCCGGTGCCGGTGGGCAACGAGGCACACCTCGGCGCGCAGGCCGAGCAGCTGCGGGGCGCCGGCGTCGGCCTGGAAAACCTGCTCTACCTGCACGGTGACGTCGGCGTGGGCGGCGGCATCATCGTCGGCGGCAAGCTGCTCGACGGCGACGGCGGGTACGGCTGCGAGCTCGGGCACATGGTGGTCAACCCGTACGACGGGCGGCCCTGCGGGTGCGGCTCGCACGGCTGCCTCGAAGCAGAGGTGGGCGAGCGGGCGCTGCTCGACGCCGCCGGCCGCCCGGCCGACCTCTGGGGCCGCGACGCGCTCCGGGCGGTGGTCGACGACGCCGACCGCGGCGACGAGCTGGCCCGCGAGGCGCTGCGCCGCGTCGGCGACTGGCTCGGCATCGGCGTGGCCAACCTGATCAACCTCTTCAATCCCGGCATGGTGATTTTCGGCGGCATGCTCCGCGACGTGTACCCCGGTGCCGCACCCCAGGTGCGCCACCGCATCGCCACCAACGTGCTGCCAGTCGCCCGCGAACGGGTGCGGCTGCGCACCTCCGGGCTGGGCGACGACTCCACTTTGGTCGGTGCCGCGGAGCTCGGCTTCGCCGCTCTGATGGCCGACCCGCTCGGCGTGCTCGCCCGCGCCTAGTCCTCGGGGCCGGGCTCGGGGGGCGGGGGCGTGGCGTCGGGGCGCCGGCGGCGGCGCTCCCGGAGCCACACCAGGATGCCGGAGGCGCCGAGCACGACCGCGAGCCCGATTTTGAAGCCGCCCTTGCCCAGCAGGAGATAGCCGCCGACTTGGCTCAGCAGGCTCAGCCACCAGCGCACATCGCCAAACCTGAGATCGTCGCTGGCCAGCACCCAGCCGCGCAGCCAGAAACCCACCGCCACGAGCGTCACGGCGGTGAGGCCCGCGATCACCGCCGCTGCCGCCAGAACCCCGGTGCCCCGCACGCTTCGATCGGCCATGCGATCGACGGTACGAACGGCCGAGGCGCGAATCGTCATACCGGACAAGGAGATCGTCCTGTATCGCTGGGTAGAGTCCGGGTATTCCCTGTGACCGGGGCACACCGGTCGACGGCGACAGCGGGAGGTAGCGATGGTTGTCCACCCCGAGCGTGTGGCATGGGACGGCGCCTCGGCCATCGTCGCCGCCTTGGACTCCGAGGCCCTCTACCCCTGGCTGCACCGCGAGGTGGCCGGGCTGCTCGGCACGGCGGCCGGAGACGCACTGCACGACTCCTTCCGGCTGCTGCACGGCCCGCAGGCCGACCGGCCGTTCGTGGAGGCGGCGAAATGGCGGGCCCGGCTCGACGAGGCGGTGCGCGCCCAGCCACGGGTGGCCGGCCACATCGGCGTGCTCGTCACCGAGGTGCGCGCCCGCATCGCACCGATCGGCCTCCGCTAGAGACCTTTCGCGGTCAGGGTGCGCGCTGCGACCTGGGGGGAGCGTGACCAGCGGCGGACGGGTGAGGCCGCGGGAGCAACGGCATGGACCACGACGGACGTCGCGGTAGCTCAGGTCCCGTGTCGTCGGGTGGACGGCGAGAGCGTGAAGCGGGATCGGCCGCGGCGGGTTGTCAGGGTGGACCGTGCGGTGCCGCGCCCCGCGGCCGCACCAGGCCGATGTCGTACGCCAGGATCGTGGCCTGCACGCGGTCGCGCACGCTCAGCTTGGTGAGTAGGGCGTTGACGTGGGTCTTGACCGTGCCGGTCGCGACGCCGAGCTGTGCGCCGATCTCCGCATTGGACAGTCCACTCGCGACAAGCGTGAGCACCTCGCGTTCGCGTGGCGTGAGGCCGGGCGGTGGCACGGCGTCGGCCGGTGGTGCGACGGTGCCGCCGGCGAAGGCGGCGATCAGGCGACGGGTGACGGCCGGCGCGAGCATGCCGTCGCCAGCCGCGACCACGCGGATGGCGGCGAGCAGGTCGTCGGGGTTGGCGTCCTTGAGCAGGAAGCCGGAGGCGCCGGCGCGCAGCGCCTCGAAGACGTAGGCGTCCAGGTCGAACGTGGTCAGCACCAGCACCCGCGGCGGATCCGGCGCACCGGTGAGCAGGCGGGTGGCGGTCAGCCCGTCCATCCCCGGCATGCGGATGTCCATCACCACCACGTCCGGCCGCAGGCTGCCGGCGAGCTCCACCGCGGCCGCGCCGTCGGCGGCCATGCCCACCACCGACAGGTCGGGCTCGGCGTCGAGGATCGCGGCGAACCCGGCGCGCACGACCGGCTGGTCGTCGACGACGAGCACGCGGGTCAGGACTGGGACGGCAGCCATACGTCCATCGTCCCCGTCTGGTCCACCGTCATCCGTCCCCCGATCGCCGCGACCCGGGCGCGCAGGCCGGCCGCGACCGGTCCGGCGGTCGCCGAGGGTACGCCGGTCACCGTGATCCGCAGATCGGCCGGGCCGTAGCCGAGGGTCACCTTCGCCGGGCCGGCGTCGCCCGCGCCGAGGGCCGTCTCCACCACGCGGTACGCGGAGACGTCCACCGCCGGCGGCAGCACCGGAGCGGGCGCGGGCGAGTGCAGCTCGACCCGCCGCCCGGCCGCGCGCAGGTCGCGGCAGAGCGCGTCGATCGCGGACGCGGTCGGCTGCGGTGCCCGCTCGGGGTCCACCCGCAGGTCGCCGAGAAGGTCGCGCATGGCGGCCAGCGCGGCCCGCGCCGACTCCAGCACCGCGTCGAGCCGGCCGCTCTCCGCCGCCTCGGTGACCCGCGTGGCGTGCCGCAGCACCGCGGCGCGCAGCCCGGCGGCGATGCGCAGCCGCTCGGCGTACGCGAGCTCGACCGCACCCGCCGTGGAGGCCGCCACCGCCCGCCGCTCCCGGGAGACCACTCCCTCGCGGCGCAACCGGGCCAGGAACCCGGCCGTCCACACCGGAGTGACGAGCAGCAGGTACGGCACGGCGGTCGGGATGAGCAGGATGGGCATCGTCGCCGGCTCTAGCGGCCGTCCCAGCAGCGACCCGTCGAGCGCCAGCGTGAGCAGGGTGACGGCGCCCTGCACGCCGGCGGCGAGCGGACCGGACAGCCAGGTGAGGTGGCGAGGGCGGCCGTAGGCGGCGACCGCGTACACGGCGACGAGGTCGGCGCCGATGCCCGCGAAGAGCGCGGCGAGCGCCGTCTCCGGCAGCAGCTCGAGCCCGGCGACGACTGGCCAGAGGGCGGTGGTCGCCAGCACCGCGCCGAGCACCCGCCAGGGCGCCCGGCGGCGCCACAGCAACGGGAGCGCGTGCGCCGCCATCAGCATCGTCGCGAGCGCCGCGGCGGACACGCCGACCCGGGGCATCGTGGGGTCGGGGACGAGCAGCAGTGCCACCGGCAGCACCGCCGCGGCCAGCGCGATCGCCATGTCGGCCAGGCGCGGCCCCCGCATCCGGCGCAGCGAACGATCCATCGTGGATGCCGGCGAGTCGGGCAGGACCGCCCGCACCTGCCACCCGCCGCCCGGCGCCGGGCCGGCCTCGAGTGTGCCGCCGGTGGACGCCGCGCGCTCCCGCATGCCCTCGATGCCCCGCCCGGACCCGAGTCCGCCCGCGGCGGCCGGTCCGGCGCCCGCGCCGTTGGCCACCATCACCTCGACCCCGCCGTCGCGCCGGCACAGCGCGATCTCGACGGCGCCGCCGGGCGCGTGGCGCAGCGCGTTGGTGAGTGCCTCACGCACGATGCCGTACGCCGCCTCGCCCACCGGCCCGGTCAGCGGGTCGGCGCTCACCCGGGTGTCGATCGGCTGGCCGAGCGCCGCGAAGCCGGCCGCCAGCTCCTCGATCCGGTGCCCGATGCCGACTTCGGCGTCCAGCTCGACCCCGCGCATCACCGCGACCAGACGGTGCAGCGCCGACTGGGTCTCCCGCCCGGTGCGGGCGGCGAACTCCAGTGCCTCGGCCGCGAGCTCGGGCCGCCGCTCGGCGAGGCGCTGCGCGGCGGTGGCGGTGACCACGATGGACGTCAGGTGGTGTGCGCTCACGTCGTGCAACTCGCGGGCCAGACGCTGGCGCTCCTGCACGGATGCCTGCCGCCGGTCTGCCTCGGCCAGCGCCAGGCGGTCGGCGGCGTCACGGCGGGCCGCCAGCCACCGCCGCCGGCTCCGCCCCAGACCGGCCGCGAGCAGGTAGACGACGATGCCGATCACGACGTTGCCGGTGTACTCACGGAAGTCTCGGTAGAGAACGAGGCCGATGGTCGCCTGCCAGGCCATCAGCGCGACCGTGACCGCGAAGGTGACCCGGGCCGGGCGGCGCGCACCGACCGAGTACAGCGCGATGGCGTCGGCGAACAGCAGCACCACGAGCGAGTCGCGTGGAGTGGCGAGGAGACCCAGCGTCAACGCTGGCATGATCACGAACAGCGCGCCGACCGGTGACCGCCGGCGCCATTCGAGCGCACCGCAGGCAAGTGCGGTGGCGGCCAGCGCGGCGGCGACCTCGACCCGGTCGACGGGGCGGTCGAGCAGCAGCGGGAGGCCCGGCCACAGCGCCGCCTGGCCGGCGGCCAGCAGCGCGGGCAGCAGCCAGCTTCGCAGTACCCCCATGACGGTTTGACGATAGGGCGCGGACCCCGGTCCGGGCATCCGACCGAGGGTGTAGGACGCCTATACCTCTGGAGGTAGTCAAGTCTTCCTGGCCGCCGCTGTTAACGCTGCGCAATGTGGACAGGACCCGCGTGTATCGGCTCGACCGAGTGACTGTGCGTGCTTAGGTTCGCACCGGATGTATTTCCCTGGGTGCCGGTCGGGTTGCCAGCCCGCGACCCGACCGGCACTGACATGGCTCGAGTGGGGGAGTCGGTCATGATCGATGAGGTCGAGGTGCGGCGGGACCTGAGCCGCGCCGCGCACGCGTTGGACCAGGCGGTGGCGTTCCTGGCCAGCTATGACGCGGCGCACGCGACCCAGCTGGGCATGGCACCCGGCTGGGAGTCGCCGCTCGCGCTGACGCTGCGCGACGGTCGCCAGGCCGTCGACCGCGTAGCGGCGTACGTACGGGCGCTCGCCGGCGAACAGGCGGCGGGCGAGTCTCTCAACGGCGTATCGGTGCGTCACATGGCGCTGCTGCGGCACGGCGACCCGGGAGAGTAGACCCCGGCCCCGCCCGGACCGTGGCATGGCCGGTGCCCGGCCCGGGCGGGCGTGGTGGTGCCCGGGCCGGGCGCGCCGGTTAGGGAGCCGCGCGGTGGTGCAGTGTGTCGGCCGGCGGCCGGCCGTACTCGGCGCGGTAGGCGGCCGCGAAGCGGCCCAGGTGCGCGAAGCCCCACCGGTGCGCCACGCTGGCCACGGTCTCCTCGCCGGGCTCGGCGGCGCGCAGGTCGGCGTGGGCTCGCGCCAGCCGTAGCCGGCGCAGGTAGGCCATCGGCGACAGGCCGACGTGCTGCCGAAAGCCCTCCTGGAGGGTGCGCACGCTCGTGCCCGCCGCCGCCGCGAGGGAGGTGGCGGTGAAGGCGCGGTCCGGCTCGGCCTCCATCGCGTCGATGGCCCGCTTGACCGCCCGCGGCCGGCTGGCGCGCTCCCGCTGGTCGCGGTCTTCGCGGAGCCGGTCGGCGGTGGCCGTCAGCAGCCCGCTCAACACGGCCTGCCACAGCCGCCCGGCCAGGAGTGGCTGGTAAATCAGGCCCTCGGGGTCGTCCATCTCGGCGCGCATGAGCGCGAGCAGCCGGGCGAGGCTGCGGCCGGCTCCGGTGCTCAGGTCGGCCTCGGCGGTGAGTGGTGCGAGGGGGGCCTGGACCGCGTCGGTATGCCGCGCCGGGAGCGCCATCGCCGGCGGGACCACGGGGCCGAAGCGGACGACGGCAAGGCGAGGCTCCGCGACCGCCTCATGTTGCTCGACGGCAAATGCGCAACCAGTGATCTCCCGCATACCGGGAGTATTTTCCTGCCTCAAGTTTCCGGTCAACAGAAACTTGCAACTTTCATCAGTGGCAGTACCTTATCGCGGCGGTTGCATGCGCACGCGGTGTGATCAGGCTGGCGCGCGGGGTTTACCGGCGGTATGGCGTCTCTCACGGACACACGCGAGCGGCGAAGCGGCCATCGCGGCCCTACGCTGCGGCGATCAACTCAATTCACCCCTGCCGACCGGCGATTCAAGTGGCGCGCACCGGTACCCTGGTGGGTAGTTTGCGTGCGTGGGGCTGTGGGCAAGAATGGTGCTAGCTGTCCGGGTTTGGGTGCCTTTGTCTCGGGAGACCGAGGCTTTGCCGCCACCGGGGGCTGGCGGCCGACCCGGCGGAGGAATACGCTCGGTCGCGGCCCGCGTACTGACGAGGCGCCTGGGTTCCGGGCGGGTGGAGGTGTTCGCGTGAGCCTGTCGATCGTGACGTCGGTTTCCGCCGACGGTGTTGTGGAGATTGCTCCGCGCGGAGAGATCGATGTCGACACGGCGCACGAGGTGCGTGAAGCGGTTGCGGGGGTGCTGGCCAAGAGCCGCCCCAACCGCATCGAGCTCAACATGAGACTGGTCACCTTTATCGACTCGGTAGGCATCAGCGCGATGGTCGCCGGGTTCCAGACCGCCGAGGTGAGCGGGGTCAAGCTGCTGGTGACCGAGCCGAGCCGGTTCGTGCACCGCCAGCTCTGGGTCACCGGGCTGCTCGGCCTCTTCGGTGCGCCCGAGCCCTACTTCGCGGGTGCGGCGCCGGCGCCAGAGGTGCCGTCGACCGGCGTCTGACAGGGGTCTTCTCCATCGGCGCGTAGTGGGCCAATCGCGCTCTGTGCGAGACGTTCATCGATGTCGTGTCGCTTGCAACTGACCCTTGTAACTCGCCCCGCATGTGCGGAATAGTCCGTTGGCGTGACGCTGCTGCGGATGGGCACCGCCATCGTCGGGCGGTACATCGTCTTGCGGCCGATCGGGCGCGGGGGCGTGTCGGTCGTATACGAGGCAGTGGACGTGGTGTCGCCGCGCCCACTCGCCGTCAAGGTGCTGTCTCCGGCGCTGGCCGAAGACGTCCGCGCGCAAGACAACGTCCGGCGTGAGGCCCTGATCACGCAGCGGCTGCGGCATCCGAGCGTGCCGCGGATCTACGACTTCGGCGACATGCGGTTGCCCGATGGTGGTTCCGCGCCGTACATGGTGATGGAGCTTCTCAACGGCGTATCGCTGGCCGACCGGCTCGCCGGCGGCCCCCTGCCCTGGGCGGAGGCCGTGCGCGTCGCGGCCACCGTCGCCGACGTGCTGGCGGTGACGCATCGCCGCGGCTTCGTGCACCGCGATCTCACCGTCGAAAACGTCATGCTGACCCGCGACGGTGTGAAGATCATCGACTTCGGCCTCGCGACCACAGTGGACCGCCCGCGAAACGACCGCCCGCGGGTCACCCGTACCACCGTCCCCCGCCGGCCCGTCGTGCCCGCCCACCCGGTCAACAGCGCGGCCCAGCCGGCCGACGACGTCTACGCGCTGGGCGTGCTCATCTACCAGATGGTGACCGGCCGCTCGCCCTACCCCGGAAAGCTCGAGTCGCCGCACGTCCGCCGCCTGGCGCCGACGCCCGTGCTCGCGGTGGCCGGGCTGCCCCGCGAGATCGCCGACATGTGCCGCTCGTGCATGAGCAAGCGCCCGACTGACCGGCCGAGCAGCCGCGACGCGGCGTTCGCGCTGTGGGGCATGCTCCCCACCCCGTCGCCAAACTAGAAGACGTCGTTGCGGCGCGCCCGACGCGAATCTCTCTAGCGACCTTCGGGGTCGGGGCGGTCTAGCTCTGAGTTCCTGTTAGGACGGAGATTGGGCTACCGCGATGTCCGTCGTGGTCCGGACCGCTGCTCCCGCGGCCTCGCCCGTCGCGGTTGGTCGCGGTCACCCCCTGCGGGGTGTCTGTTGCTGGGCGGGTGGCGAGGGTGGGAACAGCAGGATTCGTCGCTAGGAGTAACGGCCGAGGGGTATGTGCACCGTGGACGGTTGAGATCTAGGGGAGTTTGTGCGCTATATCAGCCCTAACTCCCCTAGATCTCGAAGTCCGCACCCAGGGCTGGTAACGCAGTGTTACAACCGGTGCGGCGACAGCCGCACCGACCGAAGGCACCCCTCCGACAAGGAGTCCGGCCTCCCGTGGGCTTGCGGCGCGGACCTGGCAGCGCGGGTCGGGGATCTCGGCGAGCGCCAGCTCGCCGCCGACCCGCGCGCTCTCCGGCGGGAGCGGCGGTCCGCAGCTGACGCGGACCCGGGCAAACTCAAGCTCGAGGCACACGACGACGGCGTCGCCCTGACCCCCAACCCAAGGGGTCTACGTGGGGTCGGGGAGGCTCAGCTCTACTTCGGACACCGCGCGGACCGGCGTCAGCGTGGCGTAGCCGTCCGCCAGCAGCGCGAGGTCGGTGCCTTCCTCCAGGCGGGCGCTGGACTCCTCGAGCGCCGTCCGCACGTATCCGCGGCCGGTCTCCGCCACCGCCATCTGCACCTGGCCGAAGCGGGCCAGCCGCGCCGGGCGTACCCCCTTGATCTTGTCGCGGGGGAGGTCCGGGACGTTGAGGTTGAGGACGGCGCCGTCGGGGAGGTCTTTGAGCGCGGGCAGCAGGTCGGCCGCGATGGCCGCGGCGGTGCCCCAGTGCCGGCCCTCGTCGAGGGCGGACGGTTGCAGCCCCGCCGCGCCGCCGCTCGCCGCGGAGGCCGAGCCGGCGGTCAGCACGTCCAGCGAGACGGCCATCGCGCGCGCCCCGTTGGCCGCGGCGGTGAAGGCGGCGCCGACCGTGCCCGAGTGCAGCACGGCGAGGCCCGCGTTGGCGCCCCGGTTGATGCCGGAGAAGACAAGGTCGGGTGGCGGTCCGAAGGCGCCGCGCGCGGCGATCAGCACGATGAACGCGGGGGAGCCGGCCACCCCGTACGCCTCGACGCCGTCCAGCCCGTCGAGCGCGTGGGTGGCCACCACGATGCGGCCGTCCTCCTCGACGGCCGTCATGGCGGCGCTCATGCCGCTGGCTTCGTGGCTCGGCGCGGCGACCACCACGTCGTGCCCGGCGCCGGCCAGTGCCTGGGCCAGGGAGCGGATGCCCGGCGCCTCGATCCCGTCGTCGTTCGTGATCAGTACCCTCATCGCTCCAACCTCTTGAGACGTACGCGGTCGACAAGGCTGCGCACCGCGTCGGCCCGGCCGCTGCCGAGCCCATGCCGGGTCACGTTGAGCGCGCCCGCGGCGGCGCCCGTGCGTACCGCCGTGGCCAGGTCGCCACCCTGTGCCAGGACGGCTGCCACACCGGCGGTCATCGAGTCGCCCGCGCCGCGCGCGTCGGCGACCTCCAGGCGGGGCGCGTCCACCTCGTACGCCTCGCCGTCGATCAGCGCCAGAGCGCCTTTGGCGGCCCGGCTCACCAGCACCGCGCGGGCGCCGTCGCCGTGCAGCCCACGCAGAGCGTCGAGGAGCTCGGGATCGCTGTCGTCGTTGGCCCGCCCGTCGTCGATCAGCTCTTCGTGGCTGACCTTGACGAGGTACGGCTCGCCCTCGAGTACCGCCGCCAGGTGGTCGCCGGAGAGGTCGGCCACCACCTTGACGCCGTTGCCACCGAGGTCGGCGGCCAGCCGGCGGTAGGTGTCCGCGGGCAGCACCGACGGGTCGGCCGGCCCGCTGAGCACGGCCACCGGCGCGTCGAGGGCGGCGGCAAGCGTGAGGCTGTACAGCTCGTCCAGCTCGTGGCGGCTCAGCGGCTCGCCGGCCACCTCGGCGATCTCCGCGCGGCTGCCGTCGCGCCGGTCGTGCACGTACCCGCCGCTGGTCGCCTCGCGGGTGACCGCGCGCAGCTCGATGTCCTCGGCGGCGATCAGCGCCCGCAGCACCTGGCCGATCTCGCCGCCGACCGTCGCGCACATCACCACGGCCGGACCCAGCTCGGTGATCATGCGGGCTTGCCACACGCCCTGACCGCCGGGGTGTACGTGGATCTCCACCGTGTCGGCCGGTTGCTCGACCGTCACGGTGAGCTGCGGCGCCGGGGCGAATACCAGGACATGGCTGCTCATGGTCCTCTACTTCCCCGTCGGGGCGGTACCTACGCGGGTCTGGAGCGGACGACGACTCATTGATGACTATGATTAGCGAACATCATCAATGGAGGGTTGCTTCATGAGAGTGCACGCACGGGCGGCCGTCGCCGCGGCGGCCGCGCTGCTGGTCGGCGCCGCGGTGGCGGTGAGCCCCACCCTGGTGCCGCCGGCGGGCGCGGCCGCCGGTTGCCTCGTCGACTACCAGGTCAACCAGTGGACCGGCGGCTTCACGGCGGCGGTGCGGGTCACCGCGGGTGACGCCGCCGTCAACGGGTGGACGGTCACCTGGACCTACGGCGGCGACCAGCGCGTCACGAACGGCTGGAACGCGGCCGTCACCCAGGCCGGCGCCGCGGTCACCGCGCGCAACGCGGCGTGGAACGGGTCGCTGCCGGCCGGCGGCTCGACGGAGTTCGGCGTGCAGGGCACGTACTCCGCGAGCAACGCCGCGCCGACCGGCTTCACCCTGAACGGTGAGCCGTGCAACGGCGCCGGCCCCACCACGCCGCCGCCCACGACTGTGCCTCCCACCTCAGTGCCTCCCACGTCCGTGCCGCCCACCTCGGCGCCGCCGACCTCCGCTCCGCCCACGTCGCCGCCCCCGCCCACGGGCTGTGGCAGCGCGGCCTTCTGTGACGGCTTCGAGAGCCAGGAGGGCGGTGCGCCGTCAGGTGTGTGGAGCGTGTCCTATCCGGACTGCCAGGGCGCCGGAACAGCCACAGTGGACACCACCACGGCGCACAGCGGCGCGAAGTCGGTACGCGTCAACGGCGCCACCGGCTACTGCAACCACGTCTTCGTGGGCACGACGAGCGGGGTGAGCGGCCTGGGCGCGGTGCGCTTCGCGCGCTTCTGGGTGCGGCACACGACGGCCCTGCCGCAGCAGCACGTCACGTTCCTCGCCATGCGCGACGCCAACGACGGCAACCGCGACCTGCGCATGGGCGGCCAGAACGGCGCCCTCCAATGGAACCGCGCCTCCGACGACGCGACACTGCCCGAGCAGAGCCCGTCCGGAGTCGCGCTGAGCCTGCCGCTGGCGACCAACCGGTGGACCTGCGTCGAGTTCACGGTGGACGGCTCGCAGGGTCACCTCCGCACCTGGGTGGACGGCGCCGAGGTGGCCGGCCTGGTCGCGGACGGCACGCCCACACACGACATCGACGGCCAGTGGTCGTCCCGCGCCAACTGGCGGCCCAGCCTGACGGACCTGCGGCTGGGCTGGGAAAGCTACGGCGAGGGCGCCGACACCCTCTGGTTCGACGACGTAGCGATGAGCACCACCCGCATCGGCTGCTGACCCGAGGTCCGGGAGGGAGTGACGCTGCTCCCTCCCGGCCACAGGTCGATAACCAAGACCCTGGTCAGCCGGCCTGGGCGGCGCAGGAGCTTCGCGGGAGGCCGGCGACCGCGACGGGGGAGCGGCCGGTCGCCGGGGCCTTGCCGGCCAGCACCGCCGCGAGGCCGGCCATCGACGGTTGGCTCGACGAGTACGTGGCGAGCAGCACCGGCGAGTCCGACTTGGACAGTAGGTACGGGGTGTCCATCGCCACGGTCACGGCCGCGCCCTTGCGGAGGTCGCCGGGCTCGTCGCCGTACCCGACCAGGTGGACCACCGTGCCACCGTTCGTGACCACCTGTACGCCGGCGGCGCGCAGGGCCTCGATCAGCCAGCCGCGCGCGGTGTCGCGGCCGCCGGCGGCGGTGACCTGCACCGGGCCGCGCAGTGCGGTGCCGCAAGTGCCGCGCAGCTGGGTGACCGCGGCCGCGGCCAAGCGGGCGGCGGCCTCGCGGTGGGCGGCGCTGCCCACAGTGGACATGTCCGGCGCGGGCTTGCCGGCCAGCTCGAACTTCAGCGTCAGCACCCGGGTGACCGCCTCGACCAGGCGGGCGCGGCTCAGGTCGCCGACCCGCAGCCCGGACAGCAGGCCGTTGTAGGCCTCGGGCAGCTTGTCCGGCATCAGCAGGATGTCGTTGCCGGCGTTGAGCGCGCGCACCGCGGCCTCGCCGGCGGGCCAGCGCTTGGCGGGCGCCATGTTCATGCCGTCGGTGATGACGACGCCCTTGAAGCCGAGCTCGCCGCGCAGCACGTCGGTGAGCACCTTGCGGGAGAACGTCGCGGCCGTGCCCGGGTCGACCGCCTTGACGTCGAGGTGGCCGGACATCACGAGCTTGGCGCCGGCGCCGATACCGGCGACGAACGGCGGCAGGTCGCCGCGGTCGAGGCTGGCGCGGTTCTGCGCGAGGCCGGGGAGGGCGTTGTGCGAGTCGCCGGAGGTGTGGCCGTGGCCCGGAAAGTGCTTGAGCGTGGCCGCGACGCCGCTGGCTTGCAGGCCGCGTACGGCGCCGGCGACCTGGGCGGACACCTTGGCCGGGTCGGAGCCGTACGAGCGGGAGCCGATCACGGTACTGCCCGCGTTGCCGAGCACGTCGGCCACCGGTGCGAAGTCGACGTTGACGCCCAGCGCGGCGAGCTCGTCGCCGGCCGCGCGCCAGGCCGCCTCGGTCAGGCGGGGGTCGCCGGCCGCGCCCGCGCCCATCGCGCTGGGCAGCGCGGTCACGCCGGTCTTGATGCGGGTGACGACGCCGTACTCCTGGTCGGTGCCGATCAGCATCGGCGCGGAGCCGGCGGCGAGCTTGGCGTGGGCGGCCTGGAGGCCGGTGGTGAGGCCGCGCACCTGCCGCACGTCGTCCACATTGGTGGTGCCCTGGTTTTGCGACGTGGGGTCGTCCGCGGAGAAGCCGACCAGGATCAGGCCGCCGAGGCGGTAGCGCGCGACCATCTCGGCGGGGGTGTCGACGCCGGCCAGCTGCCGGTTGCCCGCCGCGTTGCCGGGCGTGACCTCGGTGGCCGAGGAGCCGTACGCGTACGGCATAAGCACCTGTCCCACCAGATCCTCGTCGGAGAGGGTGGCGGCGAGGGCGGCGGCCCGCTGCGCCGGGCTCGCGTCGGCCGGTGGGGCGGGTCTGGCGGTCGTGGGTGCGGGCGTCGGAGCCGGCGCCGGAGGGGAGGACTGGCAGCCGGCCGCGAGGAGGAGCACGGTCAGGAAGAGCGCGCGGGTACGCAGACGCACGCCCGCTATCAGAACAGCCCGGCGCGAGCGGAGCAAATGGACGATGGTCAGCCCACCCGGGTGAGCAGCGTGACCGGGGCGCCGTCGCCGGCGTAGCGGTAGGGCTCGAGCTCGGCGTCCCACGCGGTGCCGAGCGCCCGGTCGAGCGCGTGCGCGAGGGCCTCCGGGGCGCGTGCGGCCTCCATGATGCTGCGCAGCCGGTCTTCGCCGAGCTGGATGTCGCCGGCCGCGCCCATGGTGGCGCGGAAGAGGCCGCGGCCGGGCACGTACATGAAGCGTTCACCGTCGATGCCCGGACTGGGATCCTCGGTGATCTCGAAACGGATCATGGGCCACTGCCGGAGGGCAGCAGCCAGCTCCGCGCCGGTCCCCGGGCGTCCGGTCCAGCTGCACTCGGCCCGACGGGCGCCGGATTCGACCGGCTGGGCGGTCCAGTGCAGGTTGACCGGCGCGGTGAGGACGCGCGCGATCGCCCACTCGACGTGTGCACACACGGCGAGCGGGGTCGAGTGGACGTATACGACGCCACGCGTTGGCACGGTGACCTCCCGGAGAAGCGAGGTGCGTCTTCCCCTACGACCTCGATCAACGGGCGGTTGACCAACATGATGACTGGTGTGACGGATGATGCGCTAGAGAATCGGAAAAACGACACGACATTTCCGCACGCTTGTGACGCAGAGCGCCGGTCACCGCACGAGCGGTGGGGCCTGGCCATCGGGTAAAGTTCACGGGTCTGACTTCAGCCTGCCTGCAACAAGGAGCGTCTCCGTGGCGAGCAACACCTCCAAGACCGCGCGCGCATCCGTCCGCGCCGGCCAGGGCGCGGGTGGCGCCCTGAGCGTGCTCGGCGAGTACAAGTACCTGATCCCGCTCAACAAGGGCAAGCACGCCTACGTGCGCAACCTGACCAACGGCAAGACCCTGCACCTGCGCACCGACTCGGACGCGTTCGTGGAGGAGATCCGGGTGCTGGCCGGCGCCGGCCACGGCCCCAAGATCCGTGCGGAGCTCGCCGCCCTCGCGGCCGCCGCCCCGGGCGACGGCTGGGACGAGACCGAAAAGCGCCTGGTCGACGCCGGCGTGTTCGAGGCCTGAGCGCCCTCCAAGTACAAGAGCAGCGCCCTCCAAGTACAAGATCTGACAAGAGGTCCCGCTACGGCGGGGCCTCTTGTTGTGTAACGCGGGTGTTTTCGGGGCATGATTGTTACCCGTGGGTACTAACGGAGGAGCCCATGACAACGGTCGAGCAGGCTGAGATCCGCCTGGCGGACGGCCCCCGACTGCACGTGCGCACCGCCGGCCCGCCCGGCGCCCCGGTCACCGTCGTGCTGCTGCACGGCTGGGCGCTCGACGGCCGGACATGGCATCGCCAGGTGCGGCAGCTCGCCAAGGTGGCCCGGGTCGTGACGTACGACGCGCGGGGCCATGGGCGCTCCGGCGGCGTCGACCGCAGCGCCGCCACGCTCGACCGGCTCGGCGATGACCTCGCCGAGGTGCTGCGTACGGTCGCTCCCACCGGCCCGGTCGTCCTCGGCGGCCACTCGCTCGGCGGCATGACGATCATGGAGTACGCCCACCGGCATCCGGAGGACTTCGCCGCGCGGGTCGCCGGCCTCTTCCTCCTGAGCACCACCGCCGAGGGACACACCCACACGGTGTACGGGCTGCCGTCGCGGGTCGCGCACCTCGTCCGGATGGCGGAGATGACCAGCGCGCAGGTGCTCGCCCGGCTGGGTGACTGGCGGCCGCACCGGGCGTTCACACTGGCGCTCCGGCCGAGCCTGCGCTGGCTGCTCTTCGGGCACCCGTGCGACCCGGCGGACGTGCGGCTCACGACCAAGGCCGTCGCGCGCGCCTCGCTCAGCTCGATCGGCGGCTTCCGCCCCTCGGTGGGCGCGCAGGCCCGCCTGGAGACGCTCGCCGCGCTGCCGACCGTGCCGACCGCCGTGATGGTGGGGGAGCGCGACCGGCTCACCCCGCCGGTGTGCGCGCTGTCGATCGCCAAAGCCCTGCCCGGCGCGGCGCTCACCGTCTGCCCGGACGCCGGCCACATGCTGATGCTGGAGCGCCCGGACATGGTCAACGCCGCGCTGCTCGATGTCGTCCACGCCGCAATTGATCACGGCAGGAAGGCGTGACGAGCGCCGGACGCGTACTGTTGTCTGGCCTCGTGACACACCAGGCGCCGCACTTCTCCTGGGAGCCCCGAAAACTTGACCGACGCCGCCACCACCCTTCAGCAGGAGATCGCCGCCGAGCAGCGCCACGTCGACCGGGTGTACGCCCGGCTGGCGGAGCTGCGGCAGGCCGCGGCCCGGGCCGAGAAGGAGGGCTACCGCCTCGCCCGGGTGGGTAACTTCGGCGCGCTGGTGGAGCGGGACGCGATGGTCTTCCACGCCGCCCGGCGACGGCACGCGCTGGACGCCGAGCACGAGGGTCTCGTCTTCGGCCGGCTCGACATGCGCGAGGGTCAGGTGTTGCACGTGGGGCGCCTGGGGGTGCGCGCGGAAGACGCCGAGCCGCTCGTCGTCGACTGGCGGGCGCCGGCCGCGGCGGCGTTCTACCAGGCCACGGCCGCCGACCCGCGAGGTGTGGTGCGCCGCCGCATGATCCAGTCGAGCGGCGAGAAGGTCACCAACATCGAAGACGACCTGCTCGACCCGGAGGCCGCCCCGGAGGGCATGCGGGTCGTCGGCGACGGCGCGCTGCTGGCCACGCTCGCCCGCGCCACCGGCCGAGGCATGCGCGACATCGTCGCCACCATCCAGCGCGAGCAGGACCAGGCGATCCGCTCGCCCGCCTCGGGCGTGACGATCGTGTCGGGCGGCCCCGGCACCGGCAAGACCGCCGTGGCGCTGCACCGCGCGGCCTACCTGCTCTACTCCGACCGCTCCCGGTTCGCCGGCGGCGGCATCCTCGTGGTCGGGCCGTCGTCGGTGTTCGTCGAGTACATCGCCTCGGTGCTCCCGTCGCTCGGCGAGGACGCCGCCACCCTGCACTCGCTCGGCTCGATCGTCGAGGGCGTGACCGCCACGCGTACCGACCCGACCGCGGTCGCCTCGGTGAAGGGCTCGCTGCGCATGCGCCGGGTGCTGGAGCGCGCGGTCCGCGACGCGGTGCCGGGCGGGCCGACCGAGCTGCGCCTGCTGTACCGGGGCGACCTGCTCCGCCTCAACCGCCCTGAGCTGGACGCCATCCGCTCCCGCGCGCTGCCCCGCGGCGCCCGCCGCAACGAGGTGCGCCGGGCCGGCATCGACGGGCTGTTCGACGCGCTGTGGGCGCAGGCCCAGCGCCATAAGATCGGCGGCCTGCCCGCGCAGGTCGACTTCGAAGACGAGCTGGCCGAGCGCACCGACTTCCGCGACTTCATCAAGGCGTGGTGGCCCCGGCTGGCGCCCCGGCACGTGCTCGCCTGGCTGGCCGACCCGGCGCGGCTCCGCGCGTACACGGGAGGGATCCTCACCACCGCGGAGGGGGGGCTGCTCCGCGGCGCCTTCACCCCGGGTGACCCCACGGTCGCGGACGTGGCGCTGCTCGACGAGCTCGACGAGATGCTCGGCCGCCCGCCGCAGCCGGCCAAGCGCCAGCGCGACCCGTTCCACGTGGTCGACGGGGTGCGCGAGGTGAGCACGTACGCCGACCGGCAGCGCGCCGCCCGCGCGGCCGCGGTGCGCCGGCCGGACGACTACCGCGAGTACGCGCACGTGGTGGTCGACGAGTCGCAGGACGTCTCGCCGATGCAGTGGCGGATGCTGGGGCGGCGCGGGCGGCTCGCGTCCTGGACCGTGGTCGGCGATCCCGCGCAGACCGCCTGGACCGGTGACCCGGGCGAGCTGTCCCGGTCCCGCGACAAGGCGCTGGGCGGGCGGCGCCGGCACGAGTTCACCCTCACCACCAACTACCGCAACTCGGCGGAGATCTTCGCGGTGGCGGCCAAGGTGATCCGCGAGGTCTCGCCGGACATCGCGCTGCCGCGGGCGGTGCGCTCGACGGGGGTACCACCGGAGGAGCTGACGGTGTCCGCGGCGGCCCTGCCGGGCGCGACCCGCGAGGCCGCGGAGCGGCTGCTCGCGGACGTGGAGGGGACGGTCGGCGTGATCACGCCGGTGCCCCGCCGCGACGAGGTCGCCGGCTGGCTGGCCGGCCTGCCCACCGACCGCCTCCAGGTGGTCACGAGCCTTCAGGCCAAGGGCATGGAGTACGACGGCGTGGTCCTCATCTCACCCGAAGAGATAAGGACCGACGCCGGCGCACGGACGCTCTATGTCGCCCTCTCCCGAGCCACTCAGCGCTTGACGACGTTGGCGCTGTAGGTGGTGTCGGGGGTCACGGTCACGCCGAAGCGGGCGTTCGGCAGGTAGAGCCGGTCGCCGAAGGCCGCCACGGTGGTGGGCACGTCGAAGTTGGGGTTGGTGCGCGTGCCGGTGAGCCGGCCGCTGAGGCCACGCTTGTCGAGCGCGAATACGGCGACCTGGTTGAGGCGGTTTTGCACCACGTAGAGCGTGCGGCCGATGGTCAGCAGGCCGTCGCCGTTGGTCAGCGCGTAGCCGCCGAGGTCGACGGCCCTGGTCACGCCGGTGTCCGGGTCGACCCGGAAGAGCGTGGCGGTGTTGGACTGCACGACCAGCAGGCCGCGCCCGTCGGGCGTGCGGGCGATGCCGTTGACGTTGAAGCCGGTCTGGTAGACGAGGTCACCGGTGAGCGGGAGCTTGACCGGCTCGCCGCGCAGGCTCAGCGGCACCTTGTAGAGGAACGGCTGGTTGGAGTCGGTGAAGAACGCGCCCTTGGGGGTGAGCACCACGTCGTTGACGAAGGTGGGTGCGGTCGCGAACGTCCACGACGCCAGGATGCGGCCGCTGTGCGTGTCGACCACGCGGCCGTTGCCAGCCGCACCGCCGGCGACGAAGAGCCGCCCACGGTCGTCGATCTTGAGGCCTACCGACGGGGTGCCGGGGCCGGCGGAGATGATCTTCCCGCGGCCGGTGGCCAGGTTGGCGCGGTAGATGTCGCCGTTGGCGAGCGAGCCGAAGTACGCGAACGGCGCCCGCCCGATCGCGATGCCCTCGGGCTGGAACGCGTTCGGCAGCGGGAAGGAGTCAGGGAAGAGCCGGTGGCCGGAGCCGTGGGCGCTGGCCGCGCCCGGGACGGTGACTGTGGCCGCGGTGAGGGCCGCGGCGGCGGATGAGGTGATCAGGGCTCGTCTGGTCAGCACGATGGGTACTCCCTGTGATCGGTCCACATCAGAATTCACGTACGTCTTTACCCATCGGTTCGACGTTGAACGCTCAATTATGAGAACGCCCGATGACACTGATTGCCAGTGCCATTTTTGCATACATAGCAATGTCAGCATATATTCTTGGCCCATGGGAGCCGGACACGATCACGGAGCGGACGTCGCACGCGCGGGGGAGCGCCACCGCGGGCGGCTCTGGGCCGCGTTCGCCCTGCTCGCGGTCTTCATGGTGATCGAGGCGGTGGCCGCCCTGCTCACCGGCTCGCTGGCCCTGCTCTCCGACGCCGGCCACATGTTCACCGACGTGCTCGGCATCGGCATGGCGCTCGCGGCGATCTGGGCTGCGTCCGCCGCCGCGGCGCCCACCCGCGACGGCGCCACGGACGCGGCGCGGGCCGGCAGAGGGGCGTCCAAGGCGGCCGGCGACCCACAGCGCACATTCGGGCTGTATCGCCTGGAGGTCCTCGCCGCTCTCGCCAACGCCGTCCTGCTCTTCGGCGTGGCGATCTACGTGCTGGTCGAGGCCGTGCGCCGCTTCGGCGACCCGCCCGACGTGCCCGCCGGCCCGATGCTCGTCGTGGCGGTCGCCGGCCTCGTCGCCAACCTTGTGGCGTTCGGGCTGCTGCGTTCGGGCGCGCGGGAGAGCATCAACGTGCGCGGCGCCTACCTGGAGGTGCTCGGCGACCTGCTCGGCTCGGTGGGTGTGATCGTCGCCGCGGCCGTGATCGGGCTGACCGGCTGGGCGTACGCCGACCCGATCATCGCGGTGGCCGTCGGCCTGTTCATCCTCCCGCGCACGTGGCGGCTGGCCCGGGCGGCCGTACGCATCCTGGTGCAGGCCGCGCCGGAACACCTCGACGTGACCGCGGTGCAGCGGCGCCTCGCCGCCGTGCCCGGTGTGTGCGACGTGCACGACCTGCATGTGTGGACGCTGACGTCGGGCATGGACGTCGCTTCCGCGCACCTCACGCTGGAGGAGTCCGCGCAGGTGGGGCCGGTGTTGGTCGCGGCACGGGAGGCGCTGCACGACGACTTCGAGATCGGGCACGCCACCCTCCAGGTCGAGCCGCGACCCGGCGACTGCCACCCCACGACGTGGTGAAAGCGCCCCTGAGCAGGGCGTACTTGATTCGTCACCATCGGTACAACAGTGGGCACATCAATGGAAAGCCGCTATTCTCGGCTCCGGTCAACGCCCGGCGGCGCCCCCCGGCGCCGGTGTTGGCCGCCGCCGAGTCGCCCTCGGGCGAGCCGGGGAACCACCGATCCACTGGGGTGAATCCGCGACAGCGGTAGGGAGACTTCCGTCCCGAACCCGTCAGCTAACTCGGTAGGCGGCTGACTGGAAGGATGGTTGATGGGTCATGCCCGCAGCCGGGTCGGCCTCGTCGCGGTGCTTGTCACCGCGGCGTTCGCGCTGATCGGCTTACCAGCGGGGCCGGCGACCGCCGCACCCAACGACGACGAGGGCGGCACCGCTACCCTGCGCGAGCAGCTCGACGCGGCGAGCAAGGGCTTCGTCGCCGCGCAGAAGACTCTGGACACGTCCAAGAAGCGCCAGCGGGAGCTGACCACCCAACTGGCCCAATTGGAGCGTGACCTGGTCACCAAAACGGCCGTGATCGGCGAGGTGGCCAACGCGGCCTACCGCCGGGGCCGGCTCGGCCCGATCTCCGCGATGCTCAACAGCACCTCGCCGGAGGGCTTCGTCGACCGGGCCGCGGCGCTCGACACGGTGGCCGCCACCGAAGACAAGAAGCTCCGCGACCTGCTCGACACCAAAGACGAGGTGACCCGCGCCAAGCTCGCGATCGACAACGAGATCCGCGAGCAGCAGAAGCAGGTGCAGATCATGGCCGCCCGCAAGAAGCAGGCGGAGACCGCGTTGAAGAACGCCGGCGGCGGCGAGAACGCCAGCGGTCCCAGCGGGAGTGGCAGCGCCGCCAACGCGTCCGGGTTCTCCGGTGGGTCCGGCTGCTCGATCAGCCCCGACCCGACCTCCGGCAACGGGTGCATCACGCCCCGCCTGTGGCACGCGGTGCAGCAGGCCAAGGGAGCCGGCTTCAAGATCTTCGTCTCCTGCTACCGCAGCGGCGGGTCGGGTGAGCACCCGAAGGGTCGGGCCTGCGACTGGGGCGTCGACTCGGGCGACGTCTTCGGCGGCACGGCGTCCGGTTCGGCGAAGACGTACGGCAACAACCTGTCCAACTTCTTCATCAAGAACGCGAGCCGGCTGGGCGTGCTCTACGTGATCTGGTTCAAACAGATCTGGCTGCCCAGCAGTGGTTGGAAGTCGTACAGCGGCTGTTGCGGCCCCAGCGAGCTGCACACCAACCACGTGCATCTATCGGTCGTCGAGTAAGTGCGTTGACGGGCTCGACCAGGGGGTGACACGGTTGCCCCATGGTCGAGCCCACGCGCCATCCCGCATGACGTAGCACCGCCTGGCGCCTCTGCGCCCTGCGCGCCTGCACCGAGGGCGTGCTCCTCTACCCGGTCTACGCGCTGCTCTTCGCCGACGCCGGGCTCGGCACGGGGCAGATCTCCTCGCTGTTCGTGATCTGGTCGGTCGTCGGCTTCACGCTGGAGATACCGTCCGGAGCGTTGGCGGACGCGTACTCGCGCCGCCGGCTTGTCGCGATCGCCGCCGTCCTCCGGGCCATCGGCTTCGCACTGTGGACGTTCTTCCCCTCGTACGCCGCCTTCGCCGCCGGGTTCGTGCTGTGGGGCGCGTCGACCGCGATGACCTCCGGCAGCGTGGAGGCGCTCGTCTACGACGAGCTCGCCGCCGCGGACGCCACCGACCGCTACGTGCGCACGGCCGGGCTGGCGCAAACCACCGCTCTCGTGGCGGAGCTGGCCGCGATGGTGCTCGCCACGCCGGCGTTCCTGCTCGGCGGGTACCCGCTGGTCGGCCTGGCCAGCATCCTCGTCAGCCTGGCCGTCGTGCCGGTCGCGCTGTCCTTCCCCGAGGCGTCGCGGGTGGAGGAAACCGGCGGCAGCTACGCCAAGACGCTGCGAGCAGGTCTCGCCGAGGTGCGCGCCAACCGGACCGTGAGCCGGGCGGTCCTGCTCTACGCGGTGGTCACCGGCATGGGCGCGATCGACGAGTACCTGCCGATCCTCGCCCGCGAGATGGGCGCGGCCACCGCGTTCGTACCGCTGCTCTTCGTGCTGCCCGTCGCCGCGATGGCGGTCGCGAGCGCGCTGGCCGAGCGGTGGGCGCACCTCTCGGCGGCCCGGTTGGCGGCGATCGTGGCGGTCGGCGGGGTGCTGCTCGCGGCCGGCGCCACCGCGGGACACCCGGCCGGCATGGTCGCGGTCGCGCTCGGCTTCGCCGCCCTCGAGCTCTTCGACATCCTCACCGAGGCGCGGATCCAGGACGCGATCGCCGGCCCGGCGCGGGCGACAGTGCTTTCGGTGGCGGGGTTCGGGCAGGAGATCGTGGCGCTCGCCGTGTACGCCGGATTCGCGCTCGGGTCGGCCGTCCTCTCCGTGCCGGTGCTGCTCGCAATGGTGGGCGTGCCCCTCGTCCTTTCGGGCGGCCTGACCCGTCGGTGGCTACCCGCGGCATCCAGTTCGTCCTGATACCGTGCGGGCGTGGTCGCGTCCGAGCCGGCACTCTCCGTGGTCATCCCGATGTACAACGAAGAGTCCGTACTGCCGCTGCTCGTGGCCCGGTTGCGCGGGGTGCTCGACGCGCTCGGCGAGCCCTACGAGGTGGTGGCCGTCGACGACGGGAGCACCGACCGCACCCCCGTGGCCCTGCTCGCAGCCCGGCGGCAGTGGCCCCAGCTGCGCGTGCTGCGCCTGCGGCGCAACAGCGGCCACCAGCCGGCGCTGCTCGCCGGCCTCATGCGGGCCCGCGGCGGCTACGTCGCGACCATCGACGCCGACCTCCAGGACCCGCCCGAGACCATCGTCGAGATGCTACGGCTCGCGCGGGGTCAAAACCTCGACATCGTGTACGGGATACGCGCCAACCGCCAGGCGGACACCACCTTCAAACGGTGGACCGCGGGCGTCTACTACCGCCTGATGCGCCGCATCGTCGGCAACGACGTGCCCGCCCACGCCGGCGACTTCCGGCTGCTCAGCCGGGCCGCGGTGGAGGCGCTGCGCGAGCTGCCGGAGCGGGCGCCGGTGCTGCGGCTCGTGGTGCCCTGGCTCGGCTTCCCGAGCGGCGAGGTGCCGTTCGAGCGGGCGGAGCGGGCCGCCGGGCGCACCAAGTACCCGCTGTCCCGCATGATCGCGCTCGCCGCCGACAGCGTCACGAGCTTCTCCGCCGCACCGCTGCGGGTGGCCACCTGGCTGGGGCTGGCCGGCGTGGTGCTCTGCGGGATCCTGGTGGTCATCGCGCTGATCGCGTACTTCAACGGCGCCACCGTCAGCGGCTGGCCCTCCCTCTACGTGGCGGTCCTCTTCCTCGGCGCAGTGCAGCTGCTGTGCCTGGGCCTGCTCGGCGAGTACGTGGCCCGCATCTACACCGCCGTGCAGGGCCGGCCGGCCTACTCGGTCGTGGCCGACACCGACGAAGCAGAGTCCATCGTGGATAGTCTGAGGTGACCGCTACCGAGAGCCGCTCGGCGGAGAGCGCCGGCGAGGCGAAACGGACTCCTTTCGTACCAGAGAATGTGCGGCGATGGACCCCGGCGGTGGTGGCCTTCGCGGTGGTGGCCGGCGCGTTGCTGGTGACTGGGACGCCGGTCCTGGATGTGTTGCGATACACCGCCTACGCGGCGTTGGCCGTGGTGCTGCCCGGCACGCTCGTCTACCGGGCGCTGCGCCGCACGCCGCACACGCTTGTCGAAGACCTCGCGGTGGGTGCGGTGGTCGGGCTGGTGCTGGAGCTCGCGGCCTGGTTCGTGTTCGTGTCGGTGGGCGCCGAGCGGTGGCTGTGGGTGTGGCCGGCGGCCGTGATCGGGCCGTTCCTCGCGGTGCCGGCGCTGCGGCGGCACTGGGTGGTGCGCGGCTACACGCCGGTCCCGGCCGGGTGGGCGTGGGCGGTGACCGGTGTGATCGCCGGCTTCACGGCCTACCTGTGGCAGTCGTTCCTGAGCCGCAACCCGATCCTGCCCACCTCGGAGGAGCAGGCGCAGTACATCGACCTGTCGTTCCAGATGTCGCTCGCCGGCGCGGCCACGCACCAGGCGCCGCTCGACGTGCCGCAGGTGGCCGGCGAGCCGCTGCACTACCACTGGTTCGGCTTCGCGCACATGGGCGCGGCGTCGCTGGTCAGCGGCGTCGACCTGCCGACCGTCTTCCTGCGGCTCGCGGTGCCGGCGCTGTGCGCGCTCGCCGTCGTGCTCGTCGCGGTGGTGGGGTGGCGGGTCAGCCAGCGGCCGTACGTGGGCGTGGGCGCCGCGGTGCTGATGTTCACGATCGGCGAGTTCGGCTACGAAAACGGCGTGCGGCAGCTCTTCGGCACGCAGGCGACGTTCATCGTGTGGGGCAGCCCGTCGATGACGTACAGCTGGGTGCTGCTGATCCCGTTGATCGGCGTGCTCGCGTCGATCGTCCGCGGCGACTCCTCCCGCGGGGCGTGCGTGCTCGCGGGGCTCTTCCTCGCCGGCTCGACCGGTGCGAAGGCGAGCTCCGTCCCGGTGGCCGCGGGCGCGCTCGGCATCACCGCGCTCGTGCTCTTCGTGACCCGGCGGCGGCTGCCGTGGGCGGTGCTCGGCGCGCTCGGGCTCGCGGTGGCGGCGCAGCTGTTCGCGACCGCGATCCTGTTCGCGTTCGAAAACCACGGCGTGTCCGTGGCGGCGGCCTCGGGCCTCGAGCCGTACACCTCCGGCGCCCTGTCGTGGGGTTTCGTGTTCGTGGCCTTCCTGCTCAACATGCAGCTCCGGCTGGCCGGCATCGTCGCGCTGGTGTGGCGGCAGCGGATGCGGCTGCTGCCGGAGCAGGTGTTTCTGCTCGGCGGGGCGGTCGTGGGGCCGGCGCTCTACCTGGTCACCGCGCACCCGGGCAGCAGCAACCAGTACTTCATGCGGGCCGGCTTCGCGTTCGGCGTGATCCTGTCGGCGTGGGGCTGGGCGGTGGTCGGCCCTCGGGTGGCGTTCGCGGTCGGGTTCGGGGTGCTGCTGTGCGCGGTCCAGCTTGTCACCGGCGCGGTCAGCGTCGACTGGGACCCGCCGTACGAACCGCTGCTGCCGCTGCTCTCCTGGGCGTTGGCGCTGGCGCTGGTGTTCGCGATCCTGGGTCTTGTGTCGCGGCGGCGATATCCGGCCGTCCTGTTGACGGGCGTCCTGGTCGCGGGGGCGCCCGGCCTGGTGATGGACGCGGCGGCCGCGTACCGGTACCCCAACGGCGGCGCCTACGCGCTGACCCCGCTGCCCGCCTCCCGGATCGCGGCCGCCCGCTGGGTGCACGACCACAGCGACCCCGACGACGTGGTCGCCACCAACGTGCACTGCCAGGGCGTGACGGCGGACGGCTCGTGTGACGCGCGGTCGTTCTGGCTGAGCGCGTACACCGAGCGGCAGGTGCTCGTCGAGGGCTGGACGTTCGCGCCGCGCATGCTGGGTGATCCGCTGGGGCCGTGGGCGCCGTTCTGGGATCCGGCGCTGCTCGCGGTCAACGACGCCGCGTTCTCCGCACCGACCGCAGCCGGGCTGGCGACCCTGCGCGCGCGGGGCGTCCGCTGGCTGGTCGTCGACCGCGAGGTCGCGCCGGAGTCACCGGAGCTTGCCGCGCTCGCCCAGCTGCGGTACGAAAACGCGCGTATGGCGGTATATGCGCTGTCCACTCGATGAATGTCGGTAGCAGTGGATAGCGTCTAGGGCGTCATGGGTCGAGGGCGGGAGATCATCGGGCGGGACCATCCCGCGGGGGTGCTGCGCGCGGAGGTCGCGCGTGCGGCCGAGAGCCACGGCGGGCTGGTGCTGGTCACCGGCGAGGCCGGCATCGGCAAGACGACGCTCGTGACCGGTGCCGCCGACGAGGCCCGTGCCCGCGGCGCGCTGGTGCTCGGTGGCGCCTGCTGGGATTCGGAGAGTGCCCCCGGCTACTGGCCGTGGGTGCAGGCGGTGCGGGCGCTGCGCCGGGCGGCCGCCGCGGCGGAGTGGGCGGCCGCCGAGGAGGCCGGCGGCGCGGGCCTGGCGGCGCTGCTCGGCGAGCGGTCCGGCGGCGACCCGCTGGAGGGCTTCGAGCTGTACGACGCGCTCACCACCGCGCTCGTCGCCGTCTCGCACCACCGGCCGGTCGTGGTGGTCCTCGACGACCTGCACTGGGCAGACACGGCGTCGCTGCGGCTGCTGGAGTTCGTCGCGCGGCACACCTGGTTCGAGCGGCTGTTGATCGTCGGCACCTACCGTGACGTGGAGGTCGAGGCCACCGACCACCCGCTGCGGCCGCTGATGGCGCCGCTCGTGGCCAAGGCCACCACCGTCACGCTGACCGGGCTCGAGCGCGACGAGGTGGGCGCGCTCATCGCCCGCACGGTGGGGCAGGAGCCGGAGGCCGACCTGGTCACCGAGGTGCACCTGCGCACGGGTGGCAACCCGTTCTTCGTGGAGCAGACCGCCCGCCTCTGGCGCGGCGGAGCGGTAAGCGCGATCGCGCCGGGCGTGCGTGATGCCGTGCGCCGCCGCCTGTCCCAGCTGCCGGAGGCGGTTGCCGGCATGCTCACCGCCGCGGCGGTGCTCGGCCGCGAGTTTCACCGGCAGGTGCTCGCCGCCACCCTGTCCGCCCCGGTGCCCGAGGTCGATCGGCTGATCGACCAGGCCATGGTGGCGCGGCTGGTGGTGGCGCTCGGCGAGGGGCGGTTCGCGTTCGCCCACGATCTCGTCCGCGAGACGCTCTACGACGCGCTCGACGACGCCGAGCGGCGGCGGCTGCACGCCACGGTCGTCCAGGTGCTCGACCGCGACCTGCTTGTCCCCGGCGACCTGGCCCGCCACGCGTGGCTGGCCGGCGGCGAGCTGGAGCCCGAGCGGGTGGTCGACGTGCTCGTGCGGGCCGCCCGCGACGCCGGCAGCCGCTTCGCGATGGAGGAGTGTGTCGGGCACCTCCGCCGGGCGTACGAGCGGAGTGCGAGCCTGCCGCGCCGCCGTGTCGTGGTCGGCCTCGATCTGGTCAGCGACCTGCGCCACGGTGGCGAAGGCGAGGAGGCGTCCCGGATCTACGACGAGGTGGTCGCGCTCGCCCGCCAGCTCGGCGACCCGGAGCTGCTGGCCCGCGCGGCGCTCACCACCGATTGGCACGAGGAGTCCGGCCGGGCCGCGTTGCTCCGCGAGGCATACCCGATGCTGGCCGGCAAGGAGTGGGAAGGCGGCGACGAGGGGCTCACCCGCGACCTCGCCAGCCGCACGGTCGACCTGGCCCGCGCGCGGGGTGATGACGAGGCCCTCCAGATCGCGCTCTGGGCCCGCCACGACGCGATCTGGGGGCCGGGCACCGCGGACGAGCGGGTCGGCATCACCGCCGAGCTGATGCGGCTGGCCCGCCGCGAAGACAACAAGGGCCGGGCGTACTTCGCGGCGTCGTTTCGCTGGGTGGCCCTGCTGGAGCGCGGCGATCCCGCCTACCTCGACCAGTACGAGGAGTTTGTGGCGATCGCGAGCAGCGAGGGCAAGCCGCGCTCGGCGTTCTCCTCGGCCATCGACCAGACGATCATCGCCACGGTCAACGGCCGCTTCGACGACGCGGAGACGCTGCTGGAGCGGGCGGTCGCCGCCTACAGCGAGCACCACCAGGAGCACGACCACTTCACGGACATGGTGGGGCACCTGCGCTGGTCGCTCTACCAGACGCAGGGGCGCTACGAGGAGCTGCCCGCGCCGCACGAGCTGCTCGACGAGCGCCGCCCGCACCGCACACTGCTCGCCGCGATCACGGCCGCGGCCACCGGCGACCCGGAGACAGCGGTGCGCGTGCTGCCCGCCGGCGCGCCGCGTATGTACGAGGCGCTGAGGCTGCGCGCCCAGGCCCAGGTGGCCGCCGCCGCGGGCGACGCGGGGTTGCGCGAGCGGGCCCGTGCCGACCTGCTGCCGTACACCGGCCAGTGGCTCGTCTCGCTCTACGGCTGCGACGTCAGCGGCCCGGTCGACCTCTGGCTGGGCGCGCTCGACGCGGCCGAGGGCCACTGGGACGCCGCGGTCCGCCACCTCACCGCCGCCGCCGAGTCGGCCGACCGCCTCCGCTCCCGCCCGTGGGCGATCGAGGCCCGCCGCCGCCTCGCGGACGCGCTAGCCGCCACCGACGCCGAGGCCGCCTCGGCCCTGCGCCGGCGCGTCGACGCCGAGGCCGCGGCGATCGGCATGCGCCTGGCCGGCGCGCCCCCGTCGGGCAACGAGTTTCGCCTCGACGGTGCCGTGTGGGTGCTCTGCTTCGCCGGCCACCAGGTGCACGTGCCCGACGCGAAAGGCCTGCGCGACCTCCACCTGCTGCTCGGCGCGCCCGGCCGTGACATACCGGCCGTCGAGCTGCTCAGCCCCGAGGGCGGCGCGCTCGTGGTCGCGGCCCGCCGCATGGGCGGCGATCCGGTGCTCGACGAGGAGGCCAAGTCCCGCTACAAGCAACGGCTCGTGTGGCTCGACGACGAGATCGACAAAGCCGCCTCCCCGTCCCGGGTGGCCGAGCTAGACCGTGAGCGCAAGGCCCTGATCGACGAGCTCCGCGCCGCCGCCGGCCTGGGCGGCCGCACCCGCAGACTGGGCGACGAGGCCGAACGCGCCCGCAAGACCGTCACCGCCCGCATCCGCGACACCCTCCGCCGTCTGGACGAGAGCCACCCCGAGCTGGCCGCCCATCTGCGCACCACCGTCTCGACCGGCGCGACCTGTCGCTACGACCCCCAGCCGAGCGTGACCTGGCGCCTCTGAGATATTCCACAGTGGATTGTGTAGACATCAACCGTCGTCGTCCTGACAATGGCGAACCATGCGGTGGACACGGGGGACCCTCGCGACGGGGATCGTCGCACTGCTCGTTTCCGGTGGTCTTGTCACGGTGACCGCGCCCGCCGCCCACGCCGCCGCGGCGTCGGTCGTCGTGGACGCGGCGAGTGACCTCGGCCCGCTCGACAACCCGGCCTGGTATCACAATCAGAACCCCACCCCGCTGCCCGCCGGTGACCTGGCCCAGATCGACGACATCGGGCCGGCCCGGGTGGTGCGGGTCTGGGCGAAGCCGGCCGAGTACTACGACGAAGTCCACGGGACATACGACTTCTCGGCGCACCACGACTACTTCGACAGCGCCGCCGGGCACGCCGACCAGCTCTACGCCAACTTCGACCAGTGCGACGCCGCGCTGATGGACCTGGCCGCGCCGCAGACATGTCGAGAGGTGCTCAAGGCGGGCATCCGGCACTACAAGCAGCGATACCCGATGCTGCGCTACGTCGAGGTCTTCAACGAGCCGGACAAGACCTGGACCCCGCAGGACCACGAGGCGCCGCCGCTCGCGGTCGACGACTACTACGAGTGGTACAAGATCGCTTATGCCGTGGTGAACGAGGTCAACGCGGAGCTGCGTCCGGATCTGCCGATCCTTGTCGGCGGACCGGTGACCTACCAGTTCAACGGCGCCTACCTGCGCGCCTTCCTCACCCGGTTCGCGGCCGACACCGACGAGGCCAAGGCGCTGGACTTCCTCTCCTACCACGAGTACGGCCGCCGGGCGAACCCCGCGGACGTGCGTACGGCGAAGGCGACACTGGCGGGCTGGCTGGGCAGCCGCGGCCTCGATCCGGAGACGCCGGTCGTGGTCAGCGAGTACGGCGTCTTTCCTGGCAAGGCGACCGATTCCAGCGGGCACGGGCCGGGCACCGAGGCGGAGGACATGCTCACGCAGTCGGCGGCGATGGCGACGCTCGGCATCTTCTACGTCGACGGCGGCACCGACATGCCGATGCACTGGGTCTACAACCACGGGAACAACGAGCGAAAGTCGATGTTCGTGGACGGGGCGCCGGGGAGCGTGCGGCCGTACTACAACGTCGTGCGGATGCAGCGGATGCTCAAGGAACGGCGGATCCGGGCCACCTCCAGCGGGCTCGACGCCAACGGGATCGGGGTCAACGCGCTGGCCACCCGGGACTCCTCCGGCATCGCGGTGCTCGCCACCAACTACCAGTGGACCACCGGTGTGGCATCGCACGACGTCACGCTCGGCGTGCTCAACCTGCCGGCCGAGTTCGCCGGTGAGAAGATCCGACTCGAGCGCTACCTCGTCGACGCGACGACTCCGTCCGGTGCCGCGTTGCAACGGATCGAGCAGCGCGTGCTGCCGGCCGGCGGCTCGGCCAGCGGGTCGTTCACGCTCACGCCCAACGCGACGACGCTGGTGGTGCTCACGCCGCTGGTGCGGCAGATGGAGGCGGAGGACCTGCCGACCGTCGCGTCGACCGGCGACCTGGCACAGAGCATCAGCGACACGGTCGCCAGCGGCGGCCGGCTGAGCAAGCTCACCGCGGACGGCCCCGGTGACCACATCCGCTACACGGTCACGGTGCCGCAGGCCGGCCTGTACCGGGTGAGCGCCCGGATGAAGGACAGCCCGGACCGGGCGCGAGCGCAGCTCGCGATCGACGGCGTCGACCAGGGCGACCCCGTCGACGGGTACTCGACCGGATACAGCTTCCGCGATGTCGAGTTCGGGCTGGTCACCTTCGGTACGGCGGGCGCCAGTCAGTTCACCTTCACGGTCACCGGGACGTCGGGCGGCGGCTGGACGCTCGGCGTGGACCAGATCACCCTGCAACGGCTGCCCGGTTTCGTGGTCGAGGCGGAGACGACCACCCCGAGGATCTCCGCCGGAGATCACGTCTACTACCTGACCGACGCCGGAGCGAGCGGGGGTGGGCTGGTCAAGCTCGGTCCTGACGCACCCGGAGACTGGATCCGGATGGGGATCCACGTGCCGCGCGCCGGCACCTACCGGCTCAGCCTGGTGGTGAAGGCCTTTCCCAACCGCGGCCGGTGCCAGGTCACCGTCGACGGGGTGGCGGTCGGTGCGCCCATCGACTCTTACGCCGCGACCAGCGGGTTCAAGACGCTGCTCGCCGGCACGGTGACCTTCGATCACACCGGCGCGGCGACGATCGGCTGCGCGGTGACCGGCGCCAACCCGGAGAGCACCGGCCACGAGGTGGCGATCGACGCCATCCGCCTCGACGCCTAGGCGCGTGACCGACCCTGCCCGCTAGATCGGATCTAGCGGGCGGCCTCGCGCCTACCGGGCGTGGAGCCGCTGCGAGTCGCTGTGATCATCGGGAGCACCCGGGAGGGCCGGGTCGGCGACCGGATCGGGCGGTGGTTCGTGTCGCGGGCGGAGCGGCGCGACGGCATCGTGCTGCGGGTGCTCGATCTGGTCGAGTACGACCTGCCGGCGCGGTATCCCAAGACGCCCACGGCCGAGGTGACCGAGTTCGCCGCCGCGGTCGGGCTGGCCGAGGCGTTCGTGGTGGTGACGCCCGAGTACAACCGCAGCTTTCCGGCCTCGCTCAAGCAGGCGATCGACTACGCCTACGACGAGTGGCGGGCCAAGCCGGTCGGCTTCGTGTCGTACGGGCACCGGTCCGACGGCATCTGCGCCGTGGAGCAGCTCCGCCCGGTCTTCACCGAGCTGCACGCCGTCACCATGCGCGACGGGGTGCGGCTGGACCTGATGCACGACCGGCTCGACGAGGACGACCACGCGGTCGTGGCAATGCTCGACCAGCTCACCTGGTGGGGGCTGGCCTTACGGGAGGCGCGCGCCGCGCGTCCGTACGTGTCCTGAATAGATGGAGGAACAACCGTGAACGCGCTCGCTATCGAGACCACGGGACTGGTCAAGGTGTTCGGCAAGACCCGCGCGGTGGACGGCATCGACCTGTCGGTGCCCGCCGGCACCGTGTACGGCGTGCTCGGCCCGAACGGCGCCGGCAAGACCACCGCCGTGCGCATGCTCGCCACGCTGCTGCGGCCGGACGGGGGTGATGCGCGGGTCTTCGGCCACGACGTGCTGCGCGAGCCGGACGAGGTGCGCCGAAGGGTGAGCCTGACCGGCCAGTACGCGTCGGTCGACGAGGACCTGACCGGGGCGGAGAACCTCGTGCTGCTGGCCCGCCTCCTGGGGTACGACAAGCGGGCCGCGCGGCGCAGGGGAGGGCAGCTGCTGGACGCGTTCGGGCTGACCGAGGCGGCCGGCAAGCAGGTGAAGAACTACTCCGGCGGCATGCGGCGGCGACTCGACATCGCGGCCAGCATCCTCAACACGCCGAAGCTGCTCTTCCTCGACGAGCCCACCACCGGGCTCGACCCGCGCAGCCGCAACCAGGTGTGGGACATCGTGCGCGCCGTCGTCTCGCACGGCACGACGGTGCTGCTGACCACGCAGTACCTGGACGAGGCCGACCGCCTCGCCAGCCGGATCGCGGTGATCGACCACGGCAAGGTGATCGCCGAGGGCACGCCGGGCGAGCTGAAGTCGTCGGTGGGCGCGGGCGCGGTGCACGTACGGCTGCGCGACCCGGGCCAGCGCACCGAGGCGGAGTGGGTGCTGTCCCGCTGCCTCGGCGGGCAGGTGGTGCTGGAGGCCGACCCGGTCGCGCTGACCGCGCGCGTGTCGGGCAACGGCAACGGCGACAGCGACCGCCGTACCGCCGAGCGGGCGGCCGCCGCGCTCACCGCGCTCGCCGAGGCGGGCATCACCGTGGACGACTTCTCCCTCGGCCAGCCCAGCCTGGACGAGGTTTTCATGGCACTGACCAACGGGGAGGCAAAGGCATGAGCACGGCCACGACAACCGAGACCCACGAGGCCGTCTACACGTTTTCACCGGAGACGCTCCAGGCTGTGCTGGCGCCCGACGAGGCACCGCGCCGGCCGAGCTGGCTCTCCGCGTCGATCACGTTCGGCTGGCGGGCGATGCTGAAGATCAAGCACGTGCCGGAGCAGCTCTTCGACGTGACCGCCTTCCCGATCATGATGACGCTGATGTTCACGTACCTCTTCGGCGGTGCGCTGGCCGGCTCGACCACCGAGTACCTACAGTTTCTGCTCCCCGGCATCATGGTGATGAGCGTCGTGATGATCACGATGTACACCGGCATCGCGGTCAACACCGACATCACCAAGGGCGTCTTCGACAGGTTCCGCACGCTGCCGATCTGGCGACCGTCCACTATGGTCGGTTACCTGCTCGGCGACGCGTTCCGGTACACGGTGGCCTCGCTGGTGATCCTCGGCATCGGCCTGGTGCTCGGCTTCCGCCCAGACGGCGGCGTGGTGGGCGTCGCGGCGGGCATCGGTGTGCTGGTCGCGTTCTCGTTCGCGTTCTCCTGGATCTGGACGATGTTCGGCCTGCTGCTGCGCAGCGAGAAGTCGGTGATGGGCATCAGCATGATGGTGCTGTTTCCGCTGACGTTCCTGAGCAACGTCTTCGTGGACCCGAGCACGATGCCAGGCTGGCTCCAGGCGTTCGTCGACGTCAACCCGATCTCCCACCTGGTCGGCGCGGTGCGGGCGCTGATGGACGGCGGCTGGGACACCACCGACATGACCTGGGTGCTCGTCTCCGGCGCGCTCTTCACGGTGGTCTTCGGCTTCCTGACGATGCGCCTCTACAACCGCCGCTGAACACTCGCGACCTAGGGCCTGCCGCCAAGATCGGGGCAGGCCCTAGGCGATGTCCGTTGCGGTCCGGAACAAGCCGGGGACGGCCCGGCCGGAGCACGAGGCCTCGCCTGAGGCGCAGCAGTAACCGCAAGCAACAGCGGACGGGTGAGGCCGCGGGAGCAACGGTCCGGACCACAACGGACGTCGCGGTAGCTCAATCCTTCAAAAGGCGCTGGGGCCTGTCTCGAGAGACAGGCCCCAGTAGTGGGTGAGTGCGGGTCAGAGCGGGATGTTGCCGTGGGCGCCGCGGGCCGCGGGCGCGGCGGCGAGGGCCTCGGCGACGCGGCGCCGGGTCTCGCCCGGCTTGATGACGTCGTCGACCACGCCGATCTCCAGGGCGCGACCGACGCCGCCGGCGACGCGGGTCTGCTCCTCGACGAGCTGCATGCGCAACGCCTCGCGTTCCTCGATGGGAGCGGCGGCGAGCTTCTTGCGGTGGAGGATGTTGACGGCCGCCGAGGCGCCCATGACCGCGAGCTCCGCGTTGGGCCA
>NZ_JCADBM010000038.1:0-73677 GCF_059359075.1 Phytohabitans sp. LZ39 | reverse complement strand
AAGACCCGAAGTCAGTCCGTCGTAGGGTCAGACCCCCGACGGGAGGTGCTCACAAACATCATCTCTGTCCGTCGTGGCCCAGGCCGTTGCTCCCGCGGCCTCACCCATTCGCTGTTGGTTGTGGTTACCCTCGTCGCGCTGAGTGATCGCCGCGACGAGGTGAGTGGCGCGAAGTCTCGCGTCCCATCTGCTTACTGTGCGTTCCTCGCCGCTGGCGGCGCGGCCTCAGACGCTGCGGGGTCGGGGTGGGCTTGTGCCGCGGAGCCGGCAGCGGAGGCCGGGGTTTTCGGCGAGCCCTGGCGAGCCGCCGGCCGGAGCGGTGCCCGCGGGAGCATACGGTCTGCAAGTGACGCGGACGGGGGTAAATCTGGCTATTGGGGCGGATCCTCTACCTGAGTGTGCGTAGGTCCAACGTGTGCCAGGCGGTCGTTTCGTTGTTGCCGGTCGACCACCAGAGCAGCCCGCCGCGGCTCTGCACGATCCCGACGCCGTCGGCCACCACGACGACTCGCTTTTCCTTCAGGTCGTAGAGCAGCAGCTGCTGCGCGCTGATCGGCGCACTCTGGTCGCCGTTGCTCTGTGAGAGCACCTCGAACCTGTCGAGCAGCGCCACGTCGATCACGGAGGCCGTGGCCGCGCCGCCCGCGATGCGGCGGCGGTCGGTGCCGTCCGGGCGCATCAGGTCGATGCGGGAGGGGCCGTCGCCGGCGAGTACCAGCACGCGGCACCAGGCCGGGCCGCAGGTGGCCAGCTCGGTGGACGCGGCCTGCACGGTGCGGACCTGCCGGGTGTCCAGGTCGCGCAGCTGCACCGGGCCGGTCTGGCCGCTGCCGGCGCTCACCAGCCAGGGCCACGCCGACAGCGCCCAGGCGCCTGGCTCGGTGCGCACCGAGACCGGGCCGCCGGTGAGCGGCACCGAGCGGATCTCGGTCTTCGTGTCGCCCTGCGGCGAGACCGACACCCAGTGCAGGCGGCCGGCGGCGATCACCATGTCGTACTGGGAGTTGAAGAGCACCACGTCGCCGGTGTCCTCGGTGAGCATGCGGGGCGCCGCGCCGCTCGCCACGTCGGCGGCCCACATCTGGGTGCGGGCGGTGCCGTCCGCGCCGCTGACCGACTCCGTCCAGGCGACCTGGTCACCGTCGCGTACGAAGCCACCGAACTGTGGTGTGGCCTCGGCCGGCAGGCTGCGCAGCTCGCGCAGGGAGCCGTCGGCGCCGCGCAGCACGAGTCGCTGGTGGGTGCCGTCCGCGTCGGGTGCCGTGCCGAGCGAGGTCTTGGCGTCGAGGAAGTAGGCCGGGCTGTAGGACGAACCGGAGAAATCGGCGCGCTCGGCGTCCGGCCACACCTGGGCGACCGTGCGTGGCGGCTGGGGGCCGGCGGGCGGCTCGTGGTCGGGCGAGAGGGCCAGCAGCGTGCCGGCCGCCGCCAGCGCGACGCCGAGGCCGGCCAGGCCGACCGTCCGTCGAGGGCTGGGACGCCGGCCGGATCGTGGCGCGGGCACCACCGGTCGCCCGGCCGTCAAGGTCATCGGCGGGACCGGCGGCGGCGCATGGCTACCCCGGCCGCTACGGCGCCGAACAGCACCGCGGTGGCGGCGGTCGTCGGTACGGCGATCTTGGCGGCCTTGCGGCCGGTGCGGAAGTCGCGGACCTCCCAGCCCCGCTCGCGGGCCTCGGCACGCAGCGCGCTGTCCGGGTTGACGGCGACCGCGTTACCGACGATCGACAGCATCGGGATGTCGTTGGACGAGTCGCTGTACGCCGTGCAGCGGGACAGGTCGAGGCCCTCGACCGTGGCCAGCTGGAGGATCGCGTCCGCCTTCGCCGGGCCGTGCATCAGGTCGCCGACCAGCCGCCCGGTGTACGCGCCGTCTTGCACCTCGGCGACCGTGCCCACCGCGCCGGTGAGGCCGAGCCGCTCGGCGATCACCCGGCCGAGCTCGACCGGCGCCGCGCTGACCAGCCAGACCCGCTGGCCGGCGTCGAGGTGGAGCTGGGCGAGCGCCCGGGTGCCGGCCCAGATCCGCTCGGCCATCAGCTCGTCGAAGATCTCCTCGCTGAGGCGCTCCATGTCGTCGACCCGCCAGCCCTCGACGAACGCCAGCGCGGTGGCCTTGGCCTTGGACATGTCGCCGGCGTTTTCCCGGGCGAGCAGCCGGAAGCGGGCCTGCTGCCAGGCGAACCGGGCCAGGTCGCCGGTCGTCAGGTACTTACGGGAGGCGAGCCCGCGGGCGAACCAGTAGATCGAGGCGCCCTGCATCATCGTGTTGTCGACGTCGAAGAACGCGGCGGCCTCGCTGTCTGGCGGGACGGCCAGGGCCGCCTCCAGATCGGTGGCGGCCCAGCCCGCGGTGTGGCCATAGGCGTCGGTGCTGACAGTCACCTTCTTGGACTTTCCGCCGACCCTGCGGGTGCGCGCCACGCGTGGACCTCCCTCTGGCTCCCTCCTAGGGAGGGTAGCCAACAGGGTCCTGAATCACCCCTAAAGCGGAGGCCGTCCCTAGCCCAGCAGGTCACCGAGAATGCGTCCCAGGCCGTCGAGGAGACCGTCGTCGGTGCTGGACGGGCTGGGCTCCGGCTGGCCGGCCGGCGCCGAGCCACCCGGAGCGGGTGTGCCCGGTGGCTGGGTGGCTTCGCCGCCCGCGGGCTTGGCGCCGGCGCCCTCCGAACGCTCCGGCGCCGGCTTGGTGCCCTCACGCTGCGAGCTGTCCGGATCCGAGGCCGGACCCGGACGGCCCTGGCTCGGCGCCGACCAGCAGGTGCCCGGCTTCGGGCCGAGTGCGTCGGCGCCGACCGTGGCCGCGTCGCCGCACTCGAGCGTGGTGCGCAGGGCCTTGGAACGCTGGCTGACCTGGTCGAGCACGGCCAGCGACGTCACCGCCCGGTCGCGGCTCGCGGTCGGCAGGCGGTCGAGCATCTTGGTGATCTGCTGGCGCTGCCCGCTCACGAACGTGTCGACCGCGTCGAGCGGGGTCGCGTCGCGCCGGGCGATCGCCGCGCCGTGCAGCAGCTTGGCGCCCTCGCGGGTGTCGCCATCCATGTCGTCGAGCACGCCGGCGAACCCGGCCGTGTCGCGCACCGCCCCCGCCTCGGCGAGCCGCGTGCGGGCGAAGTCGAGGAAGAGCTGGCCGCGGGTGACGTCGGAGCTGGCGAGCGCGAGCTGGGCCCGCTCGGTGGAGCGCTTGACGCCGTACAGCGCGTCGCCGGGCATCGCGTTTTCGCTGGCCGCGGACATGCCGGAGACGGCGATCGCGCCGACCGCCACACCGACGATCACGGCGCCGCGGGCGCGGATCCGGCGACCGGTGAACCGTGGCCGGGTCTCCGCGGTGAAGTCGGGCTCGGGTGCCTCGACCGCGGTCGCGCCTATCCCGTCGCGCTCCGCCTTGGCCACGAGCATCGCCCGTAGGCCAGTGCGGAAGTCGGGGTCGATCTCGACCTGCGGCTTTACGGCGATCAGATGGTCGCTGACCGCGATGAGCTCGGCGAGCTCCTCGTCGGCACGGTCGCGCACGTGGTGTCGGCGTCCGCCGCCGGCCTCGTCGAGGAGCTGCGCGAAGCGCTCGGCGCGCCGGCGGTAGAAGACGTTAGTGGTCACCGCGGGCACCTCCCTTCGCTGGTCACGGCTGCGCGGCCGGCGTCCTCGCCGACCGGTGCGACGGCAGCGGATACCGCGTGATGGGCCAGGGGGGATGTCAGCGCCACCGCCGGTCGCACCAATACAAACGCAGGGTGGGCACGACCGGTTACGGGTGCGCGCGAAGCGCAATTACGAAGAGTGAGGAGGATCACGGTTGGAACCCGTCCGGCAGCAGCCGGGCGAGTGCGCGTACCGCCCGGTACTGAAGGGCCTTGATGGCCCCCTCGTTCTTACCCATCGCCTGGGCGGTCTCGGCGACGGAGAAGCCTTGCAGGAAGCGGAGGACGATGCACTCCTGCTGCTCGGGGTTGAGCTGCTTGACGGCGGTCAGCAGGGCGACGTTGGTGATGTGGTCGACGACGGCGGCCTCGGGGCTGCCCTCCGGCCCGCGGTCTTCGCGGTCGGCGTCCAGGACGTCGCCGGTCGTCACCTCGAGGCGGTAGCGGCCGGACTTGAAGTGGTCGGCGACAAGGTTGCGGGCGATCGTGACCAGCCAGGCGCCGAGGTCGCGGCCCTGCCAGGTGAAGCTGCCGATGCGCTTGAGGGCGCGCAGGAAGGTGTCGGAGGTGAGGTCTTCGGCGAGCTGGCGGTTGCCGACCCGGAAGTAGACGAACCTGAAGACGGTGTCGACGTAGCGGTCGTAGATCAGGCCGAACGCCTCGGCCTCGCCGGCCTGTGCCCGCTCGACCAGCGCCCACACCTCGGCGGCCGCGTCGGTGGGGTCGGGGCGGTCGGGGTACCTCGTCGGTGGCGTGCTGCCCCCGCTGGGTGGACCGGTCTCGACGACCGGCAACACCGCGGTGTCGGTGTCGCCACCCGACCGCGCACCCGGGTCGGCTGGGTTGTGCCCCTGCGCCGGCTGGGCCGGCATCGACGGGCGGCCCGGCGCGACGACGCGGCCGCCGACCGGCTTCGCGTTGGAGCCCGGCACGTGGCGCCCGGGAGTCTCGTTGACGTGTGGCGTCCTGTTGCGGGTGTGCCTGGTGCCCATGTCGTTCATGGCCAGGCGCAGAGTCCGCAGACCCTGGGCGAGTGCCATCTGCGCGTACAGCTCCTGGTACGTGTAGGCCGTCACTGCCCCTCCTCCGTGACCCCGCGCAGCGCCATCATCGGGCATGTGCCGGGTCTGGCGCGGTCCCCTACCAGCGGGACAGGACGCGCCATAGGGCGACACACACCCATGAGGTGCTGGTGCGGTGCGTTAACGGGCACGGCGGCCTCCTCGGGGTGAGGGGTGTCGACTCACGGCAAAAGGGGTGAGCCGACCCAGAGATAATAGGGCCAACATCACCCACGTGTGCGGAGTCCGTTACACAGAGCCGAATTATTTACCGATCGTGGGCGCATCTGTCGCACACCGTGTGCGGCGTCGGACACCCGACAGGGGTAACGGAGCCCCCGTTCGGGTGACGACCAGCGCGACACGCCGCGCGCACCCCGTTCGTGCGTCTTCGAGCCTAAGCAGGTGTACCTGACGCAGGTGCGCCCGATGTGAACATCAGACGACACCGAAGTAAGGCGCGTCACACTACCCTGTGAGCGTGCACGAACCAGCCGATGCCGACGCAACCGCCCACAACCTGGCCGACTACGTGCGCCGTGCGGCGCGTGTGGGTGCCGACCGGCCGGCGCTGGTCTGGCGCGGCGAGACCGTTACCTGGGGCGAGCTCGACGCCAGGGTGGACAAGGCGGCCCGCGGCCTGGGCGCGCTCGTCGTCGGCCGAGACACCATGGGACACCCGGCGCGGGTGGCGATCGCACTGCACAACACACCCGACTTCGCGGTCGCGCTCTTCGGCGCGCTGCGGGCCGGGCTCGCCGCGGTGCCGATCAACCCGGAGTACACCGCCCGCGAGCTGCGCCATGTCCTCGCCGACTCGGCCGCCGCCGCGCTCGTCTGCACCGAGCAGGTCCGCGACACGATCGACGGGATCCGGGGCGAGCTGCCCGCGCTCTCGGCGGTACACGTGGAGATGTCGGACCTGGACGGCCCGCCGCCGGCCGGCGAGTCCGGCGGTGAAGACCTGGCCGTGCTCCTCTACACCTCGGGCACGGAGGGCAGCCCGAAGGGCGCGATGCTGTCCCACCGCGCGCTGATCGCCAACCACGTGCAGGTCGCGCGCGTGCCTTCGGTCGTCGGGCCGGATGACGTGCTGCTGCTGGCCGTGCCACTGTTCCACGCCTACGGGCTCAACTCGGGGCTCGGCGCGGTGGCCTTCCACGCCGCGTGCGGCGTGCTGGTGGAGCGGTTCGACCCGGCCGCCACGCTGGAGACCATCGACCGCCACGCGGTCACGGCCGTGGTCGGCGTCCCCTCGATGTACGCGGGCTGGGCGGCGCGGCCCGAGCTGGGCGGCGCGTTCGGCTCGGTGCGGCTGGTGGTGTGCGGCGCCGCGCCGCTCGAGCCGGCCACCGCGGCGCACATCGCCGACGCGACCGGACGCCAGGTCTTCGTCGGGTACGGGCTGACCGAGACCGCGCCCGTGCTCACCTCGACGATGCTGAGCGGCGCGCCGAAGATCGGCTCGATCGGGCAGCCGATCCCGGGCGTGGAGCTGCGGCTGGTGGCCGCCGACGGCGGTGACATCTGGCGCGACGGCACGGTCGACCCCGACGCCGAAGACGAGCTGCTGGTCGAGCTGGAGTCGCCGGGCACCGACCCCGGCGAGATCGTGGTGCGCGGCGCCAACCTCTTCTCCGGGTACTGGCCGGACGGGCGCGACGGGCCGGGCAGCGAGGGCTGGTGGGCGACCGGCGACGTGGCCTACGCGGACGCCGACGGCGACCTCTTCCTCGTCGACCGCCTGGGTGAGCTGATCCTGGTCTCCGGGTTCAACGTCTACCCTCACGAGGTGGAGTTGGTGATCCAGGCCTGCCCCGGCGTGGCCGAGGCCGCCGTGCTCGGCGCGCCGCACCCGCAAACCGGTCAGACGGTGAAGGCGTACGTGGTGCGTGAGCCGGGCAGCGAGCTGACCGTGGCCGAGCTTCAGCGGCACTGCGAGCGCAACCTGGCCCGGTTCAAGAGCCCGACCGCGATCGAGTTCGTGCCGTCGCTGCCGCACTCGCCGACCGGCAAGGTGCGCAAGACGTTGCTGCGCTCGGAGGCCGTCCAGTGAGCGATGCCCGGCTGACGCTGATCACGCGTTCCGGCTGCCATCTCTGCGACGTCGCCAAGGAGGCGATCGAGCGGGTCGCGGCCGCCACCGGCGAGCGCTGGGTCGAGGTCGACGTGGAGTCCGACCGCGAGCTTGAAGCGGAGTACGGCGACCGCGTGCCGGTGACCCTGCTCGACGGCAAGGAGCACGGCTACTGGCGGGTGGAGGAAGAACGCCTTCTCCGCGATCTGCGGGCCGCCCAGTAAAGTTTCCGGGTGACGAGAGCGCACCTGGTGTGGGATTGGAATGGCACTCTTCTCGATGATCTTCCGCTGGTCGTCTCCTCGACGAACGCGGTGTTCGCCAGCCTCTCCGGGCCGGCGCTGAGCGCCGAGGCACACCGCCTCGCCTTCCGCCGGCCGGTCGCCGAGTTCTACGCCGACGTGCTGGGGCGGGCGCTCGAAGAGGGCGAGTTCGGCCGGCTCGACAAGATCTTCCACGACGCGTACCGGCTGGGCCTGACCACGTGCGGGCTGGCTGCCGACGCCCAGGCCGCCATGACCAGTTGGTCCGGCACGCAGTCGCTGCTCTCCATGTGGTTTCACGACGAGCTCGTACCCGAGGTCGAGCGGCGCGGCCTCACCGCCCTGCTGGCCCGGATCGACGGGCTGCGGGGCACGGTCGGTGGCGACCTCAAGGCCGAGCACCTCGCCCGCCACCTGGCTGAGCTGGGCGTGGAGGGCTCGACGGCGGTGCTGATCGGCGACTCGGTCGACGACGCCGACGCGGCCGCCTCGGTCGGCGCCCGCTGCGTGCTCTACACCGGCGGCTTCACCGACCCGGCCCGGCTGCGCGCGGTCGGCGTACCGGTGGCCGACTCCCTCGTGGAAGCCGTGCGCCTCGCGGCGGCCGCCTAGATGGTGTAGTAGGGAAAGCCCTACCGCCAAGAGGCCAGCCGACGGGATGGGAGCCAGCCAGCCCGATGCCTAGCGTCGATGACATGACCACCACCGCACTCACGAGCGCCAGCGCACAGCCGAGCGCCCGCCGTCCCATGCTCCGCCAACTGGCGGCCGACACCGGCTATGTACTGCTGGGCTTCCCGATCGCGGTGGCCTCGTTCGTCGTGCTGATCACCGGGCTGGCCCTCGGTACCGGGCTCGGCATCACCGTCATCGGCCTGCCGATCCTGGCCGGCGCGCTGTACGCGGCCCGCGGGTTCGCCGACATCGAGCGGCTGCGCATGCCGCTCGTACTGCGCCAGGACCGGGTCCGGCCGCAGTACCGGAGCGCCGAGGAGGGCGCCGGCGTGTGGCGTCGCGTGATCACGCCGATCGTCGACGCCCAGTCCTGGCTCGACCTGGCCCACGGCATCGTCAAGTTCCCGGTCACGGTCTTCTCGTTCTGCGTCACGGTCACCTGGTGGGCCGGCACGATCGGCGGCCTCACCTACTGGTCGTACGCCTGGGCGATCCCCAACGGCCCGGACGACCAGGATCTTGCCGAGCTGCTCGGCCTCGGCGACTCGATCGGCGCCCGCATCGCCATGTACACCGCGTTCGGCCTGTTCTTCCTGATCACGCTGCCGGTCGTCGTGCGGGGGTGCGCGGTGCTGGAGGCGAGCTTCGGCAAGGCGCTGCTGACCGGCGTGGCCGAGATGCGCAACCGGATCACGGTGCTGGAGGAGCAGAAGCGGGCGGCCGTCTCCGCCGAGGCCAACGCGCTGCGCCGCCTCGAGCGCGACATCCACGACGGCCCGCAGCAGCGGCTCGTGCGGCTGGCCATGGACCTGGGCCGGGCGCAGCAGCAGATGGAGACCGACCCCGAGGCGGCCCGGCGCACGCTCGACGAGGCGCTCAGCCAGACCCGCGACACGCTCGCCGAGCTCCGGGCGCTCTCCCGGGGCATCGCGCCGCCGATCCTCGTCGACCGGGGCCTGCCGAGCGCGCTCGCCGCGCTGGCCGCCCGCGGCGTGATCCCGGTCGACCTCACCATCGACCCCAAGCTGGGCCGGCTGGAGCCGTCGGTGGAGACCACGGCGTACTTCGTGGTGGCCGAGGCGCTCACCAACGTGGCCAAGCACAGCGGCGCCACCGAGTGCTGGGTGGTCGTCTCCCGGGCGGGCGACCACCTGAAGATCGACATCATCGACGACGGCGACGGTGGCGCGCACGTCTCCAAGGGGCACGGCCTGGCCGGCATCGCCGACCGGCTGACCGCGAACGGCGGCAGGCTCGACGTGCTCAGCCCGGTGGGCGGCCCGACCGAGGTACGCGCCGAGTTGCCATGCTGACTGGCGACAAGCTAGAAAGCCCCATGCGCGTCGTGATCGCCGATGACGCGGTCCTCCTCCGGGAGGGCCTCGTCCGGCTGCTGACCGAAAACGGGCACGAGGTCGTCGCCGCGGTGGGCGACGGAGACAGCCTCGTCGCGGCGATCGAGGAGCACCGGCCGGACATCTCGATCGTCGACGTGCGCATGCCGCCCAATCACACCGACGAGGGACTGCGCGCGGCGGTGACCGCCCGCGCGCGGGTGCCGCGCACGCCCATCCTGGTGCTCTCCCAGTACGTCGAGGTGTCGTACGCCGACGACCTGCTCGCCGACCGGGCCGGCGCGGTCGGTTATCTGCTCAAGGACCGGGTGGCCGCGATCGCGGAGTTCCTCGACGCGGTCGGCCGGGTCGCCTCCGGTGGCACCGTGCTCGACCCCGAGGTGGTGAGCCAGCTGCTGGTGCGGCGGCGCCGCGACGACCCGCTGCGCGAGCTGACTCCGCGCGAGCGGGAGGTGCTGGCGCTGATGGCGGAGGGCCGGTCGAACACAGCAATCGCGAGGATTCTCGTGGTGAGTGATGGTGCGGTAGAAAAGCATGTACGCAACATCTTCACCAAGCTTCAACTGCCGCCCGACGAGGAGCAGCACCGGCGCGTATTGGCGGTGCTGGCGTACCTCGGCGGCTGAGTCGCTTGATCAAGATCGCGATTTGTGCACGACTTCACAAGCGCCTAGTCTGTTAGTTCGTAGCGCCCCGCTAGCACAGGCCTCCAAGCCTGTCGACGGTGGGTTCCCCACGGAGCACGGAGTCACATGAGTCAGCAGCGCCCCGGCGGTCAGTCCGGGCAGCCCGGTGCGGTCCCGGCCCTTCCGGACCTGCCCGAGGCCACGGTGGCCCGCCTTCCGGAGTACCTCCGTGCACTGCACAACCTCGCCGAGTCCGGCCACGACACCGTTTCCAGCGAGGGCCTGGCCAGCGCCGCGGGGGTCAACTCGGCCAAGCTGCGCAAAGACCTGTCACACCTGGGTTCATACGGGACGCGTGGTGTCGGTTACGACGTGGCCCTGCTGATCGAGCAGATCGAGTATGTGTTGGGTCTCACGCAGCGTCGCGCGGTGGCGCTCGTCGGCGTGGGTAACCTCGGTCACGCTCTTGCGGGCTACGCCGGCTTCGCCACCCGTGGATTCCGCATCGCCGCCCTTTTCGACGCCGACCCCTCGCGGGTTGGTGAGCGGATAAACGGGCTGGTCGTGCGCCATATCGAAGACCTCGCGGAGATCGCCGCCGCCGAGTCGATCGCCATTGGCGTGATCGCCACTCCGGCCGGTGCCGCGCAAAGCGTCGCCGACCAGCTGGTCGCCGCGGGCGTGACGAGCATTCTCAACTTCGCTCCTTGCGTACTCTCGGTACCCGAGGGGGTCGACGTCCGCAAGGTCGATCTCGCGATCGAGCTCCAGATCCTCTCGTTCCACGAGCACCGCAAGGCATCGCTCACCTCTCTGCCGGCCACCGGCCCCACGGGTGGCCTGACGGCGCTGCCGGGTGGGCTCTCCGCTACCGGGACGGAGGAGGCGGTCGGCACGTGAACCTCATCGTCGTAGGCGCGTCGTACCGTACTGCGCCGGTCTCGATCCTCGAGCAGATCGCCGTCGCGCCGGCCGGCCTCGCCACCGTTCTCGACCGGCTCCTCGCCCAGGCGTACGTGAGCGAGGCGGTCGTGCTCTCCACGTGCAACCGCGTAGAGGTGTACGCGGCGGTCAACGGCTTCCACGGCGGCCTCACCGAGATCTGCTCGGTGCTCGGCGAGCAGGCTGGGCGCACCGCCAACGAGCTGGCCGAGCACCTGTACGTGCACTATGACGCCGCCGCCGTGCGGCACGCCTTCCGGGTGGCGAGCGGGCTCGACTCGATGGTCGTCGGCGAGGCGCAGATCCTGGGCCAGCTCCGCGAGGCCTACCAGGCGGCGATCGACCACGATAGCGCCGGCCGGCTGCTCCACGAGCTTATGCAGCAGGCGCTGCGGGTCGGCAAGCGGGCACACACCGAGACCGGCATCGACCGCGCCGGCCAGAGCGTGGTGACCGCCGCGCTCGGCGTGGCCGCGTCCGCGCTCGCCGACGACCACGAGTGCCTGCTCGGCATCGACTGCGAGCACCCGGCCGCCGACCTGGCCGGCCGCCCGGCGCTGGTGATCGGTGCGGGCGCGATGGGCTCGCTCTCGCTGGCCACGCTCGCCCGTTCCGGTGCCGGCCCGCTGACCGTGACCAACCGCCGCGCCGAGCGGGCCGAGCGGCTCGCGACGGCGTATGGCGCGACCGCCGTGCCCTTCGCCGACCTGCCCGCCGCGATGTCCGCGGTCGACGTCGTGGCCACCGCCACCGCCTCGACCGAGCACGTGTTGACCCGCGAGGCGGTGGCCCGCGCGGTCGAGGGGCGTGACCAGCCGCTGGTCATCCTCGACCTCGCCGTGCCGCGCGACGTCGAGCCGGCCGCGGCCGAGGTGCCGGGCGTCGTGGTGATCGACATCGACCGCCTCGCCGCCAGCCTGCGCACCGGCCCCGCCGCCGCCGACGAGGCCGCGGTCGAGGCGATCGTGGCCGCCGAGGTCGATGCGTTCCTCGGCTGGATGCGCGGCGCCGACGTCGCACCCACCGTCGCCGCGCTGCGCACCCGCGCCGACGACGTGGTCACCGCCGAGCTGCGCCGGCTGTCCCAGCGCCGCCCCGACCTGAGCGACGAGCAGCGCGCAGACGTGGCGCACACCGTGCACCGCGTCGTGCAGCGGCTGCTCCACTCGCCGACCGTCCGCGTGCGCCAGCTCGCCGCCGAGCCGGGTGGCGACCAGTACACGGCACTGCTGCGCGAGCTCTTCGACCTCGAGGTGCCGCGCAGCGCCCAGGCCGGCGAGGTGCCCGATCTGGAGGAGCTGTGACCTTGCGGCTAGGCACCCGGGGCAGCGCGCTCGCCCTGGCCCAGTCCCACCACGTCGCCGACGCCCTGCGCGCGGCGACCGGGCGTGACGTCGAGCTGGTCGAGATCGTGACCGCCGGCGACCAGTCGAGCGCACCGGTGCAGCAGCTCGGCGTGGGCGTCTTCGTGTCCGCCCTGCGCGACGCGCTGACCGCCAAGGAGATCGACTTCGCGGTCCACTCCTACAAGGACCTGCCCACCGCACCCGCCGGCGGTCTGCACATCGCGGCCGTACCACCGCGGGAGGACCCGCGCGACGCGCTCGTGGCCAGCGAAGGTCGCACGCTCGCGGAGCTGCCGCCAGGCGCCCGCATCGGCACCGGCGCGCTGCGCCGGATGGCGCAGCTGCGCGCGCTCGGGCTCCAGCTGGAGGTCGTGCCGATCCGGGGCAACGTCGACACCCGGCTGCGCAAGGTCAGCAGCGGCGAGCTCGACGCCGTCGTGCTGGCCCGTGCCGGCATCGCCCGCCTCGGCCGCACCGCCGAGATCACCGAGACCCTCGATCCGATGCTGATGCTGCCCGCCCCGGCTCAGGGTGCGCTGGCCGTGGAGTGCCGGATCGACGACGAAGACCTGGTCGAGCTGCTGGGGAGGCTCGACCACGCATCGACCCGCGCCGCGGTAACCGCGGAGCGGTCGATGCTGGCCACACTGGAGGCCGGGTGCAGTGCTCCGGTGGCCGCCTTCGCCGAGGTCGCCGAGGGCGACAGCGGTGAAGAGATCTACTTGCGCGGTGCGGTGATCAGCCCGGATGGCACCCGAGACATCCGCCTGTCCCGCACCGGTACGCCCGCCGCCGCGGCGGAGATCGGACGGGCTCTCGCCGCCGATCTCGTCGAGAGCGGCGCCGAGACCCTACTTGGGAGCACAGAAAATGAGTCGCACCCGTAAGCCCGCAGGCCGGATTGCCTTCGTCGGGGCCGGTCCCGGCGACCCCGGCCTGCTGACCCGCCGGGCGCACGCCGCGCTTACCGAGGCCGACCAGGTCGTGTACGACCGCGGCGTCTCCGAGCCGCTGCTCGACGCGATCCGGGCGGAAGCCAAAAGCGACACCCAGTTCAGCCCGGCCGAGGGGGCGCCGGGCGACGTGGCCAAGGTGCTGCTCTCCGCGGCCCGTTCCGGCCTGCAAGCGGTACACCTTGTCGCCGGCGACCCGTTCGGCCACGACTCGGTCGTCAAGGAGGTGCAGGCGGTCGCGCGTACCGCCGTGCACTTCGAGGTAGTGCCCGGCGTGGGCCAGGCCGAGGGCGTCGCCACCTACGCGGGTGTCCCGCTGCCCGGCGTCCGCACGGCCGCCGACGTCGACGACGTGTCCACGTTGGACTTCGAGGCGCTCGCCGCCGGCATCGCCCGCGGTTCGCTCGCACTCGCGGTCGACGCGGGTGACCTCGCCGCCGTACGCGACGGCCTGCTCGCCGCCGGGGTGGACGGCGAGACTGCGGTCGGCGTGACCGGCGACGGCACCGGCGAGACGCAGTACACCACTTCGTCCACCGTGGACAGCTTCGTGGCTGCCGCGCTCGGCTTCACCGGCCGCGTCGTGCTCACCCTGGGCCAGGGCGTCGCCCACCGCGACAAGCTGAGCTGGTGGGAAAACCGCCCGCTGTACGGGTGGAAGGTGCTCGTGCCCCGCACCAAGGAGCAGGCCGGCGTGATGAGCGAGGCACTGCGCGCCTACGGGGCGATCCCGTGCGAGGTGCCGACGATCGCGGTCGAGCCACCGCGCACACCGGCCCAGATGGAGCGGGCGGTCAAGGGCCTCGTCGACGGCCGCTACGCCTGGGTGATCTTCACCTCGGTCAACGCGGTGCGCGCCGTATGGGAGAAGTTCGCCGAGCACGGCCTGGACGCCCGCCACTTCGGCGGTGTAAAGATCGCCTGCATCGGCGAGGCGACGGCCGACGCGGTGCGCGCGTTCGGCATCCAGCCCGAGCTCGTGCCAACGGGCGAGCAGTCGAGCGAGGGCCTGCTGGCCGAGTTCTCGCCGCACGACGAGGTGCTCGACCCGGTCGGCCGCGTGCTGCTGCCGCGCGCCGACATCGCCACCGAGACGCTGGCGGCAGGCCTGGGCGAGCGCGGGTGGGAGGTCGACGACGTCACCGCCTACCGCACGGTGCGCGCCGCCCCGCCGCCCGCCGAGATCAGGGACGCCATTAAATCGGGCGGCTTCGATGCGGTCCTCTTCACGTCGTCCTCTACCGTGCGTAACCTGGTGGGTATCGCAGGCAAGCCGCACACCCGCACCGTGGTCGCCGTGATCGGCCCGAAGACGGCTGAGACGGCGACGGAGTTCGGCCTCCGGGTCGACGTCCAGCCCGCTCACGCGTCCGTGCCAGACCTTGTCGAGGCCCTCGCCGGATACGCCGTGGAGTTGCGCGAAAAGCTGGCCGCCATGCCAGCCAAACAGCGCCGCGGCTCGAAGGTGCAGGGACCCACAGCGCTGAGGTTCCGCTGATGCCTTTCCCTGACGTACGGCTGCGGCGGCTTCGCCGCACGCCCGCCATCCGCCGGCTGGTCGAGGAGACCAGGCTGGCCCCGTCCGAGCTGATCCTCCCGATGTTCGTCAAGGAGGGTCTGACCGAGCCGCGCCCGATCGCCTCCATGCCCGGCGTCGTGCAACACTCCCGCGACTCGCTGCGCAAGGCCGCGGTCGAGGTGGCCCAGGCCGGCCTGGGCGGCATCATGCTCTTCGGCGTGCCCGCCACCGAGTCCAAGGACGAGACCGGCTCGGCCGGCACCGACCCCGACGGCATCCTCAACGTCGCGCTGCGTGACGTGGCCGCCGAGGTCGGCGACGCCACCGTCGTGATGAGCGACCTGTGCCTCGACGAGTTCACCTCGCACGGCCACTGCGGCGTGCTGGCGCCGGACGGCTCGGTCGACAACGACGCCACGCTCGCCATCTACGCCGAGATGGCGGTCGCACAGGCAGCCGCGGGTGCGGCCGTCGTCGGCACCTCCGGCATGATGGACGGCCAGGTCGGCGTGGCCCGCAAGGCGCTGGACGCGGCCGGCTACCAGCAGGTGGCGATCCTCGCGTATGCCGCCAAGTACGCCTCGGCGTTCTACGGCCCCTTCCGCGAGGCGGTGGAGTCTTCGCTGGTCGGCGACCGTCGCACCTACCAGCAAGACCCGCCCAACCTGCGCGAGGCCCTGCGCGAGGTCGCCCTCGATGTCGAAGAGGGCGCCGACATCGTGATGGTCAAGCCCGCCCTGCCGTACCTCGACGTGATCGCCGCCGTCCACGCGACCTTCGACGTGCCGGTAGCCGCCTACCAGATCTCCGGCGAGTACGCGATGGTCGAGGTGGCCGCCGCCAACGGCTGGCTCGACCGCGACCGCGCGATGCTGGAGACGCTGACCTCGATCCGGCGGGCCGGCGCCCAGATCATCCTTACCTACTGGGCCCTCGACGCGGCCGCCGCCCTCCGCGCCCGCTACTAGGCCGGACACCGCTCAGGCTGCTGCGCGCCGCAAGGCGCCACCTGCCCGCGGGGGCGGGGTGCTTGTTCCAACCGCATTTGCTCTGCTCCCCCATAGGAAGCGGTGACAAGGCCCCGGACGGCCTTCCGGCGGACCATCTGCCGCCGACCGCCTTTGCTCTGCTGCCCTGTAGGAAGCAGGAGGGTGCTGGGGCGGCTGCCGTCCGAGCGGTGGGCGCTTCCTCTACGGAAGCAGAGCAAAGGAGCCCGCACACATACCCCATCCCCACTCGAAGGCTCCCCAGAGCAGCCGGTGGTTATCCACAGGCGCTTGTAGACGGTCAGTGGACGTGGGAGCTTCGGTGTGTGGGTTCCACACCCGAGCCGTCGCCAGATGGGTCTCGCGTGCGTGACTTCCCTGTGGCCGGCCTGGTGCGGCGCGCTCGGCGGATAGCGGATATGAGCCAGCGGGAGATGGCTCGTACGACCGGGGTGGCACCGTCCACGATCGGCAAGGTGGAGACCGGCGACATGAAGCCGAGCGTCGATCTGCTCGCGCGCATCCTTGGTGTCGCGGGCCTCTACCTCGCTGTGGTCGACCAGGGCGGGCGGATCGTGCGACCGATGGCCGACTTTCAGGATGTTCGGGATGGGGCTGGGCGACGATATCCCGCGCACCTCGACACGATCCTCGATCCGGAGCTTGGCGAGTGGTGGGCCGACACCTACGGGCTCGCCCGGCCTCCGGAGACGTTTCGCCGGAGCCGGGCACACCGCGACATGCAGAGGCGGCGGAGCCAGTGGGAGGTGCGGGCGAAGCAACATCGCGGTGTGCCGCCGCCGCCGTGGGTGGACGACGGGTCCTTCTGAAAAAGGGTCCCTGCCAGGGCGGAGCCTGGCAGGGACCACACCGCATCAGTCGTCGTTGAGGATCGTGCCGTAGGCGATCGGGTCGCTGGACCACTGGCCGGGCAGTGAGCCGACCACGAGCGCCAGCTTTTCGTCGGCCTCGCGCTTACGGTCGCCGTTGACCGACACGGTGAAGGTGGCGGTCGTGGCGCCGGCCGGCATCACGGTGCAGCGCACCAGTGTGTCGTAGTCGGAGCCGGGCAGGGCGGTGACGCCGACCGTCGCGGCGCACAGCACTACCGGCTGGGGCAGCGGGCGGGAGGCGGTCACCGTGAAGGTCATCGGGGTCTCGCCGCGGTTGCCCTCGACGACGGAGACGTCGGCGATGGACAGCGTCGGCTTGGAGCGGAAGCGGGCGACCTGCGGGTCGTGGTCGCTGGAGCCGCGCGAGCCGTCTCCGTCGTAGTCCGCCGGCCAGTCCGCGTTGACGTGGGCCGCCCGCATCTGCACGAGGTCACCGCGGAGCGCGGGGCTGACGAAGAGGTGGTCGAGTGTCTGGGCCTGGCCCTCGAAGACGTACGAGTATGCCGACTCGGGCACGTCCGCCGCGAGGTCTTCCCACAGGTTGTGCAGCCCGGCGTCGTACAGCGGGGCGAGCTGGTCGGAGACCGGCTGCACCGGGTCGTCGGGGCGCGGGAAGACGTTGAGGTCACCGCCGTAGACGACGCGCGCGCCGGCGCCGATGGCCGTCACGATCGCGGCACCGTAGGCGGCCTGCTCGCGGCGTTGCCCGATGCGAGCGTCCGGTGTGGACGAATAGTGGTTGCTGACCGCCCACACCGTGAACTTGTCGGACGAGCCGGGTGCGGCCGCGACGGTGAACTTGCCGACCTGCGGCGCGCGGGTGAAGACGTTCGAGCCGTCCACGCCGGTGGAGGTGTCCACGTCGTCGGGGAGGTCGGCGTTGAGCGCCTTCGGGTTTTGCACGTCCGCGTTGTACGCCAGACCGGGCGCCCGGTACGACACGGCGGGGGCCGAGCCCAGCACCGGGTCGCCCGCGGTGGCCGGGGCGAGCGACACCCGGTCGGTGCGGTAGAGGAACGCGGCCGTGATGCCGCGGTCGTCCGCGCCATTCCGGTCGTACGCCGCCGCGTAGGCGGGGCCGCCGGCCGAGCGGATGCGCAGCGCGAGCTCCTGGAGCGTGTCGGGCGCGCCGTCGGCGTTGTCGACCGTGCCGCAGACCAGCGAGGTGCCGGAGACCGTGCAGATGTCCTGGTCTTCGGCCTCCTGCACGAGGATCAGGTCGGGACCGTGCAGGTCCTTGATGATCTGGTCGGCGAGGTGGCCGAGCTGCGTCTGGTACTCCTCCTCGGAGGCCGGCACGTAGTCGAACGGCGGGCGCACCCCGGGGCAGCCGGTGTTGCCCGTGAAGTCGCAGCCGTCGAACGGGTCGTCACGGAAGTCGTACAGGTTCTCCACGTTGTACGTCGCCACGGCGAACTCGCGGTCACGCGCGGCCGGCTTGGGCGGTGCGTTGCCGGCCGGCGAGGTGCCCTCGCCGAACGAAGCCGAAACGGCCTGCACGCCGTACTTCTCGAAGGAGAAGTAGAGGCCGCCCACCGCGTCGCCGTTCAGCGTGTCGAACGTGTGCGCCGGTGGGAGCAGCGTGGTGCTGTCCTGCGCGGCCCACTTCACGCCCATGCTGCCGAGCATGATGCGCTCGCCGTTGCCGTCGTCGAAGAGCTGGCCGGGCACGTTGTCGCTGGGGTGCGCGTCGCGGAAGACCCGCCGGCCGAACGGGTTGCTCCGGTCGAGCAGCGCGGAGTCCTTGTCGACGAGCCACACCTCGGCGTCGGCGGTGGAGGCGAAGACGTCCCGCCCGCTGACCACGCCGCTGCCGGCGCGTACCCGGATCTGCTCGCCCTCGTGCCGCTCCCAGAACCGGTCGGCGGCGGCGAGGTCGACCGGCGGCCGCGCGTCGGTGACGGCCACGTCGGTGACACCACTGTCGATCACGCGCACCAGCGAGGCGCTGGAGAGCTGCGTCAGGTTGAAGAACTCCGAGACCCGGGCGCGCAGCACGACCTCGTCGCCGACGACCGGCACGTACCCGCCGATCAGCGACGTGAAGGTGCCCATGAAGACGAAGATGCCGTCGGAGGTGAGCGGGTCGCCGTCGGTCGCGCCGGTGCGGCTCTGAAGGAAGAAGCCGTACAGGGTGTCGCCGTCCGACTCGCGGGCCAGCGTGCGCTGGGTGATCACGCCGCGCACGTCGTACAGCGTGCTGCTCGTGCCGTTGCCGGACGCCGGCGCGAGCGGCGAACGGTCGAACTTGCCGTCTTCGGCGTCGGTGGTCTGGCCCTGCACCTCGCCGACCGAGAGCACGGTCGTGACCTGCACGGTGAAGCCACAGGTGGCGGTCGAGCCGTCGGCGTCGGTGGCGGTGACCGTCACCGGGTACGTGCCGGCGGGCAGTTCGGTGCCGGCGGTCACTACTGCGGTGGCGGTGCCGCCGGGCGCGGTGGCCGGCGTGAACGAGGTCCGCGTGATGGCGGCGTGCGGCGCGGTGACGGCCAGGTCGACGATCGTGTCGTCGGGGTCGGTCGCGGTCACCTCCCGGGTCGCGGCGACACCGGCGGAGGTGGTCAACGTCGCGCCGCAGTCGAGCGAGGCGCTCGCGCCGTAGGCGCCGAGACCGTCGAACGCGTCGGTCGCGAATCCCTCCCACTGAGCCGACGGGTCGAAAGCGTCGGCGGTGTCGGTGTCGGGGGCGGTGAGCCGGCGCAGCGTGTTGTCGGCCGTGCTGGTGACGCCGGTGCCCCACTCCGCGCCGGGGTCGACGCCGACCTGGCCGATCGAGTCGAGGACGTCAGAGCCCTTGACCAGCACGACCGCGTCGTCGCCGTTGAAGAGGCCCGAGCCGGTGGTCTGGTCGGCCTGGGCGAGGATCGCGGCCGAGGCGGCGGAGTGGGCGAACACGAAGACGTTGCCGTCGGCCACTGTGCCGGTCAGCGCGAAACTCGTGAACGTGGTGGCCCCGTTGAAGTACATGCGGAGCGCGTATCCGCCGCCCGCCAGGTCGATCGGGGCGCCGGTGCCGTTGTATATCTCGATCGCCTTGTTGTTTGACGATCCTTCGATGTATTCGGATATGAACAGGTCGGTGGGCGCGGCGGACGCCGCGGCCGGGAAGAGCCCGACCGAGGCGACCGTGATCGCGACCAGAGCGCACAACTGGCGGCGCATGCATCCTCCAGGCGAGACGGGAGATCAACGCACGTTAAGTGGTCGATCCGTCGCCCGTCTATCGCCTGGGTGTCAGTTACATGTCACGTTTTCGGATCTAGGCGGTGCAGGAGCTCTGGAACGTCCGCACCGTACTCGTACCACTCCCGATCGGCCATGAATCCCAGCTCCGCGTTTACTTTCAGCATCGGCTCATTGTCTGGCGCGTTCCACGTCTGCACCTCGGTGAGGCGGGGCTCGGCCGAGCGGAGCTCGAAGAGCATGCGTGCCTTGATCGCCCGGTCGATGCCGTATCCGCGATGCTCGGGCACCACGATCGTGTCGTACTGGTCGGCGCGGGTCGGGTGCTGTGCCGGCACGACCACCTCGGTCAGCCCCGCCACCGCCCCGGTGCGCTCGTGGATCGCCAGCACGATGTACGGCTTCATACCGCGGCGGTGCAGGCAGGCGAGGCTGTCGCGGAGCCGCTGCGGATCGTAGGAGCTGGGCCGCAGGTCGAGGTCGCCGTCGTCGACGTCGCGCAGCGCCGCCTTGGCCACGGCGTATCCCTCGATCAGATCGTCGGTGGGACCGCCCGGGAAATACTCCACCCGGTAGCCGTTGCTGACGCTGCCGGCCGTCTCGCCGACCGCCAGCCAGTCCACCGTGGACAGCTTGAGCACGCTGCGTGTCTCCACGTACTCACGGGCGAAGCCGAGCGACTCGTAGAACTTCACCGCCGGCGTGCCGCCGACCACCTCGACACCGATCGCGGAAAAACCCTCGTCGTAGACCCTCCGAACAACCTTGGTGAGCAGCGTGCGGGCCAGACCGGTGCGGCGCTCCGACGGGTGGACGAAGAGCTCGACCACGCCGATGTCGCCGAGCAAAAGCACATTGGCATGGCCCGGAAGGCGGCCCGACTCGTCTTCGGCCACCCAGGAGATCCGCCGCTCGCCCGGCATGGTCTCCGACTGGTACTCCCGCAGGAACGAGTCCTGCCATTGGGGATCTTCAGGGAGGTCGGCCGCGAGCACCGCATTGAGAGTGTCCAGGAGGGACTCTATCTCGGCGGGTGACGCGGTCCGCGGATCCCACTCGCGCACCATCACCCGTACAGCTTGCCGTCAACCGAAGGTGAGGGGAAGGGCCTTGTTCTTCAAAGTGCCTGAGAGGTGACGCTAAGTGCGACTCTTCGTACCGTACTCGTTTGCCGCGTCAAACACGTCCTGGGCGTAAACCCGCACGTCGTTGTAGGAGAGGATCGCGTTCCACCAGTCGGTGGCGAGATCCATGTTGCGGCCGCCCTGACACAGGTAGTTACCGGCGGCGAGGGCCGCGTCGTCGATGTCATTGATGTCGGTAAGGCCGTCGTTGTCCGCGTCGACCTTGTGGGTCTGCCAGGTCGACGGGATGAACTGCATCGCGCCGACGGCCCGGTCGAACGTGGTGTCGCCATCGAGCACACCGTCGTCGGTGTCGTCGATCCGCTGGGTGTTGCCGGTGCCGTTGAGCACCGGCCCGAGGATGCGGGGCGTCGACTCGCCGTCGTTACCGAGCGTGGCGTTGTAGCGGCCGTGGTTGGACTCGACCTTGCCGATCGCGGCGAGGGTGGTCCACTTGAGCTTGCACCCCGGCCGGGTCTCGTTGATGACCAGCTCCGCGTATCCGTAGGCCTGCATCGCCACCCACGGCACATCGACCTTGCCGCCGGTCTGGGTGGCCCACGCCGCGAGCACGTCGGCCGGGCGAGCACCCGCGGGGGGCGCGGTGGTCACCGTCGCACCCGGCGAGGGCGTGACACCGCCGGTGACCGGCGGCCCGGTCGACGGCAGCGGCACCTGGCCGTCGGAGAGCGTCGGCGCCGGCGTGAGGTCGCCGCCGACGGTGGCCTCCGGTGCCGCCTTGCGTGAGCCGGCGGTCATCGGGATCGCGATCGCGCCCGCGCCCGCGGCGGCGATGACCAGCACGAGCAGCAGCACGGCCGGCAGCGTCAGCCGTCCACTCGGCCGCCCGGACCAGGCCCGCACGCCGCGCGCCACGTCGCCCGCCCGCGGCGCGCGCCGAAAACCATGAGCGAACCGCACTCGCCGTCGCGGTCCAGCAGGAGTTTCTGGTACGACCGGCGCGGCGGCCGCCACGGTGACCGTGGGCCGGTCGGCAGGCGACTCGGTGGTGCCGGAGCCGGTTGCGGGAGGCGTCGCCCCAGGCGCCGCCTCACCCTTTTCCTCGCCCGTGGCGTGGCCATCCGCGGGCCGTGCCCACTCCGACGGCGGCTCGACGTCGGCCTTCGTGGTCTCGCCCTTGGCGGTCTCCGGCGGCGCGGCCTCGGCCTCACCCGGCTCGGGCGTCACGGGCGTGCCCGGCTCCCGCTGCTCGGGCGTCACGGGCGCGCTCGGATCCGGCTCCCGCTGCTCCGGCGCGGCCGCCTTCTCCGGTGTGAGCTTGTCGGCCGCGGGCGCCGCCTCCTCTGGGGCCGCGCCCGAACTGCCCAGCGGCCCAGCCCACTCGGGCGCCGCCGAACGCAGGGGCCGCTTTGGTGTCGCCTCCCCGTCCGCCACGCGTCGAGTATGGCGCATCGCGCTGGGCAGCGCGGCGGTCGTACCCTGTCTGGCATGCCCCGGTACGAGTTCCGCTGCCGCGCCTGTGGCGACACCTTCGAGGTCAACCGCCCGATGACCGAGTCCGGCGAGCCTGCGAGCTGCCCGCAGGGCCACGCCGACACGGTCAAGCTGCTTTCCACCGTCGCCGTCACCGGCCGTGGCGGTGGCTTCACGTCCAGTCCCGGCCCGGCCGCCTCGGGTGGCGGGGGTTGCTGTGGCGGCGGCTGCGGCTGCGGATAGGGCCGGAAGGCGGGTATTTCTGACCCGTCGTGCCACAACCCGTTCCGCCTGTCGTCGTTACGTCAGCCGTAACACCCCCGACACACCCCTCTCGTTGGCTGCTGCTTGGTTGTGATCACCCCTGGCTACGGCCGTGGGGGCAGGTCTGTACCGGCCGTTCCTACGATGTGCCAGGTTGCGGGGGTACGGGAGCATAAACCGCGACTTCCAGGGGGGCGGAGGTTCCACGCGTGCCGGCACACAACTTGCCGAGTGGCTTGGTGACTTTCATGTTCACCGACATCGAGGGCTCGACCAGATTGGCCCGGATGCTCGGTGCGGGCTACCGTCCGGTGCTGAGCGAGCACAGACGGTTGCTCCGCCGTACCTTGTCCGAAAGCGACGGTACGGAGCTGTTCACCGAGGGCGACTCCTTCTTCGTAGCCTTCACCGACGCGGCGGCGGCCATCGAGGCCTGCGCGACCGCACAGCGGGCGCTCGCCACCCACGAGTGGCCGTCGCCGGAGTCGACCCCGAAGGTCCGGATGGGCCTGCACACCGGTCACGCCGAGGCGGTCAACGGTGAGTACGCGAGCCCCGAGGTGCACCGCGCGGCCCGGATCGCCGCCGCGGCGCACGGTGGGCAGGTGCTCTGCTCGGAGGCGACCGCCCGTTACGCGGCGCCGCTGCCGCCCGAGGCCTCCCTGCTCGACCTGGGCCTGCACAGGCTGCGCGGCTTCGACGACCGCGAGCGGCTCTACCAGCTCGTCGCGCCCGGCCTGGAGCGGCAGTTCCCGCGCCCGCGTACGGCTGACGCGCTCGCGCACAACCTGCCGACCCAGGTGACCTCGTTCGTCGGGCGGCACGCCGAGCGGTCAGAGCTGTCGAGCTTGATGGCCGACCACCGTCTGGTGACGGTCGTGGGCGCCGGCGGCGCGGGCAAGACCCGTCTCGCGGTGGAGATGGCCGGTGGACTCGTCGACACGTACCAGGATGGGGTCTGGTTCGTCGATCTCGCGTCGGTGACCGACCCGGGCCTGGTGGCGTTCGCGATCGCCGCGGTGCTGGGTTTGCGGCCCGAGCCGGGCCGCCCGGTGGTCGACACGCTGGTGGAGTTCGCCGCGTCGCGGCGGATGCTGCTGGTGCTCGACACGTGTGACGCGCAGCTGTCCGCGGCGGCCGAGGTGATCTCGCGGCTGCTGACCGGCGGCGGTGCCGTCCGGGTGCTGGCGACCAGCCGCGAGCCGTTCAACCTGCCTGGTGAGACGGTGTGGCGCATCCCACCGCTGTCCGTGCGGCCGGGCCCGGCCGGCGGGCCGAGCGAGGCGGTGTCGCTGCTGCTCGACCGCACGACCTCGGCGCGCGGTGGCCGCCGTTCGGAGCCCACCGAGGCCGACGACCTCCAGCGGGTGGTGGCCCGGCTCGACGGGCTGCCGCTGGCGATCGAGCTGGCCGCGGCCCGGCTGCGGGTGCTGTCGGCCAGCCAGCTCGCCGAGCGCCTCGACGACGTACTGGGCGCGCTCGACGCCGGCCGCGAAGACCCCGAGGGCACGTACGCGGGCGAGGGCCGGTGGGTGGCCAGCCAGCTGGCGACGGTCGACCTGGCCCAGGCCGGTGCGGCCCGCCGGGCCGAGGCGGCGGTCCGCTCGGCGACCCAGCGGCACGCGACGATCCAGGCGACGGTGACGTGGTCTTACCGCACGTTGGGGCCGCGAGCGGCCCGGCTGCTGCGGTGGCTGTCGGTCTTCGCCGGGCCGGTCGACCTGCCGACCGTGGAGTGGCTGCTCGACGACGACCCGCTCGACCCGCTGTCGGTGCTCGTCGACAAGTCGATGATCCAGGCGGAGCCGCACGCGTCCGGCACGACCTACCGCATGCTCGACCCGATCCGGGCGTACGCGGCCCGGCGGCTGGCCGAGGCCGGCGAGGAGCGGGGCGCCCGCGACCGCCACGTGGCGTGGTCGCTGCACGCGCTCGACAAGGCACATCTGGGTCCGGACCACCGCCCGGTGACGCTCTCGCTGTACGCGCTGGACTCGCTCGCCGACGAGATGCGCGCCGCGCTGCGCTGGTCCGCCACGGGCGGCAGCGCCCGGGGTGGCCTGCGCCTGGCCAGCGGCCTCGACCAGTGGTGGCGCGAGCGGGGTCTGGCCCGGGAGGGCCGGCTGTGGCTGTTCCGGCTGTACGGGCGGATCGCCGAGACCGGTGAGCCGATTCCCGAGGCCGAGCTCGCGGCGGCGTACCACATGCACTCGCTGCACGCCGGCGCCGACGGTGAGGTGGCCGAGGAGCTGCGCTTCTCGCAGCGGGCCGAGGCCGCGGCGCGGCAGGCCGGCGACGCCGGGCTGCTGGCTCGCGTGCTCACCGGCCGGGGTGGCTCGCTGGTCGACATGGGCCAGCACGACGACGCCGAGCGGGTCTGCCGCGAGGTGATCGCGTGGGCCGAGACCAGCGGGGTGGCCAGCGACGCGCTGCTGGCCGTCTACACCCTCGCCGAGCTGCTGTGGCGCCGTGGCGCGCTCGACCAGGCCGCCGACGTGCTCGCCGGCGCCCGGCCGCTGGAGGCCGCCCGCCCGGCCGAGCGGGGCCGGCGCAGCGTCGACTTCCTGCTCGGCATGGTCGCCCTCGGCCGCCGTGACCTCGTCGCCGCCCACGACCACCTGGTGGTGGCGCTGCGGTCCCGGATGACCTACGGCTTCCACAGCCGCGCCTGCGACACGATCTGCGCGATCGCGGTCCGCTGCGCGCTCGGCGGCGACTCGCTGACCGCGGCCCGCCTCTTCGGCGCGGCCCAGGCCACCCGGTCGGCCCTGCGCAGCACGCCGGGCCGGTTCGGCGCCTACTGGGCCGAGCAGCAGGCGGCCGTGCGGGCGGCGCTGGGCGACGCGACCTTCGACGCCGCGTACGCCGAGGGCGGCGCGCTCACCGTCGAAGAGGCCGCCGCGCTGGCGCTGGCCGTCGACCACCCGGACATGGCGGTAGGCTCCCGCCGCTTCGCCGCCTGACACTTTCCGCCCCCGAGCCCCCGAGCCCCAAGAGGGCAGCCCTCTTGGGCGTGAATTCTGAGAAGGGCTCCCCTGTACCCGTCCTGACGGGAACAGGGCAGCCCTCTTGGGGACGAGCAGGCGGTCAGCGCGCGGGGAGCAGCTTGGCCGCCGCGTCGATCTGGGCCCGGCTCACCGAGCCGAAGACCGACACGGCCTGGTAGTACGTCCAGGCGAGCGCCAGGCAGGCCGGCCGCACCACCGAGTTGTACGTGTTGCACTTGCGCTTCAGGTCCTCGTAGAAGGCGCTGTCCAGCCGCGGCTTGTTGGCCGGAAACTGCCCGATCGCCTTGTAGTTGCGGTAGCCGAAGTCGTGCCGGTAGCAGGAGAGGGTGAAGTCGAACCCGAGGGGGTTGTCGGGGCTCGACGAGCAGTAGTCGGTCGACCAGTCGAAGCCGTACGCCGCCCACGCGCCCTGGTTCTGGCGGGCGGAGTTCCAGGCGCTGTAGCTGGTCGCGCTGGTCTGCGTCCAGTTGGACAGGACGACCGGCTTGTCGGACGGTGCGGCGACGGCCGGGCCCGCCAGCCCCAGCAGGGTGAGCAGGGCGGCGGACACGGCCACGAGCAGAGTTGCGACCCGACGGGACACGTTTCCTCCATGGGGATGGAAGGGGGATACGACTTGGTTACCGGTGGGTAAACCAAGGTGTCCTCAGTGTCGGGGCATAGCCTTGCTTAAATCAATAAATGTCGTAGACGCAGGTGGAACGGTTAATGGATCACGGGCCACGGCAAGCTGGGCAGGCTCTCGTTCCACAGCCGGTCCAGCGCGGTGACGTAGTACGTGTACCGAGTGCCGGGCGCCGCCGAGGTGTCCACGAAGGACGTGCCACGGGTGGTGCCGACGAGGTGTGCGGCGTCGGCGAAGCCGCAGCGTCCGGGGAGGGTGATCCCGTCGAAGCGGTACACCGCGTACGACGTGGCCGGGCCCAGCAGCTGCTTCCAGCGCAGCGTGACCGGACCGTCCGCCGCCCGGGACGCCCCGGTCACCAGTGGGGGCAGCGGCGCCTTCCGGTCCAGGTGCGGCATCTCCGGCACCAGCGCCGGCCGTGAGTAGTGCTCGGCGGCGTAGATGTCGGTGGCGCCGAGCTTGTTCGCCCGTACCTGCACCGCGCTGAAGTGCACGTTGCCGTCCACCTCGGGGTAGTCGCGGTTGAAGGTCAGGTGGCGGGACATCTCGGCCGGATCCTGCCAGGGCGCCGGCTGCGCCGGATCGGCGATCTTGTAGTCGGCCTGCCCGACGTAGAGGTGCACGCGGGTGCCGGCGACCACGTCCGCCCACCAGGGCACCAGCTTGGCGTAGTCGGCCACGGCCAGCCCGATGTGCCAGTACACCTGGGGCAGGATGTAGTCGATCCACTCTTCCTTGACCCATTTGCGGGTATCGGCGAAGTTCGCCTCGTACGACTGGGTGCCGTTGGTCTCCGAGCCGAGCGGGTCGGCCGCCTTGTTGCGCCAGATGCCGAAGGGGCTGATGCCGAACTTCACCCACGGCTTGGCGGCCTTCACCTTCGCGCCGAACTCCCGGACCAGCAGGTCGATGTTGTGGCGCCGCCAGTCCGCCTTGCTGGCGAAGCCCGCACCGTACTGGGCGAACGTCGCCTCGTCGGGAAAGTCCTGTCCCGCGGCCGGGTACGGGTAGAAGTAGTCGTCGAAGTGCACCGCGTCGATGTCGTACTTCGTGACCGCGTCGAGCATCGCCCGCTGTACGAACTCGCGCACCTCGGGGATGCCCGGGTTGTAGTAGAGCCGCGAACCGGCCGCGTTGACCGGGTAGGCGACCGCCCACTCCGGGTGCTGCCGGACCGGGTGGTTGGGCGCCAGCTTGGCGATGTCCGGCCCGGCGCCCTGCGGCATCGAGATCCGGTACGGGTTGAACCACGCGTGAAACTCCAGGTTGCGCGCGTGCGCCTCGGCGACCAGGAACTTCAGCGGGTCCCAGCCGGGCGAGGCGCCGTCGCGGGCGCCGGTGAGCCACTCCGACCACGGCTCGTACGGCGAGGGCCAGAACGCGTCGGCGGTGGGTCGCACCTGCACGATCACCGCGTTGTGGTTGAGCCGCTGGGCGAGGTCGAGCCAGCCGCGGTACTCGGCCTTGAGCTTCTCCTCGCTCTGCCCAGGCGCGCTGGGCCAGTCGATATTGGCGACGCTCGCGATCCACATCGCCCGAAACTGCCGCTTGGGAGTGGCCGGGTCGGCCGTACACGTGGGGGTCGTCGCCGCGGCGCTCGCGGGTGCCGCCGGCACCATGAGCCCGCCGGCGATGACCAGCGCCGCGACCAGCGCTCTTCTAAGGGGCCGTCTACTCGACAACATTCGCCGCCTCCTGCTCGTCGATAGAAGGAAATTTTCACAGCGGCGCCGCTGAGCGCAAGGCCCCGATGCCGGGGTTTTCCCCGATGCGGCGGTTGCGGGCGAGGAGGACCCTGGGTCTATGGGACGTTTCTTGGCCTGGACCGCGGTGGGTGTCGTCGCCGTGGTAGCGGTGGGCTGGCTCGCGATCGCGCTGCTCAAGGCGCTGCTGGGCATAGCCGTGTACTTGATCGTGGGCGCCCTCGTGGTCGGCGGCGGTGTCTACCTCTACCAGAAGGGCAAGCGGGCCATCTCCCGCGACCAGCGGATGCGCAACCGCATCGAGGCGGCGACTATCACCTACCGCCAGCGCAACCGCTGACAACTCGGAAATCTAGCGGCCGTGAGGGTCGCCGTCGGTCCATGGCTATTTCACATATTTGAGCTACCGCGACGTCCGCGGTGGTCCCGACCGTTGCTCCCGCGGCCTCACCCGTCCGCCGTTGGTCGCGCTGAGCCCTTTGCGGTCGCGCTGTCCGTCTGTGCGTCCAGGTCGCCCGCCGTCCCGCGGGCCGATGGCCCGAGGTGGTGGGTGGTGTTCGCGGCGCCTTTGCTCTGCTCCCTTATAGGAGGCGGCCGGCGGGTCAATGGTTCTTGGGTGGGGGTGCCCATCATGGGGAAGCAGAGCAAAGGGATCCGCGCGCACACCCCGTTCCTGGCCGGGCCCGCGCGGCCGTGGAGGGTGAGCGTGACCGGCGGCGGACGGGTGAGGCCCGGGGGGAGCGGTGGGTGGCATTGGTCCGGACCACCGCGGACGTCGCGGTAGCCCGAATCTCCGTTTCGACTGGAACGCTCGACCCAGGAAGCTCTCTAGATGATCGTCCAGGTGTCGCCGCCGGTCAGGAGGCCGGCGAGCTGCTCCTCGGGCGTGCCGGTCGCCTTCGCCTTGGCCGCGTCGAGCTGGCTCTGCACCAGGTTGTCGTAGGACGGCCGGGAGACGTTGCGGAAGACCCCGATCGGCGTGTTGCGCAGGTCGATGCCGGGGAGGCGGGAGAGGGCGAAGGCGTACGCCGGCTCGGTCACGCCGGCGTCGTGCACGACGATCTCCTCGGGCGAGACAGTCGCCGTCTCGCGCACCTCGAGCCCGAAGCCGCCCGGCGGGTGTACGACGCAGAACTGCCCGTCCTTGCCGAACGTGATCGGCTCACCGTGCTCCAAGCGGATGAGGTAGTCGTCGCGGGTGCCCGGGTCCTTGAGCTCTTCGAACGCGCCGTCGTTGAAGATGTTGCAGTTTTGGTAGATCTCGACGAAGGCGGAGCCGTTGTGCTCGGCGGCCGCCCGCAGCACCGACTGGAGGTGCTTGCGGTCGGAGTCGATCGTCCGTGCCACGAACGCCGCCTCCGCGCCGAGCGCCAGTGACAGCGGGTTGAACGGCGAGTCGGCCGAGCCGGCGGGCGTCGACTTTGTGATCTTGCCGATCTCCGACGTCGGGGAGTACTGGCCCTTGGTCAGCCCGTAGATCCGGTTGTTGAAGAGCAGGATCTTGAGGTTGACGTTGCGGCGGAGGGCGTGGATCAGGTGGTTGCCGCCGATCGAGAGCGCGTCGCCGTCGCCGGTGACCACCCAGACCGACAGGTCGGGCCGGCTCACCGAGAGGCCGGTCGCGATCGCCGGGGCGCGGCCGTGGATCGAGTGCATCCCGTACGTGTTCATGTAGTACGGGAAGCGGGACGAGCAGCCGATCCCGGAGACGAAGACGATCCGCTCGCGCGGGATGTTGAGCTCGGGCATGAACGACTGCACGGCCGCGAGGATCGCGTAGTCACCGCACCCCGGGCACCACCGCACCTCCTGGTCGGACTTGAAGTCCTTGGTGGTGAGCTTCAGCGCGACGGGCTCAGGCATTCTTAACCACTTCTTCCAGCATGGTCTCCAGCTCGGCGGCGGTGAACGGCAGGCCGCGGACCTGGTTGTAGGGGATGGCGTCGACGAGGTAGCGGGCCCGGATGACATGGGCGAGCTGGCCCAGGTTCATCTCCGGGATGACCACGCGGTCGTACCGGCGGACCACCTCGCCGACGTTGCGCGGCATCGGCGCGAGGTGGCGAAGGTGGGCCTGGGCCACGGCCTGACCGCGCTGGCGCAGGGCCCGGCAGGCGGCGCCGATCGGCCCGTACGTCGAGCCCCAGCCGAGCACCAGCACGCGCGCGTCGCCGTCGGGGTCTTCGACCTCCAGGTCGGGCACCTCGATCGCCTCGATGCGGGCGGCGCGGGTGCGCACCATGAAGTCGTGGTTGGCCGGGTCGTACGAGATGTCGCCGGTCTTGTCCGCCTTTTCCAGGCCGCCGATCCGGTGCTCCAGCCCCGGCGTACCCGGAATGGCCCACGGCCGGGCCAGCGTCTGCGGGTCGCGCAGGTAGGGCAGGAAGGTGCTGCCGTCTTCGCCGTTGGGCTGGGTGGCGAACTCGACCTGGAGGTCGGGCAGCGACTCGACCTCGGGCAGCAGCCACGGCTCGGAGCCGTTGGCCACGTAGTTGTCGGAGAGAAGGATCACCGGCGTGCGGTGGGTCAGCGCGATCCGGGCCGCCTCGATGGCCGCGTGGAAGCAGTCGGAGGGTGAGCGCGGCGCGATGACCGCCACCGGCGCCTCGCCGTGCCGGCCGAAGAGTGCCATGTTGAGGTCGGCCTGCTCGGTCTTCGTGGGCATGCCGGTCGAGGGGCCGGCCCGCTGCACGTCGACGACGACGAGCGGCAGCTCCAGGGCCACGGCCAGCGAGATCGTCTCACCCTTGAGCGCGACGCCCGGCCCGCTGGTGGTGGTAATCCCGAGCGCGCCGCCGTACGCCGCGCCGAGGGCCGCGCCGATCGCCGCGATCTCGTCTTCGGCCTGCATGGTCGTGATGCCGAAGCGCTTGTGCTTGCTCAGCTCGTGGAGGATGTCCGAGGCCGGCGTGATCGGGTAGGCGCCGAGGAAGACGGGCAGCTTGGAGCGGACGGCGGCGGCGATGATGCCCAGCGCGAGCGCCGCGTTACCGGTGATGTTGCGGTAGGTGCCCGGCGGCATCTTGGCCGGCTTGACCTCGTAACGCACGCCGAAGTCTTCGGTCGTCTCGCCGAAGTTCCACCCGGCCTTGAACGCGGCGATGTTGGCCGCGACGAGCTCGGGGCGGGCCGCGAACTTGCGCTCCAGGAAGCGGATCGTCGACTCGTACGGCCGGGAGTACATCCACGACAGCAGGCCCAGCGCGAACATGTTCTTGGCGCGCTCGGCGTCTTTCTTCGAAACGGCGTGCTCGGCCAGCGCGCCGACCGTCATGCTCGTCAGCCCCACCGGGTGCACCGAGTAACCGTCGAGCGAGCCGTCTTCCAGCGGGTTGGCCGCGTAGCCGACCTTGGCCAGATTGCGCTTGGTGAACTCGTCGGTGTTGACGATGATGTCCGCGCCGCGCGGCAGGTCGCCGAGGTTGGCCTTGAGGGCCGCCGGGTTCATCGCCACGAGCACGTTGGGCGCGTCGCCGGGGGTGAGGATGTCGTAGTCGGCGAAGTGCACCTGGAAGCTCGACACGCCGGGCAGCGTGCCGGCGGGCGCGCGGATCTCGGCGGGGAAGTTGGGCAGCGTCGAGATGTCGTTGCCCAGCTGAGCGGTTTCCGACGTGAAACGATCACCGGTGAGCTGCATGCCGTCGCCTGAGTCGCCAGCGAACCGGATGACCACCCGATCCAGCTGGCGGACCTGTTTGGTCACTGACCCCTGACCTCCTTGCGAGCCGGCAGCGGCGGGGTGCACCTGGTGTGCCCATCCGCCTAAGTTCAGTCCACCAATGAGCGTACGTCGAACGACTCACGTCATCTGTAACCTGTCCGCCGCATGAGACCTGAACCGCACGCCTGCGGAAGATCACGCGGTACGCTGCGGGCCGTGGACGGTTATCTCGGGTCCTACGCCACTCTCGGGTTGCTGCTGCTCGCGGCCGTCCTGGTCTTCGTGGGGGCGTTCTCGGCCAACCGCCTGCTCAGCCCGGCGAGCCCCGCGGAGCCCGCCGGCAAGCGCGAGACGTACGAGTGCGGTGTCGACCCCGTCGGCGGTGACTGGGCACAAGCCCAGATCCGTTATTACGTCTATGCCTATCTATATGTGCTCTTTGCGGTCGAGGCCGTGTTCCTGTTTCCGTGGGCGGTGATCTTCGACCGCCCGGGCTTCGGCATGACGACCGTGGTGGAGATGGCGATCTTCGTCGCTGTGCTGGCGCTCGGCATCCTGTACGCGTGGCGCAAGCGCATCCTGCGCTGGACCTAGGGTCCTAGGCCAGTCCTCGTCGCGACACCGCCGGCGGGCGGTCGCCCCTGATCGAGGCCACCATGTCCAGCACCTGGCGGGTCTGTCGCACCTGATGGGCGCGGAAGACCCGCGCGCCGAGCCAGGCTGACACCGCGGTCGCGGCGAGCGTGCCGGAGAGCCGCTCGCCCACCGGCAGGTCGAGCGTCTCGCCGACGAAGTCCTTGTTCGAGAGCGCGACGAGCACCGGCCACCCGGTGGCGACGAGCTCGCCGAGCCGCCGGGTCAGCTCCAGCGAGTGCCGGGTGTTCTTGCCGAAGTCGTGCGCCGGGTCGATCAGGATGCCGTCCGGGCGTACGCCCAGGTCACGGGCCCGCTCGGCGAGCCTGGTGACGGTCGTGAGGGCGTCCGCGACGACGTCGTCGAAGGCCGCCCGGTGTGGCCGGGTACGCGGCCGCAGCCCACCCGCGTGCGCGCAGACGAGCCCGGCACCGGTGGCGGCGGCCACCTCGGCCAGCGCCGGGTCCGCGCCGGCCCAGGTGTCGTTGACCAGGTCGGCCCCGGCCGCGACCGCCTCCCGAGCCACCTCGGCCCGCCATGTGTCGATCGAGATCACCAGCTCGGGGTACTCGGCCCGGACCGCGGTGATCGTGCCGACCGTACGGCGGATCTCCTCGGGCACGTCCACGTCGGCGCCCGGCCCGGCCTTGACCCCGCCGATGTCGACGATCTGGGCGCCCTCGTCGACCGCCTGGGCGACCGCGCGGAGTGCCGCGTCCGGGGAAAAGGTCGAGCCTCGGTCGAAGAACGAATCGGGCGTGCGGTTGACGATGGCCATCACGACCAGCTCACCGGGCCCGAACACCCGTTCACCCAGGCGGAGATCGTCCACCCCATGAAACTTAGACCGGGGTGGCGGGGTCGCCCGCCGCGCCCGGCCGTGCCACGATCGGTCCATGGGTCAGGTACTCCTCCTCGTCGTCGTGGCGTTGACCGTCGCCGCTGTCGTTTTCGGGGTCACCGTGCTGGTGACCGGCGGTGACTCGGGTCTGGGCACAGCCGAGCCGGATGGCCGTGCCGTGCCGCTGCCGGGCACCAGGCCGCTGATGGAGGCCGATGTCTCCGCGGTCCGGTTCGACACCACCGTGCGGGGTTACCGGATGGCCCAGGTCGACCAGGCGCTGCGCCGGGCGGCCTACGACATCGGATACAAGGACGAGCTCATCGGCGTGCTGGAGGCCGAGGTCACGGCGCTGCGCGAGGGGCGCGCCACCGACGCCGACGCGCTGCGTCGGGCCCGCGAGGCCGCCCTGGTGCCGGCCGGTGCGGGCGCGCCCGGCGAGGGCTACGGCAGCCCGGCGTCCGGCGTGGTCGACCTCGGCGACGTCTCGGCGCCGCGCCACCACCGCGACACCACGGAGCGTGACGAGGAAGAGGGCGTCGCGACGGCCACCGCCGCGGCGGTGCCGGGCCCCGTCGTCACGGGCGCGGCCGTCACCGCCGACGAGGTGATCGGCGACGACACCGACGACGAGATCGACACCGATGCCTCCGACCCGGTCGACGCCGAGGTAGAGGAGGCCGAGGCGGCAGACGAGACCGAAGACGAGCCGGACGACGCCACCGACTCGGACGCCCGCCGCGTCCTCCCCGACCGGGACGAGAGGGCATGACCGAGGAAAACCTTCGCTCCGCGGCTCAGCCCGGCTCGGGCGAGGTGACCGCGACGGTCATCGTCAACGCGCCGGCCGAGTCGGTCTTCAAGGCGTTCACGGCGTGGGAGCGGCAGTCCGACTGGATCCCGTTCACCAAGGTGCGCGTGGTCGAGGGTGACGGCGGCGAGGGCAGCCTCGTCGAGGCGGTCACGGCCCTCGGCCCGGCCACCCTGCGCGACGAGATGCGTGTGGTCCGCGTCGACCCGCCGTACGAGGTGCGTGTGGTGCACTTCGGCCGCCTCCTGCGCGGTCCGGGCGTCTTCCGCTGCACCCCGATGGGCGAGGGCCGCACCCAGGTGGTGTGGCACGAGTGGTTTCACCTGCCGGGCGGCGTGGCCGGGCGCGTAGCGTGGCCGGTGCTGTGGCCGGGCTCCAAGGTGAGCCTGACCCAGGCGCTGAAGAAGTTCGCCCGGCTCGTGGAGGCGGGAAAGATCTAATGTCCGACCTCGTGATCGGGGCAGATGGGCTGGCCCGCTGCGGGTGGGGCGGCCGCACACCCGAATACATCGCCTACCACGACGACGAGTGGGGCCGGCCGGTGCGCACCGACGACGGCCTCTACGAGAAGGTCACGCTGGAGGCGTTCCAGTCCGGCTTGTCCTGGCTGATCATTCTGCGCAAGCGGGAGTCTTTCCGGGCCGCGTTCGACGGCTTCCACATCGAGACCGTCGCCAAGTACGGCGAGGCCAAGATCGAGCGGCTCCTCGCCGACCCGGGCATCGTGCGCAACAGGGCCAAGGTCGAGGCCGCCATCCACAACGCCCGCGCCGCGCTCGACCTGCCAGACGGTCTGGCGTCGCTGCTGTGGTCGTACGCGCCCCCGCCACGCGCCCGCCGCCCGAAGTCGTTCGCCGAGGTGCCCGCGCTCACCCCCGAGTCCACCGCGATGGCGAAGGCGCTGAAGAAGAGCGGTTTCCGCTTCGTCGGCCCCACGACCGCGTACGCGCTGATGCAGGCGACCGGCATGGTCGACGACCACCTCGACGGGTGCCACGTCAAGATGCCGTGATGGGATGGCGCCATGGGGCACTGGACGGTGGTCATCTCGGATGAACGGCACGAGGCGGAGCGGCTTTTCCATCACGACACGCTGGAGCTGACCGGCATTGGCCAGCCCCGCCCCAAGCCCGGCGACGAGGTGCTGGTGGTGGCCGGCCACGAGCGGCCCGCCGTGGTGGCACTGGGCCTGGTGCGCCCGGTGGGCTCCGAGCGCGACCCCGACGACCCCGCGCCCAGCGACGACGAGCCGCTGGTCGTCACGTACACGCGCAGGACCTTCGACGAGCCCGTCCCGGCCGAACGACTCGCGCTCGACCAGCCGGTGGCCCCGGTCGACCCGGAGACCTTCCAGGCGATCACGGACAGCCTCCGGCCGGCCGTCGACCGCACCACCTGGATGGTCAGCCTCGACCTCCCGATCGAGGCATCCTCCCCGGCGGAGGCGGTGCGCGTCTTCTGGACCTACGTGATGGAGCTCGGCCCGCGCGAGCTGCCCGCCTTCGTCTCCCCGGCCGGCGACGAGCTGGCCATGCAGGCGTTCGTGCTCGGCGAGGAAGCCAACCTCGACCCCGAAGAAGAAGACGAAGATCACTCAGCTTAGTCTGACAAAGGCTCTGACGTGCGCGTCATCCCAGCTATACCTTCGAAGATCGTCCCGGGTCCGCGTCAGTGGCGGGCCGTCGCTCCCGCCGGAGACCGCGCGGGCCGGCGGCTCGCGGGGCGAGCCGAAGTCCCCGGCCCACGCTGCCAGCCCCGCGCGTCAAGCCCGCCAGGGTTCCGCTTCGCGATCCACGCTCGCCGTCAAGCCTTGGACAATGTCCAGCTGCCGCCGCAATGTAAGCGCACGGGCGGGCGAACTTTCAGATCTAGGAGACTTGGGGTTTGATATAGCGCCCTAACTCTCCAAGATCTCGAATTCCCGGGGCACGAGCACCGTCGCCTCGATTACTCGGAGCAGTTAAACCGCGACCAACAGCGAACGGGTGAGGCCGCGGGAGCAACGGCCTCGACCACGACGGACGTCGCGGTAGCTCAAATCTCGAAAGGTTCTAACGCCCTTCGAAAACTGGCTTCTCCTTGGCCACGAAGGCGGCGGTGGCGTTGCGGTGGTCGGCGGTGGCGCCGCAGATCGCCTGGGCCTGCGCCTCGGCGGCGAGCGCCTCGGAGAGGGTGCCCGCGTCGCCGACGGAGAGCTGGCGCTTGATCGCCCCGTAGGCCACCGTCGGGCCCGTGGCGAGCCGGGCGGCCAGCTCCTGCGCGGTCGACAGCACCAGCTCGTCGTCGTCGACGAGGCGGGTGAGCAGGCCCAGCCGCTGCGCCTCGGTCGCGGACACCGGCTCGGCGAGCATGAGCAGCTCGACCGCCTTCGCGTGGCCGACGAGCCGGGGGAGCGACCAGGAGACGCCGGTGTCGCCGGCCAGCCCCACGTTGGCGAAGGCCATCAGGAAGGTGGTCTTCGGCCCGCCGATCCGGAAGTCGGCCAGCAGCGCGAGCGAGGCGCCGGCGCCGGCGGCGGTGCCGCGGACCGCGGCGATCACCGGCTTGGGCATGCCGGCCAGGCGGGCGGCGATCGGGTTGTAGTGGGCGCGCACGGTGCCCAGCGGGTCGTTGGTGCCGGTGTCCAGGGTGGCCACGTGCTCGCGGAGGTCTTGCCCGACGCAGAACGCCCGACCCGCGCCGGTCAGCACCACCGCCCGGACCGACCGGTCTTGCTCCAGCTCGCCCAGCGTGTCGCGCAGTGCGACCTTGAGGGCGGTGTCCAGGGAGTTGAGCGAGTCGGGCCGGTTGAGGACGACCGTGGCGACGGCGCCGTCACGCTCGACGAGAAGTGGTTCAGTCACGGTTGCGCGCCCTTCTTCTGATCCAGGCAGAGATCCACGTACCGGTCGGCCGCCGGCCGCAGCCGGGCGGCGTGGCGGTCGAAGAAGGCCGCCGCGCTGGTGCCGGCCCAGCGCTCGGGGAGCAGGGCCGGCGGCAGTTGCGGGTCCCGGAACAGAAAGGTACGCCAGGCGTGCACGAGCCGGAATCGCGCCGCGTATGCCTCTTCGTCGCTGCTGCGGGCGGTGACCTGGCCGAGCGCGTCGCGCTGCTCGGCGACGAAGCGCTCGTACGCCGCACCGATCTCGGACAGGTCCCAGGCCCGGCGGACCACGCCCATCGCGCCCGGACCGCCCATCGCGTGGCTGGCACTGAAGCGCTCGTGCCGGATGCCGGACTCGCTCAGGAGGCCGTCGACGTCCTCGCCGGGACGGGGCGCCACCCAGGTGCGCTCGTCGAGCGCGCCGTATCCGAGGAACGAGAGGTTGGAGCCGAGCCGCTGCCGATCGCGCCGGGACGCCGGCGGATCGAGCACGATCAGATCGAAGCGCCCGTCCCAGCTGATCTTGCCGGTGCGGTAGATCCGCGAGGCCGCCTCATCCAGGCGGCGGGCGGCTTTGGGGGTGAGCAGGTAGCCGGGTCCGGCCGAAAGTCGTAGCGGATGAAGCCACCCTTGACGCACCATACGGGACACGGCAGTGCGCACCGCCGGCGGCGCGATCCCGAGCGGGGAAAGCAGCCTGACCAGGGCGGCGACGGGTGCCCGCCCGCCCCGGGGGCGGAGGTAGTCGCCGTAGAGGTCAAATAGGGCCGACCGAGCCTGCATGACGGGACATTGTGACAGCCGCCTTCACGATAAGCTAGATGTTGTCACATCAATCCGGCTTCAGTTTGGGCTCAGCGGGTTTCATCAGGGAAAATCGTTGGTCGGCACCGCGGGCCGTGAGCGCGGTGACGCTGACGGAGTGGCTGTGGGGAGACCCACCGACCCAGGTGTAGAGGTCTGAGGGGAGACAAGATGGCGGCGATGAAGCCGCGGACGGGCGATGGTCCGCTGGAGGTCACCAAGGAGGGCCGGGGCATCGTGATGCGGGTTCCGCTGGAGGGTGGTGGCCGGCTCGTCGTCGAGATGACTCCCGACGAGGCGAACGCGCTCGGTGACGCGTTGAAGGCCGCCGCCGGATAGCTATTGGTTGGATGGACCCGCCGGTGCGGCGCTGCGGCCGTGCCGGCGGGTCTCTCTGTCGTAAACCTGGAGGTCTCCCCAGTGATGGCCATCCGCGTCGCGGCCGAACCAGGCGCCGCGCGCGCCGTCGCCCTGCCCGTAGTCGGGTCAGTGCTTCCGCCGACGGCGTACGACCTGCCGGAAGACGCGCGCGCCGGCGCGGCGGAGCTGCTGGCCGACCTCGACGACGAGGCGGGCGCGACGCGAGCCCTGCGTCACCTCCTGCTGGCCCATGCCGGCAGTGGTGACGAGGCCGGCTGGCGGGCCGCCGGAGCCGCCGTCAGCAGGGCTTTCGCGGATGAGATGTCGATCACTGTCGCCATGCCGGCCGGTGCGCCGCCAGAGGCCGTGCGGGGGCTCGCCGAGGGGATGCTGCTCGCGGCGTACCGGTTCTCCATGCGCGACGAGCCGGCCGTGGAGTGTGACGTGACCGTGGTGGTCGATGACCCCGCGCGCTACGAGTCGGCCCTGGCGACGGCGGTCGCCACTGCGGACGCCACCCGCCTGGCCCGCGACCTGACCAACACCCCCTCGTCGCTGAAGAACCCGGCCTGGTTCGCCGGCCAGGTGGTCGAGGCGGCCGGCGGGCGGCCCGGCCTGAGCGTCACCGTGCGGGAGCCGGATCAGCTCGCCGCTGAGGGCTTCGGCGGCATCCTGGCGGTGGGCGGTGGCTCGGCCAGCCCGCCCCGCCTCCTCGAGCTCTCCTGGCAGCCGGCCGGCGCCGAGATGCACGTGGTGCTGGTCGGCAAGGGCATCACGTTCGACACCGGCGGCATCTCGCTCAAGCCGGTCGAGGGCATGAGGCTCATGCGCAAGGACATGGGCGGTGCCGCGGCCATCATGGCGGCCACGCTCGGCGCGGCCGCCCTGGATTTGCCGGTACGGGTCACCGCGCTCGCCCCGCTCGCGGAAAACCTGCTGAGCGGCTCGGCGTTCCGCCCGGGTGACGTGGTGCGCCACTACGGCGGGATCACGAGCGAGACGACCAACTCGGACGCCGAGGGCCGGCTGGTGCTGGCCGACGCGCTGGCGTACGCGGTGGAGCGGCTCTCACCCGACCTGCTGGTCGACTTCGCGACCTTGACCGGCGCCAACGCGGTGGCTCTCGGCAAGCGGACCGCGGCCCTCTACAGCGAGAGCGACGAGCTCGCCGCCGCCCTCATCGGCGCCGCGGCCGAGGCCGGTGAGCAGGCCTGGCGGATGCCGCTGGCGGCCGACTACGTCGAGTATCTCGGCAGCGACATCGCCGACCTCTACAGCTCACCCGACCGCGGTGCCGGCTCGGTGACGGCGGCGCTGTTTCTGCGCGAGTTCGTGGGCGACTGGCGCGACCGCTGGGTGCACGTCGACATGTCCTCACCGTCGTGGTCGGAGAGCGCCGACGGGGTGCTGCCGAAGGGTGCTACCGGTTGGGGTGTGCGGACGCTGCTGCGCTGGCTCGCCGCGCTGCCCGCGCCGTCAGGCCCGCCGTCGTCAGGCCCGCCGTCGTCAGGCTCGCTGTCGTCGGGCTCGCTGTCGTCAGGCTCGCTTGACGAGGGCGAGTAGGCCGTCGCCGGCTGGGAGCAGCGCGGGGATCCAATCCTCGCTCTCCCGCACCGCCTTGACCACCTCGCGGATCGTCACGGTGTCGAGGTCGCGCGCCGCCGGGTCGGCGATCCGGCCGCCGGCCAGCGCGCCGTGCAACGCGAGCACGCCGGCCGGGCGGAGCAGGCGCAGCGCGGCGTCGACACAGGCGCCGTACTCGGCCGGGTCGGCGTCCGCGAAGATCATGTCGTAGGCACCGTCGGCCAGCCGGGGGAGCACGTCCAACGCGCGTCCGGTGATGATCCGGGTACGCGACGGCGCGAAGCCCGCCTCCTGGAAGATGCGCCGCGCGATGCGCTGGTGCTCGTTTTCCAGATCGATCGTGGTCAGCACGCCGTCGGGGCGCATGCCGCGCAGCAGCCATGCGCCGCTCACGCCCGTGCCGGTGCCGATCTCGACCACCGCGCGGGCGCCGCCAGCGGCCGCGAGCAGGCGCAACGAGGCTCCGACGCCGGGCGCCACCGGCTCCAGCCCCACCTCGCGGGCGAGCGTGCGAGCGGTCTGCAAGACGATATCCTCGGCGACGAACCCCTCGGCGAACTGGAGCGCCTGAGCCGTCGTCTGACCGCCAAAGCGTGCGACCGTGGCGATGGTGGACCTCCTGCTGCGGGGTGCCGGTCGGAGTATCAGCCTACGGGCGCGGGTATCCGAACGGGAGCCGGCGCATCCACTGAATGCTTCTGGGCTTTCCGTGCCATCCTGGATGAACCGAAGTACCGACTGGGAGGCTGCGAACGTGACCGACGGCTGGCACTGGCACCAGCCCGACGGCACCACGACGCCGGCGACTTCGTCGCCGCCGCCGAGGCCGCCGGTGACCCCTCAGGATGCCGGTTCACCCTGGTGGTCCGACGCGTTAGGTGACCCGTGGCGGGACCCGCGGGCACCGGCCGCGGTGGTGCTGCCCACGCCGCCGAGCCCGGGTAACGCGCCCGAGCCGGTCACCGATCCCGACTCCGTGTCGCGGCGCGGGATGAGGTCGGTGCTGTTCATCGCGGTCTTCTCGGCGCTGCTGGCGGGCGCGCTGGGCGGATCCCTCGGCTACGCGCTCGCGCTGCGCGGGGGCGTCGGCGGCGGCACGGTCCTCGGCGACCCCAATGAGGCGCCGCCGGCCGCGCAGCGCCCGCCGGACTCGCTGGCCGGCGTCGCCGAGCGCGTGGCGCCCAGCGTGGTGACGGTGCGGGCGGCCGTCAAGGGCGGCACCAGCATCGGCTCCGGCTTCGTGGCCACCACCGACGGATATGTGATCACCAACGACCACGTGGTCGAGGGTGCGACAAGCGGGGCCACGGTCGTCTTCAACGACGGCTCGACCGCCTCCGCCTCGATCGTCGGACATGACGCCGAATCGGACATCGCGGTCATCAAGGTCTCGCGGCCCAACCTCGTGCCCGTCGAGTTCGGCGACTCGGAAGCCATCGCGGTCGGCGATCCGGTGCTCGCGTTCGGTTCGCCGCTGGCGCTCGCCAACACGGTCACCGCCGGCATCGTCAGCGCGCTCGACCGCACGATCCAGTCCGGCGAGCCGGGCGGCCAGGTCCGCTACTACGCGGCCATCCAGACCGACGCCGCGGTCAACCAGGGCAATTCGGGCGGTCCGCTGGTCGACGGCGGCGGGCGGGTCGTCGGCGTCAACTCGGTGATCAAGTCGCTCGCGGTCGACGACGATCAGGCCGGCAACATCGGCCTCGCGTTCGCCATCCCGATCAACCAGGCGAAGCGGGTGGCGCAGGACATCATCGACACCGGCAAGGCCCGCCGTACGGTGATCGGCGCCACGGTCGACAACGGCGGCCGCAACCCGGGCGGCGGCGCCCGGCTCAGCGCCGTCGACGCGGGCGGTCCGGCGGCCGCCGCGGGCATGCGGGCCGGCGACGTGATCACCAAGCTGGACGGGCGGCAGGTGGAGGAAGGCACCGACCTGATCGCGCTGGTACGCAAGTACGCGCCCGGTTCGGTGGTGACCGTCGAGTACCGCCGGGGGAATTCCCGGGAGTCCGCGTCAGTGACGTTGGCGGCGGACGCGAAGTGAGCGAGCCTGCGAGCGAACCATTGGCTCAGGGATTGACCCTCTGGCGCTGGTCGCACCGCCAGACGGCCCAGTAGGGTTCTTTCCATCGCCGGTGCGTGGAGAGGGGTCCTGGCGTGTTCGAAAACCTCAACTGGTGGGAGATCGGCGCCCTCCTGCTGCTCGCGCTGCTCATCTTCGGCGACAAGCTGCCCAACGTGATCTCCGACGGCCTCCGCATGGTGCGCAACCTTCGCAACATGGCCAGAAACGCCACCGGCGACCTCAGTCGCGAGCTCGGCACCGACATCCAGCTCGAAGACCTGCACCCGAAGGCGTTCATCCGCAAGCACCTGCTCAGCGAGGAAGACGAAGAGGCGCTGCGCAAGCCGCTGCGGGGGATCTACGACACGGTCAAGTCCGACCTCGACGGCGTCAAGGACGAGATGAAGGACGTCGCCGCGGCGGCCGACATCCGCACGCCGGCGCCGGCGCCGGCTTCGACCCCCGCCACCCGGCCGCGCCGCTTCGACGTCGACGCGACCTGAGGCCCCAGCGACCGCGGCCTCAGGCCCCAGCGAGCGCGCGGCCTGAGGCGCTAGCGAGTGCGCGACCTGAGGCGCTAGCGAGACGGGCCGGTCGGCGCGACCTGGGCCTAGCGGGACGGGCGCAGGCCGAGCGGCTTGCCGACCAGCGACTCGCGGCGCACGGCCAAGCGGTCGGCCACCTGCCGCAGTGCGATCGAGGCCGGCGCTTCCGGCGCGTCAAGCACGATCGGCCGCCCGGCGTCGCCCGCCTCCCGCACCCGGGTGTCGAGCGGCACCTGGCCCAGCAGCGGCACCTCGGCCCCCACCACGCGGGTGAGCGACTCGGCCACGGTGGCACCGCCGCCCGCGCCGAATATCTCCATCCGCTCTCCGTTGGGCAGCTCCAGCCAGGACATGTTTTCCACCACGCCGACGAGGCGCTGGTGGGTCTGAAGGGCGATCGCACCGGCCCGCTCCGCCACCTCGGCGGCCGCGGTCTGCGGGGTGGTCACCACCAGGATCTCGGCGTTGGGCAACAGCTGGGCGAGCGAGATCGCCACGTCGCCGGTGCCCGGGGGCAGGTCGAGCAGCAGCACGTCGAGGTCGCCCCAGTACACGTCGGCGAGGAACTGCTGGAGCGCCCGGTGGAGCATCGGCCCGCGCCACACCACTGCGGCGTTGCCCGAGGTGAACATGCCAATTGAGATGACCTTCACCCCATGTGCCTGGGGCGGCATGATCATGTCTTCCACGCGGGTGGGCTTGCCGTCCGCGCCGAGCATGCGAGGCACCGAGTGCCCGTAGATGTCGGCGTCGACCACGCCGACCGAGAGGCCGCGGGCGGCCAGCGCGGCCGCCAGGTTGACCGTCACGCTGGACTTGCCGACGCCGCCCTTGCCGCTGGCCACCGCGTACACCCGGGTGCGCGCGCCGGGCTGGGCGAACGGGATCACCGGCTCGGGTGTGGCGCCGCCGCGCAGCCGCGTCTGTAGCTCCTGCCGCTGCTCCGTGCTCATCACGCCGAAGTCGATCTCGACGGCCGTCACGCCCGGCACCGCGCTCACCGCGGCCGTGATGTCCGTGCGGAGCTTGTCGCGCAGCGGGCAGCCGGCGACCGTGAGGAGCAGCTCGACCTTCACCGCGCCGGCGTCGTCGACCGTAGCGGAGCGGACCATGCCGAGATCGGTGATCGGCCGGCGGATCTCCGGGTCGTCGACGGTGGCGAGAGCGGCCTGCACCGCTTCCTCGATGGTGCTTACCGGTGCGGACATGTACGCCATGCTACGTCGGGCGATACCGCCGGATCGCGGGCCTCGGCGGGCGGGGTGTGCATTTTAGGTCACTCGTCGGGCCTGTGTGGTCTTTTTGGATATTGTCGGTTTCCGGCTGGACTCCGTACCCCCTGAGGTGCGACGATCGTTGTAGAACGCCGCGCGCCTGGCCCCTTGGGGCGCGCGGCGCCACCCTTTCCAAGGCCTGTGCGTAGAACGCCGCGCGCCCGGCCACAGCGCTCCCAGTGCGGGCGCGCGGCGCCACCCTTTCCAAGGCCTGTGCGTAGAACGCCGCGCGCCTGGCCACAGCGCTCCCAGTGCGGGCGCGCGGCGCCACCCTTTCCAAGCGCCCGGGCGCCTAAGGGCCGTCGGTGTCCAGCTCGTCGTAGGGCTCGGACGGGACTTTCTTCTTGGCTTTGCGGGCCCGTTTCTGGGACTCCGCGATCTCCTCGCTCAGCCGCTGGAGCTCGGAACGGACGAAGTCGCGCGTCGCCACCTCGCCGAGCGCGATCCGCAGGGCCGCGATCTCCCGCGCCAGGTACTCGGTGTCCGCCTTCTGCGCATCCGCCCGCCGGCGGTCGTGCTCCAGGCCCAAGCGATCCCGGTCGGCCTGCCGGTTTTGCGCGAGCAGGATCAGCGGGGCGGCGTACGAGGCTTGCAGCGAGAGCATCAGCGTCAGGAACGTGAACGTGTACGGGTCGAAGCGCAGGTTGGCCGGCGCCAGCGCGTTCCAGCCGATCCACAGCAGGATCACCACGGTCATGTAGACCAGGAACTTCGCCGTGCCCATGTAGCGGGCGATGGCCTCCGACCACTGCCCGAAGGCCTCCGGGTTGAAGCGCGGCAGGCGGACCCGACGTGGCTCGCGTGGCTGGTCCAGCCGGTCCGGGCGACGTGTCTCAGCCACTCACACCTCCCGAAGCGGTATCCCGGTCGCGCCAGTCCGGTGGCAGCGAGTGGTCGAGGAGGTCGTCGACCGTCACCGCGCCGACCAGGCGGTTGGAGCCGTCGACGACCGGCAGGGCGACGAGGTCGTAGGTCGCCATGCGCCGGGTCACCTCGACCATCGGCGTCTCCGGCCGCAGCGGGTCGATGCCGCTGTCGAGCACGCCGCCGAGGATCTCGGCCGGCGGCTCCCGGAGCAGCCGCTGGAAGTGCACGATGCCCAGGTATCGCCCGGTGGGTGTGGCCATCGGCGCGCGGGCGACGAAGACCTGCGCGGCCACCGCGGGCGGCAGCTGCGGCTCGCGGATCCGGGCCAGCGCCTCGGCCACCGTGGTATCCGGCGTGAGGATCACCGGCTCGGAGGTCATCATGCTGCCGGCCGTCCCTTTCTGGTACTTCATCAGCTGGCGGACCGGGTCGGCCTCCTCCGGCTCCATCAGCTCGAAGAGCACCTCCTGCTCGGCGCGGGGCAGCTCGGCGAGCAGGTCGGCCGCGTCGTCCGGGTCCATCTCCTCGAGGACGTCGGCCGCCCGCTCGCGGTCGAGCGCGGCCAGGATCTCCACCTGGTCGTGCTCGGGCAGCTCGCCGAGCACGTCGGCGAGGCGCTCGTCGTCGAGGGCGGCGGCCACCTCGTTGCGCCGCTCGTCGGTCATGTCCTGTAGCGCGTTGGCCAGGTCGGCCGGGCGCATGCCCTCCAGGAGGGCGAGCAGGTTGGCGGTGCCCTGCGTGTCCGGTACGCCGATGAGGCCGCGCGCCCGCACCCAGTCGACCTCGCGGAGGTGGCCGCGGCGGGCGAGGCGGCCGGTGTGCTCGCGGACGGCGACCCGGACGAGCGACCACTCACCGAGCCGGTTGGGCTCCATCGCCACGTCGACGACGACGCCCGGCACCTCGTCCGGCTCGATCGTGACCCGCCGGTCCAGCAGGTCTTCGAGTACCAGGAGCTCGTTGGGACGCTTTTCGAACCGGCGGAGGTTGAGCGTGCCGGTGCCGAGCACCACCGCGTCGGTGTCGATCGAGGTGACGCGGCCCATCGGTAGGAAGATCCGCCGGCGCAGCGGCATCTCCGCCACCAGCCCGACCACCTGGGGCGGGCGGTTGGTGGTGCGCAGCCGCACGACCGCGTCCCGGACCCGGCCGACGTGGTCGCCGTTCGGGTCGAACACGGGGAGCCCGGCGAGCCGGGCGACGTACACCCTGGTCGCCGTGGTCACCAGCTCAGCGTAGTGCCATAGGCTGCGGAGGCATGTCGACCTTGGACTACCAGATCGTTGACGTCTTCACCGATCGCGCGTTCGCCGGCAACCCCCTCGCGGTGGTGTTCGGCGCTCAAGAGCTCACCACCGAGCAGCTGCTGGCGATCGCGCGGGAGTTCAACCTCTCGGAGACGGTGTTCATCCTGCCGCCCACCGATCCGGCGGCGGCCACGTACCGGGCGCGGATCTTCACGCCGAGGGTGGAGCTGCCCTTCGCCGGCCATCCCAGCGTCGGTGCGGCGGTCGTCCAGGCGGGCGGCCCCGGCCGGGTCATCCAGGAGTGCGGGGCGGGCTTGCTCCCGATCGAGGTGACCGGGGACGGCCGGGCCACGCTGACCGGCGGTACCCCGTCGGTCGGCGCCGAGCTGGACCCCGCGCCCCTGCTGGCGGCGGCCGGTCTGACCGCGGCCGATTTCGCCGGCCCGCCGCCGCGGTTGGCGGGCTGCGGCATCGACTTCCCGTACCTGTCCGTGCGGCCGGAGGCGGTGGCCCGCGCGGCGCTGGACCACGGCGCGGCCGCCCGTGAGGGCGTCGACGTGGTGACGATCGTGGGGTGGGACGCGACCACGAGCGTCGCGCACGTGCGGATGTTCGGCCCCGGCGTCGGCGTGGCGGAAGACCCGGCCACCGGCTCGGCCGCGCTCGGTCTCGGGGTGTGGCTGGTGGCGAGCGGCCTGCTGCCGGGTGAGGGCGAGTCGCCGTACTCGGTGCGCCAGGGCGCCGAGATCCAGCGCCCGTCCACACTGGACTGCACCGTGACGGCGGCCGGCGGCGTGGCCGTGCGCGCGACCGTGACGGGCCAGGTGGTGCCGGTGGCGGAGGGCCGGATCAACGTCCCTTAGCGCCACGCACCCGGTGCAGGCGGAAGGGGCGCTTGGCGGGCCGGGCGGCGGGCGACTCGCGCGGCGGCGCGGCCTCGGACGCGTCTCCCGGCGCTTCCGGGTCGCCGTCGGGCGCCAGCCGGTTGACCGTGCACTCGGCAGCCCAACGCTCGGCCAGGGCGGTGGCCGAGCCGGGCGCGTTGAGCCGCTTGGCGGCGAGCTGGGGCACCACGGTGGCCCACTCCTCGCTGCGCGGGTCGATCCGGGTCACCTCGGCCGGCCAGGTCACGATCCGTCCACCGTGATCGCCGCGGAGGCTCACGCGCGCCTCGTCCGCGTACGCGAGGCCGGGCGCGGCCTGCTCGCCGGGGCCGCTCACGATGTACAGCGCGTCGTCGAGCGGGAGGCACCACAGCGCGAGGGCCGGGCCGCCGTCGACCGACACCCACGCGACGGCCGCCTTCTTCAACGCCTCCGTCACCAATGAACTTTTTTCGACCCGTCCTCCGGGACCCTCCTGGCCGCCGGTCGCGGTCGGAGTCGCCGCAGCGCTGGCTTCAGGTCGAAAATCGTTCACCGGATCCGCCATGGAGGCATCATGCCTCAACCGACCGGCACCGGCGCCAGATCGACCATGCGGACCAGCTCGAACAGCCTGGTCACCGTGGGGCCGTTCCAGCCGGGCTCGGCGTTGAAGACGAGGTGGTGGGTGAGGTCCGGGGCGGCGAGCCGCACCGCCGTCATGCCGAGCTGGGCGGCACCGGTCAGCTCGCGGCTGCCGCCGTCGCCGACGTAGAGGCAGTCGCTCGGCGGGACACCGAGCCGCACGCAGGCCTCCAGGTAGATCGCGTGGTGCGGCTTGCACTGTCCGATCTCGACGGAGTACACGCGGGCGTCGAGCAAGCCGGCCACCCGCATCGTGGGCAGGAGCTGGGGCAGCTCGTGCGTGCAGTCGCTCACCACGGCTGTGGCCAGGCCGCGGCGGCGCAGCGCGCGGAGCGTGGCCACCGCGTCCGGGCGCAGTCTCGTGTCGGTGCGCATCGCCAGAAGCCGGGCGGCCAGCGCGGCCCGGAGCGCGCGGCGCGAGGGGCGCACGCCGACCTGTTCGGCCAGCCACCGCATCGTCTCCTCCGCCGAGCCGTACTCGCCGCGGGCCCGGTCGTAGAACGAGCTGTCGAGCACGGCGACCAGCGCATCCGGATCGCAGCCGAGCGCCTGGGCGACGGCGGTATGCGCCGGCCCGCGGCGCACGGAGAGCGTCAAAGTGCCGAAAAAATCAAAAAGCACCGCACGGTACGCGGGCACGATAGGTCAGCCTCCTTCCGTGCTCCAGGCACGGATCGGGCGAGCTTATAGGGATCACGACGTATGAACTGTCAGCCACTGTTGGTAATCAGTTAACTGCAAGAAGTTACGTGTGAGGATAAACCACCGTGCATCACCGCCTAGATCCCCTCACGCTGGCGGCGATCGGGCTGGCGGTGGTCTCGGTGTCGTCATCGGCGCCCCTGATCGCGTACGCCGCCGCGCCCGCCCTGGCCATCGCGTTCTGGCGCAACTTCCTCGCGCTCGGCGTGTTGGGGCCGGCCGCCCTGGTACGCCGCCGCGACGAGCTGCGGGCACTGGTCACCGGCGACCGCCGCCGCGAGGCCCGGTACAGCGTGCTGGCCGGGCTCGCCCTCGCCGCCCACTTCGCCACCTGGATGCCGAGCGCCCAGCTCACCTCGGTGGCGACCGCGACCGCGCTGGTCGCCACCCAGCCGGTGTGGCAGGGCCTGCTCGCGCTCGCGCAGGGTCGGCGGCTGCGGCCGGTCATGTGGGTGGGCATCGGCATCGCGGTGGCCGGTGCGGTGATCGCGACCGGCGCCGACCTCGGCACCTCCGGCCGTGCCATCGCCGGCGACCTGCTGGCGCTGGCCGGCGCCGTGGCGGTCGCCGTCTACACCGACCTCGGTGAACGGGCCCGCGCGGCGCTCAGCACCACCACGTACACGCTTGTCTGCTACTCGGTATGCGCCGCCGCGCTGCTGGTGGTCTGCCTCGTGGGCGGTGTGCGCCTCGGCGGGTACGGCCACACCACCTGGCTGGCGATCGTGGGCCTCGTGGTGGGCGCCCAGCTGCTCGGCCACTCGATGTTCAACTACGCGCTGCACAAGGTCTCCGCGACCACGGTCAGCATGCTGATCCTGCTCGAGGTGCCGGGCTCGGCGTTGATCGCCTGGCTGTGGCTGGAGCAGGTCCCGCGCGCCGCGGCCTACCCCGGGCTGGCGCTGCTGGTGGTGGGCGTCGCGGTGGTCGTCGTGGGTGGCGCCCGGGCCAGCCGGCGGGTGCCTCCACAGCCGGCGTGACATCTTCCACAGGTTGGTTCTCGCCGATCGGCGCGCGAGGTTACCGTTGGGTAGTTCTGCGCCTTACCGATCGCTAAGGAGCCTCGATGGTGGCAGTTGGACGCCCGCGCCGCTCCTGCCTAGCGGTGCCCGGATCGAGCCTCAAGATGCTCGACAAGGCCCGTGGACTCCCGGCTGACCAGGTCTTCCTCGACCTTGAAGACGCGGTGGCCCCGCTGGCCAAGCCGGATGCCCGCAAGAACATCGTGGCCGCGCTCAACGAGGGCGACTGGGGCCGTAAGACCAGGGTGGTCCGGGTCAACGACCTGACCACGCCGTGGACGTACCGCGACGTGGTCGAGGTGGTCGAAGGCGCCGGCGCCAACCTCGACTGCGTGATGCTGCCGAAGGTGCAGTCGGCGTCCCATGTGGAGTGGCTCGACCTCACGCTCACCCAGATCGAGAAGACACTCGGCCTCGAGGTCGGGCGGATCGGCATCGAGGCGCAGATCGAAAACGCCGCCGGTCTGGTCAACGTGGACGCGATCGCGGTCGCCTCGCCCCGCGTCGAGACGATCATCTTCGGCCCGGCCGACTTCATGGCCAGCATCAACATGCGGTCGCTCGTGGTCGGCGCGCTGATCCCGGACTACCCGGGCGACCCGTACCACTACATCCTGATGCGCATCCTGATGGCCGCGCGCATGCACGACAAGCAGGCCATCGACGGGCCGTTCCTCCAGATCCGTGACGTCGACGGCTTTCGCGAGGTGGCCAAGCGGTCGGCGGCGCTCGGCTTCGACGGCAAGTGGGTGCTGCACCCGGGCCAGATCGACGCGGCCAACGAGGTGTACTCCCCGGCCCAGGACGACTACGACCACGCCGAGCTGATCCTCGACGCGTACGAGTACTACACCTCCGAGGCGGGCGGGCGGCTGGGCGCGGTGATGCTCGGCGACGAGATGATCGACGAGGCGTCGCGCAAGATGGCGCTGGTGGTCGCCGCCAAGGGCCGCGCGGCGGGCATGCGCCGCACGACCACCTTCACCCCACCCGAGAGCTGAATCCAGAGAGCTACCGCGACGTCCGCCGTGGTCCGGACCGTTGCTCCCGCGGCCTCACCCGTCCGCCGCTGGTCGCGCCCACCCCCGCGTCTGGTCGCGGTGCCGCGGGGCCCTTGCCGGTCCTGTCACCCGTGCGCCTCGATCAACTCAGCTGAGTGGCGTGGGGTCCGGTCTTGTCCCGCGGACCCGGCAGCGGAGGTCGGGGGTTTCGGCTCGCCCCGCGAGCCGCCGACCGGAGCGTTGCCCGCGGGAGCATACGGTCCGCGGCTGACGCGGACCGGGGAAATCTGCCTGGATCGTGATCTAGTACGTGCTGCTGTTGCCGTTGTTGACCGCGATGATGATGATCACGACGTAGAACGCGATGAGCAGCACCAGCAGGGCGGTCAGGATCCAGCCGACGATGATGCCGGCCAGCGCCAGGCCGTCGCCGCCCTCGCCCCGCTCGCGGATCTGCTTGCGGGCGACGTGGCCCAGGATCGCGCCCACCGGTGCGCTGATGCACGTCGCGAGGCCGGCGAGCGAGCAGACCAGCGCCGCGATCGCCAGCCCGTTGGTGGGCGGCGCGGGCTGGTAGGGCGGGTACCCCGGATACATCGGCGCCGCGTAGCCCTCCGGGATCGGCTGGCCGCTCACCGGGTAGCCCGGGTCCTGCTGGCCGGGCTGCGGCGGCCAGGAGGGGTCGCTCCAGTTGCCGGACTGCGGGTGCGTCATGACGATCTCCGTGTTAGAGGGTGGCCGTCAGGGTAGCGGCCCGGGGCCACCCGTTGGGGTACCCCGTCGTTGCCCACGCCGGGCGGACCGGGCAGGATCGCGGGCATGGACGACGACGCGACCACTACCGTGCCCGACTACGGTTCGCTCCGCCTCGACGGCCGGGTGGCGCTGGTCACCGGCGCCGGCAGCTCCGACGGCATCGGCTACGCGACCGCCCGCCGGCTGGTCGACCTCGGCGCCCGGGTGGCGATCGTGTCCACCACCCGCCGCATCCACGAGCGCGCGTCGGAGCTCGGCGCCATCGGGTTCGTCGCCGATTTGACCGACGAGTCCGAGGTGGGCGCGCTGGCCGACGCGATCGCCGAGCAGCTCGGCGACGTCGAGGTGCTGGTCAACAATGCCGGCCTGGCGAGCCGCACCAGCCCGGAGGTGTTGCGGCCGGTCGCGCAGCTCACGTTCGACGAGTGGCGGGCCGAGATCGACCGCAACCTGACCACGGCGTTCCTGTGCAGCCGGGCGTTCATCGGCGGCATGGCCGAGCGCGGCTGGGGGCGCATCGTCAACCTGGCCGCCACCGCCGGCCCGATCAACGCGCTGCCCACCGAGGCGGCCTACGCGGCTGCCAAGGCGGGCGTCGTCGGGCTCACCCGCGCGCTGGCGATGGAGATGGTCGCCGACGGCGTGACCGTCAACGCCGTCGCGCCCGGCACGATCTACACCGCGGCGTCCACCGTGGCCGAGCTCAAGCAGGGTCTGGGCACGCCGATCGGGCGGCCGGGCACGCCGGACGAGGTCGCCGCCGCGATCACGTTCCTCTGCTCGCCGGCTGCTTCGTACATCACCGGGCAGATGCTCGTGGTCGACGGCGGCAACAGCGTGCGCGAGGCGCAGTTTCGGTAGGCCGGCGCCCGCGCCCCGGGCTCAGTAGGTGGTGCCGCTGCCGTCGGTGGCGATCGCGGCGATCACGCCGATGCAGCAGAAGGCCAGCGTGAGACCGGTGAAGATGTAGCTGAGCACGAGCCCGGCGGTGGCCAGGCCGCTGCCCTGCTCGCCGCGCTCCTTGATCTGCTTCTTCGCGATGTGGCCGAGCACGATGCCCACCGGTGCGAAGATGAACGCGAACACCAGCGACAGGATCGCCATGACGTTGGTGCTGCTCGACTGGGGCGGGTATCCGCCGGCGGCGTACTGGGGAGTGCCGTAGCCCTGCGCGCCGTACTGCGGCGTGCTGTACTGCCCGCCGTAGGGCTGCTGGCCCCCGTACTCCTGCCCGGTGTACGGCTGGCCGCTGTACGGCGAGGCGGGCGAACCGGGCTGGCTCCCGTAGGACGGCCCCGGCGACCCAGGCTGGCTGCCGTACGGCGCGCCCGACCCGGGCTGCGGCGTGCCGTACGGATCCGAGTACGGCTGCTGCGGCTGATTGGGGTCGTAAGGCTGCTGCGGCTGGTATGGGTCGGTCATTCTGTTTGCCTCCTTGTCCCCCGGCACGCTACTAGGCCCGGTGAACCTTTTCACACACGTCCCGCGCGACCGACCATGGGAGCATACTGAGCAAGCGTTTAGTTACCTGCCGGTAATGAACAGGAACCCGGGAGGACCCATGGCCCGCCTCGCCCAGACGCCCGGTCTGACCGACGTCCAGCGGTCGATCCTGGAAACCGTGCGGGAGTTCGCCGACAAGGAGATCATCCCGCACGCGCAGCGGCTGGAGCACGCCGACGAGTACCCGGCGGACATCGTCGACGGCATGCGGGAGATGGGACTCTTCGGGCTCACCATCGCCGAGGAGCACGGCGGGCTGGGCGAGTCGCTGCTCACGTACGCCCTCGTGGTCGAGGAGCTGTCCCGTGGCTGGATGTCGATCTCCGGGATCGTCAACACGCACTTCATCGTCGCCTACCTGATCTCCCAGCACGGCACGCCCGAGCAGAAGGCCAGCCTGCTGCCCCGGATGGCGACCGGCGAGGTGCGCGGCGCGTTCTCGATGTCGGAGCCGGGGTGCGGCTCGGACGTGGCGGCCATCCGCTCCAAGGCCATCCGCGACGGCGCCGACTATGTCCTCAATGGACAGAAGATGTGGCTGACCAACGGCGCGTACTCCTCGGTGGTCGCCACGCTGGTCAAGACCGACACCGGCGCGGAGTCGGTGTACGGCAACATGACGACCTTCCTGCTGGAGAAGGAGCCGGGCTTCGGCGAGACCGCGCCCGGGCTCACCATCCCCGGGAAGATCGAGAAGATGGGCTACAAGGGCGTCGAGACGACCGAGATGATCCTCGACGGCGTGCGCGTGCCACCGTCCACTGTGCTCGGTGGCGAGGCCGGCGTCGGCCGCGGCTTCTACCAGATGATGGACGGCATCGAAGTCGGCCGGGTCAACGTCGCGGCGCGCGCCTGCGGCATCTCCATCCGCGCCTTCGAGCTCGCGATCGCGTACGCCCAGCAGCGCCAGACCTTCGGCACACCCCTGACCGGCCACCAGGCGATCGCGTTCAAGCTCGCCGAGATGGGCACGAAGATCGAGGCGGCGCACGCCCTCATGGTCAACGCCGCTCGCCTCAAGGACTCCGGCGCCCGCAACGACGTCGAGGCCGGCATGGCCAAGCTGCTCGCGTCGGAGTACTGCGCCGAGGTGGTGCAGGAGGCGTTTCGCATCCACGGCGGCTACGGCTACTCCAAGGAGTACGAGATCGAGCGGCTCATGCGCGAGGCGCCGTTCCTCTTGATCGGCGAGGGCACCTCGGAGATCCAGAAGACGATCATCTCGCGCGGCCTGCTCAAGGAGTACCGCGCCTAGAGACCTTTCGGGATCAGGGTCGCCGCGGTCTCGGGCTCGATTCAAAGGCAGATTTCGGCTACCGCGATTTCCGTCGTGGTCCCGACCGCTGCGCGGGGCCCCCGGGGGAAACGTGGAGCGCAGCGGAGCGTTTTCTTGGGGTGCATTTCCCGCGGCCTCACCCGTCCGCCGCTGGTCACGCTCACCCCGCGCGTGGTCCGTTTGTCCCCAATGCCCCATGCCGAAGCGACGGGCAACAGACCGGACAGAGGCGCTGTCACCGCGGGTAACCGCCGCGGTGGCGTGGACGGTGTCCGGTGCGAGATCTTGGAGAGTTAGGGCGCTATTTCAACCCTAAGCGTTCTAGATCTCGAAGGCCGACCCCGCAGCTGGTGACGCTGTGTCAGGATGCTGGCGGTGGTGGGGCTTGTCGCGCGGAGCTGGCAGTGGACGGCCGGGGATCTCGGCTCGCCAGGGCGAGCCGCCGGCCGGGAGCGGTGCCCGCGGGAGCATGCGGTCTACCGCTGACATGGACCTGGGAAAAGTCCTGTCTCGGATTTGACCGTGCATTGTGGCCAAGCGCACCCACCCCGACCGCGAAAGCTCTCAAGAGATTCTGGATCCGCGGGTTACGCCCGTCGCGGCGGCTGATTTGCCCGCGTCCGCGCCTGTCGAACGCAGCGGTGGGTGGGCGCGACCAACGGCGGATGGGTGAGGCAGCGGGAGCAACGGCATGGACCACGACGGACATCGCGGTAGCTCAAATCTTGGAATTTGGGCTTGGCCGGCCACGGAGCCCGAGTCGTCGCTGTGCTAGCCCTTGTCTTTCGTTTTCTCGTCGCAGGCGATGCCGTTGCCGTCCTTGTCGAGCTTGTCGCGGTAGCCGGGATCGCCGGGGTAGAGCGGCGCGGCGCCAGCCCGTTCGGCCTTGTTGCAGTTCTGGTAGTACACCGTCGAGGCCGTCGACGGCGGGGCGGGCTTTGTCGCGTCGCCGCCGGCATCCGCCGCCGGCTTGGTGGTGGCACTGCTGCGGCGCGGCGTCGCGGTGCTCGGCGGTGACCCGGACTTGCCGGCGGGCGGCGGCGCGTGCTCGGCCGGCGCACCTCGGCCCGTCGTCGGTGGCGGCTGGACCGCCGGCTCGGGCGCCACGCGCGCGGGCACCTCGGGCGACTGCGCCTGATGCGCCGGGTTGGCGAGCACCACGCCGAAGATCGCCGTGCCAGCCGCGATCGCGACGATCAACGCCATCACGAAGAGCACGAAGCGCCGCTTGTTGGCGAACCTGGCGGCGCGACCGGTCGGGGCCGAGTCGGCCGCGGGCTCGGGCACCGGCCGGCCCTTGCGAAGCGGCCGGTAGTGCGCGGACGCCTGGTTTCCCCGCCCGTAGACAACCGCGCGTCGCTGCTGCGACGGCTCGTCGAGGGGCGGAAACGTCACCCGAAGAGTCTTACATGTACCTACGGCACAGATGGGGGCCGATACACCACTCTGGTGTCCGAAACTCGATCGATACCTTGTCTAGAGATCCAGGACGGTGACCAGGCGATCAAGCTCTTGGCGGGTGCCGATATCGGCCCTGTGCTGGGGATTGTCGACGTAGTGGCGGATCGCGCCGGCGAGGAAAGCGGCATCGACGGCGAGCCAGCGGTGCATGATGCGTACCACGAAAGCGCCGTAGTCCGGGGGCCGCCGGCGGACCAGGATCGAGATCTGGCGCGGCTTTTCCACCGGTGCCGGTGGCCCGCTCGCAAGCACCGACTCCCAGCGCACGAGCCGGGTGCGCACGGTGCGCACGAGCAGCCCGCCCGGTCGCAGCTCCACGCGCGGTCCGCGGAAGAGCGTCCAACCCGCGACCGTGAAGATCACCGCTACGGTCACGAACGTCTGCACCCAGCCGGCCGCCGAGATGCTCACCTCACCGTCGGGCGCGCGCTCGGTCGCCAGGCCGTTGCCGGCCAGAAACATCAGCATGATGACGAACGGCCCCACCATCCATGGCGACGTCGGCGTCACGAACGCCGGCCGGCCATGGTCCATGGCGAGCAACAGCGCCCGCGGGGCCGGTCGCGGCCGCGGACACAGGCGGGTGAAGGCCAGCAGGGGAACGGCCAGTGCCGTCACCGCGCCGGCCGCGTAGACCGCGAACGCCGGCATGAAGCTCAGCCGCCACGACATCGGCTCGATGCCGAACTCCACGATCACCCGCAGCGCGAACGCGCCGATGCCCAGAAGCAGCGCCGTGGCCTGGACGTTGCTCACGCTGGTGGTCAGATCCTCACGGACGTGTCGGGTCACGTGAGCTCCGGACCGGGTGGTGGGTTCGCCGGGACGGTCATGCTTGGCAGGGTATGGAAACCTTTCGTCCGGCGCGAGTCCGGTTTTGTGCGACGCCGGCGCCACTCAGGCGGCCGGGTGGCGGGTGAGATTGCCCACGGCGCGCTCGACCGCGATGCAGCGATCCTCCACGTAGTCGATGCCGGCATCCGTGGCGATCCGCCGCGCCTCGGGCGAGACGATGTCGAGCTGGAGCCACACCGCCAGCGCACCGACGGCGACCGCCTCCCGGACCACCTCGACCGCGTCGTCGGCCGGGCGAAACACGTCGACGAGATCGACCTTCTCCGGGATGTCCGCCAGTGACCGGTACACCTTCTCGCCGAACAGCTCGTCCGCGTACGGGTTGACCGGGATGATCCGCCAGCCGTGGCGTTGTATCTGGAGCGGCACGGTGTGTGCCGGCTTTTCGGGGTCGCGGGACGCCCCGACCACCGCGATGACCGCGGATTCCGCCAGGATCTGCTGAGGGGTGCGCACGGTCCGACGATAGCTCGCGATCGATCAGGCGTTCGGGGCGCGACCGCGGGCGCGGTCGAGCACGTCGGCGGCCAGCCCGTGGAGCGGGTGATCCGGTGGTGCCGCGCGCAGGATGCTCCGCGCGATCTCGGTCGCCGCGGTGGCGTCTCCCTCGTCGCCGGTCCGCTCGTATCGGGCCAGGTGGATCGCGCCGACGTCGAGGATCCGCTCGAGGTAGTCCATGTGATCGGGCGCGGTCGCCTCGACCGCCGCGTGGGCCGCGCGCAGCGCCGCCGCCAGGTCGGCTTCGTCGCCGGTGACCTCGTAGCGGCCGCGGTGTGCCTGGTGCAGTGCGCTCAGCCGGGTGCCGAGGGCGGGGTCGTCCGGCGCGGTCGTGTCCACCGAGGTCTTGATCTCCGTTAGCGCCGCGTCCAACTCGGCGGGATCCTGCGACACGTACGCGTACCGCAAGAGCCGGGTCTGCCCGAGGTTGCACAGGTACATCGGGCGGTCTTCGTGGTCGCCGGGCGCGGCCGCCAGCGCCGTCTGGTACGACCGGATCGACGCGTCGAGGTCTTCAGTGTCCATAGTGGACACGAAGCGTGCCTGGAGGAAGCCGCCGAGCGTGCTGAGCCGGTTGGTGTACCTGGGGTCGAACGCCGCCGTCTCCGCGATCACCGCACGGGCGGTCGTGATCGCCTCGGTGAGGTCGGCGAGGTCACCGCTGCGGCCGAAGCGGAGGTGCTGTGCCTCCGCGAGGTTCATCCGGAACGCCAGGCTCTCCGACCAGTCCCGGCACTCGCGGATCGCGTGCCGGGTCGCGGTGATCACCCCGTCGATCTCGTCGAGCGGCGATCCGGAGAACGAGAAGACGGCGATCGTCCGCGGGGTGAGCCGCAGCGGCTGGCGCGGCACCTCGGCAAGCTTGCGTATCTGCTCGGCCAGGTCGGGCACCCAGTCGTACACCGGGCCGAGCAGCGACTCGGCCACCTCGCGGTCGTCGCCGCCCGGCCTGGCGACGTCGCGGGCGTGGTGCAGCAGCCCGGCCGCGTGGTACGCGTGGATCCACGCGCCGGCGTCCCTGGTCTCGTCGGTCATCGCCAGCAGCGCCCGCGCGTCACGCACACCGGCCGGGTCGAGCACGTCTTCGGCATCGCCGCTGTTGACGTATCGGTTTACCCGAGCTCGTACCGCGGCGAGAAGCTCATCCAGCGGAGGCACGCTCCGAAGTAGAGCAGGTTCGAACTACAGAAGGGTTAACTGCTCCGGCTCGGGTGGGGGCGGGGGCGACTCGGTCTGGCGGGCATCGCCCGGCTCGGCGCGGTCGAGGCCGTGCCGCCGCGCGGCAATGCGCACCCGCGCGGTCACCTCCCGCTGGTACTCCTTCGGCAGGTAGGAACCCCGCCCGTACAGCCGGCGGTAGTGCGGGGCGAGAGCCGGAAACTCGCGGGTCAACCACGACGCGTACCACTCGCGGGCGCCGGGCCGCAGGTGCAGCGGGATCGGCGTGACGCTGGCCGCGCCGGAGGCCGCGATCGCCGCCACCGTCGCCTCGATCGAGTCGTCGGTGTCGGTGAGGCCGGGCAGGATCGGCGCCATCAGCACACTCACCCGAAAGCCCGCGTCGGTCAGCGTGCGCACCGCGTCGAGCCGGCGTCGCGGGCTTGGCGTGCCCGACTCGACCGACCGCCACATCCGCTCGTCGACGAAGCCCACCGACATCGCGACGCCGACCTGCGTCACCTCGGCGGCCTGCCGGAGCAGGGGCAGGTCGCGCAGGATCAGCGTGCCCTTGGTGAGGATCGAGAACGGGTTGGCGAAGTCGCGCAGCGCCGACAGGATCCTCGGCATCAACTGGTATCGCCCCTCGGCCCGCTGGTACGGGTCGACGTTGGTGCCCATCGCGATGTGCTCGCCCCGCCACTTTGGCGCGGCGAGCTCGCGCCGCACGAGCTCGCCCGCGTTGACCTTCACCACGACCTTGGTGTCGAAGTCGTGGCCCGCGTCGAGATCGAGGTAGGTGTGCGTGCCGCGGGCGAAGCAGTAGCTGCACGCGTGGCCGCATCCGCGATACGGATTGATCGTCCACAGGAACGACATGCGGGACGACGCCGGCACCTTGTTGATGATGCTCTTGGCCTGCACCTCGTAGAAGGTCATGCCGGCGAAGCCCGGCGTGTCGAACGTGCGGGCCACCGCGCCGGGCAGCGCCAGCGGCAGGGGTGGAGCCGCTGGCGCTGGCCCGTCAGGGACCTCTCCGTCGGGGGGAGCCGACAGGTTGTCCCAGCGCATGCAGTCTATTCGAACATGCGTACGAGTCCAGTGCAAGCAATTACGGGCGTGGCGCGCCGGTGCTGTCGCGGCGGACCAACTCGGCGCCGACCTGCTCGATCCGGGGCGCCGTGTGATCGGCCGGCTCCTCCAGAGCGAGTGTCATCGCCCGCGCGCCCATGTCGACGAGCGGCAGCCGCACGGTGGTCAGCGCCGGCGTCACGTCGCGGGCGATCGGCATGTCGTCGAAGCCGATGACGCTCACCCGCTCGGGCACCGCGATGCCGCGCGAGCGCAGCAGCGACAGCGCGCCGATGGCCATCGAGTCGTTGAGCGCGGCCATGGCGGTGAGGTCAGGCTCGGCATCCAGGAGCGCGGCGGCCGCCTCGGCACCGCTCGTGCGGTCGAAGTCGGCGTACGCCACGCGGGTCGCCGGCAGCTTGTGGCCGTGCTCGCGGGCGGCCCGGCGCAGGCCGGCGAGGCGGTCGGTCGTGGTGGTGAGCTGCTTGGGGCCGGCGATCACGCCGATCCGCTCGTGGCCGAGCTCGTAGAGGTGGCTGGCCAGCAGGTAGCCGCCCATCTCGTTGTCGGGCACGACCGCGTCGCCGGCGTGCTCGTGCCGGCCGATCACCGCCACCCGGCCGCCCGTGCTCTCGTACACCCGGAGCTTGCCGTCGAGTGCCTTCGTGAAGTCTTCGTCGTGGTAGCCGGAGCCGGCGAGCACGATCGCGGCGACTTGGTGGGCGCGGAGCAGCTCGACGTACTCCAGCTCCTTGACCGGGTCGCGGTAGCTGTTGCAGATGATGACGAGCCGGCCGTGCGCGGTGGCGACCCGCTGGAGGCCGCGGGTGATCTCCGCGAAGTACGGGTCGGAGACGTCGTGCACGATCACGCCGATCGCGGTGCGGTGCGAGCGCGCCAGGAGCTGGGCGTGCGCGTTCGGCACGTACTGAAGCTCCTCGACGGCGGCCAGCACCCGCTCGCGGAGCGCGTCGGTGACCGGCTTTGAGCTGCCGTTGATGATCCGTGACGCGGTGGCCGGCGAAACGCCCGCACGCCGCGCCACATCGGCAAGCGTCGCCATCTGAGACCTCCGACCCACGCGCACCGGCGCCAGCCCACGGCACCCAGGTTTATTTGCCGACTGAGAATACCGTGGACCTGCCCATATATAGGAAAGGCCTTGCAGCGCAACAGCGACCGCCAGTACCGTGATCGAGGAAAGCGCTTACCTTAGAACGATTGGACCTTCCATGGCCCGCAGGACGATCGGCATCGCGCTCAACGGCGTGACCGGCCGGATGGGATATCGGCAGCATCTGGTGCGGTCGCTGCTGGCGATCCGCGAGCAGGGCGGCCTGCCGTTGCGCGACGGCACCCGGCTGTGGCCGGAGCCGGTGCTCGTGGGCCGGAGCGAGACCAAGCTCCGGGAGATCGCCGACCGGCACGGGCTCACCGACTGGACCACCGACCTGACGGCCGCGCTGGCCCGCCCCGACGTCGAGGTCTACTTCGACTCCCAGGTGACCGCCCAGCGGGAGAAGGCGCTGCGCGCCGCGATCGACGCGGGCAAGCACATCTACACCGAAAAGCCGATCGCCGAAGACCTGACCACCGCCGTCGACCTGGCCCGCCTGGCCGACGGCGCCGGCATCAAGCACGGCGTCGTGCAGGACAAGCTCTTCCTGCCCGGCCTGCGCAAGCTGGCCCGCCTGGTGGAGGGCGGCTTCTTCGGCCGCATCCTGTCCGTGCGTGGCGAGTTCGGCTACTGGGTCTTCGAGGGCGACTGGCAGACCGCCCAGCGTCCTTCGTGGAACTACCGGGCCGCCGACGGCGGTGGGATCACAGTGGACATGTTTCCGCACTGGCACTACGTGCTGGAGCAGATCTTCGGCCGGGTCAGCGCGGTCAGCGCGCACGTCACCACACACATCGGCCGGCGGTGGGACGAGGCCGGCGAGGGATACGAGGCGACCGCCGACGACGCGGCGTACGGCATCTTCGAGATCGAGGGCGGCATCGTCGCGCAGATCAACTCCTCGTGGGCCGTGCGGGTCTACCGCGACGAGCTTGTGGAGTTTCAGGTCGACGGCACCGAGGGGAGCGCGGTCGCCGGCTTGCGTAACTGCCGCATCCAGCACCGCGCCAGCACGCCCAAGCCGGTGTGGAACCCTGACCTGCCCGCCACCGAAGACTTCCGCGCACAGTGGCAGGTCGTGCCGGACAACGAGGAGTTCGACAACGGCTTCAAGGCGCAGTGGGAGCTGTTCCTGCGGCACGTGGTCGACGACGCGCCGTACACGTGGGATCTGTGGGCCGGCGCCCGCGGCGTCCAGCTGGCCGAGCTGGGCCTGCGCTCCGCCCGCGAAGGCCGCCGCATCGAGATCCCAGAGCTGTGACGCGCTTCTCGTTCAACCAGGCGACGGCCAACCGGTGGCCGATCCCCGACCTGGTGGCCGGGTGTGTCGAGGCCGGCGTCACGCGCGTGGGGCTGTGGCGCGAGCAGGTCGCGGAGTTCGGCCTGGAGAAGACCGCGGCGCTCGTGAGAGACGCCGGGCTCGAGGTCACCTCACTGTGCCGCGGGGGTTTCTTCCAAACCCCCCATTGGTACGAGGAGAACAGTCGCGCCGTCGCGGAGGCGCATAGGCTCGGGGCGCCCGTGCTGGTGCTGGTATCGGGCGGGCTGCCGCCCGGTGGCCGTGACATCGACGCGGCCCGCCGCCACGTCGGTGAGGCGATCGGCAGCCTGGTGCCGGTCGCTCAGGACGCGGGGGTTCAGCTCGCGATCGAGCCGCTGCACCCGATGTTCGCCTCGGACCGGTGCGTGGTGTCGACCCTCGGCCAGGCGCTCGACCTCGCCGCGCCCTACCCGGCCGAGGCGGTCGGCGTGGTCGTCGACACCTACCACGTGTGGTGGGACGACACGGTGTGGGCGCAGATCGAGCGGGCCGGGCGGGAGGGGCGGATCGCCTGCTTCCAGGCGGCCGACTGGATCACCCCGCTGCCCGAGGGCGTGCTGCTGGGCCGCGGGCTGCCGGGAGAGGGGTGCATCGAGCTGCGGCGCTTTCGCGAGGCGGTCGATGCCGCCGGCTACACCGGGCCGGTCGAGGTCGAGGTCTTCCACGCCGACCTCTGGGCCCGTCCGGGTGCCGAGATCCTCGCCGACACCATCGCCGCGTACGAGGAGCACGTCAGATAGCGAGGGCGCCCCTCAACGGTGAGGGGCGCCCTCCGCGGCGGGTCTACGTCAGTGGTTGTGGGCGGCGAGCTTCTTGCGGACGTCTTCCATGTCGAGCGCCTGCACCTGCTCGATGAGCGACTCGAGCGCCGACTCCGGCAGCGCGCCGGGCTGCGCGAACACGATCACGCCGTCGCGGATGGCCATGATGGTCGGGATGGACCGGATGTCGAACTTGGCGGCCAGCTCCTGCTGCGCCTCGGTGTCGACCTTGCCGAACACGATGTCCTGGTGCTTTTCCGACGAGCGCTCGTAGATCGGCGCGAAGCGGACACAAGGACCGCACCAGCTGGCCCAGAAGTCGACCAGTACGGTGCCGTCCTGGCTGGTCACCTCGTCGAAGTTCGCCGTGGTCAGCTCAACGGTCGCCATTTGATCTCTCCGATCACGGGGTTTCACCTACGCGTACTGAAACCTAACGAGGCCGGTCAGCATTCCCGACGAACCGGACACCGGGCGTGGCGTGGCGGGCCTCACCAGCACTCTCACGGTGCCCCTACGGCGAGCGTCGAAACAGTGACCAACAGCGATGACTGGCCAATTACCCATGGTGATGGGAGCGATTCCACCAGTTTACCTGCCCGAAACAGTGAAAACCTCGTCCGTGCTGGCCGCCGCCGGCCTTGAAGATCGGTAACGGTAGGTCACAAGTCGTTCGACTCTCACCGACTGTAATGTCACAAAAAGGTAACTGTGACCTCCGTCTCGCCCTGAAACCTTTCTCCAGTGCGAGTTGCACGGCAAAATCAACTGCACAAGCGTGGGCGGCGGGTGCCGGGGAGGGCCCCGCCGCTCATTGCGTCCGGGGTCAGTTTTCCGGTGTTCTACCCTCGACCCCCGGCTTAACCATCGATAAGGCATCCTTGCTCTACGCGGTAGGCGTGAGGGAGGGCGTGGATGCGGTTCGGCCGGTACTACGAGGAGTTCGAGGTCGGCGCGGTTTACCGGCACTGGCCGGGCAAGACCGTCACGGAGTACGACGACCACCTGTTCTGCCTGCTCACGATGAACCACCACCCGCTGCACCTGGACGCCCACTACGCCGAGACGTCCACGCACTTCAAGCGCAACGTCGTGGTCGGCAACTACATCTACTCCCTGCTCCTGGGCATGTCCGTCGCCGACGTGAGCGGCAAGGCCATCGCCAACCTCGAGGTCGAGTCGCTGCGCCACGTCGCGCCCACCTTCCACGGCGACACCATCTACGGCGAGACGACCGTGCTGGACAAGCGCGAGTCGACCTCGAAGTCCGACCGTGGCGTGGTGTCCGTGGAGACGAAGGGCTACAAGCAGGACGGCACGCTGGTGTGCGTGTTCCGCCGGCGGGTCATGGTGCCGAAGAAGGAGTACACGGCCGCCGCGGTGCTCGCCGGCGCGGATCCGGAGCGGCCCAGCTTCCCCGAACCAAAGGGCTGAACACCGACACGCAAGCTCGTGCGGCAAGCCGCGCATTGCCGCAAACTGGGCATATGCTGACCTCGGGAGGTCGCTATGCCGAGCCAATCCGCTTCCGGAGACCCGACACCCACGGCCGCGGGAGCGCGCGGCCTGCGCGGTGAGTCATCGCTGAGCCCAATGGCCCGCTCGCAAGCTCGCGAGCGTATCGGCGGCCAGGTCGCCGCGATGGCGTTCCCGCCGGGTGAGTGGGAGCTGCTCACCCACCTGCCCGCGCGGGTGATCGTGGCAGCCACGTCCGCCGAGCCGGACGGCCCACGCCGCACGGTCGCCGAGGGCCTCGCCGGCCTCGACGCGATCGCCGCCGGGCGGGCGTTCGACAGTGATCTGGTCCGAGCCGTGGTGTCCGCCATCTACGCCGAGGCCGACGACGACCGGCCCGCCGCCGAAGAGTTCACCGACCGGGCCGCCGGCCTCGCCGAGGTGCTGGAGGCCTGCCAGCGGGCGACAGGTGTGCTTGCCGCGCGGGCCGACCCGGCCGACTCGGCGGCATACCGCCAGTGGGTGCAGTCCGTGGCCGCCCGGGTCTGCGGCGCGGCCCGCTCGGGTGGGGTGCTCGGGCTGGGCGGCGAGCAGGTGAGCGCCGCGGAGCGGCGGTTCCTCGACGACCTGGCGGTCGCCCTGGCCCTCGCCTGAGCACCGCTTCGCGGCGGGGTGCCGGCAGCCCGTACCCTCTGATGACCGTGAGTGGTGATGAGCTCGAGGTCGGGGTCGGACCGTGGCCGGGCGATTGGCCGGCCGATCCGCGCCTCGACCCGGAGCTGCTCGCGCACGGCGACCGGCGCAACGTCGTCGACCGCTATCGGTACTGGCGGCGCGAGGCGGTCGTGGCCGACCTGGACCAGCGGCGGCACGACTTCCACGTGGCGATCGAAAACTGGCAGCACGACCTCAACATCGGCACGGTGGTGCGCAACGCGAACGCTTTCCTCGCGGCGGAGGTGCACATCGTGGGCCGCCGCCGGTGGAATCGCCGGGGTGCGATGGTGACCGACCGTTACCAGCACGTGCGCCACCACGAGACGATCGAGGAGTTCGTCGCCTGGGCGCACGCGCACGACTTGCCGGTGGTGGGCATCGACAACCTGCCGGGCGCTCACCCGATGGAGGCGGTGACGCTGCCGCGGCGCTGCGCGCTGCTGTTCGGGCAGGAGGGCCCGGGCCTCTCCGACATCGCGCGGGGCGCCTGCGACCAGGTCTTTTCCATCGCGCAGTACGGGTCGACCCGTTCGATCAACGCGGGCGTCGCCAGCGGGATCGCCATGCACGCGTGGATTCGCGCGCACGCCGGGCCGCCGCCGGAAGGCCTTGACGGGGAGGCGGCAAGGCCCGCACCGTAGTGAGGTGGGCGTTGCGGTGAGTTGCCCTAGATGTGGCGGTCCGGTGCGACCGCCTGACCTGATGCACACCGAGTGGCGCTGCGACGACGACGGCCCGGTGCCGCCGCTCCACGTCGCCGAGCACGTCAGCGCGGACATCGTGGCGAGCGTCCTGGCCGCGGTCGAAAAAGCCCAGGTGGCGACCGGTCGCCCGGCCGTGCCGGTGTGGTGCCCCTGGCCGCTCCAGCAGGGCTGGATGATGACCGGCGTGGCGTGGGCCGGCGACGACCGCACCGGCGTGCGCGCCACCGCCGTGGCATGCAGCGGTCCGTCCCCGCTGCGCGGCGGTCCGGCCGACCTCGTGTTCGTGGCCGAGGAGCCGGGCGTCGGTCTGGGCAACAGGTTCGGCGGTTTGCCCGGGCTCGATCCGGGCGCGCTCATCGCCGACGCGCTGGGCGACGCGGGCCCGCCCGCGGGTGACCACGGTGGACCGCACGCAAAGATCAAAGTGGGCGGTCATCCGACTCCACTGTGGTCTGTGAAGTCGCCGACGGATCGGAGCGCCTATGCCGGAGAAGCCAGGGGAATGTGGCTGTATGCGATAGCCTGGCCGGCGAGTGCGGGTTACCTCCTCGCGGAGCATGTCGTCGTGCACGACCTCTCTGAGTGGCTGCCGCCCGAGCTCGTGTATGGCGCGCCGTCGCCGTACTTGCACGGGAGAGCGTGAATGCGTTTTCCAGTGATTGAACCGAACACGTAAAGACGCTCACTTGTATACTCTGGGTACTGCCGGCACCGGCTCGGCTGGAGTGCGGAGGGACGGCCCGCAATGGTCAAGAAGATCCTCACCTGGGGCGGCATCGCGTTCCTGCTCTTCTTCATCGCCTACCGGCCGGATTCCGCGGCCGACGTGTTCCAGTCTCTGGGCAGCACGGTTGGCGACATCGGGCGGGGGCTTGGCGACTTCGTCACGAGCCTGATCGCATAGCTGTCCATGGGCAGTGCACCGGGCGGACCCCCCGACGACCCTGACGAGCCCGACCGATCCCACCGCCAGCGGGATACGGAGCCCATTCCCCGCATGCCGCGGGGCGACGAGGGCCCGGGCTACAGCGATGACGCCGCCTTCTCGACCGGCCCTTCCTATTCGGACGGCCCGGCCTACTCCGAAAATGCCAGCTATGCCCACGACGACGGGCGCGGTGGCTACCTGCCTCCCGAGTTTTCCGAAGACGAGCTGGCCGGCCTGCGCACCGACGCCGCGGGCATGCCGATCGGGCCGCGGCGCGTGCTCCCGCTCGAAGACGAGCCGAGCTCGCTGGTCGCCCGATACCTCTTCCCTACGGAGCGTTACCGCGGGGAGTGGAAGCGGCACTGGATCCACCTGACCACGCCGCTGCTGATCGGCACCGCCGCGACCTTCGCGCTCGGCTACCTCTCCGGCTTCCTCGCCCGCCAGGATGTCCGCGGCCTCACCACCGCCGCCGTCATCGTCTGGTTCGGCGTCATGGGCTGGGTGGCGTGGCAGGTCGGCGACTGGTATTTCGACCGGTTCATCCTGACCAACAAGCGCGTCATGGTGGTCAACGGCATCATCACCCGCAAAGTCGGCATGATGCCGTTGCTGCGCGTCACCGACATGAAATACGAGCAGTCCCCGCTCGGCCGCATGCTCAACTACGGCACGTTCGTGCTCGAGTCGGCCGGCCAAGATCAGGCGCTCCGCGAGGTCAAACACCTGCCCAACCCCAATGAGCTCTATCTTCGCGTGGTCGAGGAGATGTACGAGCCGCAGGCGGTCGAGGCGCGCCTCGGTAAAGACGCGGAAGACATCAAGGCCGACGACGGGGCCTAACGCTGGTTTGGCCGTCCGTGCCATGTTCCTTGCCCAAAGGCTGTGACAACCTTCGGGAGGACACATGTCATGGGGAGGCGATGGTGTCGGCCGCCAGGCAGGAAATGGAGGAGGAGTTCCGCGAGTTCGTCGCGGCTCGCTCCGCTGCCCTGCTGCGCACGGCTTACCTGCTGGCCGGTGACTGGGCCACGGCCGAAGATCTCCTACAGACCGCCCTCACCAAGACCTACCTGGCGTGGAAGCGGCTGGGTGAGATCGAGGCCGTCGAGCCGTACGCGCGACGCGTGCTGGTCAACACCGCCACGAGCTGGTGGCGGCGGCGGTGGCACGGCGAGCGGCCCACCGAGATCCTGCCCGAGCGGGCCGCCCCCGACCAGATCGACGAGCAGCTTGAGCGCGACGCGCTGTGGCGGCACGTCAAGGCGCTGCCGGCCCGCCAGCGCGCGGTGCTGGTCCTGCGCTTCTACGAAGACATGACCGAGGCGCAGACCGCCGCGCTGCTCGACATCTCCACCGGCACGGTCAAGAGCCAGACCTCGCGCGCCCTGCACACGCTGCGCCAGCGTCTTGGTGCCGCCGGCCTCGCGCCGGAGGCTGCGGAAGCCGGCGTCCAGGGCGACGCCCGGGCAAAGCGCGGGCCAGCCGGCCCCGCGCCGGAGCCCAAGCCCGCACCCACCCGCGTGCGGCCGGCACCGGTCCTGCCGATTCCGCCGATCCCGGCACCCGCCGCCGGTCTGGAGCGCGGGTGACGATGGGCGAGCCGGACAACCTGCGGCCGTCGCCAAGGCGTCCAATGGGCGTGGCATCGGACGATCTGGAGCAGGCACTTCGGGAGACGCTTTCGCGTGCCGCCGCCCCGGGGCAGGCGGTGGGCGGGCACGACCCCGGCGGGCAGGCGATCCGCAAGGGGCGTCGCATCAGCCGGCGTCGCTCCGTCGCGGGCACCGTCCTGCTCGTCGCCGCGACAGCCGTCGCCACCGTCGGCGTGGTCCGGCTCAACCCTGAGGAGGGGCGCTACCAGGGGCCCGCCTGGGTGGCCGACCCCGATCCGGAGATCAACCAGTCGCTGCCCGCGGTCGAGCCGACCACCGCCGTGCCGGCTCCCATGGGCAGCCTCGACAGCGACCCGATGTCCGCCGTCGACGTGCCGGTCGACCTTGTCGTCTCCACCCAGCTGCGTACGTCGAGCGGCACCGCGATCACGCTGCCCCAGATCGGCACCGTGACGCGGGCACACGAGACAAACAAGGGCTGGCTCGTCGTCGGTGTCCCGCCCGCTGGCGGCGCCACCCTCTGGTACGTGGCGCCCGACGGCTCCTCGATCCAGGTGCTTCCCGCGGTCGACGCGGTGGCGGTGGCTCCCGACGGCCGCCGGGTCGCCTGGCGCGACAGCGCCCGCCTCTTCAGCGCCGTCGTCGAGCAGGGCGCCCTCAAAGACGCCACGCAGACGGCCGCGCCGTTGGAAGGGCGGCCGGTGAGCTTCGTGGGGCAGGGCGTGCTCATGGAGCGCTCGGCCTCCGGCGCTTCGCGAAACGGGTTCGACGTGTGGTGGCCGCGCCAGGACACGCTGTACACCCCGGTGTGGACGGCGGGCACCTCCGAGATCTACGGGCCGTTGCCCGACGGCCGCACGGTCGTCGGCCAGGTCTCCGCCGAGGCGGGCGACCGCCCGTGCCTCGCGCTCCTCGACGCGGTCAACGCGCTGACCGTGCTCAAGACGGCCTGCGCCCTTCAGCTCAACCCGCGTGGCGCCGGCACGGTCTCGCCCGACGGTCACTGGCTGGTGGCCGCCGGCGCCGGCCGGGCGCGGCTCGTCGACCTGCGCGTCGCCTTCAACGGCAAGGCCAGCGCGGCCGACGCCGGTCCCGCGCTGAGCGACCAGGCCGCCTGGGCCGGCCGCGACACGCTTGTGCACGTCTCCCGCGAGGGCGACCTCATGCGCGTCAAGGCGGGAAAGAAGCCGCAGGTCGAAGAGGTGCCGGTGCCCGGCGCCGACGGCAACGACCGCCTGCTCGTGGTGGACCCCATGCTTGTCTGATGCGCATCGACCTGCACGCACACACCACCGCCAGCGATGGCACCCTCACCCCCGCCGAGCTGGTCGCCGCCGGCGCGGAGGCCGGCCTCGACGTGCTGGCCATCACCGACCACGACACGACGGCCGGTTGGGCGCCCGCCGAGCAGGCCCGGCCCGCCGGCCTCGTGCTGGTGCGCGGGGCCGAGCTGTCCTGCCGGTGGTACGGGCAGGTGCCGGCCATCCCGCTGCACCTGCTTGCGTACCTTTTCGACCCCACCGCACCAGCCTTGGTGGCCGAGCTGGCCCGGGTGCGGCGCGGCCGCGTGGAGCGGGCTCAGCGCATCGTCGAGCTGTTGCGGGCCGACGGGGTCGACGTGACCTGGGACGAGGTGCACGGGTACGCCGCCGGCGGCACCGTCGGGCGGCCGCACATCGCGCGGGCGCTGATCCGGGCCGGTTTGGTGGCCGACACCGACGAGGCGTTCGAGGATCGGTGGCTGGGCGAGCGCTACCGGGTGCCCAAAGAGGACACCGACGTGTTCGAGGCGGTGCGGCTGGTGCGCGCGGCCGGTGGCGTGCCGGTCTTCGCCCACCCGAAGGCCACCAAGCGCGGCAAGGTGGTGCCCGACTCGCTGATCGTGGACCTGGCCGCGGCCGGCCTCTTCGGTTTGGAGGCCGACCACGAGGCACACTCGCCCGCCGAGCGCGAGCACGTGCGCGGGCTCGCCACCGAGCTGGGGCTGGTGGTGACCGGCTCGTCCGACTTCCACGGCACGCACAAGCAGGTCAAGCTCGGCGCGTACACGACGGAGCCCGCCGTGTACGAGGCGATCGTGGCGGCCGCCTCGGGTGTACCCGTCCTCGGAGCATGATCAGTCCTCTAGCGTGACCTTGTGGATCTCAAGCTGTTCGGCGAGGTTTTTGTCACGCTCCTCGTGATCATGGATCCGCCGGGCATGGTGCCGATCTACCTCGCGCTCACCGGCACCCTTTCCGCGCGGGAGCGCAACCGGGCCGGCACGCAGGCCGTCGCGCTCGCGTTCGGCGTGATCGTAGTCTTCGCGGTGGCGGGCCAGACGCTCCTCGACTACCTCCACGTCGACCTGCCCGCGTTGCAGGGCGCCGGCGGCCTGCTGCTGATCCTTATCGCGTTGGAGCTGCTCACCGGCCGTACCGGCGACCCCAACCAGCAGGTCACCTCCAACATCGCGCTGGTGCCGCTGGGTACGCCGCTGCTCGCCGGCCCCGGCGCGATCGTGGCGACGATGCTCTTCGTCCAGCGGGCCGACGGCGTGGCCGACCACGTCGCGGTCGCGGTCGGCATCGTCGCGGCGATGGCCGCGGTCTGGCTGGCGCTGCGTTTCTCGGGCGGGATCGTGAAGGTGCTCCGCCCGAGCGGCATCGAGGTGCTGACCAGGATCGCCGGCCTGCTGCTGGCCGCCATCGCCGTGCAGTTGATCGCCGACGCGGTGGCCGCTTTCGTGCGGGAGTACACGAACGGCGGGTGAAGCCGCCGATTGTCGTACGCCAGTGGGAGGATCGTGGGGTGACTTCCGCGACCCCGCGCACGCGCGGCGCCGGGCGGCCGGTGCCGGAGCAGCTCGGCTTCGAGGGCATGCCGGAGCGGCTCTTCGTCTGCACGCCCAGCAAGCTGGGCTCTTACGAGGATTGCCCGCGCCGCTACCGATACTCCTACGTTGACCGTCCGACGCCGCCCAAGGGCCCGCCGTGGGCGCACAATTCGCTGGGCGCGAGCGTGCACACCGCCTTGCGAAACTGGTTCGCCCTGCCCGCCGACCGCCGCCGCCCCGAGGCGCTGCCCACCCTGCTCAAGGGCACCTGGGTGCGCGAGGGCTACCGCGACGAGGCGCAGGAGCGCACGGCATACCGGCGGGCGCTGGAGTGGCTAGAGTCCTATGTGGAGACCCTCGACCCGGCCGTCGAGCCACTCGGCGTCGAGCGGGTCGTGGCGGTAAAGACCGCGGTGCTGGCCTTCAACGGCCGCGCCGACCGCATCGACTCCCGCACCGGTCCCGACGGACCCGAGCTGGCGATCGTCGACTACAAGACCGGCCGCTCGGGCCTCGACGCCGACGACGCCCGAGGCTCCCAGGCGCTCGCGCTGTACGCGTACGCGGCCGAGCGGGTCTTCCGCCGCCCCTGCCGCCGGGTCGAGCTGCACCACCTCCCGTCCGGCACGGTCGCGGCACACGAGCACACGCCGGAGTCGCTGGCCCGCCAGGTCACCCGCGCCGAAGACACCGCCCGCGACATCGTGGCCGCCGAGCGCGCGGTCGCCGACGGGGCAGACCCCGACGCGGCGTTCCCGACGACACCCGGCCCGATCTGCACCTGGTGCGACTTCCGCAAGAGCTGCCCGGCGGGCGTCGAGGCACCGGCCAAGGACCCCTGGGCCGCCGTCGACCGCGTGCTCACCCCACCCCCGGCCGATGGGTGAGGCCACGGGAGCAGCGGTCTTGACCACGACCGGACGTCGCGGTAGCTCGCTCTAGAGAGCTTTCGGAGTCGGGGTAGCGGCGGTTACACGCGGCGACGACGACCCCATTGCATTCCCGGATCGCCGATCCGGGAACAGACATTCTGGACAAACGCCGGCCACCGCCCGGCGCGAGCTCCGTCACCACGCCCCCTTTCCTCCCGGCCGGTTGCGCGCAGGGTGAGCGTGGCCAACGGCGGACGGGTGAGGCCGCGGGAGCAGCGGTCTGGACCACGACGGACGCCGCGGTAGCTCAAATCTCTGTCTAAATAGGGGGTCGAAGCCACCCCGACTCCGAAAGGTCTCTGGATAGGGCTTAGCGGCCGAAGCCGAAAGGCCTCTAGACCGTGGCCGGCGTCGAGGGCGTCGGCGGGAGGCGGTAGACGGAGACGTGTGATCGGGAGTCGGCGGTGAAGTCGGCGCCGGACCAGTCGGCGTGCCGGCTCTCCAGCTCAAACCCGGCCATCTGGGCCATGAGGTCGAGCTCGGCCGGCCAGATGTAACGGTGCGGGCTGCGGCCTAGTCGCGCCTCCTTGCCCTCGCCGAAGTGAAAGTGGTGCGAGACGACGTGCTGGCGGAGCACGTCGTAGGTGTCCAGGCCGATGTAGCCCGCCTCGGTGTGCCACACCACGGCCTGCTGACCCGGCGGGAGCTTGCGCAGCTCGGGCACCCACAGCTCGATGACGAACCGGCCACCGGGTGTGAGGTGGCGGGCGGCGTTGCGGAAGCAGGCGACCTGCTCGGCCTGTTCGAGCAGGTTGGAGATCGTGTTGAAGACCAGGTAGACCAGCGTGTAATCGCCGGGGGCGACCGTCGTGCTCATGTCGCCGATGATGACCGGGAGCGTCGCTTCGTCCACTTTGGCGCGGAGGCGCTCGACCATCGGGCGCGACAGCTCGATGCCGGTGACGGGCACGCCCCGCTCGGCGAGGGGGATGCCCACCCGGCCGGTGCCGATGGCAAACTCCAGCGCGGACCCGCCGTCGGCCAGGGCGACCAGGCGGTCTACGGTCGGGCCGAGCACCTCGGGTGCGAACATGCCGCGACCTGGCGTGTCATAGCTCTCGGCGGCCTCGACGTCCCAGATCTCCTCTTGGCGCATACGCCCACGATCGCCGCGGGCGGCCCGGCGCGTCCAACGATTTAGCCGGGGACGGAGTCGACGGCCCGGCGGGCGGCGCGCTCCATGGCTTGCTTGTAGATCGGGCCGGTGCGGTAGCGCTTGGGCAGGGTGGCCACGAGCAGGCGTAGGCCGCGCACGGATACACCGGCGGAGACGTCGGCCAGGGGGAGGCCCAGTGCGCCGTACATGCGGCGGGCCCACGGCGGCAGCAGCGAGAAGGCGGTGGCGGCGATACCCATGTAGGCCAGGCGCACCGGTGTGAGGCCCAGGCGCCAGGGGAGCGGCGGGTGGCTGAGGAAGAAGAACGTCTCCGCCGCCGCCTTGCTCATGCCCAGCTCGGGACGGACCCGCTCGTAGTACTCGGCCACCTCGGCGGCCGTGCCGGGCACGGTGGCGGGGTCGAGGCCGACCAGTGCGGCGACGCGGCGCTGCTCGGTGTAGTAGGCGTCGACCTCGGCCGCGGTCAGGCGCACGCCGGCGCGGCGGGCCGTGGAGACGAACGACTCGACCTCGGCCACGTGCACCCACCGCAGCAGGTCGGGCTCGTCGACCCGAAACTCGGCGCCGGTGCGCGGGTCCGTGGCGCGCAGCCGCGCGTGCAGCGCGCGCACCCGGCGGCCGGCGGCCTCGGCCTGGGCGGTGGTGCCGTAGATGGTGGTGCCCACGTACTGCGAGGTGCGCACCAGCCGGCCCCACGGGTCGGCCTTGTAGTCGGAGTTTTGCACCACGGCGGCGACCGCCAGGGGATGCAGGGCCTGGAGGTAGAGCGAGCGCAGGCCGCCGACGAAGAGGATCGGCTCCTCGTGCACGCGCCAGCTCACCGAATCGGGACCGAAGAGGCCGAGATCCTCAGATGTCATCGGCCTTGCGAGCCTGGCAGATCGGGCACAGGCCCCAGTACGTCACCTCGGCCTCGTCGATCTGGAAGCCGTGCGAGACGTGGGGGTCGAGGCAGGGCGCCTCGCCCACGGCGCAGTCGATGTCGGCCACCTCGCCACAGCCGCGGCAGACCACGTGGTGGTGGTTGTCACCGGCGCGGGCCTCGTAGCGGGCGGGGCTGCCAGCGGGCTCGAGACGGCGGGCCAGGCCGGCGCGGGAAAGCGCGCCGAGCACGTCGTAGACGGCCTGGGTGGAGACCGAGTCGAGACGGGTGCGCACTCGACGAGCGATCTCGTCGACCTCCAGATGGCCACCGCCGGCCAGCACATCGAGCACCGCGAGCCGCGGTCGCGTTACCCGCAGGCCACGCGACCGCAATAGCTCCTCGCCGTGCATCTAGCAATAACAGCACGTGGATTCGTCACCAGCAAGGCAGGCGGAACCTGGATGAACCGCCTCGACTCTGTCCGCGTAACCCCACTGACAAGGGGCCACATCCGCGAGACGGACAAATCGTACGATGATCTCGCGGTTACGTGGATCCCTGAAGGAGGACTCGTGTTCGACGAGATCATGGGCCTGCCGACGCATCCCCTCGTGGTGCACGCCGCGGTGGTCTTCATCCCACTGCTGGGGCTTGCCGCGGTGGTCTACACCTTGGTCCCTCGCGTGCGGTTGCGGATCGGCTGGGCCGCCGCGCTGCTCGCGATCGCCGGACCGGCCGCGGCGTTCGTGGCCCGGAAGTCCGGAGAGCGGCTGGAGGAGCGGCTCGTCGCCGCCAACTACGGCCAGGAGATCCTCGACAAGGTCAACGACCACCAGGGGTACGGCGATCTGACCTTCTGGTTTAGCCTCGGCCTCGGTGCCGGCACACTGCTGCTCGTCTTCGTCACCAACGGCCTGACGAGCGGCCGCGGCACCGCAGGCGGCGTGCCACTCTGGCTGACCTGGGTGCTCGGCGCCGCGGTGATCATCCTGGCCGGCGTCACCGGCGTCTACGTCTTCCTGACCGGCGACTCAGGAGCCGACGCCGTCTGGAGCGGCATCTAGAGACCTTTCGGGATCAGGTGGCGCCGTCGTGGTGCGCCTCGAGCTTGAGTTTGCCCGGGTCCGTGTCACTCGCGGATCGCTGCTCCCGCCGGAGACCGCGCGGGTCGGCGGCGAGCTGGCGCTCGCCGAAACCCCCGCCCCGCGCTGCCAGGTCCGCGCCGCAAGCCCACCGGGCCGGACCCTTGTCGGACGGGGGTGCCCGCGGGTCGCACCGG